>LBWX01000002.1 GCA_000995065.1 candidate division CPR2 bacterium GW2011_GWC2_39_35 | reverse complement strand
AAGTAAAGACAAATAAATAATCTTTTCAATATCGCTTTGATCGGTAACACAGACCGGACATCCGGGCCCAGAAATTAGCTGGATATTTTCCGGCAATAAGCTTTTAAGCCCATTTTTGGCAATCGCCATAGTGTGGGTACCGCAAACCTCCATGATTTTAATTGGCTGCTTAAGTTGTTTGGCTTTTTGATTGATTGGTTGTAATAATTCCATAATTATATTCTTACCTCATAAAACAAATGTCTAATTCCTAATTGTTCTAATTAACCTAAAGAATGACCAATGACAGAATGACTACAAGAATCACCCTCACCCCTACCCTCTCCCATCAAGGGAAAGGGAATAAAAAGGATTATTTTAGACATTAGACATTTTTTAATTGGGGTTTGATTAGTCATTAGAAATTAGGTTAATTAGAAATTATTTTTATACTTCCCCTTTGCTTTGATTTTAATCTTTTATACTTCTCCTTTAAACGCCCTAAACACATCCTGAACCTGGACTTCAGTCATCTTATGGATTGCCATACCGGCATGAGAAATAACCCAATCACCCACCTTTGGCTTATCAATCAAATGTAAACCAACCTTAGTCTCAACACCACTAAAATCAACTATGGCCATATCTTTATTTATTTCAATTATTTTTCCCGGCACCGCTAGACACATTGTTTTCTCCCTTTAGAGGGTTAGACCCTCGGGTATGAGGGTCTAACCCTCTAAAGGGAGCTCTGCCGCGACAAAGCTACCTGACCCAAAGCTAAACCGCCGTCATTAATTGGAACCTCTTTATTATAATAGACTTTAAGACCTTTTGCCCTTAATTTTTTAACCGACTCGCTTAAGATAAAACTATTCTGGAATACCCCGCCCGATAATGCAACCGTATTTATTTGATACTTAGCAGCAATCTTAACAGCTTGACTTAAAATAATCATAATAATGGTATTTTGAAACTTTGCAGCAATAATTTCTTTTTTAACCCCTAATTCTAAGTCAATAACAATTTGAACAAACATTTTGTCTAAATTGATTGTTCGGTCTTTAAACACATAGGGATAAAAATTCTGACTCCTCAGAGGGTCTAACCCTCGGGTACGAGGGTTAGACCCTCTTGCAAGAAAATCAACAAACATCGCTGCTTCACCTTCAAAAGTTACCGGCCCCTCAAAGCCTAAAATAGCAGCAACCGCGTCAAAGATTCTACCCACGCTAGAGGTTAGCGGCGAATTAATTTTTAGTTCGATTAACTTTTTTATACTGCCAAAATCTTTGTACGAAAACAAAACCTTAATTTTTTGTTCAGAAACACCAGCTTTAATTAAAAGTGAGACGGCTACCCGCCATGGCTCTTTTGCAGCCAAATCGCCGCCCGGCAATGCAAAACAATCAAAATGCCCCACTCTTTCAAAGCCATTCAAGTCACCAGCGAAGAATTCGCCCCCCCACAATTTACCGTCCTCGCCATATCCTAAACCGTCAAACACAATACCAATCACCTCTCCTTCTATTTGATGCTCGGCAATAACGCTGGCAATATGACTCTCATGATGCCCAACTGCAATAGTTTTTACCCCCTGCTTTGTAGCCCATTTAGTTGAAAAATAGCCGGGGTGCAAATCATGAATAACATATTTAGGTTTAATTTTGAACAGATTTTGATATAGGCATACCGTTTCCTCAAACCTTTTTAAATTATCAAAACCTTGAAGATCCCCAAGATACTGACTCATATAAACCTCGCTGCCGCAAGCTAAAGCAAAGCTATTTTTCAAATCCCCGCCGATAGCCAACATTGGCGGCAAATCTGAGCTAAATGTTATTTTCTTAGGCGCATATCCCCTACCCATCCTTATTAACTGCACCTCTTCATTTACTACCTTCGCAACCGAATCATCGTAACCGGAATAGATGCCCCTGTTATTTACCAAAAAATAATCCGCTACTTTTGCCAACTTCTCCAAGGCCTCTTTATTATCCGTAATAATTGGCTGGCCGCTTAAGTTACCGGAAGTCATAACTAAAGGAATTTCTAGTTTTTCAAAAATGAGTTTATGAAGCGGAGTATATGGCAACATTACCCCTAGGTCTTGTTGATTCGGCGCAACAAGATCCGAAATTTCGCTCTTCCTTTTCGATAAAAGAACAATTGGCGCCTCTTTTCCCAAAAGGGTTCGACCCTCTAAAGAGAGGGTCGAACCCTTTTTGAGCTTCATGTATTTTGAGGCTACTTTCAAGTCCCTTACCATCAACGCCAACGGTTTAGTCGGCCGATTCTTTCTGTCCCTCAAGGTTTTGATAGCTTTAGAATTTATAGCATCACAGGTTAGTTGAAAACCGCCCAGGCCCTTAATGGCCACAATCTTGCCCGACAAAATATGTTGCACAGTTTTTGCGATAGGATCTCCGGCCACAACTCTGCCATTGCTATCGACAAGTTCTAATTTCGGTCCGCAATTAGCGCAAGCAATGGGCTCGGCATGAAAACGGCGATTAGAAAAGTCTTTATATTCCGCCTCACACTTCGGACACATCTCAAAATCAATCATGGTTGTGTTTTTTCGATCATATGGCATTGCTTTGATAATGGTAAAACGCGGCCCGCAGTTATAGCAGTTTATAAATGGATATCGGAAACGCCGATCTTTTGGATCAAAAAGCTCCCTTTCACAGTCCGGACAAATACTCAAATCTGGAGAGATGTTTTGCCTACTTCCTGTTTCTTCACTCTCCTTTATCAGAAATTCCTTGTCGTCCGCAAACCCTATCTCTTCAACTTTAAAGCTCTCGATCTTAGAAACATCTGGTGGGTTATTTTTTAGCTCTCCTATAAACTCCTCGACATACCGACCTTCCACCTCCATTTCTACACCCGCTGAATTATTTAAAACAAAGCCGGAGAGGTTATACTTTTTGGCCAAATTAAAAACTTTTGGTCTAAAACCTACGCCCTGAACAATACCGGTAATTTTGATTAAAACCCGCTTCATATTAAAGATTATAACAGGGATATCAAAACCCCCAAAAAGTAAACTGCCATCGACCGTAAGGGTCGGTGGTAGCTTACTGCACTTAGACATACCCCCGCCTCCTTTAGAAATAACAGGTTTTCTGTGTGTAAAATCATTACTGATCGACTGCCAATTTTACAAAAAAGAAAGTTTTAAAAATCCTCGAATTCAAAAAGTGCTTCGCTTGGTCTACCGGTTGGAGCCTTACACAAAACATTATTTACAAACTGGGCAGTGTCCTTCTTGCCTACTCCGCCGTAGTGGCTACGAAGGCCCGGGCGCTAAAGCTACGGAAGGACATTTTTCGCTATTTCCTAAACATAAATTTAAACATAAAAATAAGCCACTTGTTAAATGGCTTGCCATTTGTAGCTCCGAAGGAGCGAAAACTGGAGGGCCAGGTGAATTTTGTATCGAACTTTTGCTTGAATGGGTTGATAGATTTATGAGGATATTTAAATAAACTAACCAATATGGCAGATCCCACCATACTATTTGTTTATATAATAACCAGATAATTTCATTAACTGGCTTTTGGTCTTATCTGCGATATTGAGAAGAGTTAGAGTTGTGCTAACGTTTAGAGAGCTTTCAACTAATAAGGTTTCTGCATCGTAAAAACCGTCCGCAAAAATAAGACCAGCATATCCTTTTTCACTAGATTCAGATAGGATTTCATATTTTCCGGTTTTAATATCTTGTTTTATTATTTTGCTTTCTTCAGCTTCGGGATTATTTTTAGCAACCGAGTAATATATATAGGTTCCATCGCTGGTTATATGGCCTTGTCCTTGGTTCTCCCAGAATTTGGGGGCTTTAATACTAAATTTAACCGCACCATTGTCATCTCTGCAGACAACTTCATCTGTTTTATTATTCACAAAAAAGAATTCATTATCGTTTTGTCCAAATCTGTCAAAACCCTCCTCACTGACACTTGTCAACGCGGTTATCTTTTTCGAATCTATATCAATTTTCTTAAGAGGTTCAGTGTAAACATTTCCAAATAAAATATATCCTCCCTTACCCCATAATTCTTCTTTATAATACACGTATTTACTATTCTCAGAGACACCATAAACCTTAAAAGCACCATCTTGTTTCGTTTGCTTAGTTAAAACACTTATTTCTTTACCGGACATATCGTATATGCCTAAACTTGAATTTATAGGACCACCATTAGCCCCGATATTTAAATTGACCCAAGCAATTTTTGTTTCATCCGGAAAGACCTTGAAATTTGAGCTAACCTCGACATTTGGTAAAGTTATTTTTGTTACTTTGCCGTCAGATGTATATTTTAATACAGACTTCTCAGAGTAACTAAAGGCATATAAGTTATCATTTACTGGCTGAGTATTATCAAGGCTCTCTACTGGTTCATATTCTTTAAGCTTATTTCCCTTCTTGTCGTATAAATTAATGTGAACATTACCCACCCCGTATTCCAAGGCCCAATAATGATTATTGCTTTTAATATATTCTATTGTGTCCGCAGGCTTAGGAGTTACTGATGGTGTCGTAGATGGCTTTGGTGTTACCTTTGATAAATCATCTGTCTTTGCAACTTCTTTATTGTCTTTTTTGCCAGCCACCAAATAATATGTTGCACCACTGGCAATGCCAGCAGTCAGAAGAACCCCTAAAATAATATAAATAATAATTTTCTTTGACTTTTTTGGCTCGGTTTGGGCGATTTCTCCTGAATTATTTTCATTTTCCATTAGCAAGAGCTCCTTATATAATTGCTTATATTATGACTCAAGGATCGTATATATGTCAAACAAATAACCTTTTCAATTCTCCAAAAAAGTCATTGCCCATATTGATTTTATGCAAGCTGGTTCTAATTGATGATCAATTAGGAACCTATACACAGGAACCAAACACTTTATTGACAAATAAAAGGTTCGAATCCCGCTTGAATGACGATTAATTTACGAATAAATTTTCACGTTTTACAAAAAAATTTCGAACGTCAAAAAATCCCTTATCAAAGGGATTTTTAATATGGAAAATTATTTGCGTCTCACTTGGAGGGCCAGGTGGGATTCGAACCCACGACCAATTGCTTAAGAGGCAACTGCTCTGCCGCTGAGCTACTGGCCCGAAATAGTGAACAAAGATCAGATATCAGGGAACAAATTGGCTAAAAATAGACAGAATGCAGGAATGTTTGATCACTGTTCTCTGCTCACCGATCCCTGTTTTTCAACTTCAAAATTATAGCAGAAAGATGAGCGGATGTAAATATTACGCGATAGTAAAATTAATTACTAAAAGTCGGAATGGTCGAGCCTGTCTGACCGCCAACATCAGATCCCTGGAAACAAGCGAGTTCCGGCCCCATATTTTTAATACATAATTTATAATCGTTCCCATCCTCAAGCTGTTCATAAGTAAAATCGAATGGATTGAAGTTATTTTTATTAGATATCCCGGACTCAACACTTAATAGCTCTTCTAATGATACAGGGTATGATTTATGTTCATTATAATATGACTCCAGATTATTTTTTACCGCATTTGCTTCAGAAATCGATTTTAAGATATTCGATCCTCCTCCGGTAGACATATACTTAGCTACTCCAAAGATTAGCACTGCCGGGATTATAATTATCGCAACGAGGCCCCAGCATCCAGCAGCAAAGAATCCTCTTCTCTGCCTACTTGTCGGAACAAATTCCTGAGCCTCTTCTTTTTTGATCTGGCGCAAATGACTGTAAATAAGGAAAGAATAAATGCTGGCAATCGGTGCCATTGTCGCCATCGAAATTGAATTCACCAGAATGTTTAAAATACTCATAGCAGGGCTGGGCTCAGAGACTGCTCCGCTAAACATACCCGGATTTGAAGTGAAAGAAAAAGCAGCAAAAGCAATCATAATCGGGATAAAAATCGCTAGAGCAATAAGGAATAAAAATGTTATTCTCCAGCCAACTGCCCCAAACTGACCCCTCATATACATCTTGCTCCTTAATAGAGCATCCATTCCCCTAATATCTTCGGAAATTAGGACAAAAATCGCGAAGCTAAACCACAACGAGAAAATAAATCCCGGGATTATAAATAAAAGGAATCCGCCAAACACAATCATAACTAAAAGAATTACTATCCAGAGATAAGAGAAAAATCTGGATAAGCTATTTTTGTAAGCCTGGCTTGGTGTTATACCTTCGTCTCTTTTGCTAAGACCATAAAGAAAAGCAATCTGACTAATAATATTAACAATAAAAGAGACAAGACTTAAAAGACCAATTAAGCCAACCAAACCCATCATCAGTCCAGAAGAAAAATCTTTTGTTATAAATGATGATAAAACCCCAGTAATTAGTGATAATCCAATAGGAATTGATAAAATTTTTATAAATAGAGCAAAGTTAGTTTTGTATATACTTATCGCTTCTTTGAGTAGCGCCATGCCACCAGGAAGCCGTTCCGCAGTACCACGAGAATTACTTGAAACAAAATTTTCCGGATCTTGAGGATTATTAGACGGATCGGCACCGGGCATTAGATTAACACCGGATAGCTCACTACTAGGCTGATCGTAAGTATTAAAGCCTTCGGCTACCTTAACCGAATCTAGAGGCGGCGTACTTGAAGCTGCCAAAGCTTTACTCTCATTATCTATGGCCTCAAAAGCCTCGCCTATAGCCTCTTCTTTCCAGCCGACCGAGATAAGGGAGTTTTTAACCTGAGTCTTATTGTTGCCCCTTGCAAGCTGATTTTTTATATAATCCACTATCTGCTGATTTACCATTTTTTTCTCCTAAGCCCTTAAGCGCTAAACAAACCTCATCAATATCATAACTTATGAATTTTGTTTGTTAAATGGTTTTTTGACCTGGAAAAAAATCGGCTTTTAAGCTAAAATGTCTAGGTTATGAAATACCATATCTGGTCCCTTGGCTGTCAGATGAACATGTCTGACGCCGAACGGATTGCCACAACCTTAGAATCGATAAATTATACGCCGGCAAGCACCGAAAAAGAAGCGGATCTTATAGTGGTGGTCTCCTGTTCTGTTCGGCAATCTGCTATAGACCGGATCCATGGCAAAATCAGAAATTGGAACTTAAGAAAAACAAAAGAACCGCTGGTCACTGTCTTAACCGGTTGCGTCTTAGACGAAGACCGGCTTGCCTTCAAAAAGGTATTTGATTTAGTTTTTGATATTGAAAATTTGGCGCAGCTACCGGCCATGCTGGCCGATAAAACAGCTGAGGCTGAAAAAGAAATCGAAAACTATTTTAAAATAATTCCCAGATATACGTCCGCTTTTCAGGCTTTTGTGCCGATTATGACCGGCTGCAACAATTTCTGTTCTTATTGCGCCGTCCCCTACGTTAGAGGACGCGAATACTCGAGACCTCACACCGAAATCATTGCCGAAGTAAGAACCCTTTTAAAAAATGGCTATAAAGAAATTACTTTGCTTGGTCAAAATGTAAATTCTTATGGAAATGACAATCCTAAAGAGATTACCTTTCCGGAGCTTGTTCAACTGGTAAATGATGAATCGGATGATTTCTGGCTTCGCTATATCACCAGTCATCCCAAGGATATGTCGGATGAATTGATCAAAAAATTTATTCAGGCCTCGAAGTTAACCGATTATTTGCACCTTCCTTTACAATCCGGCAGCAATGAAATTTTAAAAAAGATGAATCGCCATTATATTTACGAGCACTATAAGAAATTGATCGAAAAAGTAAGAGCCGAGAAACCAGACATTGCCATTTCCACGGATATCATAGTGGGCTTTCCGGGCGAGACAAATGAACAATTTATGCATACAGTAAGAGCCTTCGAGGAAATAAAATACGATATGGCTTACATTTCCCAGTATTCTCCCCGCTCCGGGACGGCGGCGGCCAAATTAGAAGATGATGTTCCTAAGCCCGAGAAAAAACACCGGGAAAAGGTTCTGACCGATATTCTAGCTAAAACCGCGTTAAAGCATAATAAGAAATACCTAGACAAAGAAGTGACAATCTTAGCCGATAGGTACCAAAAAGGCGTTCTCTTTGGCCGGAGCGGATCATTTAAATTAGTTGCCGTTAAGACTGAGCCCAGGGACCTCATTGGCAAGTTTGTAAAAGTTAAAATTACTGATGCAAATGCCTGGGCTTTGACAGGAGAAATGGCATAAAATCAAAAATTAAAGATCAAAACTCAAAGATGCAAACCAAAAACAAAAAATATTTTTTAAATCTTTAACCTGCATATTTGATCTTTGATCTATAATTCTCTTTTCTGCCTATTATATTTCGCCCAATAAAGGATTAAAATAAAATCATGAAGAACCCTTTAATCGTAATCCTCGGCCCTACAGCCACGGGAAAAACAGCATTATCAATTGATCTAGCTAAAAAATACAATGGCGAGATCGTAAATGCCGATTCTCAAACTATTTACCGCGAAATGGATATCGGCACGGCTAAACCTGGCCTTGGAGAACAGCAGGAAATCCCCCATCACTTGATCGACATAATTGAACCGGATCAAGAATTTAACGTTGCCCAGTATAAGGAGCTGGCAGACAAAACAATTAAAGAAATTTGGAATAAAGACAAAGCCCCTTTTTTAGTTGGCGGTACGGGGCTTTACATAGATGCCGTCGTTTATAATTACAAAATTCCGAAAATAAAACCTGATTTTAAATTTCGTCTTGAGATTGCTTCTAAAACAGCCGAAGAATTATTAGGCCGACTCGAAGAGCTAGATCCGGAAGCGGCTAGCACCATTGACCCCAACAACAAAAGACGGCTAATAAGGGCCATAGAGATTGTTCAAAAATCGGGTGAGCCACTTTCTACTATGAAATCGAAAGATAAAAAACCGGACAATGTGCTCATCATTGGCCTGGATTTCTACTCGAGAGAAGACTTATATAAACGGATTGATAAAAGAGTTAATAAGATGATGAACGAAGGATTCTTGGAAGAAATGAAGGAGCTGGCCGATAATTACCCTTGGGAAATTCCGGGCTTTAATGCTTTAGGATACCGTCAACTTGGCTTTTATCTAAAAGGCGAGATCGATTTAAACACCGCTATCGAAGCCATAAAACAAGAAACCAGAAAGTTTGCCAAACGCCAGATGACGTGGTTTAAGAGGAATAAAGATATTAAGTGGGTGAAAAACAAGGAAGAAGCAGAAAAGATAGTAAAGGAATTCTTAGAAATTTCTAATTCCTAATTGCTCTAATTGACCTAAATAATTCCCAATATCTAATGACTAACACCTAAGAAAAATATTTAGACATTGGTCATTTAATAATTGGGATTTGATTAGAAATTAGGTTAATTAGAAATTCGTCATTCCCAAGTCTCTATTCACCCTTTGCCCATTCTATATTACAATACACTCATGCGTAAATTCTTTGCCATTCTAATCGGTAAGCTGATCATCACCATAACTAGAATCACAAGGCGAGGTGGCGGCTCCGCCCTACCCGGTCTTGTGGCCTTAAAAATTGACCCAAAACTAGTCTCTAAGATTACTGAGCGCCTATCCAACGGGCCAGTTATTATTACCGGAACTAACGGCAAAACCACCACTGCCAAGTATCTTTCAGAAATTCTTAAGGCTTCCGGCCTAAAAGTTATTGCCAATGGAAGTGGCTCCAATATGCTTCGCGGCATTGCCTCTACCTTAATAGAAAGGTCGTCTCTTTTTGGGCGGCCCAAGGGCGATATAGGACTTTTTGAAATTGACGAAGCCACCATGCCCGAGGCTACCGCAAACATTAATCCGAAATACATCCTCGTCACTAATCTATTTAGAGACCAGCTTGACAGGTACGGCGAATTAGATAAAACTGCCACCATAATCGCTAGCTCTTTAAAAGGTTTAAAGGGCATAAACGTCATTTTAAACGCCGATGACCCCTTAGTGGCTTCTCTTTCTAACCAAGTTGATCGAGCTTCCAAAGTCACCTATTTTGGCCTGGACGAGAATCGATATTTAACCAGCTCCAAGGCTTCCTTCGATAGTAAAGACTGCATTCTTTGTGGCCGAGAATTAAACTTTTCCAAACGTTATTATGCTCATTTGGGCGAATATTCCTGCTCAAATTGTGATTTTAAAAGGCCTTATCCTGATTACATCGCTTCCGGCATAAGCTTAAACGGCATCAAGGAAGCTAGGGTTAATTTTTCTAACCAAAAAAATGTTATCTCAGCTACCCTTAAGCTTTCGGGGCTTTACAACATTTATAATGCACTGGGAGCTTATAGTCTCTCCGAAACAATAGGCATTGCGGATGCGCTGACTCAAGGCGTCCTCGAAAATGTCTCGGCGGCTTTTGGCCGGATGGAAAAAATTGAATTCAAAGGAAAGGAGATCTACCTGCTCCTTATAAAAAATCCTATTGGTTTTACTCAGGTCATAGAAACTTTATCAACTGACGGTAACGCCAAGAATTTTTTAATCTGTCTTAATGACAACTTTGCTGACGGCACCGATGTTTCTTGGATTTGGGACGCAGACCTCGAGACCTTAAATAATGATTTCAACTCCATTATCTGTTCCGGAACAAGATCTCACGATATGACTCTAAGACTTAAATATGCCGATCTGGATACCTCAAAAATCGAAACCATCGAAGACTCAGTTACTGCCCTATCTAAAGCACTTGATAAACTGGGTGCAAAAGAAACACTTTATATTTTACCAACTTACACTGCGATGCTTGAAATAAGAAAATATCTAACTAAAGAAGGAGCTGTGGCCGGATTTTGGGAGGAGCAGAAATGAAAATAAAAATCTACCACCTTTACCCTGATGCCATGAACTTGTATGGAGACTGGGGCAATATTTTAGCTATCCAAAAAAGATGCGAGTGGCGCCAGATTCAAACCGAAATTATTGAGGTTAAAGTTGGCGAAAATTATAACTTTGATGATGCCGATATCTTTTTTTTAGGCGGCGGCCAAGACCGCGGTCAAATTCTAATTTCAAAAGACCTTGGGCTCAAAGGAAAGCAGATAAAAGAAGCAATCGAAAAAGATACGGTAGCCTTAACAATTTGCGGCGGCTACCAATTGTTTGGAAAACATTTTAAAACCGCAAATGGCACCGAGATTCCCGGCATCAGTGTTTTCGATGCTTGGACAGAGGCTTCGACAGAAAGGATGATTGGTAATGTCCTGGTGGATTGCCGCGCTACGACCTCAAATTGGGAAAATATGCATCGCTTTGGTTTGGTGGAAAAAATGCACGCCACGCTAGTAGGATTCGAGAACCATAGCGGCAAAACCCATCTTGGTAATAACGCCAAACCATTAGGGCATATTATTAGAGGCTACGGCAATGATGGCACCGGCAATTTTGAAGGCTGCCAATACCGAAATGCTTTTGGCACTTATCTTCACGGATCACTTTTGCCCAAAAATCCGTGGTTTACAGATCACATAATTCTACTCGCCCTAAGGCATCGTTATGGCTCCGACTCGGAACTGCCCCAGCTTGATGACGCTATAGAAATTGCCGCCCATAATGAGGCTAAAGAGAGAGTTTATACGGCAAAAACAGTACATATTTAACAAGTTCAAATATCTCAAATGTCTAATTTCTAATTACCCTAATCGGCCTAATAAAAACCCAATGACCAACATTGAAATGACTAAATAAAATTTTAGAGATTAGGCATTTTGTTGTTGGGATTTGATTAGTTAATAGAAATTAGGTAGATTAGAAATTAAACAACATTATCCCCTTGCCCTAGCCTAAATATCCCCCTATAATCTCTTTATGGCTCTATCAAAGATAAAATCAGCGACAATCTGGGGGCTTAGGGTTCTTGCTATGGAGATCGAGGTCGATCTTTCTAACGGGCTGCCCGGTTTTGTAATTGTGGGACTTCCGGACAAAGCCGTGGAAGAAGCTAAGGAAAGAGTAAAATCGGCTATTAAAAATTCGGGCTTTAATTTTCCACAAAGAAGGATTATTGTAAACCTTGCTCCGGCTGATATTCCCAAGGAAGGTCCAGCCTATGATTTACCAATTGCACTTGGCATTTTAGCCGCTTCAGGTCAAGTTAAAGCAGAGTTTGACAAAATTCTGGCGCTTGGCGAACTCTCTCTTAATGGAAATCTTCGTTATACCAACGGCATTCTGCCTATAATTTTAGAATCAAAAAAGCTAGATGTAGACACCCTATTTCTACCTGCCCAAAACTCTAAGGAAATACCAAACCTAGGGAATTTGAATATTTACCCCACTAAATCTTTTAAAGATTTAATTTTCCATTTGAACAATGAGAAAAAACTCTCCCCCCTTTTGCAATCTGAGTTCTCTTTTGAAGTAGAAGACTATTTAATTGATATGGCTGATGTTAAAGGCCAGGAACACGGAAAAAGAGCGCTAGAACTTGCTGCAAGCGGTGCCCATAATGTTTTGATGTATGGTCCTCCCGGCTCTGGAAAAACCTTGCTTTCTAAGGCTTTCGCCGGCATTCTACCACCTTTAACCTTAAATGAAGCAATCGAAATCACCAAAATATATTCGGTTTCCAATCTCTTGGAAGAAAAACAGGGACTTATTAAAAAACGTCCATTCAGGTCTGTGCACCACACTTCGTCTGATATCGCTATTGTGGGAGGAGGCAAGAACCCTAAACCTGGTGAAATTTCTTTGGCACATCGAGGAGTGCTTTTCATGGATGAACTTCCCGAATTCCCCCGGTCAGTCCTGGAGGTTTTACGGCAACCTTTAGAAGAAGGTGAAATTTCCATTTCCAGAGCTCAGGGTTCGGTGAAATACCCAGCCAAGTTTATTTTAATCTCCGCTATGAATCCCTGCCCTTGTGGACATTTGGGAGACACTAAAAAGGAATGTACTTGCTCTATGCAACAAATCACCAAATATCAAACTAAAGTTTCCGGCCCCTTAATGGATAGAATTGATATTCACTTAGAGATTCCCAAGATAAACTTCGAAAAACTTTCAAGCACCGAAAGAGGAGAAATATCTGCAAGTATAAGAGAAAGAGTGGTCAAAGCCAGAGAAATTCAAAGAGAAAGATTCAAGAGCTCTAAAACTCTCACCAATTCCGAAATGACCAATGAAGAACTAAAACGATACTGCCAAGTTGGCGCTAAAGAATTGGAGCTTTTAAAATCTGCCGTTGAAAAATTGGGACTTTCGGCCAGAGCCTATAACAGAATCCTTAAAATTTCTCGAACCATAGCTGACTTGGAGGACTCGGAGAACATAAAGACCAATCATGTAGCCGAAGCCTTACAGTATCGACCTAAAAAATAAGCCTTCCATAAGAAAGGTTAATTATCTATAATTACATGAGGAGGGGTATAGTCTTAGAACATGGCTAAAACACCGGTTATTAAAATATCTAATCTTTCAAAGAAGTTTATGCTTGGCGACATAGAAGTCCAAGCTCTTGAGAGTGTTAGCCTAGAAATTTATTCGGGTGAATTTATTTGTTTTTTTGGTCCTTCCGGTTGTGGTAAGTCAACCCTCATGAGTATGATCGCGGGACTTCAACCTCCATCTACCGGCAGCATCATGATTCGTGGCGAAGACCTGGCTAAAATGAGCACGAACCAGCTTGCTGAGCATAGACGAACCAAAATCGGCATGGTTTTTCAAGCCTTTAATCTAATCCAAACCATGAATGTCTTAGAAAACATTGCCCTGCCACTTACTTTTGCAAGAATCAGTAAGATGCGAAGAATGAAACGTGCCGAAAACCTTCTCGAGATCGTGGGCATGGGTAAATATAAAGACAGAACTCCCAACCAGCTATCCGGAGGCCAACAACAACGTATCGCCATTGCAAGATCTCTGGTGGCTAATCCTTGGATAATCCTAGCAGACGAGCCGACCGGTAATTTGGATTCCAAATCAGCAAACGATGTCATGAAACTTTTAATCTCCTTAAATAGAAAATCCAAAAGAACGGTGATTTTAATTACTCACAATCCCGAATATATCCAATACGCCGACAGAATCTTCTGGATGCAAGACGGAAAAATGATAAAAGTAGAAGCCAATTCTCACGTACATACCGCATATGCAGGCGACAAGACATCAAAGCATAAGAAAGGCGAAGAGTCCCAGGAGGACGAAGTCCCAGACGCAGCTGAAGTCAAAGAAGACAACTTCTCGGTAGAGGAGGCTAACAAATGAAAATGATTGATGTTTTAAGAATTGCGTTAGGAAATTTAAGACGAAATAAACTAAGAACCACTTTAACCGTTGCCGGCGTTGTTGTGGGCATTGCTACCATAGTCTTTTTGGTAACCCTCGGTTTTGGACTTCAAAAATTAGTTGTGTCAAATACGACCAATCTAGAAGCTCTAAAAGTAGTAACCATTACTAAAAGTAAAGACGAAAACAAACTCTTAAATGACGCTTTAATTGATAATTTGAAGAAAAATCCGGAAGTCGATCTCGCCACTCCGATACTCTCCTACTCCGGAACCGTAAAGGAAAAAGAAGGTATCGCTCCGGTAATTAACGGTGTCGAACCAAAAAACTTTGCGGTTTACGACTTAAAAACCAATTTGAATAAAAAGTTTTCATCCGATAATGCCGGCGAGATAATGATCAACAAGAACGTCGTAACTGCACTTAATGAGACGGAAGATCAGATTATCGGCAAAGATTTTACCTTCGATATAACTGGCCTCGATCCCACTAATACTGCCAAAACCATTAGCGTTAAGCTAAAAGTGATTGATATCATAAAAGATGATTCAAAAGGAAAATTCGGATACACCCCGATTGCTAATCTAAAAGAACTAAATCATCACTTTTTTAATATCAAAGTCAAGGTTAAACAAAAAGAGAAATTGCAGGAAGTTAAAAAAGAAATTGAGTCCCAAGGGTTTGAAACCAGTGTTGTAGCCAGCCAGGTAGATGCCATCAATCTTGCTTTCGGCGTTATAAACGGCGTCCTTGGCGCTTTTGGTATGATTGCCTTGTTTGTTGCTGCCATTGGCATTTTTAACACTATGACCATCTCATTACTCGAAAGGACGCATGAAATCGGTATTATGAAAGCCATCGGCGGCCGAGACAAAGACTGCTCAAGAATATTTACAGCAGAGGCTGCCATTATTGGTTTCATGGGCGGCTTTTTTGGAGTTTTTTCTGGCTGGGGCGGCGGCAAAGCCATAGAGCTTCTAATCAACTTCCTCGCTAATAAAGCTGGCGGCAGCGCTCCAGGTCACTTGTTTTACACCCCGCCCACGTTTGCTATCGGCGTAGTTCTATTTGCCTTTTTTGTCTCCACTTTCGCCGGCATCTGGCCGGCCAGAAGAGCCTCTAAGCTAAATCCGTTAGAGGCGCTAAGATACGAATAATAATAAATGCAAAAGTTAAAATTCAAAAATCAAAATTGTGGTAATTAGCTGATCTCTAATTTTTTTATAAATAATAGGTTTTCCACACGAAAACTACCATAATTTTGCATTTTGAACTTTGAATTTTGAGTTGGCTTAATTTAAAGTAATATTTAAGATATACGACTATGCCAACTTGAAGAGTTTTAGTACTGGATTTAAAACATGAGTATAATTTACTGCATAATATAACGCTAGAATGAAAGCAAAAAATCCCATACCAATCAAACCGACTTTTTTTAAATCTCTATAAAAGTAAACTGTCTCGGCTACAACTTTTTTAACAGTTTTTTGGTCATCTTTTTTGCTCGCCACTAGAACTTCCTTATCCGAAATTTTTTTCTTTAAATGATCTAAATGGTATTTCTTATCTGCTGTCTTTTTCTTGGCCATCTTGTGCCTCCTTTACTTCCAGCATACTAGCATAGATGTAAGCTTCTTTACACTATTTTTTTGCAAGTTTATAATAAAGATATGTTTAATCTAAATCCGAGCGCCTTGATTTTAATAATTGTAGTTGTTATACTCCTTTCTTGGATTATCTATTTGCAAATTTTAACCCGGTCGATTATCCAAAAAAATGAAAGGTTATTCGCCGAAGTAAAAAGCGGCGACGTTGTCCAAATACTAAATGCTACTCTAAAAGAGCTAGATTCTGTTAATAAAAAGTTAATAGTGCTGGATAAAGAGCAAAAAAGCACCGACAAACTCGCAAAGGACGGCCTCCATAAGCTCGGCATCATCAGATTTAATCCGTTTAATGATACCGGTGGCGACCAATCTTTTTCGCTCGGTCTCTTAAACCACAAAAATGATGGTTTTGTCGTAACGAGTATTCATGGAAGAGATGGTGATAGAATCTATGCCAAACCGGTGGCGAAGGGAGATTCATCATATAATTTAGCTGACGAAGAAAAGGAAGTGATAAAAATAGCAATTAACGTGAAAAGTGAGGGATAAATAATGGCAAAAAAGGACGATTTTTTTCAAATGGGGGCATCAGAGACAGTTATTGGTCACAGCGTTAAGCTTAAAGGCTCTTTAAAGAGTAAGGAAGATATAATTGTTGATGGCGAAGTGAGCGGCGACATAACCACCGAAAGCACGCTCAAAGTTGGTCATGGTGCCATAGTTAACGCCAACCTTAAAGGTAAGAACATCATAATTTCCGGCAATGTTAGCGGCAATTTAGAGGCCGGAGATATGGTTCAGATTACCGAAACAGGAAAAGTGGTCGGAGACATTAAGGCATCGAACTTAAGCATTTTTTCCGGCGCTTTCTTTTCCGGTAAAAGCGAAATGATCCATGCTAAAGAGCCGGAATTTAAGACTGTTACCGAAGTTAAGCCTAAGGAAGTTGAAATTAAACCCTTCTTTGAATAATGTACTACTACATCATAAATCCCGCAGCCGGAAACGGCAAAATAAACAAGATTCAAGATAAACTTAAAGGCATTTTAAGTGAGTTTGGTATCGCTGGAGAATTTGTAAAAAGTACCGGGCCGGGAGACATTCCAAAACTCACTGAAATAGGAGTCAAAAAAGGCTACAACACCATTGTTGCCATTGGCGGTGATGGTACAGTTAATGAAGTTTTAAATAATTTAAATAGCGAATCGATTGCTTTTGGAATTGTGCCCGTTGGCAAAAATAATCTTTTGGCCGATTCTCTAGGAATCGCTGGCTGGGAAAATGCTTGTCAAATTCTCGCCGCTAGAAAAACCATTAAAATTAATATCGGAAAAGTCGTAACAAGCGAAACTACCAGATATTTTATTAATAACGTAAGCCTTGGTCTAGAAGCAAGCATCAGAAAAGATTTTCCCGTTTCACCCAAAAAAGCTACCGAGAAGATAAAAAACAGAGCTTTTATTTTAAAACAAATTTCTTCATATAAGTCACGTCCGATAAAATTTTCTATAGATAACAATCTATCCGGAGAAGCACAGGCTTTAAACATCAAAATCGCCAATGCTTCCCTATTTGGTAAATCCCCAAGTTTTAGAATCTCTTTTGGGGAAAATATTGCAAGAAAAGAAAAAGTTGATTTCTTAAAAACCGCTGACATCAAATCACTAGTTCGAAACAAGGAAAACACCATTCTTTATGGCGACAACCTAATTATAAAGACCAGCGGATTACCGGTATCAGCCGATGATCAGTTTATCGGAACATCTCCAATTGAGGTAAAAATTGCCGATAGAAAAGCCAGAATAATAGTCGGAACCGTAAAGGCTCCGTAAAAAAAGCCGAAATTGTTTACATGTAAGGGTTTTTTTGATATAATTTTCTAGATCATCATAAAAAAAGGGAGAGAAAGATAAAAAGAGTTAGAATAAATCACCAGATCATAAGTCCAGAAGTGCGGCTCATAGATGAAACCGGAACACAGATTGGCGTTGTCCAAACAAGAGAAGCTTTAAAAATAGCTGAAGAACGAGAATATGATTTAGTGGAAGTATCTCCCACCGCAAAACCACCGGTCGCAAAGCTTGTCGACTGGGACAAATACCGATACGAACTTAAAAAACAAGAAGAGAAACAAAAGAAAAAGCAAAAAACAACTGAGGTTAAAACCATCAGACTGAGGCTTAAAATCGGAGAACACGATCTTGTTACAAAAGCTAACCATGCTTATAAATTCTTAGAAAAAGGAAACAAGGTTAAAGTAAGCCTTATGTTTAGAGGCCGAGAAGTTGTTCATAAAGAATTAGGAAAAAATGTTGTCGATAAATTTTTTGACAAAGTTAAAGAAGTTGGCGATAAAGAGTCGGAGCCAACATTTGCCGGTCGAGAACTCATAATGATCTTGACACCGAAAAAATAATTTGTCATAATAGTTAAGCTAAAAAACATTGACCAGAGATCAGTGAACAGAGAACAGTTAAAGAGATAATTCTTATTGTTACCTGATCCTTGATCACTGTTCAGTGCTTGCTGAAATAAGGAGTAAAAGGTGCCTAAATTAAAAGTAAGAAGTGCTGCCAAGAAAAGATTTAAAATAACTGGAAGCAATAAACTAAAAAAAAGACACGCTATGAGAAGCCATCTATTGGAGAAGAAGGCTACTACCAGAAAAAGAAGATTAGCTTCGTCATCTTTGGTTTCTAAAGACAATGAAAAAAGCGTTAAAAAGATGTTAGGAGTATAGATGAGAGTAAAACGCGGAACTGTAACCAAGAGAAAACATAAGAAGATCCTGAAAGCCACCAAAGGCATGCAGGGCCTCAGAAGAAAAAGCGTTAAAAAGGCTAAGGAGGCTCTACTAAAAGCTTGGTCATACCAATATCGGGATCGAAAGAATCGAAAAAGAGACTTTAGAAGGCTTTGGATTGTAAGAATCAATGCCGCTCTAGAAAATAGGGGTTTAAGCTATAGCCAATTTATGGGTGATTTAAAAAAGTCAAACATAAGCCTTGATAGAAAAACGTTATCCGAGCTTGCCATCAGAAAACCCCATGCTTTCGAAGCAGTAGTAAACGAGGTAAAAAAATAATGCCAATATACGAATATCATTGCGAGGAATGCAATGCTGATTTTGAACATCTGAAAGCCAGTTCAGACAAAAAAGACGAAGCCAATTGCCCGGCCTGCAAAAGCAAGAAGACTACCAAAAAAGGTGTCAGCAATTTTTCATCTACCGGCAACGGCGGATGCGGTAGCGGTTGCGGCGGATGCCACGGAAGCTGCGGCTAAGACAAGAATCAAAGAACAATAAGCAAAAAAATATTAAAAAATCACCTGCAAAGGTGATTTTTTAATACTCAGTCTGCCTATAAGCCGAGTTCAGTTTTAATGATCATCTATCTAGACCAAATGTTGCCATTTGGCTCAAGCAGCCGGGCCGTATTAGCCTTATCGAGCAGATAATTAGCTAACTTGGTCCACCGGCCTTGCACCGGATGGGGTTTACCACTCCTTCATGTCACCATGAGGAGAGAGGAGTCTTAATTCCTCACTTTTCACCCTTACCCACGTGCACCTCGCGTTAGCTCGGCTTACAGAATCAATAATTTAGAATTATGAATTAAGAAGAATTAACCCTTAATACTTTATTCTTACTTCTTTATTCTTCGTCGAACCAACGTGAGACGCACATTGGCGGTATAGTCTCTGTGGCACTTTCCCTAGGCTTCTTGACAGCGCTACACGCTGGAATTTCTAATACTCAACTTCTAATTTCTAAACCATTTTTCAAATCCCAATGTTTAAAACCTTTGGATTTTGAGATCTGCTTAGGGTTTAGAGCTTTGAATTTAGGAGTTCCAGTGCATAGCACTGTCAGTTATACCCGGTTTCCGTTAGAAACCATCCTGCTCTCTGGTGCTCGGACTTTCCTCCCCAAGTGCGCCTCGCATTAGCTCGGCCGCACAGAATAATGAATTAAGAGTTATTAATAAATCAGAATTAGATACTGAGTACTTTATTCTTAATTATTTACTCTGCGTCGAACCAATGTGAGACGCATTAAGGCGACCATCCAGCAAACTGAGCTTATATACAATACTATATAAATTCCGATTTGTCAATTGACAAAATTTAAAGAATATGTTATATTAGTCAGTTCCAGCGAATCTGGAATTATACCTTGACAAGAGAGAAAGAAAAAATCCCTTTTTCCTTATTGGCACTGCCAATTGGTTGTTACCAATTAACAACCAGCTTGCAATGCCAATAACGTAGAAATGGAGGAAACAATGGATGCATCATACTCAGAACACCTATTACAGCAAGCAATGACGAGGTGCCGAGAGTCTCAGCAAAGCTGCAGCCTTGGCTGTCCACTTCCGGCATGGGGCGCCAAGGAATACGTCAGTGCGGCCACGCGCTGCGATGAGGCCATTAACAATAGCCGGTGTCCCTACTCACGGTAACTAGCCACAATTATAATCGATAAAGGATAGCAGTTATTCAAATGAGAAAAACGATCATGTATCGAAAATCCATTTGCTCTGCTGCTACCCTTGCCCGGCGAGGTCGCAAAAAATTCTTTCTCTCTTGTCATTCATTTTAAGAATATAAATGACAGACCAAAAGGTCTTTTTTTGTTTCAAAGATCAGGGCTTTAAGGATAATTAGGAATGAGATTCCTATTTCCTATTTCCTATTTCCTATTTCCTATTTCCTATTTCCTATTTCCTATTTCCTATTTCCTATTTCCTATTTCCTATTTCCTATTTCCTATTTAATAGTGTACTACCACCGGAGTTCCAACCGGCGCCCAGTCGTAAATAAATTTGGCCACATCAATTGGCGAATTAACGCACCCGTGAGACCCATTCCAGGTATAATCCATGCCGCCAAAACTGGTTCGCCAATAGGCTTCGTGGATAGAGTACCCGCCGCCCTTAAACCAACTCACCCAATGAACATTCGGTAGGTCATAATAATCAATTCCGGGCGTTCCCCCCGTCATCCTTGTAACCGCCGTTTTTCCATGAATGAGCCATGTTCCAACCGGTGTGGGGGTATAGCTTGCTCCGGTGGTTACTTTCCACTGGCCGACAATTTTGCCGCCCTGCTCATAAGCCGTCATTGTCTGAGTAGAAATATTAATCTCAATATATTTAGCCCAATCTGCCACCAACACGTTTTCGTATTCAGTTTTATATTTTATGGCATAAGTCGGAATAGCTATATTGATGGCCTCACTTTTTGGTAATGCATCAGCGATTTGTCTGCCAAGCAAGCCTTCGTCTAATGCGATACCGTCCTTCCCTTCCTGAGTTACAGTCTGGGCACCCCCGTTTTCGACTTTTACTTTCTTATGTACCGGAGCCGCATAAATCTTAGATGACAAAAATGAGAAATAATTTTTCATCTTAGCGGGATCAACTACTAATTTATAGTTCTCGGAGCTTTCTTCTTTTACAAACACGACCCAAGAAGTAATGGTTTCTTTGTCGGGCTTATAAGTCTCAGCAAGATAAGTAAGAGCAACCGGGCGGTTAGTTATTTCCTGAGCCTCACTTACTACCTTATCAGCAGCCGTATCAACAATTTTAGGTTTAACCGATATTGTTTTTATCTCGATCATTTTAGACTGAAGTCTCTTAACAGCACCCTTTAAATCCTTGCTCAAATCTTCTGTCTCTACCTGGCGTCCGTATACGGCCGGGACAATCTCTATGCTTCCCCCATTTACCTTAACTTCCGAATCTTTTTCCTTAATAGTCAGGTTCTCGGAAATCTTTGCAATATAATTATCCAGTTTCGTTTCATAAAAAGTAAAGCTCGGCGAAATCTCAAGTTCTTTAGCCCGAAAGAAGTTTTTTGCCGGATTCCATTCGATGTTCATGCCTAAAAGCCTCGTTCTGGTAACAATATTATTTGTGAACGATCCCGTCCTTCCCTTAGAATAAGCGCTTAGAGCCATAGTTTCGATGTTAAACACAAGTCCAAGTTCGTCGGCCGTTGGCTCATAAGTTTGATCTGGGCTAGCTAAAGTAACCTTATAATTTTTAACCTTGTCTGTTATTAGCTGCTGGACTTCATTTACGGTTTTACCGCCAACCGGCTCACCCCAAACAACAACTCCCGGATAAACCTTATTCTCATAAATTGATTGATGAGCATAAATAGCGCCGGCCACAATAATAAGAAGCGAAAAGACCACAATTAAAATAACCATCCAAGCGGCAATTTTTTTATGATGCGGCTTTATCCTAGACGGTTTTTTTACCTTACCCTCAGATTCCTTTACGATGTCTTTCAGGGTAACGTCAACTTTCTCAATTGTATTTGTTTTGTTTTCCATTTTTCAAAAATAAACAATGGTAGCATTGTATTAAAAAAACGCTCCTATAAATATAATCTCATTTTTTCTATTTATCTGACAAGTGTTTTGTTTGTCTATGAGTTATTGGCTAGTAGTTTTATTATTGAGATACCCATCTATGGCTTGATTTACGAGCCTATCTGCTTCCTGATTTTTCTCACGAGGAATATAGGCAAACTTGACGTTTTCAAAAAATAGCATATCCTTAATTTGCTGATACAATGGCCTTAATTCGGCGTTCTTTACCTTATAAGTGCCGTTCACCTGACAAACTACTAATTGGCTATCTAAATAAAAATTTACGGCTTCATGAGGAAAATTTTTTAAATGCTTTATGGCTAAAAGAACCGCCTGATATTCGGCCTGATTGTTGGTGGTAATACCAATATATTCTTTAAAATTGGCAACCACTTCGCCATTTACTTTAAAAACTACCCCTATCCCGGAATGGCCTGGATTTCCCCTGGCTCCACCATCAGTGTAAATGTCTAAAATGCCTGCCATATGATTTCCTTTTAATTAAATCTATTTTTTACAAGACTAATTGCCGCTGCACAACCGATACATTCGATTTTACCATCATTTAGATAATCAAATATCTCTTCTAATGGTACCTGCAGTAATTTTATATCATCTCTATCATCCGTGTGAGGATCGCTTACCTTTTTGACATTCTCGGCAAAGTAAATATAGTGAAAATTTCTTGATCGGGCGGGATTTTTTGAAAATTTTCCTAGAAACTCGACATTCTGAGCTTCGTAACCAGTTTCTTCTAAAAGCTCGCGCTTAATAGCTTCTGAGGCATCTTCACCATCATCAATCCGTCCTCCCGGCAGATCTAAGCTTACTTTTCCCAGACCAGCTCGATACTGCTCTTCAATTAAGACCTTATCATCCTCGGTTATACAAAAAATTACCGCCGAATCAGCATCAGCCTCCACATAATACTCAGGTATCTCACGTCCGGCAGGAGTTTTGTAGCTATTTTTCTCTACTTTCAGCCATTTGCAATCTAAAACACTTTCCGAGTTTAGAAGTTGCCATTTTTTTTCAAGCATTTCTAATTCCTGTTAACTGATTACTGTTTCCTGTCCCCGGCCTGCCACTTGAAGCCATAAACCAAACATAATTCTTAATTTGGACCATTTCCCGCTTCAGTGGCGTAAAATGGTCGGAGCGGCGGGATTCGAACCCACGACCTCTGGACCCCCAGCCCAGCGCGCTACCAACTACGCCACGCTCCGATTACTAATACGGGGGACCCCCGTACGGGCGATCTCTGGACCCCCACAGTCCAGCGCATTAGGCCAACTATGCTACTATTACCGCAAGACCTCTAGATTGAATATATCCCGACTATACTCATCACCATTGTCACAACCGGCCACATAATGCTATGAAGCGCTCCTGTAAAAAGAAGAAATAAGAGAATAAAAGGCCCGGCAGCTTCAAGCTGATAAATATCAACATTTTTAGGTAAAAACGCATACAGTATTTTAGAGCCGTCGAGAGGAGGTATTGGCATTAGATTAAATACAGCTAAGATGATGTTTATCCAAATAAAGTTTTCGAGCAAACTGGCAATAGCAAAATTGCCCGACACTTTAGCGGCCAAGCTAAAAAATAAAACTAACACAAGGTTAGCTAACGGTCCGGCAAAAGAAACCAAGGCCCATCCTACTTTAGGGTTACTAAAACGGTTCGGATTTACAGGAACCGGCTTACCCCATCCGAAAACATAAGGCGCCTGAAGCAAAAGCCCTATAAGAATCATGGATGAGCCTATTGGATCAAAATGAACAATGGGATTTAAAGATATCCGACCATGATGTTTTGCTGTGTCATCTCCCAGATAATTTGCTGTCCAGGCATGAGCAAATTCGTGAATCGTAATAGCCACAAAAAAAGCAACAGCCATTATCAGAAATTTAAAGAGAAATGATGCGAATGTAGTTTCCATAATAATTGACTTTTTAACTTAATTATGATATCATTTTTCTCGTATTAATACAATTATATTCAAGGAGAAATAAATGGCAAATGTTTGCACAATCTGTGGCAAAGGAGCAATTTCCGGCTTTTCCGTCAGCCACTCTCACCGAAAAACTAAAAGACGTTGGCTCCCAAATATTCAGCAAACCACCGTGGTTGTTGATAACAAGACTTTAAGAGTTAAAGCCTGCGCCAAATGCATTAAAACGCAATCAAAAAACGCAGCAAAAGCTGCTTAAACTTAATTCGTAAAAAAACTTGATAAAACTCCCGGAAGGGGGTTTTTGAATTTCTAATTTTTGTAGATTCTTGATTTTTCTACTTGGTCCTTTAGCTATTTTCTAACTAGCTTCCATAATTTTTCTGACTCAAGACAATTTTCGATTGATTTGTCAGCCCAATGCAATGCAATATCATATATGTCATCACTTTCCCAATTATTTAGGAGTTAGAATACTTTTTAAATCATTCATTTTTATTCATAGCCTCAAAAATTTCTACCACTCTCTCCCCGACCATTCTCGATACAACAAGGTTATCTTCGTTCTTTGCAGCGTCGCCAATTTGAGAAGCAATAATTTGAGCCCCCATGCCAGGATGAGTAAAAATTGGTACAGATAACATGCCTTGAGCGCAAAAGAAATGGTTGATTGTTTCCATAACGTTTGTATGCCCCCAGCGATTTCCAACAACAATAATTCCGCCAATTTTATTCTTTAATTGGTCACCATTAAGCTTTAATGGACGAAAACGATCTAAGAGACATTTAAGACCGCCCGTAATGCCGCCATAATAAACCGGGCTCCCGATAATAATAGCGTCAGCGCTCGTTATTTTAGGAATAAGTTTCTTCATATTATCTTTTTGAATACATTCGCCGTCTTTGCAGGCCCCGCAACCTCGACATGGATTTATCTGATAGTCTTTTAACAAAATGATGTCGGTTTCTGCTCCCTTTTCTTTGGCACGCTCTAAGGCTTCTCTTACCGTAATCTCGGTATTACCTCCGCTTCTAAAAGATCCGACTATCCCTAAAACTTTCATATTTAGCTCCTAATTTTACTTTGCTCTTTCTTCTTGACTCTTAACTCTAAAATGAGGAGGTCCTGGATGACGCCAAGATGAAGCCCTTTACCTAGTAACTTGCAAACCTATTAGCCATCCACCCATTAGCCTATTAACCTATCTATTGTATTTCCAAGATTACTAATTTCGGCTCTTCGGGCAAATCTTTCTTTACGATTTTTAGCTTGGCTGTTTTCTCCGGCTCCATACCGATCTCTTTTACAAAATTATCAACTGGCAGCAATTCTGGATGATTCGGCCCATAATGCATTGGAATAATAATTTTGGGTTCAATCTGGTTCACCACTCCAACTGCCTCTTCGTCATCTAGTGTATATGTTCCCCCAACTGGCACCAGCAATACGTCCACTCCGTTTAGTTTTTCCAATTGGGTAGATGATAACGATTCGCCCAGATCACCCAAATGTGCCACCGTCATGTCATCAATTTTAATCACAAACATAGTATTTGGAAGATCAACATCCGCGCCGTGTCTGGATTCTATACCCTTAAAGGTAATTCCTTTTACTTCGTAATCTCCAGGCATATCAAAAACCACAGGATCACCGGATATGGCCGCTACATTGTTATGATCCCAATGATCATGAGTAATAATAACCACATCGGCCGCGGTTTTGATTGGTTTCCATTTGTATTTTTCTGGTTCAGAATAAGGATCCATAAAAATCGTTATATTTTTTCCCGTCAGTTTAAAGGCACTTTGTCCATACCAAATAATTTCCAAGTATCCTCCTTAAAATATCTTTTACGTAGTGTTAATGTCGTGTTTGAGTTTTGCTATTTGCCCCATAAAGTTCTTCTAGAATAACATGGAGAGAAGCAATAATGGGTACGGCTAGCAAGATTCCAATTATTCCTAAAACTTTAGCGCCGATCAGAATTCCGACAAGAATAACGAGCGGACTTAATCCCACCGCTTTTCTCATTACTTGAGGCACTAAAATGTGGTTTTCTATCTGCTGAATTATTAGATAGGCAATCATGACTGCTATAGCTGTCGCCGGAGAAATTGTGAGCGCCAGAAGAGCCGCCGGAATTAGCGCGATAAAAGGACCGATTACAGGGATAAGCTCCATAAGAGCCGCAAATAGACTTAAAGCCAAAGCCATATCTCTAAGGCCGACTACCATGAGCACAATATAAGTAATAACACCGATAAAACCAGACAAAACAAACTGCCCTTTAAGCCAATTACTTAGCTTCTTTGTTATCTTATCAAAAATGTGAATAGCCCTATTTTTTTCATTAACAGGGATATATTTAAAGATTGGTCTTCCTGCACCCACTTTCTCTAAAAGCATATAAAAAGTAAGGGCTAGGACCGCAATTACGCTTACAAAAAAGCCAAAAACACCTGCCGCCGTAGAAAAAAAGCCGCTCACCAAACCAGAAGGCACCGAAGCCCTAAAATTTTTAGCATATTCTATTGCCTGATTGGATAAATCAGACGCCAATTGAGGATTGTTTGCAAAAAGCTGATTTCCTAATTGCTGAACAATAGTTGGCAAATTACCGGCTAGAACACTTATTTGTTCAGACAGCTTAGGAATAATAGAAGCAAAAGCTAAATAGACGATGCTAATAATTACGGCAAACGACCCTGCAATGGCGAGTCCCCTCGGAACTTTTCTCCTCTGGAGTCTATCGATAGTTGGCTCTAAGGTCGTTGTCAAAATAAAAGCAATAAAAACCAGTATAATTATTTCTCTTAGATAGTAAACTAGCGCTACTAAAATAAGAGCTAATATTACTTTTAATACAGACCAAACACTTATATCAACCGTTACTCTTTCTTTATTCATTTGCCGCTCCAACATTTTCCAGCTTATTAATTAAAGTGATTTTGGGATGAGCCATGACATCTATAATAAAACGATCGTACAAGGTACTTCGATACTCATACTCGTCTTTGGTCATCACACAAAAATTAAGTTCCTTACCAGCGTCTTTTTCGAGCTCGCTTACCACGTTTCTTAATTTTTTCTTATCCAATTTGCCAACTATAAACAAGTCTAAGGGGCTCTCGCTATCCTGAACAAAATATCCCATCATTAAAACGATATCGACACTTCCCGTTCGCTTAAATCGAACAACTAATTTTTCCTCGTTATCCTCTTTCTGAGGTACGTCCGCCGCCTTAAAAATAGATTTAAATTCTTTGGCAAATTCATATTTATTGTTAAGACCATAGTAGAGCTTGCCGTTCTTGGCAAGAGACGCAACAATCCCGTGATCTTGCAAGTTAGCCAGTTCTCTTCTTACAGAGTTAATCTGTTCATCTACTTTACGAGTAATCTCCCTCACGTAAAACGAACGATGGGGATTGTTAAAGAAGAGACTTAAGAGTTTTACTCTAGTTTTTGAGCCAAATAATTGTTCGAGCATCTTTAGACTCCTTATTTAAGCGCATTATAACAAAGTTTAAGGAAAAGCTAAACTTCTTCCCTTAGACATCATACAACAAAAAACAAAAAAGAACAAAATTTTTGTTCTTTTTGAGGGAAAAATAATTAGTTATCGAGGATTAAAGTAGGTAAAAATAATTAAGGAAAGCAGATAAGCCAGCAAAACTGCCTTATGAACAGAATCGGAATAAGGGTTTTCCGACCAACGCCTGTATGTTCCTCCTTTTGAGAAAAGATGGTCATGGACGCTCCTGATCCTTAAATGTCCTTTGTAGGCAAAGACGAGAAAAAACACCCTTAAACTAACTATTTTGTTTTTTACAAATTCTTTATCCATCTTCTCTTAGCCTGCCTTAACCGAACCAAACTGAGTTATAACCTCAAACCATGTTTGGCCCCGATTAAACTTAATTTCGTTTCCGGCTGCATCATAAAACCTGGTTGGCGATTTCCTATCTGCCTTTTTCCATATTGCTTTGACCGCCTGACCATCTAAAAAGATAGTGGCATTACCCGATCCGACGGTCTTTTTCGAATGCTGTTCTGCTGTGCTTGATGGAAACTGCAGCACCTCCTGAACAACAATGTTTTTTGCCATTATTTGCTTGTCCGTCACCCTGTCTAAATGAGGCGTGCCAGCAATTAATCTATTGTACAAGTTTCGCTCCTTATTGTACTGCCAGGAAACATTATATGAAGCGCTGGAAAAACTAACATTGATGGTTTGAGCCTCGAGCCTTTCTTCTTTTTTAAGGTCATCCTTAAAGCTATATCCCGCTACGTTATAATCGAGATCAAATCCTTTTTTTAAAGCCACATTTTTAATCTTACTATAATTAGTATAGTCATTATGGGGCGCATATCTTGAATTGTCCCGCCAAAAAGCCTTATCGCCTTTTAAGTCATCAATCTCCTTAATCCCTAACGAGCGGATGAGGTTTAAAGCCGCTTCACTTCCTCCGGCATGCACAAAAACTGCATCGTAAGGCATCACCCAGTCTAGAAAATATGTTCTAGCAGACCTTACAGGGCCAATTTCATTGGGCTCGTTCTGCTGATAAAAAGCCAGGAATCTTGTAATACCGCCTTCAGCTACCGTTTCGTACACTATATCAGCCATATTAAGGCTTGATTGAGGCCTTGCTTCGGGAGAGTTCTCAATAGAGACCGCAAAAGGACGGCGCTTGGTTAGATTCTCGTTTGTAACCTTGACTCCGGAAAGCGGCATCTCATATTTTGGCTCTTCTTGTTTTGTAACTTTTTTTGGCTTGCCTTCCTTTGGAATACCCAAATCAATTTCGCCTTTGGGCCAATAAGCCGCCACAATGATGCCCAATGCCAAAAACAAACTACTGACAACAGCAATAATCGAAATCTTATGCTTTTTTACAAACCTTGTAAACCGGTTTCCTTTAATATCTTTTGGCTTTTCTTCCCTATTATTTTTAGGATGTTTTCTTGGCTTTTCTTTCATGATTTTAGTATAACAAAAAACGGGCAATAATGCCCGTTTTTTTAATATTGTCTTAATGTCTATTCAGTTTCTTTAGTCTCTTCCTCTGCAGCTTTCTCAGCTACTTCTCCTTCTTCTTCACTCGGCAATGCTTCTTCAATCGGCTCTTCAAGTTCAGCCATTTCTTCTTCGGACCTTGGCGGTTCAACAAAAGCAATGGTTTCTTCTGGGTCGCCCAGAATCTTAACCCCTTCCGGTGCTTCTAAGTCTTCGATATGAATCACATCGTCAAAAGCAGCAAGCTTAGTAATATCGACGTCAATGTGCTGCGGTAAATCTCCCGGCAACGCCTCAACCTCAACCTCATCCTTTTGTCTTACCATGGTGCCGTCAAGAGTCTCAACTGCTTCAGATTCGCCAACGAAGTTTAACGGAACCAAGGTTACAATCTTTTCCGTCATTTTTACAGCATAAAAATCAACATGCTGCACATGACCCTTTACAGCATCGTTTTCTAGACGATGAATAAGAACATTTTTTGCCTTATCATCGTCAATTTTAAGATGAACAAGCATCGTATGACCAGCTTCTCGATATAATTTGACAAATTCGAGCTTATCAAATGCTATCGGGATATTCTTGGTTCCTTTACCATAAATAACACCCGGAATTAAACCAGCTCTTCTTAGGGCTTTTGCTTTTATCCCGTCTTCTCTACTTTTCGCCTTTAATGTAGGCTTTTCCATTTCTTTGCTCCAATAAACATATGAAGTTTACAACAAAAGAAAGAAAATTTCAAGTGTTAGTAAGAAGCCCTGGGGTTCCGTTGTTAATTGCTGGTAGCCGCAAACCATCTCTGCTTGAGTTTAACTTTAAAAAATTCTATAATTAAATCTAATTCGGGGAAACAATGTACAACAACCTTAAAACACTAGCCTCTAAACTAGAAGAAACAAAAGAAGATTTTTTTTTATATTGGAAAGACAGCGTTAAAGAATCGAAGCTTAATTATCCTGATATTGAAGAAGACATTACGGAGTATGGATCCAGGATTTTTGAAGCGACTCTTGTAAATCTTCGAACCGAGGCCAGACTCCACGAGCAAAGAATTGTCGAAATTGGAACCGAGATTGGCTTCAAAAGAGCCCCCGAAGGAAAAAATTTAGAAACCGTATTAGATGTTTTCGTCTTATTTAGAGACAGGCTTTGGAGACACTTACGAGTCCTTGCCAAAAATGTCGAGCTAACAGCCGATGAGGTCTTTGAAATAGAAAAAAGGGTGGACTTATACATCGACCACGTTCTATTATCAATTGCATTTGCATTTATTTCTACCAAAGAACAAGCCGTAATCGATCTGATTGAAAAGACAATAAAATAAGCAAGTTGCTTATGGCTGATTGAAAATTGATGTAAAATATTAGAAACAAAGCTTAACAATTTAAAGAACTAAAAGTCTTTTCTAACTTTTTAGTTGTTTATTATTAATTGTTTCCTAACTCTGCGAGTGTGGTTCAATGGCAGAACGCGACCTTCCCAAGGTTGAAACGGGGGTTCGATTCCCCTCACTCGCTCCAATTAAGAAGAATTAAGTATAAAGAATAAAGTATTAAGTATGATTACATTTAAAGAAACTAACGATCTAAATAAAGACCAACTATATAATCTCTTTAACTTAGTAGGCTGGATCAAATCTCCGGATAACAAACCTGCAACTATGGAAATAGTTGATAGCATTGCCAACGACACTCTATTTATTGACGCAGAAGATAAGGACGACGTTCTTTATGATTCTTTTAAGAATTCGACATATGTTTTATCAGCGTGGGATAATAACAAGCTAATTGGTATAGCTAGAGTTCTGACTGATAAAACCACAAGATCAGTCATTTATGATTTAGCCGTGTTGCCAACATACCAAAGACAAGGAATAGGAAAAAAATTAGTTGAGAAATGTTTGGAGAAATTTCCTAAAACTCAATTTACTCTAGGAACCAGCTCTAAAAACTTCCCCTTTTATGAAAAATTTGGATTCGAAAAAAGCGCTAATTATCTAGAAAAGAAAAGTCTTTTCTTTTAATGTCTAAAATTTTAAACTTTGCATTGAAATTTTGCCTTTTGATTTTTGAATTTTGAATTTCTTCAAATATATGTTAAAATAATCATGTTTAAGAGGTGAAATGCCTTGTTTTTTATTGTCAATTTAACTTAAGTTAAGGGGATGGATTAACCTCTCCACATACCTTACGTTGCATGCCGCCGATGTAGCTTAATGGTAAAGCAGCGCTTTCGTAAAGCGAAGAGTGGCGGTTCGATCCCGCCCATCGGCTCCAAATCATTAATCAAAAAAATATGCGTAAAATTAGCCAAGAAATCGAATTATTAAAACATAATTTCAAACTAATCATCCGAAATAAAATTATTATTACTTCGTGGATAGTTAGTATTATTATCTTGCTGTCAACGCTTAGTTACTTGATTCTAAATATTAAGCCAACCGAATTTGAGATTCCTATTCGTTATAGTTCTTACTCTAAGACTATCGGACATTGGTATAAGCTATATTATATGCCCTTGTTGGGGACTATTATTTTCTTTATCAATAGCATAATCGCCACAAAATATTATAATTCTGAGCAGTTTATTTCCTACACCTTAGCTGTTCTTAGCGCCCTTATATCGCTGCTACTTTTAATTCAAACATCTTTATTTGTATATTTAGTCTAGGAGAAAAATGATATCCCAAAATTTTAGAACTCGATTAACCGAAAACCATAAATTCATAAGACTATTAGAAATTATTCCCGGAGCCACAACCTGGACGGTTCTCGTCTTTCCGATTGTGTTTTCTATCATAAATCCGGTTGTAGTAATGTATTACATCATTGCTTACGACCTGTATTGGTTCTTTAGGGCCTTAAACGTCTCCAAGAGTATTCTGGTTGCCTATAAAAACTTTCAGGTAAGCTTATCTTTCGATTGGCTCAAAAGATGCAAAGAAACCGAAAATGTTGACGCCGCATATAAGAAAACCCAAAAAGAGCTTGGATCTTTAAAGAAACGAATGGAAAAATTAAGCTTTAGAAAAGCCAAAAAACTAAGAGCAGAATACAACCTCCTGCTCCACAAAATTAGGGACTTAAGCCATCTTCATGGAAATCAGGATTCGATTGCCGATTGGCAAGAAGTTTATCAAGTAATTATTTTTCCCACCCATAAAGAAGAGATAGAGGCTTTAGAGCCGGCCGCTGAGGCGCTCCTGAAAAGTAATTATCCCTTGAACAAGGTAATTTACTGCTTAGTAGGCGAGGAGAGAGACAAAGAAAGATTTAGGGAAAACGCCCAAATTCTACGTAAAAAATACAATCACGGCAAATTTTTCGAATTCTTAACCCTAGAACACCCGGATGGCCTGCCAGACGAAGGAAAGGTTAAGGGAGCAGCCGTATCCTGGGCCGCAAAAGAGATAAGAAAAATGCTTCATGAAAAAGGCATCAAATCGGAGCAAGTTATTGTTTCTTCCTTAGACTGCGATACCAAGGTTCATCCGGATTACTTGGCCGCCCTTGCCTATAAGTTCGTTACCACGCCGGATCGACATAATAAGAGTTTTCAGTCTATCCCCCTATTCCATAATAATCTTTGGGATACACCGGCTCCAAATAGAGTAATGGCCGTTAATTCATCTTTTTGGCAGATGATAGAATCCATTAGGCTTAGAAGGCTCAGAAACTTTGCCGGCCACGCCATGAGCCTTAAAGCTTTAGAAATTGTTGATTATTGGGATAGATTTAGCATCGTTGAAGATGGAAAACAATATTGGCGCTCTTTCTTCTCTTTCGATGGAGAATATTCCGTGATTCCTATCTTTGTCCCTGTTTACTGCGACGCCGTATTGTCTAATTCCTATTTAAGAACTTTAAAAGCCCAGTATCTTCAAAGACGGCGCTGGTATTATGGCGTCTCCGATTTCCCCTACATTGTTATTAACGCTATCAATAATACTAACATCCCGCTTTGGTATCGCCTGCTTCAGGTTTGGCGCCATTACGAAGGCACGGTACAACTTGCCACCGGATCTCTGATTGTCGCCTTTGTCGCCTGGCTTCCCCTCTTTTTAAATCCCGAATTTGGAGATACCAGCGCCATCGCCCATAATCTACCTATTGTGGCTAGCCGAATTCTAACTGTTACAGCCATTGGTCTCGTAATTTCCATGTGGATTAGCATCATCCTGCTTCCCAAGAGACCCAAGAAATACTCTAAATTAAAAATGGTTTCTATGATTTCACAATGGCTGTTTTTACCTCCGATAGTTATTTGTCTTAGTACTTTTCCGGCCCTAGAATCCCAAACTAGAGTGATGTTTGGACAATACATCGGCTGGTACGTAACGCCAAAATGCGTGAAAAAAGATGAAAACAAAGTAGAGGTGTGATAGAATACCGGCATGAGCGAAAAAGAATTTAACAAAATCCTAGAAAAACTAAAAAGCACGCTTAAATGCCCTCTTTGCGGTAAGGCATACGACAAAAACGAAATCAAGTATTTGGGGACTTTTAATTTTTCTTATTTATTGGAAATGAACTGCCAGCATTGCGACTTGGCGGTAATGGCCACCGTCATTATGAACCCTCAAAAAAATAAATTAGATCTTATACGAGGCGAATTAAAGAAATTTGAGGAAGCCGAAGAGATTTCCGCCGACGAACTAATCGAACTCCATGAATTTTTAGATAAATTTGACGGCAATTTTAAAAAAGCCTTGAGAGCAAAAAAATAACACCCCCGCAGGACATATCCTGAACTACTCTCACTTTTTGTCATCCCCGTGAAAACTTAGGATCCAGAAGGCTTGGAAATGTAATGAGTTTCCTAGATTCCCGCCTACGCGGGAATGACAACTAGAGTTATTTTTCTTGTTTTTGAAAAAGTGAGGGTGGTTCAGGGACATATTCTTTACATTCCCCCCTTTTTTTGGTATATTATGAAGGTTCAAAACAGGAAAAAGTAATAAGGAAGAATTTTTGCTTCTTAATTATTCCTTCTTCCTAATTAAGGCCCGGTAGTTCAGTTGGTTAGAACGCCTGCCTGTCACGCAGGAGGTCGCCAGTTCGAGTCTGGTCCGGGTCGCCATTTTACGCCGCAAGGCGGAAAATGCCCTGTCTTCGACTCCGAGGTCGCTCAGACTCGAGGAGAGCTTGTCGAAGGGCAAATAATAATAAATAACAGACCGATTAACCACCGGTCGACCTACTAAGCAATTAGCATGCCGATCGGTATGCTAATTTTTGTGAAATATGGCAAAGAATAATACAATTTTCTCTAAAGAACCATACATTGACTTAACCACGAAAGTTGACGGACTGTATGCTTATAAAGAAAAAAGAATGTGGTCCTTTGGAAATGGAATAAAAAAGAACGGCTTTCTAAGCTTTCCAGATTTATCCCTCGAATTGAACATTCAAGGGAAAAATTTAGAAGATTTTCCTAAAAAATTTAATTATGCGGCAGCTAAAAGTGATTTTTCTCGCATAAAATTATTCGATCTCAATGGCTACAAAAGAATTCCCTTCTACAGTAAAAGTGATCTTTACTTTACTTCGATGCTAGCCGTTGTACAGAATTGGAGTAACAAGGAAATACCAGTGAAAATCAAGAATATTGAGTGCGAAATACCTGGCATTCACACTTTCTTTAACGATAACTTGCTAGACTTTGATGGTGATTCAAGAAGTTTTAAGAACAAAAAAAACTATTATTTTGATGTAGAACTGCCGCCATATGGTACTTTGAAAATGAGTACGAATTTTCAAGTTGATTTTCAATATGATAGATCATTTAGGGCAGTTCATAATGATTTAATTAGAATTGAGTTCTCTAATGAGCAGACTTATTGGTCAGCCGTCATAATGTTAAAAGTTGTTGAGGAATTTTTTAACTTTTTATTTAAAGAGCAAACTAATCAAATTATTTTTTCTTCAGATCTTAAAGGACCTCGCAAAAAAATTAGCCCAACTTTAAGCATAATATCCTTGAGTTCTCCAGCCACATTTCAATTGCCAGAGAGAGAAAGTGCTTATTCGTTGTTATTTGAATTTGAGGACATCAGAGATGAAATCAAGAAAAATATGATTAAATATTGGTTTAATAATTATGAAGAAATAAGAGAAATATGGGAATCAATCAAAACATGTCGGAGTGGTAATGCTTCCGACATTACAAAATTTTTATCTCTGATATCTTCGGTTGAATCTTTCCATAAAAGATTTCTCAATCCAGTAACTGACAAGCGGAAGAAAGAGCATAAAGAATGGTTGAAAAAAGTAACGGCGCCGCTATCTGAAGACGACGCAGAAAAATTAAAAAGCATGGCAGCTTTTGGTTTTGAATTTTCTTTAAGGGGAAAAATGAAGGATATTGAGGCGTTTTGCATAGATGCTGGAGCTATTGGATTGGATGATGAAATTATTAAAAAGATTGTAAACACTAGGAATAATTACGTGCATGCATTAAAAATGAGCTCAAATAAGTTGCTTACGTCAGTCGAATTGTTTAGAGTAAATATCGTTCTAGAGATATATATGAAAATATCACTGCTAAGTGTGTTGGGTATCGATAGCGCAAAGTTGAAGGAAATCATTGCCAAAAGAGGTGAATTTAAAACTTATTTTACAACTATTTAGTCTAATTTAGTTCCTGCGCTACTCGGATCGCCATATTTTCACAACCACCTTTGGTGGTGGTTAAAATAGGAAAGCCTTAGGGGCCGGTTGTCCTAAGATCCTGAATAAGCTGACTTTGGTCAGCTTATTTCTGTTAATGACGCAAAATAGCCTTTCTGCAAAGCACTTTTTTTGCTAATATCTAGACATGAAATACAAACCACAAGATACAGTAATATTATTTTCGCATGGCTTTGGGGTTATGAAAGATGCCCGAGGACTATTTTCCTTTTTAGCGTCTATGCTAGAATCACGGGGATTTGTAACAAAACAATTTAATTACAATAAGTTTGATGGGGATTCTAAGGAGCTTTTTGCTGTACCTTTTTCTGACCAGGCGTCCATCCTTCAGAAACACATCAATGAGCTAGTCAGGGACGAGAGATACAAAAGTATTATTATCATCGGGCATTCACAGGGAAGCCTAATACCAACTCTCTGTCAAAACTCGGACAAGGTAGAAAAAGTGATCGGAGTATCACCATTTTTTCAAACTAAAATCGAAGATTTACAGAAACGTTATACGGCTCTTGCCGATAATCAATTAGATTTCTACAACATTACCCGAAGACGTAGAAGCGATGGTTCTGTGACTGTCATCCCTCCAGAATACTGGGCTGAAAGATTTACAACAGATGTAGTTTCACTTTACAACAATCTAGCGAAGAAAACCGAACTTACCCTTATTTATGCAATCAATGACGAGGTTATGGATTTCAACAATCTTAGGCTCATAAAGAATAGCCGAATTATCAATCTTGACGGAAATCATGACTTTTTAAACCAATATCGTGACGAACTATTCAAGACAATCCTTTGGGATTTGGATATAAGTTAGGAATTTTGAGCAGGTTCCAACGCTACTAACCTCGCCGAATAGAACGCATACTAAAATAAGCTAATTTTGTGGTATAGTTATAGCAAATGGAGCTGGATAACAATCAAGAGAAAAATGAGCCTTCAAGCAAAAAACCTTTCTTAAAAAAATATTGGTGGATGGGGCTTATTTTAATTATTATTGTAATTGTACTTGCTTTGGCTGGTCTTGGAATAGTGAATAAGGCTGGAAAAAAACAGAGCAAAAAATCGATACCAAGCACTATGTCTTCGCCAACTTCTATCCCAACTGTACCCACAACAAGCGTATCCGCGATTACTTCACCCCCATCCAACATGGAAGGTATTAATACTCATACGGAAATGTATGGTGGTACAGGGGCTGACTCAGATATTGTTACTCTCGGCCCCAAAGTTGGTTCTCATTCAAAGACGACGCCATATTCTGGTAAGCGTGGCATGGAATTCGAACTTAAGAGCAAGGCACCATTACTTGCGCCAATAGATATGACATTGGTTGGTTTCAAGAATCAAAGCAGCGAATCTGGGATTGGAGCAGACGGGAAAAAATACACACCGATGAATGATATCGAGCTGACTTTTGAATCTGCTAGTCCTGACTGGCCAGGAATGACTATTATTCTTTATCATTTATATACTTCGCCTTTAATGCAAGGGCACTACCAAAATTCAGATTGTGATGATGTTGAATGGGGCGCTAAAAATAACCAGGCCGAAGGGCATCTTTTCTATCCAGTTGATGATTATGTAGTTCCCTCGAAAGGTAACGCCAAAGCCTGCAAAGCGCTCATTGGTCGGACGGTAAAACGAGGGGAGCTGGTCGGATATGCCGGGAACGTGGGCGAGCACTCCTTTGCTTCATTTTGTTTCAAGGTGCCAGACAAATCAAAAAATCTGACCGTAAAACAGGGCAACCAAAATCTGCATTGGGTTCAGCCAACCTCGTTCTTCTATTGGAAGAGCTACAGCCCCGACGCGACTTTCCCCGGCGGGGTGCTTGCATATCCCTTTGAAATTGACGGTTTTCAGCTCCCTACCAAACAACGTGATGTGAACTTCAAATACACTTCAAAGGAATGAAGTAAGTATTGAATAGTTCCAGTAAGACTTTTAGGGGACGGTTCTCTTTTGAGCACGGTATTTGCGTTTTTATAATCTCTGAACTATAAACTAGTTGACGATAACTTTTGCAGACATGCCTGATTGGTAGGGTGTACTGCTGTAGCCATTATAGATCTGGCCGCTCGGAGATTGAAAGGTATCTTCAACATTTGGGATTGTTCGGATTATCTCTTCTCGACTGTCGTAGAAGGTGATCGTGTACTGACAATTAAGCTCCTTTTCGGCCGTATAGCCGAATCGTAACCACGCCCCCGAATCTCCTGCCGGATCTTTCTCCACTGAGACGGCACCAAACTTGACTAACCCACTGCACGACCCCGTACTACTGCTAGGAGTGCCTTCTTTCGTATTATTATTTTGAATTACCTTTTTGAAATACAAAGTAGCTGGTGCCTGCAATACCGATAATAACGATCAAAGACAATACTATGCTTTGCGCTTGATGCAAAAGTACAGTATCTTTAATTTTCTCCCACATATAACCCCATTATTAATCTAATTTGATCATACATATTATGGAAACTAGATACTAGTACGAACGTCTGAAATTAACACGGTTAAACGAAGTAGTTCAAGCACATCTCGGCTCGCCAAATGGAACGCATACTTAATAAGCTATTTCTCGGTAGCTTATTTTATTAATGATGCAAATAATCTAATCTGCTAAGTACTTATTTGTCGCAATTAGTACTTCTTGGCCCCAAGGTCTAGCAAATGCTGAAATTGCCAATCCCTCTCTTTTTGAACAGCGTCTAACGAGTTTGTAGCTTTAAAAACAGCTTGTTGAGCATATACGGCAGGTCCATAAGAATGCGTTGATACATGAGCAGTCGCAACGGCTTGTCCAGCTGCATGTGCTGCGGATGCAGCCGGACTATCATTGCCAATCTCTTTGGCTGCGGCGTGTGAGGCTAACGATGCTTGACGGATAATCCTCATACTGAATTTACTCGTTTTAATCCATTCCTGAAGAGTGTTGATAGCTTCGCGAGGCCGAGGATCATCGGTGTATTCTGTTTCAAAATAGTGCATAACTCTTTCCGCACAATCAATACTCCAAAGAGCCAGTGTCTTGTGGTCGGTTTTGCTAATAAGGCCTCTCATTTCATCGTCTTCATGAGTAATTGAGAAGTAAAACCCATAAATAATTCGGGACCGATTCTTAAAATGAAGCATTTACTTAATAAAACATTAAGTAGTATTAGCTTCAAATTAAGAACCGGTCCCTTTTGTCACCTCGCCTATACAGTTTAGTTAATATAGCCCTTCTGTCTTAAGAACTCCTGTCCTTTTTCGGTTATCTCGCCGCTACCGCCACTTTCCTCGCTGACGTACCCGTCATTTCGTGCAGTCTTAAGCATGACTTTTTTTACAAAACCATATTTGTCTTTGCAAGTAGTTTCAAGATCCGTTTTGTAACAAAAGCCACCGTTCTCTTGCACAACATTACTCAAGAACTCAGCAAGCCAGTCATCTTGCTTCATAGTTTTAACCATGGGCGTTAAAATCTCGACCGCCTTTTGGGAAGACCGCAAGAATCGTTCCTGATCGTACTTCCCTGGATCCGATTCGATTATATTCTTTCCAATCGATTCGAGATACCTGCTGGCAATATCGGTAAGGCGATGTTGTCTATGTTTAACCTTGCGAATGTAGAAGGACTCTCTGAACCTGTGAAGATAGTTGTATCCTCCCTTGATGCCTAAGTCTCTAAAGATCTCAGTCAGGGAACCGACTATCCACCCATCTGGGAATCGTTCATGAAGCTTCTCTACCGTGACTCTCAAACGAACATCCCAGTCTGCATCAGTAAGCTTCCGCCTTCCGCCTCTTCTTGATCCTGAAGTCGAGATATCATCGGTTTCCAGCGAGTCGTCCTCTTCTGGCTCGATAATGGTTAGCCCAATCGATTCCAGATAGGCAATTGCCTCATCAGAGAAACAATGTTTCCATCCATTGACCTTTAGAAGGAAACCAGATACGTCTCTGAACCTCTGAAGATAACTCTGTCCTCCGACAATGCCCAGATCCTTAAAGACCGTACTCAGTCCACCAATGACCCATCCATCGGGGAATTGGTCGTAGAGTTTTTTTAGCGTCTCTTTATGACGAGCACTCCAATGGTCAGAAGAGAGCTTTTGTCTTCCGGGTTTTCCGGATGTGGCAGTTATGTTTTTGGACTCTTCGGGCACATCCTCCGGTTCCGTCTTGATTAGGATCTTGCCTATAGATTCCAGATAAGCTTCTGCCTTCTCAGAAAAACTATGCCTTAGGCGACTAGTCTCCTCCAGAAAACCGGAGTCTTCTTTGAATCTCTTAAGATAATTGAAACCTCCTCTCATATTCAGTTCGATAAAGATCGTCCCCAGTCCGCCAACGACACATCCGTCTGGGAAACGCTCATAAAGTTTCGCGAGCGTCTCTTTGTGGCGCTCCTCCCAATCAGAATCAGTGAGTTTTCGCGCCCCTCGTTTCCCTGGTTCGCTATCTTTAATCCTAGCTTTCCTCGAAGAAAAAACAGCTTTATCCTGCCTGGACTCTGACTCAGGATCTGGCATCCTGATGTATTTCTTCTTCTGCACCAGCACAGAGCCGTCACTTTGCATTATCGCAAAGCCCTTGCGCCTAAGCTTTAGAAGTACTTCATCAGTAACCTTATGCTTTTCTTTGAGTCGCACCAATCCATCTTTGCTCTTCTTCAATAAATCGAGCATAATCTTATAGGCCCTGATGTCTGAATCAAACAAAAAAACAGCTTTAGTATCCTGAGGGGTGCTGCTGTCATCGGATACTCCTTCGACTTCAATATCCTCCGCCTCCAACAACGTTTCCTCTGATGCTACATTTTTGTCGTAGACATCTTCACGTTTAGATATTCTTCTTTTCTGGCGAATGTGCGGAGGAGGAGTCAGGTCCGGCTGACCAAAGGATACTATCCGAACAGATTGACGAGAAGAGATGCCTTGACGGCTAATCCTGCTCGCCAGGTCCCTAAGAATATCCAATGCAGGTTCTTCATCCTTCAGCTTGCTGATTAGCTTACTGTGAATTTGGCTTACTCGACTTTCGGTACAACCGAATTCATCTCCTAGCTCCCTAAACGAAGGAGCTTTTGAGTCGCTATCGAAATTATACCGTTTTTCCATTAACGACAATGCTCTTTCCTTCACCTCGGGCGACGAACCATAGTTAAGACTAACCTCTTTGATGACATCACGAAGCTCTTCAAGAGCCTGCTGGTAAGTCGCATCGTCTTCAGTATCGCTATCATCAGAAATGAGGTTATGATAAGAAGTCTCAGCCTGTACCCTGCCCCCTTGGCCGCCATACAACACAATTTGATCCAGCGACAGCGGAAAAGCGACCCTGTTATTAGATTGCGCCATTGCCATTACGTGAGCCTCGGAAAATATTTCATATATCTCCGAGCTTGTTACTACACGGCCATCTTGGCTTTGGCTTGCAACATAGCTCTGAACTTCCTTTATGGCCTTTAGAGCTGATCTGGAGATAAGCGAGCGGCTTCTTATGAAATCCCACATGCTTCCGACAACCCGAATGTAATAGAATCCTCGCAAGCTTTTTCCTCTTGTCTCATCGTATCTTTTACACGCATCCTCCATACCGCCGAAAGCCGCATCTTCCAGGCTACAAAAGTCTATACCCAGCATTCCCAATAGTATGGAATTCTGTTTATAGAACCTCCAAGCCGTGCCCGAAACGAATTGAAGATCATCTTCGGTTATCCGCGTCATGTTTTCAAGCCATAGTTTTTTATTCACTGTGTCTTTCTTTTCTTCTGCCATTATTACGAATTCCGCATCATCCACTGCTATCCCTCGCATGTTTTCAATCATTCTTTTTTCTTCATCCCCTGCGCCTTGCTCTACTACTATCTCTTTCACGAAATCCACTCCTTTTCCTAATCCTAAATCTCCTATGTTCACTGATAAATATTCAGTTTTCAAGTAACTGTACCGCAACTATTAGTCTGAAATTATATCATTTATCTAACTATTGGTCAAAGATTTTTCCTTCAATGTTCCTTCAATGTTAGGCGGAAAATCAAAAGCACAGCTCAAAAAAGTACAGTGATTTTTAAGCTTATTCTTATTTTATTAATTCGTGAGTACATTATTGATACTAAGGATTGGTAATTCGAATGTAGCTTGTTGGAGGATGTTCGGAATTCTAGCGTTTTGGATTATTTACAAATTAAATGCTTGTCATTCCCGCGGAGTCTGGAATCCAGACCTTTTCTAGATACGCTCTTCCCGAATCCCCGCTTCCACAGGGATGACTAGATTAAAGCAATTATCTTCTTTTCCACTGCAGTTTTGATGTTAAATTCAGGAGCGACTCGAAATTCCTTCGAAATTATGTACAAAAACGTCTTTTTGTGATATCCTGTAACATCGGCAAATTGCCATGCAATCTTAGCAATTGAATATAAACCTCCGAGTGGAAGGAATAAGATTATGATTGATGATCCCTTGTGTCAGACATTAGAAGAAGTAATTGGCAAAGTCACTGTTGAACTTGACGAGAACAGAAAGGGGAAGACAATACTCTTGGCACAAGATGCGCTCGATTTGTACGATATCTTTAAGGCAATGCTCTTTGCCACGGCGGTTACTGGCCTGAGAAATCCATACGAACGGTTAATGGAAGACACGATAAAAACAATACGACACCAAGACACCCGGGAACTGCTTGATGAGTTTGTTTTTAGCAACAAGCTTGCAACTAAGCTCGCAGAAAGTGCAGAAGATCTTCTCCTATTTCTTTCCAAAGATTTTCCTGTGCACTGGATTCTATTCTATTTCATTGCCGATGCAATCGAAGAACACGAATACCAGCGCGAAGACGAAATCTATGAAGATGAGATTGCTGAACTTGCGCGCCGTGCTTCAAGGGATCAGCCATGGGGAGGTTGGTTTACAAGGGATACAGCAGAGAAGCTTGCAAACGATCTTAAGCCTGAAGATGTCGAGCCTTGTCCAAGTGAGAGCTGGATGCAACTTACCATGGAATTTGAAAGAATAAAAATTCTTCTCAAAGTGTACGGTCACCTGTTAACTGACAGGCAGATAGCCTATATCAATGATTATTACGATAAAATAGCGCATGTGGGTTCTCTGGATAATATCGTACCTAACCGCAATGTTTCAGGGCTTTCCCTAACACATCTTAGTTTAGACGAGAGGCGGAAACTTAGGGAGAAGAGAAAAAAACTGTGGCAAACCATCAGTCAAGCAGAAATCTTTCTGCGTTCATTTCAGGTTGAGTAAGCTTAGCATATTCCGTAATCCAAATAAAAAAACCGTCGGGTTCACGCAACCGGCGGTTTTATTATTAAGCACTATTTTTTTTAAAAAATATTTTTCAGCTTCTTTATCTTTCAAATTCTTTAACACTCAACTATTAATTGCTATAATTTAATTTAGTAGTAGGGAAACAAACTTAGAATGAACGAAAAACTGATTACAAAAAAAGCGGTAAATCAAGTCATTAAGGATTACTGGGGCCAACTGCGTGCCAACCCATGGCAATCGATTATTGCCATGATTGTGCCCGGCATCGGCAGCATTCTTGTTGTTTACGTTCCTCCGCTGATTGTAGCCCACCTAGTCGACACGTTTGTAGGCCAAGGACAAATTTCTCTTTCTTTATCGGCAACCTATATTTTCCTATTTGCCTTTGGATGGATGCTTGGCGAGGTCCTTTGGCGAATAGGGATACACTTTTTGATAAAAGTGGAAACAAAGGGCATCAATACCCTGGCTAAAAAATCTTTCAAGTTACTAGCCGAGAAAGATTACGATTTTTTTTCCAATAATTTTGTCGGTACATTAACAAAAAAATCTATTGCCTATCCATTGAACTTTGAAAAGGTAATTGACGTTTTTAGCTTTAATATATTTTCAGAAATTATCCCTATGCTGTTTGCTTTTTTTATATTATGGCGGTATTCTCCGTGGATTCCCACTATTTTGATTGTTTGCATCTTTATAATGATTGCGATAGCCATACCGATAATCAAAAAAAGAGTCAAGCTTGTTGCCCAAAGACACGATGCCGGAAGTAAATTGGCCGGCCGTAGATCTGACTCTTTGACTAATATTCTGGCGATCAAATCTTTTGCGAAAGAAGATTATGAATACAAGGTCTTTGGGGAACACGTCGACCTTTACACTAAAAAGTTCAAAGAAGCAGCCGATTTTCACAACTTACGTTACGATACTGTCGTTTCACCAATTTACGTCTTTACGAATGTTGCCGGCTTAGCAGCTGCCATATTTTTTGCCCAAACCCTCGGCTTAAATGCCGGTGCGATCGTTGTTGTTTTCTCATATTACGCTCAAGTAACAAGAGTATTTTGGCATATCAATAAGATTTATCGCAATTTAGAATCCTCCGTAAGCGAAGCGGCGGAATTTACCCAACTTTTTACTGAACCGCCAGCCATTAGAGACGCCGAAAATGCCAAGGAGCTAAAGGTAGAAAGAGGAGACATCTCTTTTGCAAACGTCAATTTTAGTTATTTTGACGATCACAACGAAGATGATGATAGCTTTTTAAAGAGCTTTGTTTTGGATATCAAAACCAAAGAGAAGGTTGGCCTGGTTGGACCAAGCGGAGGCGGCAAAACGACAATCACAAAATTACTTTTAAGGTTTATCGATCCTGAGTCCGGAGATATCCTTATTGACGGCCAACCGATAAGAGCTGTTACTCAAAGTTCGCTTCGCCAAGCAATTTCTTATGTCCCCCAAGAACCCCTACTTTTTCATCGATCCTTATTTGAAAATATTGCTTACGGAAATGAAAAAGCCACTAAAGAAGAAGTTATTAAGGCAGCAAAAATTGCTCATTCAGATGAATTTATCAAGCAACTTCCCCAAGGATACGAAACTTTGGTTGGAGAACGCGGCATCAAACTCTCAGGCGGTCAAAGGCAAAGAGTGGCCATTGCCAGAGCCCTTTTAAAGAAAGCTCCCATACTTGTTTTGGATGAGGCAACGAGTTCTCTTGATTCGGAATCGGAGAAATACATACAGGAAGGTCTGTGGGAGCTGATGAAAGACAAAACGGCGATCGTTATTGCTCACCGACTATCAACTATTAAGCACCTGGATCGGATACTGGTGCTCAGCGAAGGCCAAATTGTTGAAGACGGGACGCATGACAAGTTAATAAAACAAAATGGTCTCTATGCAAAACTTTGGGGCCATCAAGCTGGCGAGCCGGATGAGCTTATCAAATATGTTCTCGATTAGTTCGGTCTCGCTTTGGCTTTCCAGTAAAATTTGCCTTTAGATAATTTATCCATAAATAAAGATGTCATCAGATAAAACGGCAAACACTTAATTGCTATGGCTATTCCAATTCATTTTAAAAATTAATTTTGTTTCTGGCCCAAAGCTACTCTTACCAGCCTGATCTGCTCGTAAGAAAATTTGCCGCCAAGCGTATCTTTGATGGGACGAAGCATTCCGGGACCCACCTCCGCCATAGCTTTTTCGATTATTTTCTGATCCTTAAGAGAAACAAAACGATTAATATCTATTTCTTCCCCTGATAAAATAATTTTTTCTAAATGAGAGACGATGGTGCCAACAACCACCGATTTTTTAGCCGCCATTTCTGCCAAGGTCAGACCTTGGCGATAAAAGGCTAGGGTTTCTCTGATGGTACCAGAATTAGCTTCCGAAGGCCTTATTGTTCTTTTAGCCGAAAATTGATGCTTTATTATTGACGCTTTCGTCTCAATGCCTTTATTATCACAATACTCGGTTATGCTTTTTAAAAATAATTCCCCATATCTTTGAAGCTTAGCCTCTCCAACACCACTAATGCTTTTTAGCCCTTCTAGGCTCCCGGGATAATATACTGCCATTTCATTTAGAGTTGTGTCAGGAAAAATAATGTATGGCGGCAAACCTTCTTTGTCGGCTAAGGTTTTTCTTAAAGCTCGTAAAATTTCAAAAAGTTCATAATCAATATCTTTAGAATCAATCTTAACTTGCCTTTGCGTTTTAGTTTTTCCGAGCTCTATCTTTGGCTTAACGATCGTTACTTCTTCTTTTCCAGCAAGCACCAGCTTGCTTTTAGTATTTAACCTTAAAACCGGATACTCATCTCCCTCCAAATCAAGATATCCGGCCCGAATTAGCTCCCTAACTATAAGCTGCCATTTCGATTTAGAGTGATCTCTGCCAATACCATAAGTTGATAATTTATCGTGATTTCTCCCAATGATCTTCTGGCTCTTGGAACCAATCAAAATATCTATAATATGATTCATACCAAATCGTTCCTTAGCCCGATGAACGCAAGAGATTACTTTTTGAGCCTCAATGGTGGCGTCAAAGGTTTCTCTGGGCTCTAAACAGATATCGCACGCCCCGCAGTTCGTCTCAGTAAAATCCTCGCCAAAATATTGAAGCAAGACTTTGTGTCGGCAATTATTGTTGATGCAATAGTTGACCATCTCCTTAAGTTTAAGATTAGCAATCTCCCTTTCCCTTAGATCTTCTTTTTGCCTGATAAAATGCTCGATTTTTGCCTTATCGCCATAGTTAAAAAAGAGAAGGCAATCACTTTTAAGACTGTCTCGTCCGGCCCTTCCTATCTCCTGATAATAGCCTTCGACATTTTTTGGCAAGTCATAGTGGACGACGAAACGCACATTCGGTTTATCGATACCCATGCCAAAAGCAATGGTAGCGACAATTATTTCCACATCATCTTTTATAAACCGCTCTTGGTTGCTACTCCTTTCTTTGGCAGTTAGGCCGGCGTGATACGGAAGTGCTCTAAATCCCGATGCACTAAGATCAAAGGTCAAACTATCAACTTGCTTTCGGCTTTGGCAGTAAATAATGCCGGAATCTTTTCGATGCTCTTCTAGGTAACCCAGGAGCTGCTCGTAAACATTTGCTTTGGACTTAATTTTAATTTGAAGATTTTTTCTTAAAAAACTGGCTTTGTAACGTTTGGAGTCGGGAATATTGAGCTCACTGGCAATGTCACTTTGCACTTTGCTTGTCGCCGTTGCCGTAAGGGCAATAATAGGAATGTTTGGAAAATTCTCCTTAAGGCTCTTAAGCTGACGATATTCCGGCCGAAAATCATGCCCCCATTCGGAAATGCAATGGGCTTCATCTACGGCAAAAAGACTCACTTTAAGCCCTTTTAAAAATTGAAGGAATACCGGCATCATCAACCTTTCCGGAGCCACATAAAGAATTTTAAACTCGCCCTTTTGAAGTTGTGCTTTTATTGTATCGATCTGGGAAAAATCGAGAGAGCTGTTTATTAAAGCCGCCGGAACACCGTTTAAGACTAAAGCATCCACCTGATCCTTCATGAGGGCAATAAGAGGCGATACCACAATCGTTATACCATTAAGGATTAAAGCCGGAAGCTGATAGCAAAGCGACTTTCCCCCACCAGTCGGCATCAAAACCAAGACATCTTGTCCTTTAAGAACATCCTTTATGACGTCTTCCTGAAGCGGCAAAAAGTTATTATATCCAAAGTATTTGTTTAGAGTGCCCCGCATATATCCTCCGAAAGATTATAAAACCCCTAATGTTTCTTAGCACGGTATCCCAAACCAATTTCCTTGTCAAGCCAATGGCAACAAGCATTATCTACTCAACTGTTTTGGCTTTGTAAAAAGAATTGTATAATAGGTTTATTATTGTAGAAAAGGGTAAGGCTTGTGATATAATGGCTTACATGGATAAAAACATTGATTCAATTTATGACTTTATTAAGCTTTGCACCGAACTTAAAAAAATAGAAAGGGCGGTTGACGCCACCCCCCAAAGGCGCGAAAATTCAGCCGAGCATTCCTGGTCCGTAGCCCTTAATTGCTGGCTCTTAAGGAATGAGCTTGAACAAGAATTTGATACCCAATTAGACCTCGAAAAGATCTTTAAAATGGCCTTGATGCATGACCTTGTCGAGATTAAATCCGGCGATATCTCGGCCTGGGATCATGCGGGACGGCTCAACAAAAAAGAGCTTGAGGATAAAGCGGCTCAAGAGATATTCTCTGATCTCCCAACAATGCTTCGAAAAGAGTTAAGCTTGTTATGGGAAGAGTACGAGAAACATGAATCACTGGAATCAAAAATTACTCAAGGTTTAGATAGGCTAAGCGGTACTCTTCAGAGGCTAGTTTCTAACCAAGGATGGAGCGATGTTAAGGCTAATATAGAATCGTTAGACGAAATGCAATTACCCCGAATCGGCTTCTCTAAAACCCTAACGAAGCTCTACGCAAAACTAAAAAAAGAAGCTCTGGATAAAGAGCTTATTAACTAATAACTAGATAAAAACTTAATCATATTTTCCCTTTCTGAAAGGGATTTTTTGGCGGATTCCTCTAATGGAACTAAGAAATTATTAAGACGTTGAGGATTTTTAATAATCTTTATTTTGGCGATAGATTTTTTTGCAGCCTCCGCGTGAATCAATATTTCCTGAGCCATGCCCTCGATCACCTCGTACCAAAATATCTTTTGAAGTTCTAGTAAATCCTTCCTTATGTTGATTTTCTCTTTTTTAGTCTTTAATTGCCAATTCTTTATCAGAGCGGCGACTACTTCGGTAATCCGGCCGGCCTTTAAATCTTCTTCCCAATCATGAAGATCATCATTTAACTGGCGCGTAACAAGATAGTTAATGAGCCAATCTAAAAATCCTTTAAACTCTAAACTCTCATTACCATAACCCAGGAAGCAAAGAATAGCCATGGGGCCAAGTCCATGGCCTAATGATTTTTGGGCCAAACCCGAAAGGTCGCCGTACTCTGGTAATGCTCTGGGAATTGATATGATGTCCTTTTTAACCTCAAAATAACCGTTCTTTGTTTCCTTATAATTAGCCTCGTCAATTCTATCCATTATTTTAACAAATATCGGTATAAAATCTTTATTTTGACGTAAAACACCTTTATATAGTAGCGCTAACTCTCTTAAGCAAAGGTTAGCTAGAGAGAGACTCTTAGGATCACCCTCCCCATCAAAAAAATTATCGTAAATAGTATAAGCTGTCCAACCATTTAAGTTAGCTAATCCCAAACTAATAATCATCTTATTGCTTACTTTTTTGCCCACAGGGCCTAATGACTCTCTAAATTCGTAAGGAAATAAGGCAATGAGATCGCCCGTGTTTCCACCCACAATCCGATCAATATAGCCCACTGCAAACTTTTTAAACTCGGGATCGGTAGATTTAAAACGGTCTTTTGACTTTTTTAAGATTTCATTTTTAATACTCATAGGCTCACTCATTTTCAAGACGCTCTTATCTTTAAGTCCGTTGTCCGCTTCTAAAATTTTCCGGTATTTTTCGATAGCCTCTAAGGACATAGCAATAGTTATTGCCGGAGAGCCACTTAAAATCATCTTTCTGTTTTTTACGGATTCCACCACAAACGGGTAAGATTTCCGGCTTTCTTTTTTGAGGCTTTTTAAAAGATAATTAATCCCGTTTTCCAATTCTTTCGACTTGCAACCTAAATTGATAAGAGAATTAAGAGCCAATGCAGTATCAAAAGGATTATTCCAAATCCCATTTGTATCTCTTTTTAAAAGATAGTTGATTATGTTTTCTTTTAATTTTCCATTATAAGTTCTAGAAATGAAATAAATTTGAGAAAAGGGCGATGCATAATAAGGCGAGGAAAAATCTTCTTTGAATATATGGTCTTCCATTAACTTTTCGATATTTGGCAGAGAAATCTCGAAAAGAGATAACAAAAAACCAACATTGGAGTTAACCGCAAGATCAATATCCTTCCAATTTTTAGAATTCTTACCCTCTTTAAACCACGTATAATACGGTCCTCCTTCCTCGGCCTCTAAAGACGTTAAAATTTTTATAAGATGCGCCATTACTTTGCCGTCAATTAATCTTTTATCATATTTTAAAAGAGCCGCTAGGGCGCAGCTAGTATCATCGAGATCATCCGGATATGGCATCGTTTTTTGCTCGTTAGAACCTTTAGTCCAATAGTTAAAAGACCAACGATTGCTTTTTTGGGCCAAAAGAAAATTTGCCGCTCTCTTCTTTAAAGCTTTTAGATCCTCGGACTCCGTAAGCTCGGACAAACTTAAAAGAACAATCGCAGCAGAAAAAATGGTATGCCTCTCCCATTTGGATCCACCCCCATGAGCTTCCCAGGCATAATCTAAAAAACTACCATCTGCTCTTTGCTCGGCCAGTAAAAAAGAAGTGGCTAAATTAATTGCATCTTTAAGATTACTTTTAATCATCCTTTTTAGGCTCTATTATAGGTAAATCGATTGTAAAAACCGTACCTTTGCCTACTGTACTGTTTACACTAATAGTCCCGCCAAAATCCTTTTCTACAGCCTCCTTGGCAATCGAGAGTCCAATGCCGGTACCATTCTCGACATCCTTGGTAGTAAAAAAGGGGGTAAAAATCTTTTCTTTATTCTGAGACGCAATTCCCTTGCCCCAATCCTGAATGGTAATTCTAAATTTTTTACCCTTCCTTACACAATCAACCGAAACAATACGGTTATGTGCCGATCCAAATTCATAATAGGCATCGATAGCATTAGAAATAATGTTAGAGACCACCTGATAGAATTTTAAGGAATTGCCATAGAGAAAAACATCATTTTTGCCTTTAAGCTTTATTGAAACATCGGCTTTTTGAGCTTTGAAAGATAGAATCTGGGCCACTTGCCTTATTTCTTCGCATACATTAAACTTCTCTAGCGACCCCTGCTGGCTAAGCTGTCTTTTAATTGCCAAAATAAAGCTTTCCATCCTCCGGCTGGCATCCGTTGCTCTTTTAATACTTGAATTTACATTGTTTAACTCCTTATGACTAGAATCTTTGATGTTCTCTAAGTTTAGAGACACGATAGTAAGAGGATTAATTAGGTCATGAAAAACGCCCGAAGCCAGACGACCGAATTCTGCAAACCTTGATAATTGAGTCATTTTCTCGGCCTGAGATTCTTTTAAAGCCCTTGTCCTTTCCTCAACCTTAACTTCTAAAAGATCCCTTTCCTTTTTTAACGCCGCTTCGGAACGTCTCGCCCTTTTTAAGGATTTTTCAATCTCTCTATTCGAAAGCCAAGCCACTATCATAATGTTTATAAAGGAAAAAACAAAAACAAAAGCATCATCGACTCCGGCTGTTTCTTTCTTCCAATATAGATTCGGCTTTATCGTTCCCTGGATTTGTAAATAGGCAAATCCCAGAGTGAGCGTGGTAATAGCCAAGGTCACTATCCAGGAAAAACGAGTACTGATTAAAATACCTGACATAATTATAACGACTGAATAAGTTAAAAGAACCTGGGGCGTCTCAAATCCATAATAAAGAGCCGTGTAAGCAGAAGGAATGAGGAAAAAAGAGATAAGTATGTAGGAAGATGTCCGATAATATCCGAGCCTTGATAACTTATATAAACCCAGAAAAATTAGAAATAATATTAAGATAAATAATACGGGAACCCCCCGGTATTCTCCCACAGCTATTGATGCAAAAAAGGCCGATAAAAAAGCCATAAATGCCAAAACAAGAACACCAGCCAGCAAAATATTTAAGATAAACTCTTGCCGCTTAGTGTCCTCATCTTTAGACCTTGGTTTAACCAAGTTGTAGAAAAACTGGTTCATTTTCAAGATTATTGTACCATAAAAACCATAAAACGAAAAAACCGGGTCTGTTTTAAAAAAGATTTACGGAACGGCGACATCGCTCCAAGGCATACTGGTAGTTTCGGACACTGCAACTTTTGTAAGTTCGGCTGTGGATCTAGAATTTTTGTCGACAAGGGCCTTTAAAAGAACTTCTTTCATTTCCCCTCCTCCTTATTAATTTAATAATTCTCGACCTAAGCCCACATTACTAGATAATCCTTAAAAAGATATTAAGAAAATATTAATTATTTTTTGAGCTCCAGTTTATACCCCCTGCCAGGCACAGTATGGATTAGTTTTTTCATGCCGGCAAGATCAATCTTTTTTCTCAAGTTTGAAATATGAACTTCTATAGCATTCGAAAAAAGATCAGCATTCATATCCCATACATGCTCCAAGATCATACTTCGGGTAAGTACAGATTCGGCATTTTTTATCAGATACTCAAGCAAAATGTATTCTTTTATCGTAAGATCGATATTGCTGCCTTTTCTCTTAACAATGTGCTTTTTCGTGTCAACAATAAGATCCCCGACTTCCAAAACCTCGCCTTTAATCTCCTGGGGTCGCCTTAGAAGGGCCCTAATTCTTGCCAAAAGCTCTTTTTGGGAAAATGGTTTTGTCAGATAGTCGTCAGCTCCAGTATCGAGCAAATCTACTTTGGTGCCAATTTCTGATATTACAGATAGCATGAGTATTGGCACAATCTTGCCATCCTCTCTGATCTCAGTGCAAACTTGCTTCCCGTCTTTTTTTGGAAGGTTAATGTCTAAAATGATGAGATCATAATCGTTTGTCCGCGCCAAAAAAGATGCCTTTTCACCATCACCTGCCAAGTCAACCTCATAGCACTCAGATTCTAAGGCAGCCTTAATAGATTTGGCTAAATCCTTATTATCTTCTGTTAGTAATATTCTCATATTCCTAATCATTTAATCATATTAGGTTTACTCATTCAACTTATAAATAATATCCGGGTAAACATAGAAATGTTTAATATCTATTTGTTGGATAATTTAAAATATCTGCAGTTTCAGCTGAACGCAACTACTTCACAAAGAACCCTTTATTGCATTATCTGGCATTATCTTTAACGATTAATTAAAAAATGCTTAAGTTTTTATTAAATTGTTCATAAATAAGAAAAAATCGAATATAATCAGATGATGAAATATCGCTTTAATAAAATAAAGAGAGAGCATAGTATAATTGATGGCGGACTAAGAGTCCTGCAAGAATTTGCTAAGGCCGAAGATATTGTGAGCGTAATCCCGGGACCCATTAAGCCAAGCAGATCGTTTACCAAAACCGAACTAACATTTCAATATAAAACCGAGACTGGAGAAAAATATCTCCTAAAAGGCCATGGCGCCGTGCAAGAGGTTTTTGTGGTGAGGAAGGAAACTTAGAATATAGAATTTGGAATCTAGCATCTAGAAAAGGAATAAAGAATTTTAGAATTATTTGTCCCTATATTCTGCATTCCCATTCTAAATTCTAAATACAATATTCTGGATTCAATTATATAAATTAGCCTTCGTCATATAGTTAAAATGCCACTCAGATGATAATCATCTCTTTACTCGATCTTGTCAGATTTCGATATCCATCTTTAGTTACAGTAACGACATCCTCAATCCGAACGCCGCCCCAGTTTTCAAAATATAGCCCGGGCTCTACTGAAAAGACCATACCTTCTCTAATTTTTGAGTCTCCTCTCGGACTTAAAGATGGTGCTTCGTGAATATTAAGGCCAACTCCATGACCGGTGCCGTGAAGAAAATTTTCAGCCAAATTTTCTGTACCAAAAAAGCGAAGCACAGTTTCATGAGGTTTTGAGGCCCTAATGCCAGGCCTTATAGTTTTTAACGCTTCTTGTTGAGCTTTTAAAACGAGATTATAAACCTCTTTTTGCCTTTCAGTGGGTTTACCAAGAAAAATCGTCCGAGTCATATCTCCCAAGTAACCTTTATAAGCACCGCCAAAATCAAGAAGAAGCATGTCGCCTTTCTTAATCTTTTTATCTGTCGGCCTGTAATGCGGAATAGCCGACCCAACCCCGGAAGCTACTATCGGCCCGAAAGCAACACCGTCGCCTTCTTTAAATAAAAAAGCTTGAATTTCCCTAGAAATCTCTTTTTCGGTCATACCTAAATTTATTTTTTTTACAATATGTTGAAAAGCCAGATCTGTAACCTCGGCTGCTTTTGTCAAATACTCTATTTCCTGAGGATCTTTTGTTGTTCTTAAATTTTTAATAATCTCCGATGCATCAATAAAATTATATTTCTTGCCCCCTAAAAGATCTTTGGCCTCACCGTAAATTAAGCTATCGGCCTCAAAACCAACATTTTTAACGCCACCAAGTTCACTTAAAATTTTATCCAGGGCCTTATGACTAAAAGGATAAGGGAATTCAAGAAATCGTGTTTCTTTAACATTTTTAACTGATCCGGCACTTCTTTTATCAGCCATAATAATTAATTCTTTTTTGGTGACCATAAGGACTGCTTCTGGATCCCTAAAACTTTGAATTGAATCACCGGCAAGCGCGAAATAGCCGGTTAGATAATAAATATTCTTCAGGTTAGTAACAATAAGCGCATCTAGATCATTCCGCTTAAGCTGATCTACTAAATTGTTCAATCTGTTCGTAAAAGACATATCTTATATTCCTCTTAAGCTTTAATGGGTGAACAAATATTGTTTTTAATTAAACTCTAATTTGACGAGCCATTAAAATGTCAAAGCTCAAATTTCAAATGCCAAATGAATGTTTAATGACTTAATAACAAATGAAATTAAAGAATTTGACATTAGGATTTGATTTGTAATTTGGATTTTGACATTTGACATTTATTTAAGTCTTTTCCTAACCATAGCGTACTTCGGATATTCCCTCGATAGTTTAACATACGCTATGTGTTCTTTGGCACCGGGATTGGCAACCTCTACTACTTGTTTGTTCCGGTCTAGAATTGCCCCTACTTTCTCTTTAAAGATCTTGTTGGGAGTGATAATCTCTATCTCGTCACTAATTTTAAATTGGTTCCTAATCGGAATTTTGGCAAACCCGTTATCATATTCTTCGATAACGCCTAAGAAATTATGGGTTCGAATCTGCACTCGATCCGGATACACTTCACCTTTTTTAGCTTCACCAAATAAAAATCCGGTTGTGTAATCCCGATAATTTATAGTTTCGGTTTCAGCCCTTAATTCCTCTAAACAATCTAAAAATTTGCCTGCCTTAAAGGCCTCCAACGCTTTTTTATAAGCCCTGGCAATCACTGCAACATAATACTCGCTCTTGTTCCTTCCTTCCACCTTAAAACCAGTAACACCGGCTTTAATAAGCTCCGGCAGATGTTCGATTAGCCTTAAATCTTTAGAATTAAAGATATAAGTGCCGTTTTCGTCTTCTCTAACCGGAAAAAAATCCCCGGGACGCATCTTCTCTTCTATTTGGCCTTTATAAAGCCAGCGGCATGGCTGGGCGCAATCGCCCTGATTCGCTTCCCGACCCGTCATGACTGCAGAAAGAAGACATCTACCAGAATACGAGATACACATGGCGCCATGGACGAAAACCTCAAGTTCGACGTCCGGCACTTTGTTGTGAATTTCCTGAATCTCCTTTAAAGCTAGTTCTCTTGCGAGTACAATTCGCTTTATTCCTAAGTCCTGCCAAAATTTAACGGACTGCCAATTTGTTGTGTTGGCCTGAGTACTCAGATGAACTGGAATGTCGCTGTTTTCTCTTACAAATTGAATAATACCCGGATCTGAAGCAATAATGGCATCCGGTTTAAACTCTGCCACTTTTTTGATATCCTCTTCGATTTTTTCGAGATTATAATTGTGGGCAAAAATATTAAACGTGACAAAAAATTTTTTGCCGAATGAATGGGCATAGCGAATCGCTTCTTTTAAGGTATCAAAATCGAAATCCACTTCGGCTTTCCGAAGCGAATATTTCGCTAAGCCGCCATAACATGCATCCGCACCATACAGAAAAGCAATTTTGGCTTTATATAAGTCTCCTGCGGGTAAGATTAACTCTGTCTTCATATCCGAATAATTATATTCCATTTACGCTAAAAATTCAATCAGGCAAAAATGACAAATGCCAAAATCCAAATTACAAATGAATGTCAAATGAATTAATGCTTAAATTTTTGACATTTGGAATTAGGATTTGAGTTGACATTTGAGCTTTGACATTTGGAATTAAAAAGCCACAGAAACTCTCCTGTGGCTGGCTTTTTGCATTTGATTTTCAAGAAACTACTTCAAGTAGCTCTTAACTTTAGCAGCCTTTATCTGTTCGTTTAGCCAATCCTGAAAGCTTTTACCTTTAATTAGAATATGGCTTGCCTTAACTTCATCCTTTTTTACATCCGTTACTTTGATGATGTGGTACCCGTAAACAGTTTTTACAACTCCCGAAACTTCATCTTTCTTTAGAGCAAAAGCGGCATCTTCAAATTCCTTAACCATTTTCCCTTTTCCAAAGAAACCTAAATCACCACCCTCGGCGGCCGAAGTATCCTGGCTATATTTTTTAGCCAGCTCGGCAAAATCACCGCCGTTTTTTACTTCCGCAAGAACTTGTTCGGCCTTGGTTTTTGCTTCCTTGTTTAAAACATCATCCCCTGTCACTTTTTCAGCAACCTTTTGTCTTAACATCTTGGCTTTTAACTGGCCCTTAAATTCATCGGTACTCCAGCCATAATACTTTAAAAGAACAGTTTTTAAATTTTCTTCGCCACCGTTTGCATCAACCAATCTTGTATATTCGGCGTCTACTTCCCAATCACCCACACTCATCTTATTTTTTAAAGCGTAGTCAGAAATAATCAAATCTTCCTTAATTTGATCGGTAATTTGACTTTTGATATCAGCTAAAACTTTTTTACCATCCTCGGAATTAAAATCAACTTTTTTGTATTCTTTTTGATAATTTTTTAAAGCATCGAGACGATTTTGATAGTCAGCAACCGTAACCGAGTCGCCATTTACAATAATTGCCGGGTAAGGCACAATCCTTGTCGCCACTTTGGCAGCAGCATTGTTCCAGCCATATTTATAAATCCCGATCCCGAAAATAATAATTAAAGCGACAACTAAAGCTAAAAAGCCGCTAAGCGAATACAAAAAAACTTTCTTTTTTACAAAATTTATAACCTTAGAAAGGTTTGATATTTTACCCATTTTAGTCAGTTCCTCCTTACAAATATATAATAACCCAATTATTACAAAAAAACAATTTTACGGTTTGTTAGTTTTTAAGAGATTAACAACATCTTTTGTTGTAAGTTTGCTTCCCTTGGGCCTGGCGTCCAAGATCATATCCCTTACTTTGGCTGGATGCTTGACGTCATAGATATCTAGCGTCAGCCCAATTCCAATGATATGTAGATCGCCATAATGAGCCATGTTGGCCGCCATCCCATGCTGGTCATAAGTGATATCTAAAATCCTATCGAGGCTAAGCTCCTTTACCTCTTTTTTAAATATTCCAAGTTGATCGATTACAATAAATCTCTGGTTGGTAAGAATATAATTTGTAAAGTACCACAAGAGCCAGCGGTAAAGGCCCCAACTCCAAAGAATCACCAAAAAGACAAAAGACAAAAGAACCACATAAGATCTCGAATTAAAAACACCTATGATGCCAAAAAGGGTAAAAAATGGCAAACCGTAAATAGACCACGATCTCTCAGCGTAAAGACTGCACTCGATATTTTGGATCTCCTCTTCGCCCGGTTTTAACTCGACTGATAACTGCATAAATATATTATAACTCAAAATGCAAAAGGGAAAAGGCAAAATTTCAGTTTGTTAAGCGTCGAATTTAGAATATAATATTTAAAAATAAGATAGGAGCTTTATTTGGATAAAATCAAACAGGATGTTAGCGAAATATTGGAATTATATGGAAGCCATCATGACGAAAAAGGAAAATTTTACCATGTCTTAGAAGAGATCGGCAAGCATTTAATCAAGCTAACCAGGTTAAAAGAGAATGAGGATAGACCAGGTCATTTTAAGGAAGAAGTAGCCGATATCTACTTGCTTACTCTTTCCCTTTTAGAGCTAGAAGGCATTGATAATAAAGTTCTCCTTAAAGCGTCTGATCATTTCTTAGAGAAAGTTAAAGAAATTTATGGATCATCGAATTAGTTTAAATTTGAAATATTAGGTAATGCCTAACTTTTCGCTAGATTTAGATTCTCTCTCCAAAGCTTTAAGTCCCACGTGTTAATATCATAATCCTCAACACATCAACCGTCGATATTAAGATTGTCCGAATGTTTGATCTTTGAGCTTTGAGATTTTATTTTTTAAATGGTGCCCCCGAGAGGAATCGAACCTCTGGCCTAGGCGTTAGGAGTGCCTCGCTCTATCCGACTGAGCTACGGGGGCATCGAAAGCTCAAAGATTAAAGATAAAGGATCAAAAATGAATTCCTAAAATCTTATCTGCATCCTTGATCTTTGATCTTTGAGCTTTGATTTTTGATCTATTTCTTGACTTTTCCCCAATCCTTGCCGGTAACAAGACGGCCGGTAATCATATCATAATCGATTAATTCTTCCGGCTTAAACCAAAGTTTGATTTCGTCTTCCGCTTCTTCTGTCGATCCGGAAGCATGCACCAATGTCTGGACGACTCTTCCTAAGCCATCGGCTAACTCATAAGAATCAACGGAAAAATCGCCTCTGATGGTTCCGGGAGCTGCTTCTAAAGGATTGGTAACTCCAACAGTTTTTCGGCCTAACTGGACAGCGTGAGGCCCTTCCCAAACCATGGTAATAAGCGGCCGGTCAACAAAGTAATCCATGAGTTGCTCTCTGATTTTAACTCCTAATTCTTTTGGAGTTTCTTTTATTTCAACGCCTCTTTTTTTGTAACCTTCCCAAGCCTTGGTTCCGGTTGGAATATACCAATCGTCACTATCCGGATAGTGTTTGCCAACAATATCTTTGGTAGCCACAATCATCTTCATACCAACCAGTTTTAAACCACGACGCTCGAATCTGGAAATTACTTCTCCGATTAAGTGTCTCTGAATAGCTTCTGCCTTAATGGCAATAAAAGTTCTCTCTTGAATCATTCCTTATTTATCCTTTCGTTAAATTAAATTGTAAAAATTGCCATTGTCGAAGCTGGCAATGCCTCTTCCTTAACCCTCATTTCTAAACGAACTCAATAATTTTGAGTTTTGAGTTTTGAACTATATCTCAAGTATTTTATCAAATTTTTCCCGATTTTCATAGGGTCCAATTACGGCTAAATTGAGTTTTTCTTTTTTAAAGATATCTTTAGACACTCTTTTTACGTCCCCGAGCTTCACTTCTTCTATCTTTTCAAGTATTTCTTCGATAGAAAGCGCGTCGCCCTGATAAAAGATTTGGGACGCCAAAAACGTGGCAATCCGACTGGTGTCTTCCAGGCTAATCACAAACGAACCCTTATAATAATCTTTGGCTCTCTGAAGTTCTTCCTCGGTTGCATCATCACCGATTCTTTGGTACTCCTCGAGAATGAGTTTTAATGCATCATATATTTTAGATCGTTCTACGCCGGCCAAAGTCGTTACATGTCCGGTGTCGCTTAGGCCTTCTGTGGTCGTATGGATGGAATAAGCAAGACCTCTCTTTTCCCTGACCTCGGAAAAAAGCCTCGAGCTCATATTTCCTCCCAAGATGATAGACATTAAACGCAGCGAGAACTTATCCGGATGAGTAAAGCTGTATCCCGGTACTCCAAGATGAAACTGCCCCTGCTGAACATCTCGCCTTTCTAAAATTAAACGCGGTTTTTCCTGTAGCGGCACCGGATTATTTTCCCTAGTGCCCGTACCGGCCCTAAACTTATTTAAAAATTCTTTTGCCTTCCCCTTTTCGTTTTCTAAGTTTCCGACCAGTATGAGAATGATGTTCTCGGCACCATAGTTTGCCCCGTAAAAATCCAGGAATGTTTGGCGATTAAAAGAAGTTACTGTATTCTCCTCTCCGGCTATCGGAAGTCCTAAAGTCGAATTTTGATAAATAAGGCTTTCGTAGATGTCTCCAATATGCCAAGATGGATTATCCTTATACATTCGAATCTCTTCCACGATGACTCCTTTTTCTTTCTCAATTTCAGACCCGTCAAACGTAGAGCTTAAGACCATATCCGATAAAACGTCTAAGGCTTTTCCCAGATGCTCCCCGGCTGTTTTTACATAATAGGCCGTGTTTTCTCTATCTGTAAAAGCGTTAAAATAAGCGCCGATGCTATCGATCTCCTGAGAAATATCTAGGGCCGTCGGTCTTTTTGTAGTTCCCTTAAACATCATGTGCTCGATAAAATGAGCGATGCCGTTATTTTTCTCGTTTTCTTTTCTGGAACCTGATTTAATAAAATAAAATATCGAAGTCGATTTAACTCCTTCGACGGGAGCCAGAACTAAAGTCGCACCATTATTTAGAATTTCTTTCGAAATCTTCATCGACTGCCTTTCTTCTTAAATTAATCCAAACTAGTATAACTAGAACAACAATTAAAATCACCCCGACATCTCCCAAATATTGATGCAGCACTTTATAATTTTGGCCGAAATAATACCCAAGAATGGGAATAGTAATCGACCAAACGAACGCCCCTAAAACATCCCAAAAAGTAAACTTAAGATAAGGCATTTTTAAAGTTCCGGCCACAAATGGCGCAATGGCTCTAAGGAATGCTGTAAAACGAGCAAAAAAAATCGTTTTATTGCCGTGCATTTTCATAAACTTTTTAACGGCTTTGTACTTTTCGTTAATATTTAGATGGTCTTTATATTTGTAAAGCAGCCTTTTCTCGCCCTCACGACCCAAAAGATATCCAAGCTGCCCGCCCAAAATTCCACCCAGAAGTGCGAGGAAGATGACAAGCGTTAAGCTTAATCTTCCTTGAGCGGCATAAAAACCGGCTAAAATGACAAAAGTTTCACCGGGAATAACAAGGCCCAAGAAAATTGAATTCTCTAAAAGCGCTAACAAAAAAACAGCGAGGTAACCATAAGTTTCGATATACCCCCCGATAATTTGGATAAAATAGTCTAAATTCATTTCATTTTCTCCGCCCGACTTACGCTTTGCGAGACAGGTTCTTATAGATAAGGTAGCCTGCCCCCCCAATTATAGCCCCAAACACAATAGCATCAGCACCGTGGAAATACACTTTAAGCGAATTCCAATTATCCCCCAGATAAACGCCCAGGTAGCCAAGAAAAATCGTCCAAGGAATAATACCTAAAACCGAATATAGGACGAACTTCGAAAAAGACATTTCAGAAAGTCCGGCGGGTAACGAAATAAAAGTTCTAATTACCGGTACCATCCGTCCAAAAAACACCACTCTTGGCCCAAACTTATCAAACCATTTATCAGCATGCTCAATATGGCTCTTTTTTATAAGCACGTACTTACCATATTTTTCTAAGAGAATCCGACCCTCAGTAGCTCCTATCCAATAGGTAACTATTGATCCGAATGTTTGACCAACCGTACCCCAGAAAACAATCTGCCAAAACCCAAAACTACCCTTAGAAACCAGAAATCCGGCATATGGCATAATAAGCTCCGAGGGCACCGGAATGCAGGCGCTTTCTAAGGCCATAAGAAAGGCCACACCAAAATAACCCATATGCTCAATGGCTCCGGTAACTATATTGGTTATGTAAGAAAGAAGATGCTCCATGATGAGTTAAATTTCTAATTGCTCTGATTACTAATTTCTAATCAAATCCCAATTCATAAATGTCTAAAATATTTCTTTGTATATTGGTCATTAGTCATTGGGATTTTTATTACGTCAATTAGGTAAATTAGAAATTAGACATTCTAAATCTTTTGATTTATTAAGATTTCTAATTCACTTGATTACTCTAAAGTAAGACCAATAGCACCAATATTGCTAATCCGATTCTGTAATAAACAAAAACATTATAATTGCTTTTTTGAACATATGTAAGTAGATATTTGATGGCTAAAAAGCCAAATATCAAAGCGCTTAAAATGCCAAACAAAAAAATAGGGCCCATATGATCAATTTTTCTAAGCTCAAATAACGACGCCCCAAAGGTAATGGGCGCCGACAGTAGAAAAGAAAATCTAGCAGCTCCTTCCCGACTCAAGCCCAGAATCCTGCCAAAGCTAATAGTCACTCCGGAGCGAGAAAACCCCGGCACAAGTGCGATCGCCTGACTTGCGCCAATTATAAGACTGTCTCTAAAAGTAATCTTTTCGAGCTTTTTTTCGAGCTTTACGTGATGATCAGCGTACCACAAAAAAGCCGCTCCCAGAACGAGAGTGCTAGCCGTTATAATTGGCGCCCTAAAAGCTTTTTCGGCCAAATCTTCTAAGATTAGCCCGAAAAAAGCTGCCGGGACACTGCTTAAGATCAAATACCAAGCCAATTTCTCGTCAACACTTTGAGCTTTTTTATTTTTTAGGCTTTTTAAAAAGCCTTTTATATATCTAGAAAGATCTTGTCTAAAATAAATTGCAATAGCCAGAAAAGTTCCAAGATGAAGCGCCGCCCCAAACTCCAAACCCAAATCTGGCCAGCCAAAAAAATTAGGTATTAAAAGTAAATGAGCCGAAGATGAGATCGGCAGTAATTCGGTAATACCTTGGATGGCTCCTAATATTATTGCATGAAAGATGGTCATATTTTCGTTAATCCTAGATTAATTTTTGATTATACTATTAAATCCAAATGTCAAAGCCCAAATATCAAATGAATAACAAATGACTTAATGTCAAAATTTATGCATTTGGCATTAGGCCTTCGGCTCTGGGGCCGCTCGGACTCGAAGATATTTTATTTGACATTTGTAATGTGGATTTTGACATCTTGTCCAGCATACTCACTAATATTGCTTTAAGATTATATTACATAAATTGCTTTAAAGGAAGTTAGTTCATCGCTTTACTTTTATTATTTCCACTTTCTTATTCTTATAAACCGTCTCTCCCAGCTTATTTATGGGTGAGTTCGGGTTTATGGCCAAATCTTTTCTTTCCAGTTCGCCCATATAAATATAATCAATTTTGTATCGATCGATGATTTCCCAAGCTTCTTTTTCGTCATTCGTTTGATACAATTTGGCCACATCATCTCTTCTTGGAACAAGTCCGTCCGCAGAGCCGTGCCAGCCCCATTCGTGACCCAGCCATCCCAAAGGAGTAGCGAGGCCGGTATAGCTTGATATCCTAGAATCATCGGTATAACTATTGCCAGGCTTTTCCGCAATAATCTTGCTGCCTTTTACACTTTTATTAAGCCATTCTATCGCCATATAATCATAAGGGTATTTATTTTCGATGTATTTAGTGCCATCAAGTCCTAATTTTTTTTGAAATCCATCCGCCGAAACCTTAACGCTATTAGGAAGATAATAGATCGAAGCTAATAATAAAATAAAAGCCACGGGGAAAAACACATAATTTATCTTTTCCTTTTTCTCCCATAGATAGTAAGCTACCCAAACCACGCTAAGGGACAGATAAATCCAAAGCTCATAATAGAGCTTGAAGATGGTGTTAGCTCGCTGAAAATCAATCCCGTAAATGTCCTTCAGATAAAAAACCTCGCAAAATAAAATTATAAAAAAGGACATCCCAATTAAAACATAATTAAATTTGGCCTCCTCATTAATCTTTTTGTCTTCTAAGATGAGGATAGAAAGAAGAAAACTCAAGATAAATAAAAATGGCAGAATCTGGGCCGACTTAAAAATAAAAGCCCCGACACCGAGAATAATAAGAAATGGCAGAATGAAATCTTTCTTCCCCTTCACTTTTTTATAAAACCTTAACCCTAGGAAAATGGCGACTACAAACATCTGGAGTGAAAAAAGAATTAAGAAATGTTCTATTTCGGTCCTTGGCGCCGTCACTATCTTTATGCCCTGGGAACCAGGTGCAAAATTTAAATAAAACGGCAGCAGGCCAATTAGGCTTACTCCCCCGACTATCGATCCAAATTTTAATGACTCTAAAATCCCTTCTTTTTTGAAGCCATTTCTGTATAGAAGAACTAGGATTAGAAAAACGGCGTAAATTAAATAATCCCAACTGTTTGTTATAAAAAGAATACTAAAGAGGATTCCTAAAAATACCTTGAAAATAAGATCAGTTTCTTCTTTTAGGATTAGAAATAAAGCGAGAATAGCGGTTAGTACAAACGGCAAATCCAGATAATGAGCGTGGAGATCACCTAAAAGAAAGCTATACAAAGGAAACTCGTTTATGGTGCCGGGGATGATACGAGTCGCCTCCGCCCACCAAACCGAAGTTTGTTCCTGAAAAAGAACTTTTATAATATTTGTAGCCTTAAATTCAGCTTTCGATAAAACGCCGATAATAAAACTGATATTACCCATAAAAGCCGCTATAACAATAGCAAGAAATGACCAAAAATATTTCTTGGTAAGATTATAAGCTAAGGAAAAAATACCGGTAACGTAAAAAACATAATTTGTAGCCACCATCAAGTTAAAGGTAACTCCGGATTTTATGAGGGTTAGCTTGGTAAGAACCGCCGCCCCCAGATGTCCAAAATAATAGTAATTGATGGGCTCGCCAGCAAACCACGGATCTTGAGGCGGAAAATAGCTAGTGCGAAGCAGGGCGTTTAGGAAAGCAAAATCCATAAACTTTTCGATGTCTTTGATTTCGGAGTGATACAGCTTATAAGCAATAAACAAAAAACAAAAAACAATAAACATAATTTCGTATAAAAGAGCTTTCCTAAAGAAATCCTTCGTTACGTGAATTTTCTTAAAATGAACAATTAAGAAAGATGATAATGCTAAAAAGAATATACTCACTAGAATACTCAAGTTAGAAAATGGCAGAATTCTAAGACTACCTAAAATCCAGGCAATATAGGTAATAAACCCAAGTCCAATTATCCGGTAAAATGGGTAGCCGTAATCTTTAAGTCGCCCGAAAAGAAAATAACCTAAAGGCGCTGCCAAGGCGCCAATTAAAAAAATGGCTAAATACCAACTTATGACTTCAAACATAGGGTAATTATATAAGTTCAAAGGTCAAAACTCAAATGTCAAAGCCACAGCTTAAAACTAAACGGCAACAAAATCCTCATCCTCTGCAATTGTCGCAGCGCGGCTTAAAAGTGTTGCAATCCAAGCAATATTTTCAATCTTTGGCTCAAATTCATCAAGGGAGTTTAAAGGAACCCAACGATAATCATCATATTCTTCGCTTAAATTGATTTCACCCGATTGATGCACGGCATAATAATGAGGAAGAATCATGCGACTGCCATCCTTCTTTACGAAAAAAGTATCAATGCTGTAATGAGGCAGAACTTTTATCCGAAACAATTCGCCGACCTCTTCGGTCTTCTCCCTACTCAGTGCATCGATAATTGACAAATCCTTGTGCTCCATCTTGCCACCAATGAATGAGAACACGCCATCGTAGTCCGCCTCCCCTTTTCGACGACACAAAAGAACGCTTGATCCATCCTGACTAAATACAGCAATTTTTGGACAATATTGAAAAAATAAAGAGTCCATTCTGATATTATAACTATAGTTTCTAACCAAAACAATCTTAACTAAAAATATCACAAATAATATGACAATTAGGTTAGTATTACTTTTCTATTCTATTAACAAAATAGGAATTTTTTGCTATAATAAAGCCAATCTAAAATCCCGATACGAAAGGAGGTAACTTAACAATGACTGCAGCTAGAGTTGTTCTTAGTAAAATGCAAGATCGCTTAAGCGTCCATTCTTCTAACCTGATGCTGATGCTTATCATGTGCGTCTATTGTGGATCGCTGGCTCTGCCGATCCAATCAAATGAAACCGTAAAGGTTTCACTGTTGCTAGCAACAGTTGCCACACCATTAGTAATAGAGCATCATCACATCAAGGATAAGAGCGTAAGCATTCCATGGCCCGCAAAGATTTTATACGCAGTCTTGCTTACCCTGGAAACTCTCGGCATGGCTCTATATTTTCTGACACATCCTTAAATAAAGGCTATGCGATTATGTGGAACGGGATTCGGACCGTTCAGGGTCCGAATCCCAATAAGGCTAAAGATTAGATTTTAGTTAAGTGATTAAACGCTTACCTAAACTTTTCTCCGAGGCCTTATTTTAATTAGATTCGACTCTTAACTAAGCAATCAATTATATTGCTTCTTCACCGACAGCTGTCGATCTCAAACAAAAAAACCCTTTTTAGAAAATCTTTCAATTTTAACCTTTAAACTGTAATTTTGCCTTTTGAGTTTTGCATTTTGAATTAGTCATGAACCAATTAGCCTACTTCTTAAGCATCGCCCAAAAGGCTTCTTGAGGAATGTCTACCCGGCCGATTTTTTTCATCTTCTTTTTACCGGCTTTTTGCTTTTCTAAAAGTTTTCGTTTCCTTGAATAGTCGCCGCCGTAAAGCTTGGCGATTACGTCTTTTCGGAGTGCCGAGATGGTTTCTCTGGCTATCACCTTGGAACCAATTGCTGCTTGCAAAGAAACTTCAAACATCTGTTTCGGTATGACATTTCTCAAGTTTTCTAGGATCGGCCGGCCAATGTACTGAGCTTTTTCTCTAGGTACAATAAGAGATAATGGATCCACTTTTTCGCCCGCCACCAAAATATCAAGTTTTACCAAATCGCCCGGAATATCCCCGATAAATTCGTAATTATAAGAAGCGTAACCGGAAGTCACCCTCTTAAGATCATCATAAAAATTCGTAATGATTTCGGCAAGCGGAATCTCGTAGGCTAAGATCGCGGTTGTTTCCTCCAGATAAGACATATCGCGATAAACGCCTCTGGCGTCATTCGCAAGCTCCATCACCGTCCCCACATAATTCGAGGGGGTAATGATTTCCAATTTTACATAAGGCTCGGCAATTTCTTCGATGGTTGCCGGGTCAGGAAGCTCAGAAGGACTGTGGATCCGAAGTTTATTGCCGCCTTGCTGGGTGACTTCATAAGACACACTCGGCGTTGTAACCAGTAAATTTAAGTTATATTCACGTTCTAATCTTTCTTTTACTATGTCTAAATGCAAAAGGCCGAGAAAACCGCATCTAAACCCAAGCCCCAAGGCGGGGGAATTTTCCGGATCAAAAGTAAGAGAAGCATCATTTAGCTGCAATTTTTCTAAAGCATCCCGAAGATCGGCTGGCTCGCCGTCTATCATAAAAATTGACGCAAAAACAAATGGCTTGATCTCCTTAAACCCCGCCAGCTCTCTGATCTCAAGGCCAGACCTTGAATTCACAGCTTTTGTTATTGTGTCTCCTACCTTGGCGTCTCGCACCGATTTTAATCCTGTTACAATATAGCCAATTTCGCCTTCCTCGATAGTATCGGTTGGCGAAAGCTGAGGTTTAAAACAACCGACTTCTATAGCTTCTGCTTCTTTTCCGGTTGCCATAAATTTTAGCTTATCTCCTTTTTTAATCCTACCCTCAACTAGCCTTACGTATGTAATAACTCCTTTATACGAATTGAAAACAGAGTCAAAAATTAAAGCTTTGACATCGCTATGTACCGACTGAGACATAGTTGGTGCTGGAATGCGCTCTACAATAGCATCTAAAAGCTCTTTAACACCGGAGCCATCCTTGCCGGATGCCAGGATAATTTCTTCTTCGGACACCCCGATAACATTAACCATTTCCTCTACCACTTTATCTATTTCGGCAGAGGGAAGATCGATTTTATTTATCACCGGGATAATTTTTAGGTTTTGCTCCTGAGCTAATCGAAGGTTAGTTAAGGTCTGAGCCTGAATGCCTTGAGTGGCGTCCACCAAAAGAACGGCCCCCTCAACCGCCGCCAGGGACCTAGAAACCTCGTAAGTAAAATCAACGTGACCCGGAGTATCAATTAGATTCAGCTCGTAAGTTTCGCCGCCGTAATTATAATTCATCCGTACCGGCTGAAGCTTAATAGTAATGCCTCGTTCCCGCTCCAAATCCATCTGGTCTAAGAGCTGCTCTTTCATTTCTCTCTTAGACACAGTGTCCGTAAATTCCAAAAGTCGATCGGCTAACGTCGATTTGCCGTGGTCTATGTGGGCGATGATACAGAAGTCTCGAATATTCATCGGTATATTATATAGTAATTCGTGTCTTTTTTGAAGCAAAAATATTCGCTTTTTTATAATCATTCACAAAATTCAAAATTTTTCCGCGCACAAATGAGTTGCTACTTAGTGCTTAATTTTTAATTTTGAACTGAAACTTTGAATTTTGAGTTTTGAACTTTGAAATCATATTTCAGCTTTTCGCCAATACTTTCTGAATTTTCCTTAATATTTCCCGGGACTCCCCGATTTTCATAACTAAGGTCAAACTAAAATAAGAAATAACGGCCAAAATAATCGATAAAATTGTTTGCGGAAGTAGTCCCTTAGCGATCTTACCGCCCGAGTTTTGAACTAACGGATCAAAAAGGTATAAAGCGTAATGAGCGACAATACCCATTATTATTGATGCTAGCAAAATTTTAACAAAATCTTTAATAATATCTGCGTCATGTAAATTGCCAAGTCGTTTATGAAGAACTATATAAGACATAAACATTGTTACAAAGCCAGCCGCTATAAACGCCAAAGCAATACCACCGACCCCCAATGTAAATTGGTACCATAACACATAAAATCCGATTGATGGATTGTAAATAATTTGCGGCAGTGTTAAAGAAAGTCCGGGCAAGAATATTGTCCCAAGAGCGTTTATTACCATTCCAATAATAGCAATCTTAAGAGGAGTCTTTGTGTCTTGAAGAACGTAAAAAGTGCGTGTTAAAAGAGGAAGAAGTCCTTGGGCTACCAGACCGAAGCCAAAAATACCCAAAACATAAGCCGTAGGCTCCGTGCTAGACCAATCAAAATTTCCGATTCCAAAAATCAGTCTTACAATCTGCGCTCTTAGAACAATGATACCCACCGAGGCCGGAATCATAAAATACAAAATCCTTTTAAAGCTCCAGGAAAAAGCTTTTCTAAAATCTTCTTGTCTCTTAGAAGATAGCGCCTCCGAAAGATATGGAAAAGCCGCCGTTGCAATGGCAATTCCAAAAACCACCGTCGGCAAAGTCTGAATATTATTAGCGTAGTTTAGAATCGCAATGCCCCCAACAAGATAAGACGCTTTTATGGTATCAACTAGTAAATTAATTTGCGTAACCCCAATAGTGAAGGTTCTGGGCCCCATAAGCCTCACGATTTTTCGAAGACCATTATCTTTTAAATCTAGAATGAAACGGTATTTAAAACCCGCATCTATTACAGCCGGAATTTGAATAGCAGCATGGAAAAAAGCACCGATTATTACACCAACTGCTAGCCCATAAACCGGAACTTGGTGTCCCTCTGCCAGAAAAATAGCGGCTATAATAATTGATAAATTATAGATTAATGGTGCGATCGAATAAGCTACAAACCTCTTAAAAGAGTTTAAGATGCCCGAAAATACCCCCGAAATACACATAAAGATTGGGGACAATAAAAGAAGTCTCGTGGTGTTCACGGTAATTTGCATCATGTCCACTCCAACCTGTTTATGTTTAAAACCAGGCACAAGTAAGGGCACGATGTATGGCGCTAAAATGGCGATTAAGATTGCCCCAACAACCGCAACAATAAGAAGCAAATTTAAAAAGGAATTTGCAAGCCGCCAAGCCGACTCTTTATCCTCGTCCTCCACTAATCTTTCTATAAAAATCGGGATAAAAGCGGCCGATAAGGCCCCTAAGATAAGAATATTAAAGATGAGATCCGGCAGTCTAAAACTGGCGCCGTAAATCTCGGCAAAATAGTTGGTACCAAACATGGAAGCTATAATTCGCTCTCGGTACAAACCTAAAATATTAGAAGCCAGCGAAGTAAAGCTCAAAATAATAGCCGCTGATCCAACGGTAAGCTTCTTTCTCGAGATCTCGTAGAGGTATTTTCTCACCTCGCTATTTTAGCACTTTGCGCTTATCTTTTGAAGAGCGAAATAGAGATCTCGAAACAGCAAAGAATAAATGAAAAAACTTTAGAATTACCCGGACTAGAATAATTATCCTAAGATTCTCCGTTTATCGACACAAATCATGAATCTAAATCGCATCGACAAAATAACTTAATCAAGCTAAAATTTCTTTATGAATACAGCGCTTGGTATTTTATTTGGACTAATGTCTATGCTTAGCTATGGTCTTTCAAATGCGATTTCAAAAGTGCCTGCTAAGAAAGATGGAAGTCAGAAACTGTTATTTTATCGCAATGTCTTTATTAGCATATTACTACTTCTGGTTTTTCTGCTCAGCAATCATGAAAATATTTTCTTAGATCCTCAAACAATAATCACTACTATTTTGGTGTCAAGCCTCGGAGCAATCCCGCTCATTGCTTTATATCAATCACTTAAGCTTGGGAAAGTAGGCGTGGTAACACCAATCACGGGATCATCTGCAATCTTTACTATTATCCTCGCCTTGATCTTCTTTAAAGAAACCTTAAACACAATACAAGTAATAGCAGTTTTTTTAATTGTTTTAGGAAATATTCTGATATCGATTAATTTTAAGGAGATTAAGAAATCCCACCTTTTTTCTTACTCAAGCGGAGTACCGCTGGCAGTAGCTGGCAGCTTAGGGCTTGGGGCTTACTTTTTTCTAATTAAGATCCCCATTAATACCTTCGGACCAATTTTAGCTGCGCTATTAGTTGAAACTGGTGTTGCAATTGGTGCAGCAGTTTATATTTTAGCTACCAACCGGAGCTTTTCTTTAAGTGATAAAAGCAGTATGAAATATATTTTCTTTGTTGCCATTCTTGCCGGTTTTGGCGGTCTTGTTTACAACTACGGCGTAAGAGTAGCCCCGGTAAGTCTCGTTACAGCCGTGGGATCGGCAAGACCAATGGTTTCCATTATTTACGGAAAGCTTGTTTATAAAGAAAAACTTCAGACAAAACAATATTTAGCAGGACTTATAATAGTAAGTGGCCTTATTATTATTTCTCTATAAAGCGAAGCAAGATTGCCACGTCGCCGGACTCCTCGCAATGACTAAACACAAAACGGGGCCGTTAAGCCCCGTTTTTTATTAGCCTAATTTCCTATCTACCCGTTAACCCCATGACCAATTAACCCATCCACCTAAATTATGCTGCTACTTTCTTTGGCCCGCCCATGATCTTTTCGAATTCGGCAGCGTTTAGGATCTCTTTTTCTAAGAGTTCCTTGGAGATGGTTTTTAGTTTTTCTGTGTGGTCTTTAATGATCTTTTCAGCTTTACGAATACCTTCACCGATGATTCGGGTTACTTCATCATCAATTTTGTTAGCTGTGGCTTCAGAATAATCCTTGGTGTGTTCACCAAGTTCTCGGCCTAAAAAGACCATTTCTTCTTTGTGGCCAAATACTCTGGCACCCATTTTTTCTGACATGCCATACTCAACCACCATTTTTCGGGCGAGTTTTGTCGCTTGCCGAAGATCGTTCTCGGCTCCGGTCGTCACATTGTCAGCACCGTAAATTACCTTTTCGGCAATTCGTCCGCCAAGCATCATCGCAATTTGATCTTCGAAATCCACCTTCGAGTGCATGTATTTATCTTCGTCCGGAATACTCCAGGTATAGCCGCCAGCTTGTCCTCTAGACACTACCGACACCTTGTGAACTTTATCGCAATGCGGTAATAGATGACCGACAATAGCGTGGCCAGCCTCATGATAAGCCGTAATCTCTTTTTCTTTTGGAGACAATATATGAGATTTTCGCTCGGGACCTAAAAGAACTTTTTCTACTGCTTCGGTAAGCTCAGATTGACTCACCTTTTTTAAGTTTCTTCTGCCGGCTAAAATTGCCGCTTCGTTTACCAAGTTAGCCAGATCCGCCCCGGAAAATCCCGGGGTATGCTTGGCAATTTCTTCTAGATCGACATCTTTTTCGAGAGGTTTTCCCTTAGCATGAACTTCCAAAATAGAAACGCGGCTCTTAAGATCGGGGGCGTCTAAAACAACCCTTCTGTCAAATCGGCCGGGTCTAAGTAGCGCCGGATCAAGAACGTCCGGCCGGTTGGTAGCTGCCATCACAATAACATTCGTATCCTGCTCAAAACCATCCATCTCTACTAGGATTTGGTTTAAGGTCTGTTCTCTTTCATCGTGAGATCCACCAAGACCGGCACCTCGCTGCCTGCCGACAGCATCAATTTCATCGATAAAGATAATACACGGAGCGTTCTTTTTGGCTCTTTGGAATAAATCTCTTACTCTAGAGGCACCAACGCCCACGAACATTTCCACAAACTCAGAACCTGAAATGGAGAAAAACGGCACGCCAGCTTCGCCGGCTACAGCTCTAGAAAGCAAGGTTTTACCCGTTCCGGGCAAACCAACCATCAAAACACCTTTTGGAATTTTGGCGCCAAGATCGGTAAACTTTTTGGGATTTTTAAGAAAGTCTACAATCTCGTTCAGTTCTTGTTTTGCTTCCTCGACCCCAGCCACATCGGCAAAAGTTACTTTCTTTTTATCCGGTCCAAAAAGTCTGGCTTTCGACTTGCCAAACATCATGGCCTGATTATTAGAACCTTGCGCCTGCTTCATCATGAAGTATAGAAAGAAACCAATTACCGCAAACGGCAGAATCGAAAGAATAATATTGACCCACATGCTCGCATCAGTACTCTCTACTACGTCTAAAGTTTCAACTTTGGCCGGATCGACGCCGTAATCTTTTAGAAGCGTGGTAACAGACTGGCCGGAGCCTATCTGCGTCTTTTGTTTTTTACCATCTCTAAGTTCAACCGTCAAGTTACCCTTATCGTCCTGTATTTTTTTAACTTGATCTTGCTTCACCTCTTGAACAACCTGAGAGATTGGAACTCTCTCGATATTAGACTTATCACCGTCGTTAAGACTGTAAATTCCGAATAATAATGCAAGCCCAATAAGAAAATATATAAAGCCCTTGGAAGCCTTACTTTCACTCGCTTTTTTGGGTATTTTTGGAACTTTGGGAATATTTGCCATTAACTTTCTTCTCCTTTTACAAATTTCAGTATGTTAGTTTAACATATACATTATAACGAATCAACAAACAAAATAAAAAGATAATTTTAGAATTCTTCTGCTTAAAAATTGTAACTCATTTTGTAATAAATTGATAGTGAATAAATTTTTTACTCAAGAGTCGATTGAACAAAAATCACCTTCCGGTGATTATTAACTTGCTCTTGTATTTAATTTTTACAAATTTGAGTAAAATGGTTATGCTAGGGTACTATGTGCCAAATGTAGTCTATGACTAATCATTAGCTATCGGTCATTAGCAACCAGTGAAAATCTTTGATCTTCGGATGGCCCGCCATTTTTCTCTCCATCGGCGAAAAATGGTAGCAGGGGCGAGGATCGAACTCGCGACCTTGGGGTTATGATTCCCACGCTCTAACCGACTGAGCTACCCTGCCACGTCAGGGAACAAAAAACAATGAGCAATGAACAAAAATATCGAATTAGCCTCTTTCTCTGATCCTTGATCACTGACTCTTTTCTGACTTGAATATTCTAGCATGAAAAATAGAGTTTTTCAATAAGAATCTCCCTAGCCGTAAGCCTAATTTTTGTATATACTTAAACCATGAAAAAGAAAGTTTTTGACAAGAAAGGCAGAATTGTAGAAGCCGGAGGCATAGTTTTTCGGGAAGAAAACGGCCAAAAGTACGTGCTTTTACTGTACCGCAAATTTCACAATGACTGGGCTTTCCCCAAGGGGCATGTTGACGAAGGCGAAGACTTTGAATTTGCCGCCATTAGGGAAATTAAAGAAGAAACCGGCATTGATACAGAAATGATTAAATCTCTACCGCCCGACGAATATTACAACGACTTTGAAGACAAAAACGTTGTTGTCCACATGTTTTTGCTGCGACCTTTAAACACCGAGACCAACATAGAATACGAAGGCGACCAAGTAGACTGGGTGCCGATTCATGAAGTTGAAGACAAACTTACCTATCCAAATTTAAGAAAATATTTTAGAAAGCTATTACAGAAACTATAAAAAAGAAAGACCCATCGCCGCAGTTTCTGTTAAAGAATCTACAATGATGGGTATTTCAAGACATGAGAGTATGAATCACTTTGGCACATTACCTTACTTCCGCCTTCTCCCAAGGAAGAGAATACTTATCTCCAGTAACAACAATGTACTTTGTCTTGGTCAGTTTTTTGCCGAGATGGTAACGGCCTTTGGCCAAAACCACGTACATCTTTTTACTTCTTTTTGATTCAGGCGGAGGGGTATAGTAAATTACACGGTGTGTCGCTTCCAAACAAGTCGGCACAAGCCCCACACTTTTTGTAATTATCGCTGTTCTGCCTTTAAACTGGATGTTCCAGCCTTCGGCTCCCTCGTAGCTACCTTCCTCAATAAAAGGCTTTTTTACGTAGTCATATTTGACTTTTACCGTTTGGGTTTCTGGCTCAGGTATAGTTTTACCCTTAACAAGGACATAAGCCACCGCTAAACCTTCCTCGCAGATCTCAAGTAGCCATTCGCCTTCCGATGTGTCAGCTACCTTGGGATTTAAGCGATACAAACGCCCGCCAACCTCTGGACCAGTGTAGCTTTCAAGGTCTGGATAAGCAACCACCCTAACTTTACGAGGAACTCGCCATTCTAAGTCCTCTGCATCAGGTGGCACACCATCAGCTAACCCCTGATCATTAAGCTCGATAACTGCAAAGTTATCGTACTTTTGCTTTGATGCCATAAGCGCGTAAAAATCATAAACATCAAGGTGTTTGGTGATACCGTACAACACGAAGTAGTTACAGACCCCCGGACCAGGCATACCTTCTTTCTCCCAATCCTTAATCTCACCGTTCGGGCCAGGATCGGAGCAATGCACGGTTGTTTGCGTTACCTCTTTGGGTGTTGAAGCTACGACCTTCTTTTCCTTAACGGTGTTTTTATTTGTTTGCAAAGCACCAAAGCTTATTAAGGCCACAACCAAAGCAGCAACTACAAAAGCAGCTATCTTTGTCTTTCGAGAATGTACAACAAAAACAAAGCAAAAAAACCTCGATAATTTCAACGGCTTCCCACCCTTTCAATAGAATTTACAACCCATGTCTTGAAGAACTATATTTTACCACACAAACCTCCCCCCGTAAATCCTAAGCTTTTGCCAAATGAAGAAGGGATAGTCTACTTTTCGTAAATAGACTATCCCTGCCCCCCTTATTTATTTCGAATGTATCACCTCCGCATTTGCTGAACCTAAGAAATATCTTATGTTTTCTTCTTTGTCTACGGAAAAACCATAGACCTTTATCTCTTGAGCTCCATTCTTTAGATATTTTCTTGCCCTCTCGTTTTCAAACCATAGCCTAAGAGTTTGATTATTACCTCCCGGCATAACTTTGCATTGCGGAATTCCAAAATTAAGCCTAATCGAGAGATCATCAACCTCCGCTCTACTAATTGAGGATGGCAAGCCAAGATCAACTTCAAAAGAATTCTCAAAGCTAGTCAAGTCAATCAGTTTTGACGGCAACCTAACCTCGACATTCTCACAAGCAAGGTTCTTACGATTTTCTATCTCTTTAGCTACCCTTTTTGCTACTAATTCGGGCGTATAATCGGATGTTTCGTTAAGAAGCGATGCAAAACCGCCCGTAAGCCTCGAGTAACGCGAAAATTCATCAACCACACCAAACTGGTTACTTGTTGCTACTCCGAAAATAATCGTTCTATTTGAGACACCTCTTCTAAAGGCTTCGCGTACAACATCACTTCGATAATAGCCGGTAACCGGTTCTTTTCCATCATTAGAATCCGGCTTACTCTCTATATGACCGCCTGCATTACCATAAATAATTACATTTTGCTCCGAGCCAATAGGCCAGCTGCCAAGCTCATTACCCGAAACTCCCCTTTTTAAAGCTGAGCAAACTGACTCTGCCTCCTTGTTACCACCGCTTCCCGCTGGTCCAATAGCGATGGAATTAATGGTTGATTCAGCCAGCCTTAAGTCCTGAGTAAAACATAACCTTGGTTTAAAAGGATAATCACCTTCTATACCGTACAGAGAATTTTGCTTGCCTTCTTCAACAACGTCGCGATAATCAGCCGCAGCGACATAAGGCTTGAAGAATGCTAGCTCCTTCACTACGGAAATAGCGTTTCTTTTAGCAGCCTCAATTTCCTTTTCATTAACGCTGTGAGTGGTATCAAAGAGGAAGGTAATTGCGATATTCTTCTTCTCATGAATAGTAACTACGGCATTATTTTGAACTGCCCAAGATCTTTTAAACTGTGAGATAGGATACTTATTATCGATGCCTTTTGTTAGGCCTGGATCATTAACATACACATAATCATCATCTATTCCTGTTAAGACCATAAAATGTCCACCAGAAGACGAATTCATACGTATATGTACCGCTACTATCACGGGACAACCGTTAATAAGCTCGGTTTTTAGTTTATCAATATTCCAATTATTTTCTGCCCTGGCTTCTTTAAAACCTCCGTACTCCTTGGCCAATACGGCAAGTTGATCAGTATCCGTATACCAGCTATTATGATCAGAATATTTCGGATCGTTATACTTTTGAGCTAACCAGTTGTCTATTTCAGCGATCTTGTCAGAAACAGGCAGTTCAACCTTATAATAAGACATTACCATCAATGCCGAAGTCTGCCCGCAATTATACGTGCCATGATCGATGTTACTTTTGTAACCCCAATGGCCAGGCGGCACTTGGGGAATAAAAGGAACCTTTAAATGAACACTTTCCGCATTAGCATAATCGGGATTTATCGGTAATAATACCGAAACCAAGACGCACAGCAAAATAATGAATCTTAAATACCATTTCAAGCATATCACTCCTCAAATCAAGATTATTTAATTTAGATTTAAGCTCTTTATGACTTCCTCAAAGACTCTTAGGCCTTCCGAATCCGATTCTCCTCCGCTCGATTCGAAGCGAATGATGTAAACTGAAAAACCGTTAGATACATAAATAAAAGGCATATCGGCAGATATTTCTTCTGAATATACGAAACGGAAACCGTCTAAACCATCAATGTGCTCTGGGACTGGATAGCCATTCTTAATGACATGATTTTCATTCTCATCCCTAAGCCATTCGTTAAAAGGTTTACCATCCAGTTCTTTTTTCACCACGGAAATAATGCGTCCTGTATAAGTGATATCTTGCACGTTTTTTGGCGCTATCCCACCTCCCAACCACACAGTCCCAGGCCTGTCTTGGATTGATACGTCCTCTCCCTTTTCTTTTACATACCAGCCTGTAGGATAATAATTAAATGAAGCAATTGAGTTAGGAAACGTGCTTTCATCTACTTGATTGACTTCTTTTTTTATCTTGCTTTCATCTTTAGAAGTTTCCTTTTGGGTTTTGGTCTTATGATCCTGATAATAGCTATAATAATATGCACTTATACCAGAAATTAGACCGATTGCCACAATCACAGCAGCAGCAATAAATATTTTTCGTTTTAGATCTGCCATTTCATTTCACCAATCCTCTCATTAACCTAAAATCTTAGTATATTTTAACTCTCCCATTGGAAAAGGAGAAGATTATTATAACCACCTGAAAATTGGTCAAGATATCATTAACCAAAATCCAACCCTATTTCACGTTTCTTAAGTCTTAAGATTTCCTTTTCGATGAAGAACTCTTTCGTCTATTAAATTCCCAACCCTAAAACCATCACCAGCAAAACGGTAACGTTAAGTTTTTACCATATAAAGCTTAAGAATATATTAAGAAAGCAAAAAGACGACTCCCGTAATTCAAATGGGAGCCGTCTAGCTCTGTAAAATCTTTTGTCGGTTAATCCGCAATCTCGACATACTCCTTCGTTGAAGATAGCTGCTCTCCATCATCAATGGCAACTATACGCTCAATGGCGATCATTGCATCCGCTTTAGATTGCTTTTAAAAACTGACGTCTAGCACATATCAAATATTTAGGTATCAAAAAATACCTCTTTTGAAGGCATTAAATTGTTACTTGTTTATTGACTTTGGTAGCGGGGGCAGGACTCGAACCTGCGACCTTTGGGTTATGAGCCCAACGAGCTGCCACTGCTCCACCCCGCGTCATTTATTATTCTTTCGATTGCCTTACGACTTTTCCATTTTTATCGGACCGGCACATATCATTATTTTATTCCCGATGATTCGGGATACTTCCTACTTCCTGACCAATTATATCAGAAATTTTTTATTTTTCAAGTCTTCCTGATAGGTATTCCCACCATTTTACGTAATTCGGATCTTCTTCTTTCTTGATATTGGCTTTAGGTGCCTCTTTTCCGTCCGGAGTAATTACAATTACGGTTTCACCCGGTTTTTGTTTGTTTAATTTCTCCCGCGCTTCACGCTCCCTATATTCATCCGTCTTAAAATATTCGATATCTTCTTTCATTTTATTGATCTTTATTTCTGACGCATTGATCTCATCCTGAAGCGCGCTAAGCTGCTTGTTGAATTTATAATTCTCATAGACTGTTTTACCTACCAAGAAAAAAAGATACACAATAACTAAAAAAATTAAAAACATCTTTAGTCTTAACTTGCCCTTACTTGGTATTGGAGATCGTTTCATAACAAATATTATAACAGTAAATCAAATCTAATAGAAAACTTTAATTTTAAATAACTTGGTCGGGGATGCGGGATTCGAACTCACGACCTCCGTGTCCCGAACGCGGCGCGCTTTCAAGTTGCGCTAATCCCAGTTTAATATAAAGCATTCTTAATAAATTTCTCGATTAGGGGTTTTGCGGAAATAAAAATTGGTTCCGGCAATTCTTCTAAAGCAAAAAATGAGAGCTCGCTACATTTATTTGGCTCTTTTATTTGAGGATCTCCATCCCATTTCGTAACCAATACACCAATTTGAAGATGATAATTGTTTTCCAAATTTGCATCGCTAACGGAGATAACCTGGCTAGAAATCGCCTTTACTCCTGTCTCTTCTTCTAGCTCCCGGGCCGCTGCCTCAAGAATGGTCTCCCCTTTTTCTAAATGACCGCCGGGAAGTCCCCAATGGCCATCACCAAAAACATTTTTTCTTTTGCCGAGTAGTATCTTGTTGTCTTTCACTAGAAGACACTGAGCCCCTACCCGTGTCACTAAGATTTCGTCTTTATATTCTTGGTTTTTAGTTGACATATATTCCCTTTTAGCTATTTGCTGTCAGGAAAATCTCTAATTTTCCTATGGTAGGCCCAGCGGGATTTGAACCCGCGACCCCCGCTTTATAAGAACGGTGCTCTAACCCCTGAGCTATGGGCCTATAAAACAGAAAACAATAAACAGACAAAACTTTTTTGACTTCATGATTATACCCGAAAAAGTCACTTTTTTCAATTTGAATTTCGCCCTCACCCCGGCGCTTATCTTTGGTAAGAATACCTTTTAATTTTGAACTGCAATTTTGCCTTTTGAATTTTGAGTTTTGACTTTCTAACAAAACATCTCTCTAGCCGACTTTGAAAATAAAGTTTATAATAAACCTTAGATAACAAGGAACAAAAATAGTGTGTTTAGCAACTCCCGTTCAAGTAAAAACATTAGACGGCCAATTTGCCGAAGTCGATCACGACGGCCAATTATTTAAAGTGAATATTGTGCTTATACAAGACCTTAAGGTCGGTGACTGGATCATGGCTCACGGAGATTTGGGCGTCAATAAAATGCCGGAAGCCGACGCTCTCGAAATATTAGAACTCTCCAAAAGCCACGACCATTGCCACTGCCCAGAATAAAGAATAAAGAATTATGATCTAACAAGACTTACTTTATTCTTAATTCCTGATTCTTTATTCTTCTTAGTGTACCGAGCACGTAATGCATGGATCGTAGGCTCTAACTAGCATCTCTAGCTCATGCTCCCTTTTCGCTTGCGAGATACCGCCGTTAGTTTTAAGAACCGCTTCCGCATCATCCTCGATACTCGTTAGGTTTAGAGCAGTTGGAGTTATGATGTCGCACTTAGTGATAATGCCTTTTGAATTAAGCTCATAATAATGAAATAGGAGCCCTCTTGGTGCTTCGATACAGCCAGCCCCGACTCCAGCTTTTACCTCAAATTGATCCCGGGCATGACTTAAATCAGCGTCCTTTAGAGAGCCAATGAGCTCGATGATCTCTTCCATATAATGGACCAATTCTATAGCCTGGGCTAAGTTGTTCTTAAATGGATTATGGGTTGGGAATTCACCCTCAGCCAAACCAAAAGCCTCTTTATTTAAAAGCGGATATTTTAGATTAAGCCTGGAAATTGCACCGACCATAAAGCCTTTGCCATCCTTGGTAGAAAACTTGGCAGTCGAATAACTTTTAACAGTTTCGGTAACAACTTTTTGATAATCTTTGACCTCAAAACCCTTACCAAGAGAGGAAACAACGACCTCTCCTGTAAGCGGATAGTTTGATCCCAAGAGTGCCAGATACTCTTTTTCGTTTTCTACTTCCGGATATTTGACCGTCTTAAAAATTTTGGCAGCCTCTATGGCATGAATCAAGCTCTTTTCGATTTTCTTTTTATACTCATCTAAGTCCTTATATTCCGGTAACTTCGTAAAGCCGCCAACTACGGCAGTAATCGGATGAATCGGCCGCCCGCCAATAAGTTCGATGCCTTCATCGGCCAACCTCTTTAAGGATAAAACCGTGTTAAAAACTTCCGGATTAGCAGTAGCAAGCTCTAAGGAATTGTCAATTCCTAAATAATCGGGGATCGCCAAAAAGAATAAGTGCAGCACATGACTTTGAAAAATCTGCAAAGAAAGCATGACTTTTCTTAAAGTGGCGATGTGATCCGACACCTTAATATCCAAAGCATTTTCTAAAGCTGTTATCGAAGCAAAAGTATGAGCCGTGGGGCAAACACCGCAGATCCTAGCTGTTATTATCGGTCCATCCTCAAAATATCTCCCCAGAATAAGTCCCTCAAAGAGCCGTTCGCCTTCTTCTACATGAAGCTCCACTTTTTCGTTATTAAAATTTACTTTTAAATTTCCGTGTCCTTCGATCTTAGTAATATAGTTATTCATTAAACTTTTCATTTTTCCTCCATCATCGGGTTATTTACAAAAATCTCGAGCTGGCGTATTGCTTCGTCCTTGCCCACCGTCTCGGATAAACGGTTTGTTATGGCATCAGTATTGTTTTCTCTGACCGGACCCAAACAGCCATAGCAACGGTGACCATGAGACGGACAAAGTGCCCCACAACCACCTTTCGTAACAGCTCCCAGACAGGCTTTATTTTCTAAAAATAAGCAAGGATTACCATTTGCCTTACATTCTAAGCATACCGGATAAGTCTTTGGCACGACTTTTTTGCCGGAAATTAGGCTTGATACTAGCTCTTCCAGTTCTTTCTCGGTAACTGGACAACCTCGAAGTTCATAATCGACATCAATATAATGGCTGAGGGGGCGGACTTCCCTAACTCTTAGTTTGTAATTTGGGCCATAGATCTTTTTAGCAAGCCGTTCTCTTTCCTCACCATTAATGAGACCCGGAATTCCGGCCAATGAAGCACAATTTCCAAGTGCCACAACCGCTTTGGAATGCTTCTTAATCTCTTTTATTAGTTCGATGTCTTCTTCGGTTAAGGGGCTTCCTTCGATAAAAGCGACGTCAAAAGGGCCTTCGACATTCTTCTGTTTTGCCAGACGCCAGTTTGTAATTTCTAATTGATCGTCCATTTCCAAAACTTTCTCGACGAAAGCTAAGAACTGAAGCTCGCAGCCTTCGCAGTCTGTTAAGTCAAAAATTGCAATTTTTACTTTATGTTTCATAATAACACCTCTGGGTTTTCTTTTATCTCACTAAATGCAAACACCGGTCCATCCAAACATACATATTTATCGCCGCAAGTGCAATGCTGACATTTTCCGATGCCGCATTTCATTCTCCGTTCTAACGACAAATAGATATTACTGTCTTTAAGTCCCAAGGCCTTAAGCTCGACAAGAACAAACTTAAACATGGCCGGAGAGCCGCAAGTAACAGCCACTGCCGCTTTGTCTACCCTAATACTCCCAAAAAGAGTAGTAATAAGGCCGACATTTTCTTTCCAACTAGAATCCGGCTCATCTACAGTAAGATAAACGCCGCATTGCTTTCGCCAAGCCTGAATGTCTTTTTTAAACAGCATGTCCTTAGGAGTTCTAGCCCCATACAAGAAGTATATCTTATTAAACTTCTTTCTTTCAATAAGGACCCCTTTCATCAAGGATCTAAGAGGAGCGACACCGCATCCTCCGGCAACTACTACCAAATCTTTTCCATAAAGTTTCCGGATATCAAAGCCATTGCCAAAAGGGCCTCTTATACCAACTTCTGCCCCAACATTTAAGCCAAAAAGGGCACCCGTAACCGCCCCTACATTTCTAATAAGAAGCTCTAAACAATCTTTTTCATTTGGATGAGAGCTAATGGAAACCGGAAATTCACCGTGACCCAAGAGCGACAAGAAAACAAATTGACCCGGTACAAAATTAAAACTTTGATGGATATTTTTATCCGAAAATCTAATCCCGAAAAGTCTCATTCCTGGCGCTTGCTCTTCAATAAAAATTATTTTAGCTTTATTTGGATAATATAAATTTTTTGGCATGTTTCTTCTCGTATTCCTTTAAGACATCACTTAAGACTTCGCGGATATTAATCCGAGCCGGACAGAAGCTAACGCATCTGGAACAACCAACGCAGCCTACCCTTTTTAGCTCTTTCGGCATTCTAACAAATTTATGATAATACCAGTTATAAATCCGATTCCTTAGCTCCGGCCGAAAATCATATCCTCCAGCAATAGTAGCAAAATTAGAAAGCATGCAGGAATCCCAACACCTTTCTCTTTTGGCGTTTCCTTTAAGATCAAAGGTATCTTTTATGTCAAAGCAGTAGCAAACAGGGCAAACGTAACTGCAGGTGCCGCAGCCAAAACATCTTTTGGATAAATCATCCCAAATTTTGCTGTCCTTGCTTTCCCTGATGGCCGCCGCCAATCTTGAATCTTTAACCACATCCTCAGTTTGACAGGAATCTTTTTTAGGATGAGCCTTAGCTTCCTCAAAAAATTTAAGTTTTGCGAGGCGCGCTCCTACACCGGAACCGGCAGTAACCGCATATTCATCTTCTAAAATTTGCAAATAAAGATCGTGACCCTCTTTTGGCGCCGGGGTGTAATCCATCCCAATTATGATTACCTTCTCTTTTAAAGTAAAAAATTCCTGATCGGTAATAGGAAATTTAAAAGCTTTATCTAAAAGAGAAATAGCTTCGATATCAAAGTAATGGACACCAAAAATAACTTTCTTTTTACTAGAAGTTCCCAGAGCCTTAAACATCTCGTGGCTTGCCGGCAAAAAGAAATGTTTGGGAGTAACCTCAGAAATTCCTATCGTATATGAATAATCCCTGGCGGTAACTTTTTCGTAATGATATTCATGCTCTCCCCCACTTTTTGCTAAGGCATAAACATCATACCTGACCTCCAAGTATTCTAAAAATTCTGTTAATTTTTCTTTTCTTAAAATCTTTTGCATTTATGCATTTAGGATGTCGGCGACTCTTCCAATAACCTCAGCCATTGTAGATTGAGATTTGACAATATAATCTGAGGCACCAAATTCTCTCGCCTTATTCTTTGTCTCTTCGTCAGACAGTGCCGATAAAACAATAACCTTCAAATCTTTTGTTTCGGGAGTTGCCTTTAAGATATCTAAGACATTTAAACCATGAATCATAGGCATCATTATATCAAGCAGGATAAGATCCGGTTTAATCTCCAAGGCTCTGCTTAGACCTTCCTCTCCCTGATTTGCCGTAAAAACCTCGTAACCTTCTTGTTCCATGGTTAATTTATAAAGCTGACACAGCCCTTTATCGTCATCAACAACAAGTATTTTTTCTTTTTTAGCCATATTTTCTCCTACCTTTATTCTATTATATCGTTATTTTAGAAAGTTCCAATAAAATTTTTTAGCTCTTCCTCGGAAGCCTTTTTTAAGTCATCGCTGTTCTTGTATTCCTTCGGTAGGGTTAAGGTAAAAGTTGAACCGATGTCCCTGGCGCTCTCTACAGCGATTTCTCCGCTCAATCTTTCAACTAAGTTTTTTACGATGTAAAGCCCTAGGCCCGTACCTTGAGTCTTTCTGGTTTCCCAATTTTCCGGCCTGTAAAAGCGCTCGAAAACATGTTTTAAAGCAGAGTGGTCGATCCCATATCCCGTATCCGAAACCTTTATAATAAAACTTTTATTATCTTCTTTAAGAACAATTTCTACAGATCCTCTTTCGGTAAATTTAATTGCGTTTTGAACCAAATTTGATAAAATCTGAGTTAATTTACTTTCATCGGTAATTATTTTGGATTCATTTTTACATTGATTTTTATAATGAATTTTAAGATTCTTTTTTGCCACATCTTTTTCATAATTGCTGATGACGCCGCCAATAATATCACTTAATTTGACCTGTTTTAAGACGACTTCCATTTTATTACTATCCAGTTTAAAGACTGTTAAGATATCGTTTGTAAGATTAATAAGGTTAATTGCCGAATTATGAGCCATTTCGATATTGTTTTTAGTTTCCGGACTAATATCTCTTACTTCTTCTAGCTGCTTCATGGCGAGAAAAAGAAAACCTTCTATCTGAGCCAATGGGGTCCGCATTTCGTGCGATGCTACGGCCACAAACTCCGTGTTTTGCTCATCCATCTGTTTTTCTTTAGTAATGTCCCTAAAAAGGATAATAAGACCGATCAGCGCACCATCAGCAAAAAGCGGGTTTAAATGAACATAAAACCTAAGCCATTGTCGACCTTTTTTATAATAAAGATCTGTCCTGATTAGCGGCGAACTATCGGTAATGCCCTTAAGAATGTCTACCGGAAGCTTATCCCTGCTGTACAGATTAAAAACTTCATTCAGGTTTTTTCCTTCCAAATTTTTTATTCCCAGGAGATCAACTGAACTTTTATTATGAAGATAAATTTTTCCATCACCGTTAATAGATAAAATGCCGTCACCAATAGAATCCAATAGGTCAAGCGATTCTCTTTTGTCTCTTAAGATTTGTTTATTTAATTTTTCCAAGGCTTCCTTTTGTTCCCTTACTTTAAGGGAATAACCGGCAAAGAGCCTGCTCACGATAGCAAGACCAATAAGGCTAAAGCTCTGAATCAGAATTATAAAGGCAAGGCCCGGATTTGTTTTCCAAATAAAAATACTGCCAACATTAATAAGAATAAGACTGGCAATAACAACGACTACGTATTCCTTTAAAGAAAAAATATAAGCATCTATCGTAATAATTAAGAAAAGAAAAATTAAAAAGAACGGCCCATAATGGCCAGAAGATAAGACCGAAAAAGCGCCCGCTGTAAGAAAAGCGATATCCGGCAGAAAACGGAACTTCGGGTTTAAGTAAAGCTTCGGGCTATTGTAATAGATACCGGAAAACATTGCTACAAGAGCAATCACAATTAAAATTTGAGTTCTTAAAACCTCCTCAGCTGGAATTAAGTAGACTCCAATAATTGTGATAAGAAGCGAAGCCCCAGTAACTAATCCTGATAACTTTTGCGCCCTATCAAATTCTAAAAAGATGTCTTTTGTGTTACTTTCCTTCATTGACAATTGATCTAACTTTTTTAATTATCTCACCAACAGAATTTTCACTTTTTACGAGATAATCACAAGCTCCTAAAATCGAAGCATGTTTCATAGCCGAAGAATTCTTTAAATCGGAAACAATAACTACCGGGATACCGTCTTTTGCCTTCTTTAGCTCCTCAAAAATATTGAGGTCATCAAAGTCTGAGGTCATAATATCAAGAAGCACAAGATCGAACTTATGATTTTTAAGGATTGCGATTGCCTCTTCCAGGCTTTCTGCTTCTTCTACTTCGATCTTCTGAAAAGAAACCGCCACTTTATATAAATATCTAGTTCCTTCATCGCTCTCAACAATTAATATTTTTGGCATTATAAAACCTCCTTTTAATTGCTTACTTTCCAGTATGACATAGCTTAAAAAGAGATGCAATTCTTTGAAGAAATTAAAAATTTCTAATTACTCTAATTCCTAATTTCTAATCAAATCCCAATTATTTTAATTTTCAATTTTTAAGTAGTCAATCTTCAAACTATTTTTTCGTTGTTATATGTTTGAAAATTGCGTCATTGTAAATTCAATAAAGATTAAAAAATGGTACAATTGAAAATTTATTTCGTAATTGGAACTTTATTAGATTAATTAGAATAATTAGGAATTAGAAATTTACTTATGTAATATCTCTAAACTCCACACTATAATATGCATCCAGAGTTTGGTATCTGGAGACAACCTGGACGCCGTAAAAACCGCCGTCCTTTAGGATTTTTGTGGCCATTTCTTTTACGATCGCCACATCCGAGAGAGCCTCGGCCCCGCTACAACCGCAATTTTTATAACCGCCACACTGATTGCCATGATTTAGAATCAGAAACAGCTTCGCTCCAGATAATTTAAAAGCTCTAATTATTTGATCTTTAATGCTTTTTTTCATATCAGGATTCACCCTATCCTTTAAGATAGCAACAGCACCGGCACTACTAATAACAAGCGGTATCATGCCTTTTTCGAGAATCAAATTAGACACATTTTCTAGAAAGAATCGATAATCTACACACTGATAAATAACAATATCAAACTTTGAATAATCTATCTCCATATTTTCCACTTTGGCCGACACTTTAATTGCCCTTTTCCCGATCGCTTTTTCTATCATTTCTTTTAGAGCTAAAGCGTCTTCGGAAGCTTCTCTTTTCTTATAACCATAGCCGTGTTTTGGCAAAACAATATCAATATATTTGATGGTTTCGGCATGAAGCGCAATTTTAAGCTGGGTTGGACCATAGCTTTTAACGCCATCTTCTTTTTCCCTTAAAAAACCTTCGCTTATTGTAAAATTAGAAACTACATAAGGATGACGGCCATCTTTCTCGAATGCCTCTAAGGCAAGTTTTGCACTTAGCTCGGGAGTTGTAAGGATTATTCTTACCGGACTTATCTCCCGGTTTTTTTTGATTTCTTCTCTAAGCTCTAATGGGCTTATCTTTACCTTAACGGCCATACTTACTCCTTTTATTTTAATTTAATTACAGTTTAAAATAATAGCATAAAAGTTTTATTTTGCCTACAAAAACGAAAAGGTTTGCCGTTAGCATATGAGCCGTATTGGCAAACCCTTATATTCCCGCTTCTAAGGCGAATTTAATCTATCGACAGAGCTAAAGCAGATTCTTTTCCACCGGATCCGAGAAGCCGTCTTCATCCTGAACCAGGATAATCACTTTCACTTCCTTGCCAGAGGCCGCGCACTGTGACTCGATATACCGCTTAAAAGAGAAGAGATCAGCAATCCCATTTTCATCAGTGCAATCGATGAAATCGTAAGCGGCACATGTCCGTCGGTGAGCAATGGCGCAAAGAGTGTCAATAGAGGACTTGGCAACAAACTCTACCAAGTGGTCAATCAAACCAAACTGTATTTCCTGCCCTATACGCCCAGCAAAAACAAGCGTGCTGCCAGGTTTGGCAACGATGCAGATTTCAGAATCTTTATTATCAGATCCTTTGTTCTTCTGTCGCTCTATGCATTTGACATGATTCATTGCTTCTTCGATGAATCTATCATCGATGCAGCATACGAGCATCATGCGATGGTTCGCCTCGCTGATTTCAAAAACTCTCACTTCCACTGCAACTATTCGAGGCGAGATTCGGAGACGCCTCACAATAAGATCTCTTAATGATCTTGCCTCGACTTCGCTATCAGCCGTGGTTGCAATAACAATGCGCTCAACCTTTTCTTTGCTTGCAACAACATGAGTGATCATATCTAGCAGAAACCCTTGTTCGCCCCCCGATTTACCCAGAAAAGAGCTATGATTGTCTACCAACTCGCCAAAAAAATCCGCGAAGTCAGGATCGATAGCCGCAAACACATAAGGCCATGTTCCATCTTCCTGGGCAATCCCTGGAGCTACCCTATCGGCCATAAAAGCCGATGTGATCAATACCGATCTTGCGCCCTCTAGTTTGTTGCTCTTGTTACTGTTTACTCCTAGTTCATTAATTACTGCTACTGCCATACTTTCTTTTCCTCCCCTTCCATCTCTTAAACCAACACTTAACTAACAAAAATCCGGGCGGGTTTTCTTTCTCACAATGTTAAACTACTGTTTCACAATCAAAAATTATACACCTCTTATGCTTAAATTACAAGGTTTTTTAAAATTTAGTTCCCAAAATTGTACAGCTGATTTTATCGCTACTCCCTTCCCGCCATTCCGTGATATATTATTCGAGCGAAGTGAAACGGAGTGGAGAATTACATTAATGTACTTCTCCACAAGGTCGAAGAATATTATATCGTGTCTTAGTGGGAAGGGAGTAGAATAAACCCGGGCAAATAATCCGCGGTCGTGTATTATCTGTTAAGAGAGATTAACCTTACCTATATTAGCCATGAAGTTTTAGAACAAAACCAGCCGGCTTCTCTTTAGGGATTTGATTGATGATTTAATCCTTACATCCAAATCCCTAAAGCCATTTAATTTTTGGGGAGAGATGATGTCTTCTAAAATTTCCGTGGAAGTTGGCGACACTGATTCGAATTTAAGAATACCAATGTCCTCAGTGGCTTTCTTTACGTTGTCCTGATTTTTTTCTTTAATCGCCCTTATAAGATCATCAAGCTTTACAGAAATGTTTTCTAAGTCTTTTAAAAGCGCCTCATTTGTCTTTTTAAAGGATGGCTTAGGATCTGCTTTATTAACAACCTGAAGATCCTCTCCTATCATCACTCTCCATTTTTCTAAGTCTCCTAAGGGGTCTGTCCCGGAAGCGCCAGCTGTTTCCATATCTTTATTTACCTTTTGAACCTTTTGCACATAATCGGAAATTGCCAAAGAATTGGCCGAAATTTCATCGGAAATCTCGAAATATTCCTTAAGCTCTTTTTGTAAAGCAAGTCCTCTCTTTGGCGGTTTAAATGATTCCATTGTTTTTAGAGAGTCCTTAGAGACGGAATTCATTTTTTTAAAAAACTCGTCGTCTTTTGCAAGATCGATGCTTCCCCCATTTACCAAATCAGTCGCCTTCCAATATTTTTCACTCTCCATAAAAATAGATTCTGCTTCGCTTGCAAATTTTAAATTTCCAAGCCCCAAAATATAGCCGTTAACTAGGTACGCAATGATTAGAACGCTCGCAAAAATAATATAAGCATTCTTAGCTTTAGGTGAAATTTTGATTTTTCTTCTAGGCATGTAAGTATCCCTTCTTTAAGATGAAAATTTGTCTTCCCACAATCTGATCCGGCCTCTTGTATTTTAAATCCTTTTTTATGAGTCTAAGGGTATCAGGAATCTTAACTTCCAAGAAAATCTCTCTATTTTGAAGCCAGAAGAAAGGAATAGCCATCACCATAACCCCATCCATTTTTAAAACCTTGGCGATCTGTATAAAAGCCTTTTCGTAAAAGAGCTGAAGCTCCCTAACATTTCTCTGGATTTCATCCACACCAACCCCGGTTTTTAATGGTGGTCCCAGATAACCTTCCGAAACAATAACATCAAAACTTTTCCCAAGTTCGGCAATTTTTAGAACATCTTTTTTGTACAGCTCAGATTTAAAATGAATGTCCGGTAACTTATTTTTAAACCAGGAAAGATTAGTTTTTGAGTCTTCAATGGCCTTTTCGGAAATATCCGAACCTGTAAGATCATTAAAACCCAAAAAAGCCGCTTGCTGCAAAACTGTGCCGCTACCCACAAAAGGATCGAGAAGATTTTTACCCTTAGGATGGATACCGGTTAGGTTCACCATAATCTGAGCTAACTTAGGCGGCAGCATCCCGGAAACCGCATCTATTTTAGGCCTTCCGTAATCGAGCTTTGCAAACATCTCGAAATCTTGTACCTTTAAGGTAAGCCCCAGATAAACTTTTTGTCTGGACGCAAAAATAATTACCTCGCCGCCCTTAGAAAGCATCTTATTTTTATCAACCGAAACCGAAGATAGGTCGTCTTCTTTCGGGATAATAAGCCGAGAATTTTTACCCCGCGCCCTCAAACTCTCTTTTACCTTTTTACCTAAATTTATTACTAGCTTCTTTTCATTTTTAGCGCTATAGGCGCTTATTCCAAACACAATCTTACCTTCTTTTTCGATCCAGTCCGCAACCTCTTCCTCTAAACCTAAAACCTTAGGTCGCCAATCATTTAGACTCAGGACTTTTTTTACTTCAAATAGTTTAATGCTCCCTGCCAAACGATGAAAGACGTCGCTTTCGCTTTCTAATACAAAAACTTCCCTTGAATCATCCTTTGGCTCAAACTCTAATCTTTGACTTATATAAACGCTTTTTATCTCTTCTATCGAAAGTTTTGGCTGATGCCCCAAAACGTAACCAAAAATTTTTTTCATCACACCCCAAGAAGTTTGTTATTTTGATTAAAGTATAACTTTTAAGTGGTATTTATACTAGCATTACGTAAAAACACCTAAAGGAGGAAGATGAACAACGATCAAAGGTATTATTTATACTTTTATGGCCCTTATTTTTCTCGCCTTACCCAGCCGGATATTTTAGATGACGAGGAGGTTGATACTTTAGTAAGAGATATCTTGTTCTGGGATTCGTGGGTTGATTCTGGCAAGGTTGATATTATTGTAAAAGAAGGCATTGTAACTTTAAAAGGCACGGTCCAAAATCAACTGGAAAAAAGAGCGGCCGGCGACGATGCCTGGGACACTCCGGGAGTCAGAGATGTCATGAATGAGATAGAGATAGAGGGGATATGATTTGTTAAATCCAAATGTCAAAATCTAAATCTCAAATGAATAATTAATGACTAAATGCCTAAATTTTTAACATTTAGATTTTTTAAAATTGATTTGACATTTGAGCTTTGTCATTTGACATTTCCTAGTCATTCTTGAACACTTAAGTTGTTCACGATGCGTTTAATTATAGTAAATTTATTAACTAAGCTTAAATATTTTCAACCAACTGCTGTCTAAATTTTTTCAACAACGCGAAGCTTGGCGCTGGAAGAAGCAGGATTGGATTTTACTTCATCGGCTGTTGGTAAAATTGGTTTTCTGGTGACAATTTTTGCTATCGCCTTCTTTTGCGTAACGCCAAACCCCGGCTGCGGTTTTATCTCTTCTGCCCAATTCTTAAAGGTCTGCTTAACAATTCGATCTTCCAAGGAATGGAAAGTGATGATGGCAAGCCGACCGCCAGTATTTAACCGATTAAGCGCTACATCTAAAACTTCCCTAACTACTTCTAGCTCTTCATTTACTTCCATTCTTACGGCCCTAAATACGTTGCCCGCCCAAGCTGCCGTAGGCTTACCGAATCGGTATTTAGGCGGCGTACCGGCCTTAATAGCCTCTAAGAGGGCGTTTACAGACTTTAGGGGACGCTTTAAGACAATCATCTTGGCAATTGACCTTGCGAAACGTTCTTCGCCTAGCTTCCTCAATAATTCCTCAAGTTCAGCCTCGCCATACTCATTTAGAATATTTTCTGCGGTAATGGGATTATCCCGATTCATCCGCATGTCGAGCGGTGCGTTCAAGTTCTCCTCAAATCCTGCAAAACTAAAGCCTCTTAGAGACGACATAATCTGATGCATCGACACCCCAAGATCTAAAAGAATCCCATTAACCTTTTCTATCCCTAAGCTGTCTAAAATTTGATTTAAGTTGCGAAAATTATCATGCACAAAAACCGTGTTTTCCTTAAAATCCTCCAGATTTTCTTTTGCAGCCTTTAGAGCTTCGGCGTCCTGATCAATACCGATAAGCCGGCCGTTAGGCAAAATCTTCTCTAAAATAAGTTTGGCGTGCCCGCCGCCGCCAAGCGTCCCGTCGACAATTGTTAAACCGGACTTTAGGTTTAAGGCTTCGATGGTTTCGGTGAGGAGGACGGGGATGTGATAGAAGTTGTTGGACATTTTCTCTTTATTAATCCTTTTGCTGATTTTAACATATAACCAAGCATTAGACACTGAGAAATGTCTAATTTACCTAATTTCTAATTATTCTAAATAAATCCCAATTTCCAAACAAGAACTTTAGACATTTTGTCATTGGGATTTTATTAGGTCAATTAGAGTAATTAGGAATTAGATATTTATTTACTGTTCATATTTTAAACTTTGATCTGACCAAAGAAATCTTGTATCATGGGCATATGACCACCGCCGACTTAATTTCCGATTTTTTAGAATACTGTGAATTAGAAAAAAATCACTCGGAGCTTACTATTTTAAACTACGAGCACTATCTGAGACGCTTCTTAGAATTTGCCGAAAGTAAAGAGGGCGACGATTTTGGTCCTCAAAAAATCGATATGGACTTAGTGCGTTCTTATAGATTGCATTTAAACCGGATGACAGACCAAAAAGGCAATACTTTAAAAAAAATTACTCAAAACTATCATGTCATCGCCCTTAGAGCTTTCCTTAAATATTTGGCCAAAAGAGATGTGAGGAGTTTATCCGCCGAAAAGATCGAGCTTGGAGACGCCAAAAGAAAGCAAGTTGAGTTTTTAGAATTTGAGGAAGTGGTAAGGCTTATGGACGCTCCTTTAAAGCAGAAACAAACAGAGACAAATAAGATTATTTCCGTAAGAGATAAAGCAATATTAGAGCTATTGTTCTCCACCGGCCTCAGGGTTTCGGAGCTTGTTGGTCTAAATAGAACCCAAGTAAACCTAGATCGAGGCGAATTTATGGTAAGAGGAAAAGGCTCTAAAGACCGGGTCGTTTTTATGTCTGACGGAGCCAAGCACTGGATAAATGAGTATCTAAAGCTAAGAGCGGATAATTTTAAGCCGCTATTTATTAGATATAGCGGCTCCAAGGATGAGATCGAAGACGGCGAATATTTGCGCCTAACGTCAAGAAGCGTGCAGCGAATCGTCAATGCCTATGCCAGAGCCGCCGGAATCGTAAAAAAAGTGACGCCTCATACGCTACGCCATAGTTTTGCAACCGATTTGCTTATAAATGGCGCCGACATTAGATCGGTCCAATCGATGCTGGGGCATAGCTCTATTACGACAACGCAAATTTACACTCATCTTACCAATAAGCAGCTAAAAGAAGTCCACCAAGCTTTCCACGGCCGACGCCGCAGCTAATTCTGGATCGATTCTCTGCCGATTCCAACAATATTGTCTATCTGACCATTAATTACTAAGAGATAGTGGTTATTCTGATCGCCGGCAACAGTACCATTAGGGTTAATGCTAATCGAGGCGAGTTCATTTTGATTTTTCGTCCAGAAATCAGTATTCTTATCCTCTTCGAAAAATGATTCTTCGGCCCCACATTTCCAGCGCCTCTCGCATTTTGTACCAGGGTTAAGGTTAACGTCACATACTGTGCCAGGATTAAGATCAATATCAATATCACTTGCTTCTTCTAAAGTGGCCAGCACTCCGGCGCCACCGACATAATTAAAGCGCCAACGGTAGTTCTTATCAGACTGAAGCACCGCCCCGTTATACTTATCAGCATTAATTACCATCTCGATCGGAATGCCGCCTTTTTTATTAAAAGTCAGCTTAAATTCCGGCTTATCGCCTCTATCTTCCAACGGTATTGCAGGCGGATTTACTGAGGGCGGATTATAGATATCAACAGTTACAATAGCATTCAAACGATCCTTTAACTCGGTGTTAAGCGTGTTAATGTCGGCATTACCATTTTCAAACGTTACCGCCTGAATTGTCCTTTTATAATCGTGGATCACCTGGAGTCTTCTTTTGGCGGTTTTTTCGCCGGCAGTAACCGTCGCCACGCTATCAACCGTGATTTTTGGCTTACAATCAGGACACGGATTACTTAGATCTAATTCTTTTGTCCAGGTTACTTCCACCTTGGTTTCCTGCTCATCTTCATCGATAATAGGAGTACCATTCCAGAAAGTGTAGACAAGTGGAGCTACCGAACTGTCAAAATTCTGAATACCGCTTTCTGCGATCTCCTCCCTTATTTTAAACAAGCCGTAATCAATCCCGGATTGGGCTGCCGCATAAGCCTTATACGAAAGATCGGAATTGCTTGTTAGGCGGGATTCGTTATAAGTCATAACGGCTAAGTTAGCGATAACAATAGATAAGGCGCCGATAAATATAATGGCCCAGAGCAAGGCAGCACCTTTATTTTTTTGGCTCATCACTCTATTCTCCACGCTGACCTCCTATCGCCACACTCGACCTGATATAAGTTTCGTTAGATTCAAAAGCATAGCGGTCCTCGGCTTCACCGGTGCCTTTAAGATGAATTTCAAAATCCAGAACCGGCGGCACGCTTTTTTTGAGCATCGCTTTAAATTCGCTGATCTGGTAGCTGGTGTTAACCATCGGTTGTGTAACCGGAACATTATTTATTAGTCTGGTTAGCTTTAGGGTATTTTCACCCCCTGTTACAACATGCTCTAAGATATAGTCCGGAAGTATATCATCCCTAGATTGCGGATCGTATTTTGTCCAAAAACTGATCTTGCCCACTTCTACCGGATTCACCCCGTCGCTATAGGGGGTGGGAGAGTCGATTTCCGCATAAACCGAGTTGCTAGCCACTCTCGAAATAGCATCCGAAATATTCCTGATTTCGCTTTGCATTGTTCTGGTCTCGTTAGCTAAGATTAGATTTCGGCTAACCGTAACGTAAATATTAACCGCAAATAATATTAGAAGTGCCAGTAGAACAGTCGCCACAATATATTCAATCAAAGTAAAACCTTTATTGTTTCTCATAAGCTTTGCCAATCCGCCATAATGGCTTGAACCGAATAAAACTGTTCCGGCATGCCTTTACTCTGCCATCTTACCTTTACCGTAACTAATAATTTTTGAGGATCATAATCTAATCTCTCGATAACGATTTTGCGCCAAACTTCTTCGATACCTCGAAAATCAGTAGCATCCAGCCTCTTGTAACCGTCATCAATAGAATAATTAACCAATTCCCCGTCGCTATTGATATCCTTGCTTCCCGCAATGTTATAAAAATCACACTTATTCTTCTCTTTGTAAGTATAAATGTTTTCCATGGTCTGTTGGGCCAGCTTCGTTGCCTCTTCTCTGGATTTGGCTACGTATCCCAAATTCCCCATTTGAATAATAATAGAAATCGTACCGGCCATAATAAGACCCAAGATTCCCATTGCCACAACAACCTCTAGGATTGTTTCGCCTCTTTTGCCGATCCTCATTTTAAGTCCGCTCCTTTATCTATATAGATATCTCCGGAAGAAAAATTTAAGCTTAAGTCGATTTTAAACTCATCGTCTCCTAGCGTCAAAGTAACGTCTTCGTGTTCCGCCAGGTCGGCATAATTAAACGGAGCCGGCGTATAAACCCACTTGGAAGCCAAGCTGCCTTCGCTGCCAATATAGTCGGAGGCAAATCCCGTCGGCACGGAGAAGCAGGCGAATAGAGTGTCGCCAGAACCCTTATCTATAGCGCCTGCCCTCAAGTTATCGATCTTAAGATCCTTAAAGGTCAGGGCTTTATGAACGGGAGATGATGGATCGGCATCCCTGTCATAGCCAACTATTTCTAATTTCAAAACATCGTCTTCATTATAAAGCTTAGCGTAAACTGCTTTAGGGGAAAAATTAGAGCCGCCGGTATTTTCCCAAATGACACCTCTGGCCAAGCTTTGGGCATACTTAATTTCCCCTAAGACCTCGTGCGCCCGAGTCTCGAATTCTAATTGACTTCGGCGATTGGTAAGTGCCGGCAGCAACGCAAAAAGCGTTGTTACTGCAATTAAAGCCATCACTACCACAATTTCTATTAACGTATAGCCTCTTTTATTTAAAACCTGTTTCATAGCAAAATAAGCTTATCCAGGTACCAAGTAAGAACCACATTGCCCCAAAGAATAGCAAGCACCGTTCCGGCAGCTAAAAACGGCCCGAAAGGAATAGCATCGGCAAATTTTTTTTGCCTTAAAACAATGATTGCGATTCCGAATATTGATCCTAAGATAAAAGCCAGAAGAAGAGCAATGAAAATAAGCGGCCAGCCGAGAGCAAATCCCATAAAAGCCGCTAATTTTACGTCTCCGCCCCCCATCCACTTACCCTTAGAAACAACAATCATAGAGTAAAAGAAGCCGCTGCCAACTATTCCGGCGATTAGCTGCATCCCAAGCCGAGACACAAGATATCCTGACTCTAAACCTCCTAAGGTTGATGCTATTAAACCGTAAATAAAAGCCACTACTATCGCCGGTAAGACGACCTCATCCGGAATAATCATCTCTTTTAAGTCCGAGATCACCACCAGAATTAGAACAGAAGCAAAGTAAAACCAGGCTAAAGTCCCTAGTGATTTTAAAAGTATGTCTTGGCTAGAAAAATCGATCGGGTTTAGAAGGTTTGATGGGAAAAAATGCCAGTAGATTAGACCGAACAAAGCGGCGGCCACCATCTCCACAATCGGATACTGGGTGGAAATCGGCTTTTTACAATACCGGCATCTTCCCTGAAGCAAAAGATAACTTAAAACGGGAAATAAATCCATTGCTCCAAGTTTATGCTTACATTTGGGGCAAAAGGACCTCCCGTGCCAGACGTTTTTAGTCTTGGTGCGTTTACGATATTCGTAGGCATTAAGGAAAGAACCGGTTATTAAGCCAAAGGTTATTGCAAATATTATCATTTCTTAATTATCCAGGTAGCGCTTTAGTGAGTTTTAATATTGAGAGAAGTCTTCGTAATCAGGAAGGTCATTTGCTGCAGTAAGTGGTCTATCCGTTCCCCATAATTCGGGACAATTTTCTGTAGCATCCATAGGTTCAGGCAACATCACAAGAGAATATTTAGCACCTATATTCGATTCATAACAGATCCTTGTCTCTTCTCCTGATGGATCCTGAAGCTGGGCAATTGGGGCATCTTTAACATAACCCTTTAAATACGCAGCAGCTCCTCCGTCAGGATCAATTAAACTAAAGCCAGTAACAGAGTCATCAGCAGTATCCGGATAAGCCTTCTTGGAGCTATAATAAGACTCCAAGGAAGTCTTAATAGTTTGGACAACATTTCTTCTTTGGGTATTTCGCTGCTGCATCCTGGCGTTATTAATCGCCCAGATCATAAGCGTTACTAAGATAGCGATAATGGCCATAACCACCAATAGCTCGATTAAGGTAAAACCTCTAGCACCACCCCCTCTAATTTTCTTAAATTTCTTCATTATTCCCTCCTAGATATTATTAAATCCAAATGCCAAATTACAAATATCAAATGAATGACAAATGACTTAATGACCAATTTAAAGCATTTAACATTAGAACTTGATTTGAAATTTGAGCTTTGACATTTGACATTAAACTCCTTTTTTCACCTGCACTGGATTCTCGTACGAGTCGTAGGACCCGCCTTCGCGAGAATGACTAGTGCCAGCAGAAATGACGTATCTTATTCGCCTATCAACTCATTAGCCTACTTTTTAAACATCACTTGTGACAAACTGTATATCGGCAGCATAATGGCTACTAATATGCCACCAACTACTACTCCTAATACCACAATTATAATCGGCTCTAGAAGCGATGACAAGCCCTTAATTATATTATCAACTTCTTCCTCGTAATAGTTGGCAAGACCCTCTAGCATCTCGTCCATTTCCCCCGTTTGTTCCCCAACGTTTATCATTTGTCCCACAACAGCCGGAAAATGAGGGTTTTTCTTTAACGGATCGGACAACGCCGCACCGCCTTTTACCGCTTCCGCCGCCTTTCTAACTTCTATCTCATAGATTACATTGCCGCAAGACTTGGAGGCAATCATTAGAGAGTCCAAAACCGGTACTCCTGCTCCCATTAAGGTGCCAAGCGTTCTTGTAAATCTTGCTAAAATTATCTTTTCTACCAGGGCGCCGATACCCGGAATAGCAAGCTTGGTTTGATCCCACATATAGCGACCGTTTGGGGTATTAATAAAAGCTCTGCCGGATACTGCAAGAAGTACAAGTCCAATAATAATCATCCACCAGCTATGAATTAGGAAATTACTTAAATCAAGCATCAGCTGAGTAATAGCCGGGAGCTTCCCTTTGTAGCCGGCATACAGGCTGGATAATTTCGGCATTACGTACATCAGCATAATGGCAATTACCCCAATAACAACCACTACCACGAAAGAAGGATAAATCATGGCGCTTTTTATTTTTGAATGCAAAGCCTGCTCTTTTTCCAGCTGCTTTGCCATTCTTTTTAGAACGACATCCAAGGTACCGGAAGCCTCTCCCGATTTAATAAGACTAATATCTGTCGTTAAAAAAACTTTTGGAAAGCGGGAAAAAGCCTCGGATAAACTACTGCCATTTTCGATGTCTTTTAAAATCTTTATGAAGATCTTTTGAAGATGAGGTTTGTCAATTTGCTTTATTAACACCTGGAGGGCTTGGGCAACGGGCAAACCAGCAATTATTAAGGTAGAAAATTGCCTTATAATCAGCGCCTTGTCTTTGGTGGAAACTCCTTCAAAAAAACTCAAATTTAAGATATTGGAGCTCTTTTTAGCTTCTATCCTCATCGGATAGAGCTGACGCTCATTTAGCATCCGAGCAACAGTATTTGCATCCGGCGCATTGATCTCGCCGGTAACAAGCTGCCCCTCTATAGTCTTAGCAGTGTAAACAAATGAAATCATTTTAGCCTCTTATGTACCTTTCCAATTGAGGAATATCGATAGCATAACTTTTTGCTTCATCCAGTGTAATTTTCCCGGCCTTTACGTAGCTGGCAAGAGCCGCATCCATGGTAATCATACCAAACTCAGTTCCTGTTTGGATGACGCCTTCTAGCTGATGAGTTTTTCCTTCCCTAATAATATTTCGAACCGCCGGCGTCGCAACAAGAATTTCGGCCACCGCAACCCTGCCGCCTCCAATAGCCGGAATTAACCTCTGAGAAACAATTCCCTGCAAGATGCCGGCCAGCTGGACTCTAATCTGCTGCTGCTGATGCGGTGGAAAAACGTCGACAATTCTATCTACAGATTGGGCCGCATTATTGGTATGCAAAGTTGCAAGCACCAAGTGTCCGGTCTCAGCAATAGTAATAGCCGAAGAAATCGTCTCTAAGTCCCGCATCTCACCGATTAAAACAACATCCGGATCTTCACGAAGGGCCGACCTTAAAGCAGCTGCAAAGGATCGAGTATCATAATGAACTTCTCTTTGCTCAACAATGGCTTTCTTATTAACGTGATTATATTCAATCGGATCTTCAATAGTGATAATGTGGCACGCACGGTCTTTGTTTATGGTGTCAATCATTGCAGCAAGAGTAGTGGATTTACCGGAGCCGGTAGGTCCGGTAACTAGAACTAAGCCTCTGGGGTACTGCGTAAAAGCAGTACAGGTTTTTGGTAAGTTTAGTTCTTCCAGGCCTCTTATTTTTACCGGAATAAGCCTTAAAGCAATTCCAACGTTCCCTCTTTGATGATATGCATTTGCCCTAAACCTTGCTACATCGCCAAAGGCAAAAGAAAAGTCCACTTCCTTATCTCGAATCAAAATTTCTTTTTGATTATCATCAACTATCTGAAAAACAAGACTTTCGGCAAGTTCCGGCGTTAGCGGAGGATATTCCGACAAAGGCGTAAGCCTTCCATCTACTCTTAAAGTTGGCGGAACTCCGACTGATAAATGAAGGTCGGAGGCATCCTGCCTTAAGACTTCTTCTAGTAATGTCTCTATTTTAACTGTTTGAACCATATTCCCTCCCGAAGTTAAAAATATCAAATGTCAAAATCAAAATACCAAATGAATTTTAAATGACTTAATATCAAATAATTTGACATTTGAACTTAGGATTTGATTTGGCATTTGAGCTTTGTAATTTGACATTTTCTCCTCTAATAATCTTGTGCTACTCTTGCCACTTCTTTTAAAGATGTGATACCGCTTAGGGCTTTTAGATAACCGTCTTGTTTCATGGTTACCATCCCTTCCTTTACTGCCTCATTCTGGATTTCGCTGCTGGTTACCTCCTGAAGCAATAGTTTTTCGAGGTCTTGAGTAATTGAAAAAACCTCGTATACGCCAACCCTGCCCTGATAACCCGTTCCATGGCAATTATCACAACCTTTTCCCTTATAAAGATTATAATCTCCGGAATCAATAAATGGAAGATTATCATATCCCACGTCCTCTAATTTTTCGCTCGCCCTTGGGTCGTCTTTTTTAGGCAAGACGTTTTTTAAACATTCTTTAATCGAAGCAAGTTCTGTCTCGCTCGGCTTGTATTGCTCTTTACATTTATCGCAAATCTTTCGTACTAAACGTTGACCGATAACCGTATTAACGGTAGAAGCTATAAGAAACGGCTCCACCTGCATATCTTTAAGACGAGGCAAAACACCAGAAGCGGAATTGGTATGCAAAGTCGAAAGCACTATGTGCCCCGTAAGGGCCGATTGGACGGCCAGATCAGCGGTTTCCGTATCTCTAATCTCACCGACCATAATGACATCGGGATCTTGCCTTAAAATAGAGCGGAGACCGGAAGCAAAAGTAAGCCCGATTTGGGAATTAACTTGAATCTGATTTATACCCTCAACGTTATATTCAACAGGATCCTCTAGCGTTACGATGTTTACTTCGACGGAATTTATACGCTGCAAAATTGCATAGAGAGTAGTTGATTTACCAGAACCGGTTGGCCCGGTCGATAAAATCATACCATGAGGTTTTCCGGAAGCTTCTTTAATCAACCTGAAAGCCCGCCCTTTGAGCCCTAGTTTTTCTAGGGTAATAACTCCGGACGATTTATCTAAGATTCTAATTACCACCTTCTCTCCAAAAGAAATCGGAGAAATGGAAACCCGAAGATCAACATCCTTATCTTCTAATTTGATGGCGAAACGACCGTCCTGAGGAAGGCGATGTTCGTCTATTTTTAAATTTGATAATATTTTGATACGCGAAACAATCGCGGCATGAATATGTTTGGGTAGGGTCATGGTGTCGTTTAGAATACCATCGATTCGGTATCTTACCTTGACCGTTTTTTCTCGCGGTTCAATATGAATATCGGAAGCCTTAGCCTTTATAGCATATTCCAAGATAGTATTAACCGCTCTTGTTACCGGAGCGTCTTGAGAAATAACGGATGGCTCCGTATTGGCTGATTCTTTTTCTTTAGCCGCCCCAATATCTTCCGGTCCGGTACTCATTCCTTTTAGGGCTTCCGAAACTTCGGAGGAATAATCTGAGAACTGAGAAATGACATGTTTAATGCTAGCCGCGGATGCAACATAAGACACTACCCCCTGACCCGACTTCTTCTCGATAAAATCAATTACCTGAACGTTGTACGGGTCGAGCATAGCTAGATTTAACTTACCGTTAGCCATGCCAAATACTACTACCTGATAGCGCTCACAATAGTCTTTTTCTAGAATTTTTAAAATTTTTTCATCAATTTTCTGGTTGGTCAAGTTAACATAAGGCGTCTCTGAGACAATGGCTTTTGCCTTAACAATATCTTCGGCACTCATAGCGCCGGATTCTAAAAGAACCTCATCTAAAGACTTACCCAGCTTTACGCTTTCGATTTTAGCAGTGTCTAATTGATCAGGACTTACGACTTTTAACTCTACGATTACTTGTTCAAACTTTTTTTGATCTTTTATAAGCATTAGTTCTTTTTTTCTTCTCCTACACCCTCACAGATTGCTTTCTCTTCGGCACTAAAGTCCCTTTTTTTGCCCGTAAAAATGTTGCGACAGATGCTTTGAGCCGGATCTGGCGGCACAACTGCGTAAAATGGCCTTTCTTCGTTTTCCTTAATCATTAGAAACTTATTAAATCCTTCCACGTCATACTTACCGGTAAACGGCAAGGGTTTGGCCTTAACTCCGCTTGTCTTTTTACCTTTGTTTAAGCTGTAAAAAAAGAAGGCGCTGCCACCAATTACAATAATAAGGATCGCCGCTAAAATAGTTTGTTTGCTATCGCCTTTAGTCTTCAAGCTTCACCTCGTCCTTATAATAAGTACTAATATTAAAACTATAATCAATTCGGTCGCCCTTTTTGGGAGATAAGCTAATTTTCTTGACGTTAAATATTCTTAGAGAAGTCTCCAATTTTTCCAAAGTTTTGTGAAGATCATCATAGGTTCCTCCGGAAGCGACATTTAAGACAATCTCGTGGACAGAGGCGTTTTTGGCCTTACTGGCGCTTGATTGTTTGACGGACCTAGTATCGACATTAAGACCTTTGGAAATACCTTCGATCTGCGCAAAGATAGCGGTTGGATCACTGCTTTGGGGTAAAGCCTCGAGGATTTTTATTTTCAAGGCATTTAGCTCGGTTTCTTTTTTGGCAGCATCTACCAGAATATCTCTTTTTTGGGTATACCGTTTAAGCTCCGCAAGCTTCTGATCTCTCTCTTTGGTTAGTTTAGCGTTAGAAGCTAAAAGCGGCCGAATTCCTAAAACAGAAACGAGTATGGCAAAAATGATGGCAATTACGATTACTAAAGCACTGTAGCCGCTTCTTCCTTGATTTTCTAATTCCATAAGATACCTCCCTCTACCTGAAACGAAACGTCAAAATCAATTTGATTATCGCTTATTTTTGTATAGCCGGTACATTTAACGTCTTTAAATAAAGCTTGTGGGCTTATGCTATCATCACCCGCTTTAGCAACTTTATGATTCATTAAGGACTCTAATAGTTTGTTCATGGTCTCAACCGATATGGCAGTTGCTCGCATACTTATCTTTCCTTCGTTATTTTCGTAGCTTTTTATCACTACATCATCAGGAAGCGTTTTTTCGATTTCCATCAAAACCCGATTCCATTTAAACGAAGAATCATTCAGCTTCTTTATATCCTCAATTCCGCTTTCGACTGTAATTAGAGTTTTTTCGACTTCGGCGTAATCTTTTAGTTCCTTTTTTATTCGATCGATACTTCTCTTATCATCATCTATCTGCTTAGATTTAAGCTTGTTGACACTAAGAAGAAGAACCGTCAAGCCAATTACGGTAGCTGCAATCACAATCGCAATTGCCGTAGCCGTAAAGTTGGATCTTTGTTCTTTAATTTCGGTCGATTTCTCTTCCGGTATTAAGTTTATTTTCATTTTGCCTCCCTCATGGCAAGACCGATTACCGTGGCGTAATCCGGCGCATTGTTTAAGATATCTTCTTGAACGCTAACCGGAAAAGAAATTCTTTTCCAGGGATTAGCTATCTGAACATCAATGTTCAATGTTTTTGCAAAAAAGGTGGCCATCTCCGGCATTTTAGCCGAACCGCCGCTTATAAGGACTAAGTCTACTCTGGAACCAAATTGTTCCTCGAAATACTGCATTGACCTTGCAACCTCGTCTACTATATTGCTAAGGATCGGTTTGACGGCTTTAAAGACTCGTCCTTCTAATTTGTCTAATGTTAAACCAAATTTCTTTTTAAACTGCTCTGCCTGAGTAAGGTCAAGACCCAGAGTATGCGAAATTGCCCTGGTAAAAGCTTCACCGCCGACAGTTACGCTTCTGGAATGAAGCATTATATGATTCTCTACGATAGCGATTTCGGTCGTCATGGCGCCAATATCTAGAATCATTATCTTAGAGCCAGGCAAATTGGCAAGCGCTCTCGCTATCGCAATATTAGCCGTCTCCAGCGCTAATAAGTTAAGACCGGCCTCGTCAATTAACTTGGCAATCCTTTTTACTCGTTCTATCGGCGCCGCAATAATCATGACTGTAAAAGGAATGTTGCCATCCTTAGGCGCATTAATAACCTGCCAATCCAGCTTTACATCATCAATTTTTATTGGCAGATTTTGATCGGCCTGCCACTTAACCGCTTTTGCAAGCTCCAAAGGAGGCATTTGGGGTATCTTTGTTACCAGAGTAAAAACCTGGTTCTCCGGCAATGATGTAACCACATTTTTGGTGGTTACCCGAGTGCCTTTAGCAAGCTGCTTTACAACTTCGGCAAGCCTCCGAATATCAATCTCGCTGTCGCTTTGCGAAAGCCCGAGAGGAATATTCGCCGTCCCATAGGTAACAAGGGAGGGCTTATCCGAAGTATTTCTAAGCTGAACCAGCTTAATGGCCATAGACCCGATATCTAGTCCGAAAAAATCTTCACTTTTGCTAAATAGGCCCAATTAAACTACCCTCCTTTTGTCATTTATAGGATATCAATAACAAGTTTATCTTTCAAGCAATATTTAAAGGTGCCCTTTTCTATGGTGTTGATTGAGGAGCCACTTCTACGGTCGATGACTCATTAGATCCCATCACAACAACTTCAACTCCGTATTCACAGGTTTCGGTTTGGCTGTAAGTGTGTGGCTCGTCTTCGGTTGGATCCGGTTCACATCCACAGCTTGAATCTTCTTCGACTTTCTTTCGATGCCATGAAGCCGTTATATCGAGGGTTGTCTTAATGGTAAACCTGCCGCTCTCGGTGTATAAATGCTGGTACTTTGTATTAGCGGCAAGCATTTCGTTTAACTGGTAAACATTGACGTTTGAGAAGGTCAACTTTGTCTTTTTGGCTTCGCCATCTCCCCAATCGATAGTAAAAGTAGCGTTCGATATCATAGGCTCAAAACGCCCGTTGTTTTTATCGTATTTCCACCAATCTCTCCAGGTGCAAGGATTACAACCATGACAAGTGCCTGTAGGTTCCCCTTCTGAATCATAGTCAGCACAACAACTCTCATTACACGTACCGGTATTGCCGGTATATACTCTACCCGTTCCTATAGACGGGCTATCGTCAATGCCTGTTGGCGCCTCATACTCTACTCTCGGCTTACATTGCAGAGTAACAGCAGTGCCGGTATTAGTGGTAATTGGTAAAGCTTGCATGTCATCGCATTCCGGATTCAAGCTGCCCCACTTAGCATCAGAGACGGGATCGGCCAAATCATCCGGAGCATTTGGATTATCACCAGAACCGCTTGTACCTTTCTTCTTCCAATAAAAAGTTACTTTTACGGGTTCTTGGCCACCGTTTGTAGTAAGACTATCTAAATTAACAATTGCTGTTTCGCTAGCAACAAAGATTTCCTGCTTGCCGGCATATTTATACCCAATTTTTACAAATTCATATCCGCTACTTAAGATCGTCCTTGTATTGGAATCCGTTACGTAAGTAGCAGTGCATCCGGCACTGTACGCCATAGTGTAAGGATTTGCAGTTTCGTTGGCCTTTATAACAATAGCATTGGCGCTAATTCTATAGCTGGGCGTAATCTGAGGCGCTGCTACAATGACCCCTCCGGTACAATCGTTACTACTATTTGACGATACAACCCTCTGGACACCATATCCATCTTGAAAATCAGGAACCACGGCCATTACCTGAATCGGATATTGGTTTGGGGCCTCATTTGCCCAAATTAGATCTACCATTATTGTTTCGCCGTTATGTCCGGCGGTGTCGAATTTGAAAGTTGACTTCCCGTTATCACTTATTAATCCATAATCAGTGCCGTACATCCTAGACGTAATCCATTTTCCGCCCGTGCTGCCGGTATAGTTCATGTTAATGATATAGTACTGTTCGTCGTTAGCACTCGCGCCGCAATAACAGCTAAAGGCATGATTATCATCACCGCCGCAACCTTTATATCCAAACTTAACCGTGGCATCACTTCCGGCGCTTACGGATCCGGTAGTTCCGGACATTGTATGCATTTCATTAGCATTTGGCACAGTAGTGTCATTGGGAAGAACATAAACACCGCTTGTTTCACATGGTTCGTTCCAAGGATTAGATTGACTGCTGTTAGGATTAAAATTTACCGAAACATCGGCCGTAGTCAAGGCAACAGGATCTCCACCTAAGCTTGGAATGTATTTAAAAGTAACTTTAAGAGCTGTTGGGTAGCTACTTCCCGAAGGCGTAAGGCCGCCGCTACAACCGGCAAAAGCGGGAATCGAAGCAAATAACTTTTTAGCACCTAAGGCTAGTTTTGAGTAGATTGCTTTTGTAATGCTTTGGTCGTCAAGCAAGGAATATTTTTTGACGCCATATTCTCTCTGTTTATCCTTTAGCCAATCTGCATATGAATAATATTTATCTTTTTCGTAACTGTTGCTGCAGGTTACAAAAACCGCCACTAACATCCCGCCATCTTCTTTGTCGTTGGCACCGGTAAGCTTAACCTCAAAAACCTCGCTAATTTTATCCTTTTCGATGCCTTTGGTACCTTCTCTAAAAGCCTCGTTTGAATATAAATCTCCCGTCTGCCATTTATCCTTATTAAAACTATGGCTCATAACCGGCGAATTTGGCTTGTAGGCCTCTAGGCCTACTACCGAATCAGCCTCCAAGCTCTTTATGGCGTCATCAACAGTCACTGCTCCCGATGCCACCTTACCTCTTAAATCCTTTAAAACTGTCTCTGCGTGTTGCTTATCGCTGTCTTTATTGGCGTCTTTTAAAAAAGTGTATCTATCGTATCTGGCAATAAGAGTCTTGCCTTCTTTCCAGCTGACCGCCTTCTCCTCAATTTTCTTTTTTAAGACGACTGCCCTTGTATTTTCTTTTATTTTGGCCTGCAGGTAGCTTGGCATAAATGCATACTGGCTTACATCAGCCTTTGCTCTATCTTCGATTTCTTTGTCTGTAGCTGTAATTTTTAATTTATCAGCTTCTTTCTTTATAATCTCTTCTTCGATTAAGGAATCGAGCAAGTAGCCTTGTGCTACTTTATCAACCTTGGAAGGTTCGGCAGGCGTCCCCTTCAGGTCCGTTTCCCAAATTTTTGCTTTTAAATCCGGGGATGTGATTTTCATGTCGCCGACGGTAGCCAAGGGCTGCTTGTCTTTGTAATTATTCCAGCCTAAATAAAAAATTCCCGCCAAAGCAAAAAGCGAGAAAAACGAAATTACACTAACCTTTTTGAATCTTGAAGATCTAAACATCATATCTCCTCTACTTAACTTAACTAAAAGAGGAATAACCCTCCTAGCTATTATTTTGCTTTTTTACAGGTCAAGTGTCAACCGTTTTTATCTGAACCACCCTTTTAAAACCTATTATAAAGAGTAATTCTTGCCTGGCAAAGAAAAGTGAGGGTGTTTCTCAGCTCATTTTTCTTGTTTTTTACGTTCAAAAATGAGATAATAAACGGGTTATGAAATTATCAATAGGCATAGTAGGTTTGCCAAACGTAGGCAAATCGACATTGTTTAACTCCTTAACTAAAAATCAGGTAGAAGCCAGGAACTACCCGTTCTGCACCATAGATCCGAACGTGGGCGTGGTTAACGTGCCCGATAATCGCTTAGAACCTTTGGCCAAAGCCGTCAAGACAGAAAAAATTATTCCGGCAGTTGTCGAATTTATCGATATTGCCGGAATCGTAAAGGACGCGCATAAGGGAGAGGGGTTGGGCAATCAGTTCTTAGCTAACATCAGGGAGTGCGACGCTATTGCCGAGGTGGTTAGGATTTTTGAAAACCCGGACGTTTTGCATGTCGAGGGCGCCGTTAACCCAACCTCGGACATGGATACAATTTCTATGGAGCTAATATTTGCCGATCTTCAGACCGTGGACAAAGCAATTAGCCGCACCGAAAAATTAAGCAAAACCAATCCCAAACAAGCGGAAAAAGAATTGGTTGTTTTAAAAAAAGTTAAACAATGGTTAGAAGATGGGAAACCGGCACGGACTCTCTTGTCTCAAAAAGGGTTCGACCCTTTTGAAAATGAAGAAAAAGGGTTGAACCCTTTAGGGGAACTAAATCTTCTTACTGCCAAACCTCATATCTATATCTTTAACGTCAATGAAAATGAAGCGGCAAACCCTAAACTCCCGAAAACCAATGAAGACTATGTCGTTATATCCGCCAAACTAGAACAAGACCTACAAGATTTAGATGAAGCCGAGCAAAAAGAATACTTAGAGGAGTTAGGACTTAAAGATACGGGTCTTGATCGTTTAATTAGGGAAGCTTACGAAATTTTAGGCCTCATCACTTACTTTACCGCCGGCGAGATGGAAGTTCGCGCCTGGACCATCAAGAAAGGCTGGACGGCCCCCAAGGCCGCCGGCGAAATCCATACCGATTTCGAAAAAGGCTTTATCTCCGCCGACGTCGTAAATTGGAAAGATCTAGCCGAACTTGGCTGGACCGGCGCAAAGGAAAAAGGCAAAGTCCGCGCCGAGGGTAAAGATTACATCACAAAAGACGGCGATGTGATGGTCTTTAAGTTTAATGTGAGTAAATAGATATGGACATTAATCGTGAAAGACTAATTCAAACCTTTCTAACCCTGGTTCAAATCGACAGTGAATCCGGCGAGGAACAAGAAATCATCGCTTATCTTAAGAAAGAAATGGATGATTTGGGATTTAAAACCGATATTGATAAAATTGGAAACCTAATTTGTTCCAATGACCCAAATCCCAAACTCATGCTTGCTGCCCACACAGATACCGTAAAACCCGGCAAAGGCATTAAACCAATCATCGAAGGCAATATCATCAAAACCGATGGCACTACAATTTTAGGTGCAGATAATAAAAGCGGTGTTTCAGCCATTCTAGAAATTTTAACCTCAATAAAAGAAAATGGTCTTAAGGTTGAATTGGAAGTTGTTTTCACGGTGAAAGAAGAGATTGGACCTATCGGCTCCTCAAATCTTGATTTTACTAAGCTTAAAGCCAAACAGTCCATAAACTTAGATAGCAAACCCGGCGATATCGTATCTAACGAGCCATCTCTTATGCATTTTGATATCGAGATAACGGGGAAAGCCGCACATTCGGGGACTCGCCCCGAAAACGGTATTAATGCCATACAAATTGCCGCCAAAGCTATATCTAAACTCAAACTCGGACGCATTGATTTTGAAACGACTTCCAACGTGGGCCTTATAAACGGTGGTATGGCCAGAAACATTATACCAGAAAAAGTGACTCTTGAAGCGGAAGTCAGAAGCAGAAATGATAAAAAATTTGAATTTTATACAAAAAAGTTAATCGAAACTTTTAAAGAAACGGCTTTAAAATATGGCGGAACAATTGATATTCAAGCTAACTTGCGCGGCAAAGCCTACAAACATCAAGAAACAGACCCAATGGTTAAACTACTTGTAGAATGCGGGCGGCAAAACGGCATTAAATATAACTTTACTTCAACCGGGGGCTTAACTGATGCTAATATCTTTAACCGACATGGCATTAAGTGTATCACAACGGGGGCATCGGGGAACGATTATCACACCACTAGAGAATACTTAGAAATCGATAAGTTCGTAATCGGAACAAAAATTATACTGGATGCCATCATTGAACTGACAAAATGAGGTTCCTAATCTTTTTGAGAAAGCTTTAATTTCCTGTTTCCTATTTAAAGTAGATCAGATATTCCCTATTCCCCTTTGCCCCCTCAATTGGGGACTCGGTGGTGCCTAAAACTTTAAAACCCTGGCTTAGTGTAAAATCTACAATATCTTTTAGTACTTTTGATCTAATATTTTGATCAACGATAACCCCCTTATAACGATCTGCCACCTCCTTGCCGACTTCGAATTGCGGCTTTACTAAGGCAATAACGTCCGATGTTTCACCCTGGTTTTGAACAATTTTTTTAATGTGAGGGATGATTTTTTTAAGAGAAATAAAGGAAACATCCGCCACAAAAATATCGATTTTTTCGGGCAATATTTCGACATCTAGAAAATGCGTCCGCTCCATGTTAATAACCCGGGTGTCTTGACGAAGTTTATGGGCAAGCTGCCCGTAACCCACGTCAATAGCATAAGACTTTTTAGCACCGTGCTGCAATGAAAAGTCCGTAAAACCGCCGGTGGAAGCACCAATATCGGCAATGACTTTATCCTTAAAATCAATCTTAAATTCCCGGAAAGCTTTTTCTAGCTTTAAGGCTCCCCGTGAAACATAAGGAAATTGCTCTTTAACATAGACATCCGCAGTTTCTTCTACCATTTGCGCTGGTTTATCTATTCTCTGTTCTCCAATATAAACTTGGCCCGCCATTACCAGCCTTTTGGCTTTTTCGCGAGAATCCGCCAAGCCTTTTTCCACTAAAAATTCATCAATGCGCTTTTTCATGAATATAACTTACGTTATGCAGACTCAAATGTCAAAACTCAAAAGGGAAAAGTAAAAAGGGTCGAACGCTCTAATGAGTGTTCGACCCTTTTTACTTTTTAAATTTACTTAACCCTCTCCACATAACTCCCGGTCCTAGTATCGATACGGATTTTATCGCCTTGTTTTACAAATAAAGGCACAGTAACAGTAAGTCCGGTTTCAATGGTTACCGGCATCGTGGCTCCTGTAGCGCTGTCTCCCTTTAAGCCTTTTTCGGCTCGAATAACCATAAAATCCATCTTAATTGGAAGTTGAATATTTAAAGGCTTATCTTTGTAATACTGAACGTCTACCGCCTCACCCTCTTTTAAATAATTCACGTTCGCACCTAAGTCTTTGGTGGATAAGCTAAATTGTTCATAAGACGTATTGTCCATAAAAAAATAGCTGCCCTCGTCCTCATACATAAACTGAGCGCTTCTTCTCTCTAAAGTGGCCGGAACAATTTTTTCGCCGCCCTTAAAACTAGTCTCAAATGAAGAACCGGTCACTAGATTCCTTAACTTTGCCTTTAGAACGGCGCCGCCGCGACCCATCTTTATGTGTTGATATTCGAGTACAATATGAGGGGCGCCATCAATATCTATTGTAGTTCCGGTTTTTAAGTCTGTGATGCCGTACATAATAACCTTACCTAGTAGTAAATGGGAGTAGTGCCATCATTCGAGCTCTTTTTAGAGCCTTAGAAACTACTCTTTGATGTCTAAGACAATTACCGGATGCCTTCCTTGCATCGATCTTTCCGTATCCTGACAGATATTTTTGCAAAAGTTTTACATCCTTATAATCTACATAATCATTTTTTTCGCCGCAAAAACGGCATGTTTTCTTTGGTACATAATTTGCCATTATTTTCTCCTTTGGTTAGGAACTAGGAAATAGTAACTAGTAACAAAAGGCTCTTTCTTAGTTATCTCCTATTTCCTACTTTCTGTTTCCTGTTTTAAAACGGGATGTCGTCGATATTGATTTCTCCTTCGGTTTGAGCCTCGGCCATCTTGCCTTCGGCTTCTTTAGCCTGAAAACCTTCTTTCGGCCTATCGACAAAGTTAATATCAGTAGCTACAATTTCTGTTTTTTGTCTTTTGGAGCCGTCTTGACCTTCCCATGTCCTAGTTTGTAATCTTCCCACAACTAAAACCTTTCGGCCTTTGGTTAGGTATTGTGATGTTAGTTCTGCCATCTTGCCCCAAACTACAATGTCATGATATTCAACGGCATCTTTCTTCTCACCAGCTGCATCAACCCAAGATCTGTTGGTAGCAACAGAAAGCGATGCTACAGGCTGACCGCTAGGTGTATATCTTAGCTCTGGGTCTCTAGTTAAGTTGCCAAGTACGATTGCTTGCTGAAAATCTCTCATTTTTGTCTCCTTTCTTACTTTTCTTCGTCCCCTAAAATTTGTTTTAATTTCTTGTCTAATTCCGACATTCGCTCTTCTTCGGAAGGCTCACCTTCTTCAGCCTTAACGGCCTTGGCTTTTTTCTTAGTTTCCTCCGCTTTGGATGCTTCTTCTGGCTTTTTTTCTTTTTTAACAGTTTCTTTACTGACCTTCTTTGCTTCCACTTCTTCTGCTGCCGTTTCTTCTTTAGCTACTTCAGCTTCCTTGGTTTTCTTAGCCACTTTTTCCGATGCCACCTTAGATGCGACACCAGAAACTGAAACACCCTCTTTTTCGTAAGAGAGAATCATAAATCTTAAAATTTCTTCTGTTCTTCTAAGCAACTTCTCGAGCTCAGAAACAGCGCTTGGCTCAAGATCCATGTTTAAAATGACATACAACCCATAATTTTGTTTTCTTATAGAATAAGCTAATTTTCGCTTTCCCCAGATATCTTCCATTATAACCTTACCATGAGAATTTACAAATTTATTTACCCTATCAGTTACCTTATCAAGGGTGTTCTCAAGATCAGGGTGGATAATGTAAGCAAGTTCGTATCTTTGCATTAAAAAACTCCTTCCTACGGACCCGGCATCGTTCGTGCCGAGGGCCCCCCGATCGACAGCGGAGAGCAAAAAGGTTGTTACCTTCGCTAAGGGGCAATTGCCCTTTTGACGAAATTATTATTAATTTCAAAATTATAGCTTAACTTTTGGAAAAAGTCAATTATAATAGACTTATGATACTTTTTTCAAACATTCATAATTTGCCCATCTTCTCCATTAGAGAAGGTGTTAGCATTGGTCAAATCGAAGAAATTATCATAAATCCGGACAATGGCCGAGTGTTAGGCTTTAAGCTTATTAAAACTCATGTGAGAGAAAGAAACATTCTTACAGTCGGAGACATAAGAGAAATTAATCCGGATGTGATGATAATTGACGATTCGCAGAACTTGGCTACCGAAAACGAGGTCATAAAGATTGCGGAGATTCTTAAAGAAAAAATCAAATGGATTGGCCTTAAGGTTGAAACCGACTTGGGACGAAAATTAGGCCGAGTTGAGGATTTGGCATTAGACACCAAAACCATGAATCTTACCAGAATCTACACTTCGGGAGGCATCATAAAAGAGACTTTTTCATTAGAAAAGATCATAATCCCCGCTCATAAGATAATTAGCATTTCTCCTAAAGTCGTTATTGTAGAAGATGACTATATTAAAACAAAAGCTGCTAAACAGGTTTCGGCTACTGAAACAGCGTAAGAAAAAGTATCTAGTATCTGGTATTAGAACAATTATTCATTTACAGATTCTTCTTTCAGAATCTCTTTTATAACATCCCACCCAAATCCTCGTCTTAACAGATAATCGGTGATTTTCTTTTTACGCACTTCCGGAGCCAAATCTTCAAACTTTCTTTTTGAGGCGAGTTTTTGGGCAAGTTCGAATTCATCCTCTTTATCGATACGAGAGAGCACATTTATAATTATGCTTTCAGAAATACCCTTTTGTTTTAGTTCGAGCTCAAGCATTTTCTTCCCGGTTGGTTTTAGATTAGTACGATCCCTAACCCAAGAATCGGCAAATTGAGAATCATTTATAAATTTATTTTTCTTAAGTCTCTCTATTACCTCATCGATCACGAAATCCTGATATTCCTTTTCCTTTAATTTATCTCTGACTTCCTTTTCGCTCCGCATCCGATAACCAAGAAAACGAAGTGCTCTATCGTATGCTTTACCCAGCTCGTCTTCCCGAATTATTTGATTAATTCTATCCTCGCCGATGTCTTGACCTTTGACTAAGCCATGCCGAACCAAAATATCAAGATAGATAGCAAAGGCAAATTCACCGTCTATGTAAACATTAGCCCGATCTTGCCTTTTTTTGCCCTGTTCAATCTTAGTTATCTGCATTTTATGCTCTCTTATTTAATTGACCTCTAACCTTCGCTATCACCGTTTAGATTCTTAGCGATAACGTAAAGCCTAATAAGTAGCACGATCGAGAAAACCGCGAGAGCAAAGCTTAGCCATACAGGGATACCCAAATATGCAGCAATCTGCCTAGTGACTTGTTGAAGAAGAGAACTGACCGAAACCATGGCGCCGGCGAAAATAATAGCTCCAACAAGCGTACCGACGACAAATTCCCTTATATTCATTTTGAGGGCGCCGGCCGGTAAAGAGATAAAAGTCCTGGTTGGTCCAAAAAGCTGAGCGAATACAATCGAGATCCGGCCGTATTTCTTGATAAAGTCTTGCACCTTTTTTTCGTGCCTGACCAGCCGGTCTTTTTTATTATAACGCCTAATTACATTACCCATATGATAACCAACGTAATAACTAACAATAGACCCTAGGGTCGAGCCGGCAGCCGAAACAAAAACAAGCGTGATATAGCTAGCCTTGCCCTCATTCAAGAGATAACCGGAGCCAAAAATTAAGGGTATGCTTCCAAATGGAATGCCCATACTCTCAAGAAACATACCGATTCCAATTCCCAAGAGACCCATGTCTCTCGAAAGATCTATTACATACTGAATGGTTCCGTCAAACAATTTTATCCTTTAATTTTTTTCTCCAAAACAGCAACAACCTTTGGATTGTCTTTTAGATATTGTTTTGCCGCCTCTCGACCCTGGCCGATTTTCTGGCCATCGTATTCGTACCAGGCTCCGCTTTTTCCTACCAAATCCTGCTTTACTGCTATGTCCAATAGGTCTCCCACTTTTGATATACCCTCGTTATACATAATGTCAAATTCTGCAGTTTTAAATGGTGGGGCAACCTTGTTCTTTACAATCTTTACTTTAGTTCGGTTACCCATTACCTTATCCCCGTCTTTAATTTGTTCTGATCTTCTGATTTCAATTCTTACTGATGAGTAGTATTTAAGCGCCTGTCCACCGGTTGTGGTTTCCGGATTACCAAACATCACCCCGATTTTCATTCGAAGCTGGTTAATAAAGATGACAGTAGTTTTGGATTTGCTGACAACACCGGTAAGCTTTCTTAAAGCCTGAGACATTAGTCTCGCCTGAAGACCCATATGGGAGTCCCCCATCTCGCCTTCGATTTCAGCTCGTGGCACTAAAGCCGCAACAGAGTCTACAACGACGACATCAACGGCGCTAGACCTTACTAAGGTCTCCACTATTTCTAAGGCCTGTTCACCAGTATCCGGCTGAGAAATCAACAGTTTCTCTAGATCAACTCCAATATTTCTTGCATATTCCGGATCGAGAGCGTGTTCAGCATCCACGAAAGCTGCCAAACCGCCTTTTTTCTGCGCTTCGGCCACAATATGATAAGCTAAGGTTGTCTTACCTGAGCTTTCCGGACCGTAAACTTCAATAATTCGGCCCCTTGGCACTCCACCGACACCAAGCGCCATATCAAGTGAAATTGAGCCTGTCGGAATAACATCAACGTCTACTTTTGTTGCTTCCGACATTTTCATAATAGAACCTTTGCCAAACTGCTTTTCAATTTGTGCAACGGCCAATTCTAATGCTTTCATCTTCTCTGTTTGTTCAGCCATTATTCATACCCCTTCTTTTAATAAAATCTGGTAACAGTATAGCAAAACGGTTATTAAATAACAACAATATGAAATAAGAATTATGAATTAAGAATAAAGAATAAAGAATAAAGAATTTAGAATATATGGTTTATTAAGAATTTCTAATTGAGATTTATTCAGAATTCTTTTTCTTCTCTTCAGTCTCGGTATCGTTATCTATATTTTCTTCATCTTCTTCCGGCCCTTCATCCTCTTCTCCATCACTAGCGCTTTCACTATCTTTTTCAGGTTCTGCTTCTCCATTTTCCACAGTTTCCGCATTTTCTACCGTTCCATCAGGCTCTAAATCGTTCTCACCATCAGATATGTCCTTGCCCTCCTTATCCTCCTCTTCTTGAAGCTCTCCGTCATTTTCATACCCTGTTTTTTGTTTATTGATTGTTTTTTTCTTCTTGGGTAGCCAATGTTTTTTGTAAAGATAGAAGCCAGTACCAGTAGCCACTCCCAAAAAGGATAATAATAAAATCCAGAAAGCAATATTGGTGCCGTATTTTCGCTCAGCGGCTGATTTTTGCTGAGCCGTCTCCCCCTCAACCTTAAACGATAAACTAGTTCTTTTACTTACATTGCCGTCAGTATCAGAGATCTTGGCCTCCACCTTGTGGTCGCCCGGATCCATTTTTTCCTCAAAAGTAAATTCCCAGTTGCCATCACCGTCTACCTTAACTTTGCCCATTTTCTGTTCGGGATATAAAAAAATGGAGAGTTTGGCATCTTTAAGAGCAGTTCCGGAAAATGTAAGTTTTGCTTCTGGTTTTAGAGTCAGTTCTTGGAAATCGGAAATTTCATAATTTTGATCATCTACCTTGACCTTCGTAAACTTGGGATTTTCCAAGGACTCAACTTCCTTAACCTCCGGGGTTATGGTTGGCTTTTTGGTAGGAACTGCTGATGGTTCCGGAGCTGGCGTAGGCGTTACAGTCGGTGTTGGAGTAGGAGTCGGCTCGTCACTTGTAAATTTCACTTGCACTGTCTGGGTATTAAAAATTTCGCCATTTTTAAAGACGATATACGCGCCGACATTGTAAGTTCCCGCTTTTGTCGAGGTTAGCTTAAACTTCTTCTCAAACTCGCCACATTCATCTCCATTCAATACAGTTCCGGCTGCAGTGTTAGTTATAGTATCGGGCGTGATGGTAACGGTTGCCTCTTCGTCTGCCTTACCGTTCGAGAGACAAGGAGACACTGCCACCGTTACAAAATCCTGACCATCGGCATCGGCTTCCGACTTGTTATTTAAGACCTCAATTGTTGAGGTCGAAGTTACAGCAAAAACTGGGGTCACAAGAAGACTAAAGAGAAAAAAACTTAAAAATAACTTTTTCATAAATATAATCCTTAACAAACTTATTATACTCTAAGATACGAAAAGTCAAAAATATTACCACTTCGACTTAAACTCCAGGCTCCAGATAAAAAATATGAATTATAAAAACGGAGAGGCAGCCGATAAATATCAGCTGCCTCCGTAGCAGTATTGCTTTTTTCTTGTCCTCTCCAAACTATGCCTTTCAGTAAAAAGCTTTACTACCCTGCAATTAACCGGATCCACCAGGTAGAGCGCCGACTCAACGTTATCGAAACTCATCCCCGAAATATATGGAATTTCTTTTATGATGTCAGCCTCATCATCCCAGCCATCAATAATTTGATGGGATTTCAAATCGTAAGCCTTTAGGCCTATTTCTGTTCCATACAAAAACATAATACCGTATCTTCGAGCAATGGTCATGCTTTCGATAAGCCCAAGGTCGTCATCCGAGACAAAAATTATTTTTTGCTCGAGCAACGCTCCTGTTGAGCTAAGCTTAAGCAGCTTGTCGCCCAGTTCAATCGCATACATGTTACCGATAAGATCACAGGCAATACCAACCGTAGGAAGACTCAACTTGGCAAAAGTCAGCCACTTGTTGTTTCTCTTGTCATACGCTTGTATTCTGGCGTTGCCGTTATCAGCAATGTATCTATTGCCTGCATGGCCCGTAATAAATAAAGGATCATTAAATTTTCCGTCCTCGCTACCATAACCGCCCCAGCTATCAATGTGATCGCCTTTTAGATTGAATCGGCTAACGACTTGGTTCGCCATACTCGTAACCCAGACCAGGCCGTGGACACAAAGATGTATTCCGGATGGTCTATACAGACCATACGATTCATTCATTGTGCCATCGATTACAGTGCGGGAATTACCTCTGCGATCGTACAGTCTCACAAAACCGTCGGAGTCGGTAATACCTATGGTGCCGCTCGAATTGGTATCTATGTCTCTAATTTCACCGATAACTGCCTTTGAATCGAATAAAACATTTTTGTCCCAGATCTCTTCTTTCCCTAAAACCTTAAGCATCTTCCCTCCTCACCCGAACATAAGTTTACCAAATTGTAAAATTGCACCTCATACGCATGCTTACATACCAGGAGAATGATTGTACCAAGAATTATCACTTTTGTCCATTACCAATCAGACCCTCTAGTCATCGGGGAATCGAACAGTTATTATCTGTTTACTATTCGCCTACCGATAATTCCCAAACTGCAATGGGAAATCGAAATCGGCTTCCTTTAGAAGCGTCATCACCCCCTGAAGTTCATCTTTTTTAGTCGAAGAAACCCGGATTTCTTCTCCCTGGATCGTAGCCTTAACCTTGGGGTAATTCTCGCGAATTTTCTTCGTTATCGCCTTCGCATCCTCTTGCTTTAAACCCCGCTTTAAAGGAATGTTTTTCCTCAAGGTGCCACCGGCCGCATTCTCGGCTTGTTTCGACAGATCGAGGATCTTTAGAGAAAGATTCCTCTTAATCATCTTGGATTGCAGGATGTCAATTACAGCCCCTAATTTATAATCGTCCTCGACATTAACGATGAGAGTATCTTTACCTTCTTCTTTAATATCAGCATCCGAACCTTTAAAATCGTACCTGGTACCAATCTCCCGCTGTGCCTGATCTATCGCATTTACAAGCTCCTGATGATCAAAATCAGAAGTAATATCGAAACTAAAGTCTTTAGCCATGTTTTTCTCCTTTATTAAACTATAACACGATTTCATTATTGAGTTTTCTTTACGCCAGAATAAAGAACTAGGTATAAAGTATTTAGTATAAGAATCGCGAATGGCGAATAGAATACTTTTTTTAACTTCCTTTAAACACTTAATCTTTTATTCTCAAAACATTATTCAAAATTCTATCTTACCGTACTTCCAAGTCTTTCTTAAACTCAATGGACTTGGGTTCGGGTTTGGGGACCGGCGCATTACCCTCCACCTTCTTATCCGGCGTCATCAGAAATCCTAAGTCTTTATTAATCATCTTCTCATTGCTAATTACAATCTTTGTGCTTTTAGCATTAGAAGTGGTAAAGCTCATTTTATCTACGGCCTTAAAAGTTTGAGTGGTGCCCGGCATTAAAAATTGATGAACCTTTTCCTTATCATCAACCACAAGATCTAGGGTAATCGGAAACTCGCCTGCCGTTGCCTTAACTTCCAAACCATTAAAAGCAATGGGGATTGGAGTAATTTCCAACTTGGGAAGCTTGGCTACAACCGTAATTAGTTTCTCGCTTTTTTTGTTAAGTTGATTGATCGCCATAACCCGAATAACATTTGGGCCATCCTGGAGGCTGATTTTCTCCTTAAAATCGCCATCAGCATTTTGAATTTGAATATCATTCACATAAAGGGTAGCGCCTTTTGTGGTTTTTCCGGAAAGAACTAAGGCCTCGCTTGTAACTTCGGAATTATTCGCCGGAGATTCGATTATTAGCTCCGGCGGAGCCGCAAAAAGTGAAAATTGCCACATGATAAAACTAGCCACTGCAAAAAAACCGGTAATAATCCCGGCAACCAAAAGTGTCCTTGGCGTTAAAACTATCCTCGGCTTATAAGTTTTCTGTTTCTTAATTACTTTAATGCTAATCTTTTTTACTTTGAGATCGATGCTTTTTTCTCGATTATAAAGCGCGAGAACATCCTGATATTCTAAACCCAAAAAATCAGAGTAATTTTTTAGAAAACCCTTAATATAGACATCATCGGGCAGCTTTTCGAAATCATCCGCTTCGAAAGCCAAGATATATTTAGATCTAATTCTGGTATTTAACTCGACTTCCTTAACGGAATAACCCAAAGACTCTCGCTTTGATCTTAAAAGCTCGCCCAACCCTCCTTTTTGGGTAATTTGAGTTTTGGTAAACTCGGGGGACACAACACTCCTTTATATTCATAAGTATTCAGATAGTATTTTAGGTATTAATCCATCCTACATTAAATAGGGATGGATTTAATTTCTAATGGCTCTAATTACTAATTTCTAATCAAACCTCAATTTCTAAAATCCTAATGTCTAAAAATATTTTTGATAATTTGTCGTTGGTTATTAGAAATTTTTATATTTTATTCTCCTGTATCCATCATCTCCGATACATCCGATACCAGCACTTCTCTTGGTCTGGCGCCATCGGCCGGGCCAACGATTCCTTGATCTTCCAAAATATCAATGAGCCTCGCAGCTCTTGCATATCCTATACGAAGCCGCCTCTGAAGTAAAGAGGCAGATGCTTTGCCGCTTTGAATAACGCATTTCGCCGCTTCTTCAAATAGATCGTCATCGGCACTTTCAAAATCCATCACGCCCCCGCTAGACCGTGTGCTTTGAGTTAAAACGGCTTCATTATACTCCGGCTGGCCTTCTTGTTTTAAGAAATCAGTGACTAGTTTTACTTCCTTTTCGCTTACAAACACACCCTGAATTCGTTTTGGCTTAGCAAGCTGAGGCGAATAAAACAACATATCGCCCGAGCCAAGAAGTTTTTCGGCACCAGCCTGATCTATGATAGTTCTGGAATCCACCTGAGAAGCTACCGCAAAGGCTATTCTCGTTGGCACATTAGCCTTAATAAGACCGGTAATAACGTCGACTGATGGCCTTTGAGTGGCAATCACCAGATGCATTCCCACGGCTCTTGCCATCTGAGAAAGCCTAACAATAAGGGCTTCTACTTCCGCGGCCGAAACAGCCATCAAATCGGCTAATTCATCAATCACGATCACAATATAGGGCATTGGCTGATCTTTCATGGCCTGGTTATACTCATCGATATTTCGCTTGCCATACTGTTGTAAGATTTTATAACGGTTCTCCATCTCGCCCACGGCCCATTTTAAGGCCGAAATTGTCTTATCCGGTTCCACAATCACCGGCGCTAAGAGATGCGGGATATTGTTGTAAGGCGAAAGCTCCACCCTTTTGGGATCAACCAAGATCATGCGAAGCGATTTCGGCGAATTTTGATACAAAAGACTTAAAAGCAAGGTATTAATGCAAACGGATTTACCGGAACCCGTAGCGCCAGCTATTAGCAAATGAGGCATTTTAGTTATATCGGCAATCTGCGGTTCGCCGGCCACATCCAAACCCAAAACTACCGAAAGTCGGGATCCTGTTTCCTTAAAATATTCACTGTCCACAATATTCCGCATCCGAACTATTGCGCTCCTTTTGTTTGGCACTTCGACACCGACTAAAGACTTCCCCGGAATTGGAGCTTCTAACCTAATAGGATGCGCCGCTAGAGACAAAGCTAAGTCCTTATCTAAGGTGGTAATTTTATTTAGCTTAATTCCCTCTTGAGGTTTAAATGTATACTGAGTTACCGTCGGGCCGACGTTAACATCAGACATCTCTACGTTTATGTTAAAGCTGCCCAAGGTTTTTTGGATCAATGAGGCATTTTGCTTGATGTTTCCGGAATCAGCCTTGGTGGACATAGATTCTAAGAGGCTAAGCGGCGGAAACTTCCAATCCTTATCATCGTAAGCCACCACTCTAATCTCTTCCCTTGTCTCTCTCTTTGGAGCTAGATCTTTCTTGCCGTCATCCTTTAGATGAGCGCTGGTTGGCTCGTTTACCTTTAGTTCAGCTGGCTTAGCTTCCGCCCGATTCTCTTTAAAGGCCTTAATGGTCGCTGAAATTGATTTATTTACGATTAAGAGAACAGCTACTAAAGCTAAAGCCATAAGAAGAACAAAAGAGGCCCAGACATTAAAAACATGCAAGATTAGCATCTGGATTACAAAACCCATCCAACCGCCGCCGTTACCGGCATCTGCTATGGCGTATCCTTGCCTAGTTTCGATAAAAAGATGAAGTAATCCGGAAAGTGAGAGAACAAAAAGAACGATTCCCGGAATAATACTTTTAGAGATCGGGAATTTTTCCGGAAAAAACATGGCGGCCCCCGAACCAAAGACAACTAAAATAAGGGCTATCGCGGAGTAACCAACAGCCTTTCTCATAAAAGTATAAACGTTTTCAGCAAAAGTCCCAGCCGCCCCGAAAACAGCTAGAAGCAAAATCAAAGAAACAGCTACCAAGACAATAGCCACTATTTCTCTTACCGTATCTTCATTTAAAGACGGCAAAAAACTTCTTGATTCTTTTTTCTTCGATTTCGAGCCCTTTGGCCGGCCCCGCTTTTTTTTGCGTCCCATGATTTGGTTTATCCTGAACAGATTATAGCGCAAATGCAAAGCTATTTAAATAGGTTTTTATAGGGGTTAGAAATTAGGTCAATTAGAAATTCTGTTTAGGATCTCTAGGATCTCCTCCGGCTTATAAACGAGAAAATCCGGCTTTAAGTTTTCGAGTTCTTCGGCTGTATAGTAGTTGCCCCACGCTACCGCTACGGAAACAACGCCGGCATTTTTAGCACATTCGACATCGTGAACACCATCTCCGACATAAATCGCTTCTTCCGGCTTTACGTTAAATCTCTCACAGATTTCAAGCAAAGGTTCGGGACTCGGTTTGTGGTGTTGTCTCATTTCGTGAGTCGAGATATAGTCGAAGTCTACTTTTAAGATATCCTTTATCATAACATTCGCCGAAGAACCGATTTTTGCAGTCATGATGGCTTTTGGAATTGTAATTGACTTTAGCATGGCGTCAACACCGGGGTATTCTACGACCGCCTTTCCAATAAGCGTCTTATGCGCCTCTTTATACAGTCTCAAGTATTCGTCTTTTCTAACTACCAGTTCGGGATTTGCACGCCTTAATTGCTCCTCATAGGGAAGCCCCGATGACTTCCGATGTGTTTCCCAATATAGTTCCGGGTCATAACCCATTTTACGAAGAACTTCAAAATAGGTCATCTTCGAAAGCTGTGTACTATCCACTAAAGTGCCGTCTAAATCAAAAATGATAAGTTTGAACATGGATATATTTTAGCAGGAAATAGGAAATAGGAAACAAACTTAATGGGAAAAAAATCCTGGATTCCCGATCGGGTCGGGAATGACGACAAGATGGCAGAAGTGATAAATGGAGAAGATCCTGTATCAAGTTCAGAGCCTGCCCTCGAGCCGATTGGGGGATAACGGTAAATCAAAAGAGGCCCAGTGAGTTGAGCCTCTTAACTTTTGAATTTTGCCTCGCATTCGCAAGGTTTTGCTTAAAAAGATTGTCTCTCTGTTCTTATAAACATTATCTGTATCTGATACACCCTTGGCATTTAGGGCTGCATTTTGAACTTTGAATTGTTTAGCCCCCTCACCCTAACCCTCTCGACTCAAGGGAGAGGGAATCTAAAAACCTATTCGCCCGTTAGCCTATTAACCAATTAACCTACCCTACACTTCTATAATAACCGGAATCACCATCGGCTGTCTCTTGGTGTTGTTGTAGAGGAATTGGCCGATTTCGTCTCGGACCTTGTTTTTCATATTGATCCAGTTTGCCGGCGGCTCACCTTCTTTTTTGGATAAGATTCTTCGGACTTCTTGACGCGCTTTATTTACCAACTGTTCAGATTCTCTCATGTAGATAAAGCCTCTGGAGATAATATCGGGGCTAGTAAGAAGCCGTCCGGAAACCTTATCTACCGTCGCGATAACCACAAAAATGCCGTCAGTTGACATAATATTTCGGTCTCTTAGCACAATGTTTTGAACGTCGCCAACGCCAAGCCCGTCAACTAAGACCTCGCCATGCGGCACTTTTCCGTTTAGTCTGGCGCCGTTTGCATCAAACTCTATAACCTGGCCGTTATCAACCACGAATATATTTTTTTCGGGGATATTCATTTCTATCGCTATATCGCGGTGGTGAATTAAATGATGATATTCACCATGATAAGGAATAAAATATTTTGGCTTTACAAGTGAAAGCATTAGTTTCAGCTCTTCCTGTTTGGGGTGTCCGGAAACGTGGGTTTTAATATCGTCCTTTTCATCGTATACAACTTCTGCACCCTGTCTAAACAAGTCATCGATAACCTTTCGTATCTTGTCTTCGTTACCCGGGACAGGGGAAGAAGAGAAAACAACGGTATCTCCTCTTTTAATCTTGATTTGTTTGTGATCGCCGGATGCCATTCTTGCAAGAGCCGACATAGATTCGCCTTGTGATCCGGTAGAAACTATAGTTACTTGATTGTCGGGGTAACGATTAATATCCTGAACTTTAATGATCATACCGGAAGGTATTTTTAAGTAACCAAGCCTTACAGCCACTTCCACGTTATTAAGCAAACTTCTTCCGGAAAAAGCCAGTTTTCGGCCGGAATACGCGGTGGCATTAATAAATTGTTGAATTCTGTTTATCTGTGAAGCAAATGAAGCAACTACAATACGTCCGCTTGCAGAAGTCCAAATGTTGTCGAAATTTTTTTGTAGTGCGCTTTCTGTTACCGAAAAACCTGGCGATTCGGCGCCGGTAGAGTCAGAAAGCAGTGCCAAAACACCTTCTTTGGAAAGCTCTACTAAGCGGTGAATATTTGGAACCTTCTTGTCTACCGGAGTAAAATCAAACCTAAAATCGCCAGTTGCAATAACAGTTCCAACGGGGGTGTGAATTACAATAGCTACAGCGTCCGGAATAGAATGAACCATTCTAATAAACTCAACCTGAAGCGCTCCAAATTGAAGCTTTTCATCTTTGTCCGGATCAACGGTTCTAATGCCAAGCTGACCCATGATCTTAAATTCTTTTAATTTGTTCTGAATTAATGCTGCCGTAAGCTTGGGGGCATAAATTGGAGCCGGAACCTTTGGCAGAACGTATGGTAAAGCGCCAACATGGTCTTCGTGAGCGTGTGTAATAAGGTATCCTTTTACTTTATGCTTGTTTTCTTCTAAATATTTAACGTCAGGAATAACATAGTCCACTCCTGGCATATCAGCCTCAGGAAACATAAACCCGGCATCAATAACCAAAATATCGTTTCCATATTCCAGAACATACATGTTTTTACCAATTTCACCCATTCCGCCAAGGGGAATGATTCTTAAATTTTGGCCATCATTTGGTCTTTGCTGTCTTGGCTGTGTTCTTTTACCAGGGTTTCCTGGTCTTTGTGGCACCGCCGATCTTTGCGGTATAGATTGTGGCTCTCTACCTTGTTCTTTACTTAATTGCTCTTCCATTTTTTCTTTTTAATCCTTTCTTTGACCCGCCTAAAAGAGTTCGGGCTGGTCTTTTTTTGATTTAGAGTCATTATTATCATTATTAATTTTTTCGATAAGTTTTGGCAGTTTCGCGAAATCTGCTTTAAGCGTCTCTTTCATACTGCCTCTATATAAAGCGGCAGCCGGATGAAAAAGGGCCATGAATACTTGTTTTCGCCCAAGCCAAGGGATCTCTTTTCTAAAAGCCTTACCATGAACTTCAGAAATCTTTAGGTCTGGGAAAAAGCGGTTTAGAGAGTGGCGGCCTAAAAACACAATAAGTTTTGGATTTATAAGCTGAAGCTGCCTTTTTAAATATGGGAAACAGGCTTCCACCTCATTTGGCAGCGGATCTCTATTATTTGGCGGGCGGTGTTTTACGACATTTGCGATAAATACATCTTCCCTTTTATATCCATTTTCCTCTAACATTTCTTTAAGCAATTTACCGGCAGCGCCCACAAATGGCTTACCGATCTCATCTTCCTTTTTACCCGGCCCCTCACCAATAAAAACAATTTCTGCCTCTGGGTTGCCATCGCCCGGCACTGGATTTATGGCATCCTTAAAGAGATCGCACCGAGTGCATTTTGCTACAAGCTCATTTAGTTCCTCCAATGAGGAACAAGATTCAATTTGAGATTCTGGAATCATAAATAAATTAAGTTAATTGGGAGTCCGTTTAAAAGTTGACTATATCTTATCAAATTATTTTGTTTTCGTCAATCCCGTTTTACCATGCAAAAAAGGGATAATTTGATTTTCATATTATCGATATCATACCAAATATTCTTAATTATGATAAGAAAAGCCTCTGTATTGCTAACCTTTTTACATTTTTCATCTGTCATTTTGACTTTTGATTTTTGAATTTTGAATTATTTTTCGTATACTCCCACTTGAAATCCTGTGGAAAACATGGTAAAATGAGTTCAAAGTAATAACAAGAGGAAGTTATGGCACTAAGAAAACAAGACAAAGAAAAGATCGTCGAAAAGTTTGGGACTTCAACCAATGATACCGGATCCCCAGAAGTTCAAATTGCGATTTTCTCAGAACAAATAAAAAAGCTGACTGACCACCTAAGAACTCACAAGAAGGACGAACACTCAAGACGTGGTTTACTTAAGATGGTTGGTAAGAGACGAAGACTCTTAGATTATCTGTCTAAGAAAAACCGAGACAAATACGATAACGTAATTAAAGATCTTGGCTTAAGAAGATAAAACAAAGAACAATAAACAATGAACAAAAATCAGGAAATTATAGATTCGTCATGCATAAATAGACTTAGTTTATGTTAGAAATGTAATTAAAACTGTTTTTTGTTTTTTGCTTATTGTTTATTAATAATTTGGCTAGGGGTCAGAACCTGGAAGAATAACTGATTTTAGAATCAACCGGAATTAATGTCATTCCGGACTTGATCCGGAATCTTCTCCATATAACGCGAGGGATCCTGAATCAAGTTCAGGATGACAGCATATATTCTGTCAGTTTCACTTCTTGTTTTGAGTCCTAGCCCCTAATGGCCATATGGTCGAATAGTCTAAATAGCCTATATAGAGAAAACCAGGCCATACGCTATTAGACCATCAGCCTACATGAAAGGAGAGGACTTTATGGACTCTATTGTAAAAGGCGATAAGGTATTCGAAACCGAACTTGCCGGAAAAAAATTAATTATTGAAACCGGAAACTTTGCTATGCAAGCATCCGGTGCCGTCATGCTAACCTACGGCGACACCGTACTGATGGCCACAGCCGTAGTCTCTGACCTAACCAGAGAAGGCATGGATTATTTCCCCCTAATGGTGGAATTTCTAGACAAAACTTACGCGGCCGGAAAAATCTCCGGAAGCCGTTTTATTAAAAGAGAAGGGCGACCTTCCGAAGAAGCCGTTCTAACTTCCCGCCTTATCGACAGACCAATTAGGCCGCTATTTCCCAAAGGCTACCGAAATGATGTTCAGGTAATTGTTACCCCGCTTTCTTTTGATAAGGAGAATGATCCTGACTTTTTAGGTATTATTGCCGCCTCCGCCGCTTTATCTATTTCTGGCGCCCCTTTCGAAGGTCCAATTGCTGCTTCCAGAATCGGTATAATAGACGGCAAGTTAGCCCTTAACCCTACTATTTCCGAAATGGAAAACTCAACTCTTGATTTGGTAGTCGCCGGAACCAAAGACGGCATCATCATGGTTGAATCTGCCGCTAAGGAGATTCCGGAAGACCAAATGGTTGAGGCTATGGCAATGGCTCTTAAAGGCATGCAGCCGGCCATCGAACTTCAACAAAAAATGGCCAAGGAACTTGGTAAGAAACCAAAGGAATTTGAGCTGTTTACAGTAAGCAAAGATGCTGTTTCGGCAGTCGAAAAATTCTTACACGGCAAGCTAGGCAAAGATATTATTCATGCTGACGAAATTCAAAGAGAAGGCGCTTTGGCCGATCTTGAGTCTCAAGTTTTTGAAGACCTAAAAGACAGTTATGAAGAAGCGGAAATCTCCGAAGCCTTTAATAAGGCCATCGACATGGAGCTTCGACAAGCAATCATTGAGAGAGGCGAACGACCGGACGGCCGAAAGCCAAATGAAATCAGAAAAATTACCTCGCAAGTTGGTTTGCTGCCTCGAACTCACGGTTCGGCTTTATTTACGAGAGGATTAACCCAGGCTCTATCAATATGTACTCTAGCCGGTCCGGGCATGGCTCAGATTATTGACACCATGTTTGAATCGGGCGAAAAGCGATTTATGCATCATTACAACTTCCCACCATATTCTGTCGGCGAATCCAAACCCTTAAGAGGCGTGGGAAGACGAGAGATCGGCCACGGAAACATTGCCGAAAGATCTTTAGAGGCTGTTTTGCCAGACCAAGAAGATTTCCCCTACACCATTAGGGTGGTTTCGGAGATTTTATCTTCTAATGGCTCCACCTCCATGGCCGGAACCTGCGGCACCACTCTCGCTCTTATGGACGCTGGTGTGCCGATTAAATCCCCGGTTGCTGGTATTGCCATGGGACTAATGACTAAGCAGAAAGATGGTAAAATTGAAAAATATGTTGTTTTATCGGATATTAGAGACGTAGAGGACTTTGCAGGCGATATGGACTTTAAAGTTACCGGTACCGAGAGCGGTATTACCGGACTCCAGATGGATATGAAAATTAATGGAGTCTCTGCAGACATTCTAAAAGAAGCATTGAATCAAGCAAAAGAAGGCCGCCTCTTTATTCTTGGTAAGATGACCGAGGCTATACTTAAGCCTCGTGAAGAAATCTCCAAGTATGCCCCGCGAGTTTATACTATCCAAATTAAGCCAGAGAAGATTAAGGACGTTATTGGTAAAGGCGGCGAAACCATCAATAAAATTATTGCTCAAACCGGTGTAGAGATAGATATTCAGGATACCGGCCAAATCAATATCTCCGCCGTCGAAGCCGAAGCCGCTAAAGAAGCCATCAAGATTATCGAAGGCATTGTAAAAGAGCCGGAGATCGGTACCGTCTATCAAGGAACCGTAAAAAGAGTAGAAGCCTTTGGCGCATTTGTAGAAATTCTACCGGGGAAAGAAGGCTTGGTTCACGTTTCTCAAATCTCCCCCGAAAGAGTAGAAAAAGTCTCCGACGTTCTAAAAGTTGGCGATGTTATTCCGGTAAAACTCACCGAAATCGACCATCAGGGACGACTAAACTTATCCCGAAAAGCCGCCCTTAAGAAGGATGAAAAGTAAGTAGTCGGATGGCCTAATGAGCTAATAGGTTTTATTGTTCGAGTGAAACGAAGTGAAATCGAGAACTACCTCTCACTAGAATTAAGAATAAAGTATAAAGAGCCCCTTAAGACGGGGCTTTTTATATATTTTGTTTATAAGGTCACTCTTGGGTGACAATTCCAGAAAGTCTTGAGAGATAATGAAGCATCGTGCCTCCCCGTCTGCACGGGGATGACGGAAAAGTGAGTTTGGTCCCTAATAAAAGTATTTCTTTATGATCGTTTTTATTATATAATAAATTGTTCTTTTGGCTTAAGAACAATATTGGGTACCTTAAGGAAAGAAGGTGAAAAACGGTGAAGTCTAATAACAGTATGGATATCCCAAACATCATAATGGAAACGAGGAAAATGAAGGGTTATTCGGGATTAGGCCTTGGTCCTGTCGAAGAGACAGAGTTCTATCTTCAAGGGTCTCTCATGGAACCAATTGACGCCCTCTATAGTTATCGAAAATGGCTTGGCGAAGAGATCGATGCTGACGGCACTTTAGGTGTTGGTGATCTTAATGCAGAGATCCTAAATGCCATATACGAAATAGAGTCTATATTCGAGATTGATTTCTGTGATTGCTCTATCACCATTCATATGGAGGGTGATTATGGGCAAGACGAGTTAACCAACGATATTCGCCGGCAGATTCACGACAAGGTCATCGATATCCTCATCGAAAAAGCATATCGGACTGAAGATGAGGTTAGTGTTGAGACAAGTCTAGGCGCCTTAAGGCCAACCACAGCCTGGTATGTTAAAAACATTTTTGAAAACATGACCAGGACGGCACAAACAGCACGACCATCATTACCAAAGGATCGAAAATGGTCCGAAGAGGACATCCAAACTGTAGTTCGTCTCTTTGGCGGAGCGCTTCGTGCAGAGCTATCTGGTGATTCCATCTGGAATAGATCTGATTTACAACAGGTAGCGAAGAAATACGTTAATGAGGTCTTTCTCCCCAAGCCAGAATAAGCCGAAAGACAATGATCGCCGTAGCAACGGTACCCCTACGGCGATCGATTCACTTTATAAATGATTTCAAGTTCCATACAAATGGATTTTTTTATTACCAAAAATTCAAAAAAGGGAAAGAGCCAAAAAACCATTGACAAATAAGGGTATTTATGATATAGTGTCTTCGATTCAGTTAGACCCGGATAAATTTACAGCAAGACAAGTATCACCCAAAAGACAGAAATCGAACCAGGAGATGATCACATGACGACACTATCATTGACAACCGGCAATATCAAAAAACAACAAGCAAAGAAACCACACATTCGCTCAAAGCAAACGGTGGATTACTATCCACCCGAACTCCGTGATCGCAGCTCACATCCAGCTGTTTACCTCACCGTAAGAAGAGGCAGATAAGCTGAGAACAAATGAAAAGGTTGCCGTGTAGCTTTACCCCATCCGGGTCTGCAAAGGCAACCTTTTTTCTTTTGTTAAATAAAGACATGTCTACTAAAGATCATGCATAAAAGCTTCAAACGGGCTTTTAATATTGCCGAAATTAGCTATACTTATACTCATGAAAATCGCCGTGATCTCGGATATCCATGACAGAATGGACAAACTAAATAAAACTCTAGAAGAAATTAGTAAGTGTAAAATTGACACTATCATCTGCTGCGGGGACATTGCGACTAAGAAAACTGTCATGCGTCTGGCACAAACAAATTTGCACGTCTTTTCTTGCCTCGGAAATGCGGAAAGAGAGCCGGATGAGATATTTTACGCTCAAAATGAATACAAAAATTTAACAGTTTTTAGGGATCTGGGCGAAATTAAGCTTGCCGGCAAGACCATCGGATTCACCCATTATCCCCAAAGAGCAAAAGACATGGCTCAATCGGGCGCCTATGATTTTGTATTTTACGGGCACACCCATACCCCCTGGATAAAGATGATATGTCATGAGCAAATGCGTCTATCATCCCAATCAATTCGTCATTTAGAACAAGATTTAGAATCTCCCCATTTTCAAGATAGAATCCTGAATCAATTTCAGAGCCCGCCCTCGACCCGATCGGGGGATGATGATAATAATAGGCAATGCAGCCTACTTTTAAACCCCGGCGAAATTGCCTCCCACTTTGGCCGTCAATCTACCTTCGCCATAGTTGACTTAGAAACAGGCAAAACCGAACTTAAAATAATCGTTTAAAAATTACACTGTCGTTAGCCAAATCAACATTGACAATGTCTTTTGTCTTTCTTTGAAGAAAGTTACTATGAAGAAGTGGTAGAAAAGGGTTTTTATAGATGATGCTCTACTCAGTAGACTCAGTTGGCACTTCGTAACCCGTATCGTAATTAGGTTCTACGGTTCCTTGATCTACTGGTGGCGTTATGGCATTATTCATTTGATTTTGTATCTCTTGCTCTAGCTGTTGGGTATCAACTTGCGGGACAGTACCGATATTAAACATGTCCATGTCAGATTTGGCTTCTTTGGTTGGTGATGGTTCTTTGATGCTTATTTTGTCGTAAGAGTAAGTTTGCTCAGCTATACTGCCGTCTTTAGATTCGCTTCGGGACTTTCGAAGTAAGTATTCTTTGTCATCAAACCAAATATATTCAGTAGTATCTGTATTCGCAGGATCTAATACTTGATATTTAAAACACTGGAGTTTGCCAAAGGATTCTTTACCAATTTTTTTATAGGTAGTTTTATCTTCTTCGGGCTTTAAATCCTCAAAATTTTCTTCATAATCCGGCTTAATAGTGCCTAAAAGCTGATCTTTTTCCTTCTTATCGGTCTTCTTCCACCACTGATTGTCAGTGTAATCTTTGGAATAATTGGTATCGCCAATGGCAATCATGTTCATTGTCTCTTTGCCATTATCTCTTACGACAAAGTGCGATCTATCCTCGCCCTGCATTTCCCAAGTAGATTCAAATTTATTGCCGTCTTTATCGGTTGAGGTAGAGGTTCCGGACATATCCTTAGAGACTTTAAGATTATTTAGATGCTTACAAAGGTCTTTATCATCGTATTTACAGTTTGCGTTGAGAGCCTTTTCGATGGCGCCGGTTCCAACTGACGTGGCTACTTCTTTACCTTTTTTTAGAATAAAAAATCCGCCAACCCCGGCTCCAACCACTACCAAAACAATAATGCCGATAATAATATACAGGCTTGAAGATCTTTTTGGCCGCTCCGAAGCTATTGGCTGTTCGTTTGTTTCCATTTATTCCTCACTTTTAAAGTTAGTATTACTATCTAATAATAGCCTACTTGAGATCGTTTGCAAACCTAACGTGTTCTTTTTTAATTGGAAAGAAAATAAGTGAAAAAATAAAGATAGCCGCTATAACACCAAAAGCCAAACTAACACTATAATCTGTAAGGTTGCCTATAACGGGCCTAATAAGGACCGCATATACCCCTGAGATAATGTAGATTGTAGATAATACCGTCGCCCGATTATAGCTCTTAATATGTTGATTCTTGTAATCTGTAATTATGGGATCCCTTAAGTTGCCAAAAGCATCTGTCAAGACGTATAGAACTACTGCCAGGATTGGATTAAATACTACCGACATCAAAGCATACGTAATGGCTGGCAAAATGGTGACTATGATCATTCCTTTATCTACCCCAAACCAGCTCTCAATCCGATAGGCATTAGTTTTAGCGAAAAAAGTTAGCACGGATCCCGCAAATATCGCAACTCCCCACCATGAGTTAGGCACCCCAACTAGCTCATAATACGGCTGAATAATTGAAGCCAAAATAAAAGAAAAAGGCGCGACTAACATCGAAAATATCGTGATTCTTTTAAGGCTTGGACTATTTCTAATAAGTTTCAAGCCATCTTTAAATAAATTCAAGACTCTTTCAGGCTTATGTTTGATGTTCTCGCCTTCGTTAGATCTTTTTGGTTCGCGAACGGTGAATAAAAGCAAGAAGCCAACTATTTGGGCAATAAAAGTTGCCAGATAAGAAAGCCAGAAGGACTCTAGTGTATGACTTACGGACATAAAACCGCCGATAAGTCCCGCTACTCCCAAGGATAAAACTCCCGCCCCTCGATAATAGCCATAGTATTTTTGAGCCAGTTCTTTTTTGCCCCTAGCCTTTAAATCATCATAAATTAAAGCGTCATCAGAACCCGATGTAAATGCCAGCATAATGCCGTAAATAAAAAAAGAGGCCAGAGCGAAAGGATAAAAATTGACTTGATACATGTACCAGCCCATAAACCAGGGAATCCAAGAAATCAAATTCACGGCTTCGCCAATAATCAGACTATTTCTTCGCCCAAACCTATCACCCAAAATTCCCGTTGGGATCTCGAATAGTAACATCGCAAAAAGCATTGCCGCCTGACAGAGCATAATCTCGTTAAAACTGAGTCCCAACTTAAACAAAAAAATGGTCTGAATAGGGATCGCAAAATAAAGCCCCGAAAAAGTTTTGGCGATCATGAATCTTGAAAAATTAGTCATGAAAAACCTTGGAAAATAAAATAATACCTAGATAGGTATTATACTTGGTTTTGTGCTTGATTAATAGGCTTGGTAATTCCGGAGGCTCCAAATTGGCAAGATTTGAAGCCCCCCCTCATTTTTTAATAACTAACGAGGCATGGCACGTTTAATTCGTATTAATTTATCAACTTCACCATCATACCGTTCGTTATGCGGAGTCCCTGCAATCTGAACAGATGCTGTTGTTTGCCAAAGATAATTTTGTAGTTCACTAAGACAATCGTCTACTTCAGTTTCTTTCGCACCGTTTATCATGAGTCCGTAAAGTGGATCAATAAGATCCTCTCTTAAATTTGTTTCTTTTACATAACTTGTATCTTTTGAGCGTTTCCAGTATTTGCTTATCTTACTGCGAAAGGTTTTTTTGAAGCCTTCTGTCTTACTACGATCATATTCCGGCTTTGCAGTTGCTACCATTAATTCTAAGAGTAAAAAGTCAGCTTTCTGCTTAAGTTCACTTTCGGGCAGTAAATGAAGCTAAAGATATATTCCCTCATATCGATAAGCTACGCCCTGAATAATATCGCTCTTCTTATCGGATCGACTTCGCCATAAATTGGTCTTCCCGAAGAAGCGAGTTGTCGGCTCTCAAATCAGCGATTTGTTTGCCTAGGAACTCATTTGATTTCATTAGCCTATCGCAGCGTCTCTCGGAATCTTTCATCTTTATGTAAAAAACGATGTTGTTAGAATCAAAACGATGATTATACCCGCCACAATCTTAATCATTAAACGATTGTCTTTCTTTTCTACCGGTTGGGAAAGAACTTTCATAATAGTGCAACCTCAACTTCAAAACAGATGTCCAATTTATAAATTTTTTAAATCCAATTTCTTCAATTTTATCTAATCTGCTTAATTGATTTTGCGTTAAGTTCCTTAAAGTATTTATAAGAAAGGGAGGGGGGTGAAAATAAATGGCCATAGAAATGAATATGGATATAAACGACGTCAAAGAAATGCTTGATGACGAATCCGAAAACATCCGAGATTCGATAGAAGATATGCAGGACTTGGTGGGAAGCCTTGGCGGCGAAGTAGAGGATAACATAAAAAGCACGATTCATCATCTACACGAAGCTTTAACTGAAATCGACAATGCCAGGAAAAAGTTATAGAAATACAAACACTAAGAGTTGATAAATTAAAAAGGTGCTTATATTATAGTAAGTAGGAGGAAAATATGTCTTACAAAATAAGCGCCAAATTTCGTACTTTAGAAGTAATTACAATTTCGGTATTTGTGACCCTTGGTTCTTTGTTTGCGTATACTCAAGTTCTAGGATCAACAACGGGAACCATAACAACTGGTACTTCAAATGCCTGTATTATGCCAAAAGTTAATTCCCCTATCTCAAATCAAGAAGCTTCTGATTATTTTGATCTTAATATAACGAATATTAACGTTTATAAATCAACCGATACGTATAATCAAGCGTCAGCTAATCCGTATCCATCAAATGTCATTTATGGCCTCTATGATAGTGCAGGTATCAGCAAACTATACGGAAATATTCAAGTTTACGATGACAACTTAGACGGAATCGGCAGCATCAATGCTCGGATCAATACTATCGAATTGCCTAACGGAATCTATAACCTGAGATATCACGTCCGTTATTTTTGCCTGAATACTACTTCTATGATCACATATTTTGATTGGCCATCGACCGATGTACTAGTACCTATAAAAGTTAATCACTGGACTGCCACCCAGACTCCAACAACAACGACAAATCAAACACCAACTTCCAGTTCGGGCGACGGCGCTTCTGGATCAACAGCAAGTTCTAGTACATCCACAAGCTCATCTACGAATTTCGCTACCACTCCGACCGCTTCCGGAACCACTAAGGACAATTATTATATGGTACCAATTTCAAATACGGTTGAATATGCCACGGGTACCAAAGCTACAAATAGCACTGGAAGTCAGTCCGAAAATCCGGTCCAAATTATTTCCTCCGACTCTCCAACAGAACTTAATCTGCCGGAAGATCTAAAAATGGCTCCGGTAAGCGATAAGATGGAAACTAAAAATGTGGAGATAAACAAAGATAATGGCACCTTAACCCTCTCCGGTGTCGCCGACCCGAATACAACCATCTATCTTTATATTTTTTCCGAACCAACGGTAGTGTCCGTCAAAACAGATTCCAATGGTAACTGGACCTATAACCTTGACAAGAAACTCGCTTCCGGAAAACATGAAGTTTATGTGGCCGTTAAAGACGATGCTGGAAACATTAAAACTAAGAGTAACCCGATCGTTTTTATCCTTGGCGGAAAGGCTTACGCTGCCGATACCGAGGGAGCACCAAAACAGGACACCAAAAAGAATCAGCCGCTACTTTACTACATTGTTTTTGCAATCTCTATTGTGTCCATTATTGTTTCGGCCTTATTTTATATTCTTGCAAAAAAACACATAAAAAAACATGCCAATACAACCAGCTAAACAACTTTCCTTTTTAAGAAACAACAAGCAGGTGATTTACAGTCTACTTGTCGTTATTCTAATTCCGGTTCTTATTGTTCTTAACACCTACATTATCATTACAAAAATGCAGGTTAATCTTGATGAAGAGCTACGATACAAAGCTCAGCTTGCCGCTCATAGTTTAAATGTAGCTCTTTTAAACTATGTCGACGAGCCCAATGAAGTAGAAGAAGTCATCACCAATTACGCTAAATTTACTAAAGATGTCAAAAACATTCAGATCATAAAAAAGATAAATGATGACTTTAAGATTGTGGCAAGCTTAAACCCCGAAGACAAAGGGAGGCTAGTGGAGGGCCAAGACAAAACTATGCTCGCCATCACCTGGTACGACAAAAACGAGATCTCAACCGAAATGAGAGCCGATAAAAGGATGGAGATCGCCGGTCAGGAGATTAGTTTCGACGAAAGGCTCTGGGCTGTTCGTACCCCAATTGTAAACAAAGATGGCAACGAGGTTTATCTCGCCAATATCTGGGTCTCCACCAAGAATGCGGACATTAATATCGCCAACACGGTTACGGTTGCCGGAATTGTTCTGGTCCTAACAATAATCGCTGTTATTTTACTGATACTCGGCAATTCGCGTCTTTTTCAATATGCAGTTTTGTTTGAAAAACTAAAAGAAGTCGATCAAATGAAAGATGACTTTATTTCCACCGCTTCTCACGAGTTAAGAACGCCCCTAACCATTATCCGAGGCAATGCCTCGATCTTAGTTGAAGATTTTTCGAGGCTTAAAAAAGAGGAGATTACCAATATGCACGAGCAAATTGTGGATAGCACCAACCGCTTAAATTATTTGGTTAACGATCTCCTTGATGTTTCCCGAATTGAGCAAAATCGAATAAAGCTTGAGCTTAGTGAGGTAAATGTTTTAGAGATTGGCCGAAAAATTACGGGAGAATTTAAGAACCAGGCTAAAGAAAAGGGGCTTCATATTAAGGAAAATTTTGCCGATAAACCACTATTTTCCAATTTGGACAAAGCAAAATTTGAGCAAATCTTAATAAACATTATTGGTAACGCCGTAAAATATACCAAGGAAGGCGAAGTAGAAGTAGGTATTACAAGTAACGAAAAAGGGAATAGCATTTTGGTAAGAGACACCGGGATTGGAATGGATGAAGATGAGAGAAAGCAGCTATTTAGCAAGTTTTATCGCATTAGAAACGAAAACACCGAAAATATCCCCGGCACCGGCCTTGGGCTCTGGATCACAAAACAGCTGATAGAGATGATGCAAGGCAAGATTATGGTAGAAAGCATAAAAGGCGTTGGTTCTCAATTTACAATTACTTTTCCGAAGAATGAAGGCAAGCTGACTTCTCAAAATAAGCAAAAATAAAAAGGCTCTTCAGCCTAAACTTCTGGGTAGTCCGGAGAAAAAATGTCTCCGGACTACCCAGAAGTTTAGGCTTAATTAATAATTATTACAATTTTTCTTTCTCTAAAGATTCAGATTTTGTAACTCTAAATGAGGTAAAGCCATTTATGGCTTGTTAATGTACGGTTAAAGCAAAAATAAAAATAAAAAAAAGGGGGAATTGTGAGACATCTTACGTCTCTTATCTACGAATTTCAGCCGCCTCAGTACATCTACCGAAATCAAAGAAAAAGGAGAAGCACAACATTTAGTTTACTAATTCTCACTTTAGTTATCCTTTTTATAATTATCGTCTAGCCTGCGCTAACGCACCGGGTGCGTAAGTTTAGTTGGCTAGTAAATATTTAAATACCCGAAGCTCATCTCGAATCAGGCGCGGCAGCAAAAAACGATCACGAGCGATTTTGCGGCCTCTTTTTCCCATTTCTAACCTAAGATCTGGGTTAGAAACAAGTTCAACGATCTTTATGGCGCATTCTTTAATGCTTCCTACCAGATAACCATCCTCGCCTTCAATGATTTGCTTTCTAATGCCACCTACATTTCCGCCAATAACAGGTGTTTCCTTATATAATGCTTCTGAAACTGTAAGTCCAAAGCCCTCTTTAATCGATTTTTGAATGATGACGTCTGACGCTCTCTGAAAAGCATTAACCTGGGAATCAGTAAGATTGCCAAAGATTTTTATATCCTTATCACGCTTAGAAAGCCGAACCAACTCTTCGAATATAATAAAACTTTCAGGATCATCATTAGCCTGGGAGCCAACAAGAACAAGCTGAAGTTCGGGAATCTCTCTTTTCGCTTGTCTGTAAGCCTTAATAACTCCCAAGGGGTCTTTCCACGGATCAAAGCGCGAAATCTGCGTGACGAGCGGTCTCTTTACATCAATACCAAGCTTTCTTATTATTCTTCTAGCCCTCAATTGCGGCATCGTTCGGTTTTTAAATGATAATGGGTCAATTGCTGGAGGAATAACAAATTTTTTCTTTACCTTCACGTCAACCTTTGTATAATCATCCATTGAAAAAACGGCAGCCCTATATTTTTTAAACAGAGGATTTAGATAATCCCAGATCTGTTCGTTCTCTAAGCTGGTCTCTATATGACACCGCCAAAGCGCATTTATCCCTTTGCCATTAAGATAAAGAGGGATTGCCAAAGGCTGTGGATCATGAATGTATAAAATGTCCCAGTCACTGGCGCTTAGAATCCTTGCATTAATCGCATTTGTAATTTCATAAATATCTTTCGAGGACTCCAAAAGGTTGATGTCTTTATTTCCCTGAAGAGCGTTATGTATTGCCTTGGTAACATCAAAAAAACCGGGATCAGCCGCCATCACTTTCCAGACCGCATCAATACCCAAATCTCTAAGGAGAGGGATTTGGGTTCTTAAAATCTCGGCCACGCCGCCGCCATAAGACGTAGAATTAACATAAATTATGCGAGTATCTTGCAGTGAACTCGCTAATTCTAAAATCTCTTCATAAAATTCCGGAAGTATAACTTTTCTATATCTTTTAAAAGATTTAGGAGGAGGATTAACCGTTCTCATATCGAGATTGTAACGATTCCCTCATAAAATGCTTCTGGCAATCTTATGAAATATTTGCCTTCAAACTGTCGATCTTGCTTTTAAAAGAGTGGCTGTTTTTGTAACCTAAAGGCATAAATAAACAATCTATTAATTTACTTAAAGACTCAATAGTTTTACAGGTCTTGTATCAGCTTTTTGACGCATTCCATATATTCCTTACCAACGCTTGTTTTTGTAAACTCTTGAATTCCCATCCATTTCCAGTTTGAAAATTTGTCCGGTTCCATGTTTCTCGGCTCCTCACGAGTTCGGCAATAAAACATATAAACCCAAACATCCGTAAAGCCGCCCTCAAATTTTCCTAGATAGTCTCTTATTTCAAAATCCCTTATTCCTATTTCCTCAAACACTTCTCTTCTTAAGGTCGATTCAAGAGTTTCGTCTCCCGAACACCGGCCGCCTGGATCCGTCCAGACAGAGCCACTCGGATAATTTCGAAAACCTTTTAGAATCTCTTTATTGTCGTTTACAAAAATAGCGAATACACCTTCATCGATGCTGCCAATTTTTCTTAAAATTTCATCCATGTCTAGTCTTACCTAAAAATTCGGTAATTAATAAAGATATTATTTTTATAACGAGTTGAGGGCTCAGAGATAAGTTTAACGCCGCTAAGAGATTTTTCTCGGATCACTCCCTCAGCAATTTCTCTCGGATTCTGATGGTTCTCAAGCAATACCCTCGTTTTTCGATTGATATCTTTTATAACAACATAAACCTTAAACATCGAATCGGGAAATCCGGCCTCACCACCTTTTAAATAAGAGTAACTTCCAAAAGGCACTGTTTGCCTAATGGAATGCATGTATCCGTCTGGCAGATTAAGACTATCCAGCTCTTTATTTATAAACCAGCCGAGCTCCTCATTTTGAAGCGACTTCTTCTTTCTCGAGGACATAATTTCTGTAATATAAGGCAAAATAAGAATGCGTCTATCACCAATTTTATAAACCCAAGGCTCTAAATGCCCGTCAACTTTTACTCTTAGTCCTGCCTCTTCCCTAAATTCCGTCTTTAAACGGCTTTTTATGGATTTATCTCCCGTTTCTAATTTACCGCCAATAAGTTCCCATTCGTCCCGCTCGTTTTTTCGAAGAAGGTATTTATGGTTAACTTTTAAAACTCCTTTTACCGAAACTCTAAACAGGTTATCCATCTTAGAACTTTTCTCCGCTGAAGAATTTCTTAATGTCGCTAACAGTCGACATGAATTGGTTTGGAAAAATAATGGTCGAGTTTTTCTCGACTGCTATTTCGGAAAGAACTTGCAAATTCCTTAGCTGAAGTGCCACCGGGTGAGCGGCCATAATATCAGCGGCTTTACCGAGCTTATCGGCTGATAGAAGTTCGCCTTCGGATGCAATGATTTTAGCCCTCTTTTCTCTTTCGGCTTCCGCTTGTTTGGCCATAGCTCTTTGCATAGAATCGGGGAGTTGAATATCTTTAATTTCAACGGTCGTCACCATCACCCCCCAAGCTTCTGTGTGAGTATCAATAATTTCCTTGATCTTTTGATTAATAATTACTGTGCCGGAAAGAACTTCGTCAAGCACAAATTGGCCTACAATATTTCTCACCGTCGTTTGAGCAATCTGATTTACAGCAGAATCCACGTTTTGAATGGCAACCAAAGCTTTTATTGGATCAACCACGTGATAATAAGCTACTGCTGCCACATCAATCGAAACATTATCCTTTGTAATAATTTTCTGAGAAGGAACGGGCATAGTTACAATCTGCATGGTCACTTTTACCATCCTATCAATAATCGGAATGAGAAATCTTAAACCGGGCTCTTTAGCTTCTCTTACTTTCCCCAGACGAAATATAACACCTCTTTCGTATTGCTGGACAATCCTAATTGCAGCAGCAACAAGGATGAATCCGATAAAAATTAATAAAACGAATGTTCCTTCCATCTTTTTCTCCTTTAAATAAATTGCTTAAATTATAGCACACTGAGGAGTAACTTACAGGACAATTTTTTTATCAGTTTAGGCTTGAGGTAAGAAAACTCAAAAAGAATTTGATAAACTTATTTATTCAAGATAATTTTTTTCAATCTTTAAAAATGCCTTTAGTTATTGTAAATTTTACACTAACTAGGTGACCACATATCTCATTGGATATCATGGTTTGCCCTCTTCTCATTTACAAGACTTAAGGGAAATATTAGAGCGAGTTACTTGATATCATCTGGGCTTATTGCCTCTTCGATCTTGAACTCCCCAATGGAAGTCCGTCTTAGCTCAGTTAGGTAGCCGCCACAATAAAGCGCCTTACCAATATCCTCGGCTAGAACACGGATATAAGTGCCAGAAGATACTTTTGTCTTTATTCTTAAAAATGGGAAATTATAGGATATAAAGTCTAGCTTGTAAATTATAATCTTTTTTGGTTCGATTTCCGGCTGTTTTCCTTCCCGAGCCAGTTTATAGGCTCGCTCTCCTTTTATCTTAACCGCCGAAAACATATGCGGCTTTTGAAGCTGTTCTCCCTCAAACTGCTTTAGGACGTTTACAATTTCCTCTTGGCTTGGAGGTTGGCAACTAACTTTTACGATCTCGCCTTCCGGATCCCCGGTAGTACTTGTGCTTGATAAATCAATTGTGGCTTCGTATGTTTTATTCTTACCTAAAAACGCGGCGGCTTTTTTGGTATTTTCTTTTCCTACTAAGATAATTAAAAGTCCGGTAGCAAAAGGATCCAAAGTGCCAGCATGACCGACTTTTTTAATATCAAGCTTGCGTCTAACCTCAGCCACAATACTAAAAGATGATCGACCGGAAGGTTTATCGATGAACAGAATGCCTTTATTATGTTTATTAAGTGGGTTCATCTGATTACTAGTATAAGGTATAAGGTATTAAGTATTAAGCTGTTTTAGAAAATTGTTTTGGAAGATACGATATACTTTATTCCTAATACTTAATGCTGATCTATGGTCTCCAGACTCCAATGTCAGGAGAGTCGCTTTTAGCTAGAGGGGGGATTTCGACGAGGCCGCTATTCTCATTCTCTTCATCTTCTTCCTCATCATCGGCAAAGATATTTTTTGATTTCACTTTAGATTTTTTACTTGCATCCACTTCTTTTACTTTTTCTGTCTTCTCCTTATCCACCTTTTCTTCTTTCTTAACTTTCGCCACCATTTCTGTCTTTTGATCTTCAATTATTACTTCATCATTTTCCAATATCTCGTTTTTTGGAGCTGCATTAGTTTCGGCAATCTTACGGTTCTTTATGCGATCAAAAAACTTACTCGCGATATCCTCGGGATTTCCCATGAGCTGTAAGACGGCCTCCGTTTTGCTACCCATCACCCCAAACACTTTGGACATCTCAGAAGCATTGCCATCCTTCTTGCTCCTTATGATGATTCGAGTCTCGCCGGCAACCTCCTCTACAAAAATAATAACCGTATTAGCTTCCGGAACGGTAGCTAAGAGTTCGTTTATAACACCATAAATGTCTTCGATATTGGCCGAAACTTGCATAAACTCTTTGTTATTTAAAGTGGCCCAAATACAATTTTCATTTAGCTTTAGACCATCTAGGACTTTACCCCAAAGCTTTAAGGTATTTAAAGATCTTGACTTAAAAAGATTATCGACGATCTCCTGCTGCCTTGCTCCTGCAGCCAAAAGCTGCGCCGATACCGTAAAAGATTTAGGAGTCGTATTTACATTTTTATAACTGGCGGTGTCATCGATAATCCCGGTGAGCAAGCAAGTCGCAATTTCTGAGTCTAAAAGGTTGCTTCCTAAGCCATCAATTAGAGCAGTTAGGATCTCTGCCGTGGAAGTAGCCGTCAGGTCAACCAGATTCACGACGCCGAAGTTTTCGTTGCCGGCATGATGGTCGATGTTTATAACAGGGACCTTAAAAAATAGATCAGTATTACGGTCATAAATTCGATCTACTTTATCAATATCGGAAGTATCCAAAATCACGATGAGATCAAAATTGGCTGCTTCCTTAAAAGAGACGTTTTGGGGCTGAAGCTTGCCACCCTTTGGAGTAAGAATAATATTTAATAAATCACCCTCCTTATTGTAGCTAAGCTTCTCGATACCTTTATCTTTAACATTTACCGAAATCACAAAATCACCCGAAAAGTTTGCGGAGTTAGAAATGATATCTTTAAAGGGCAAGAAATTTAGATTTTCGGGATAGGGATCGGAAACGATTGCTGTTGCCTCTTTTCCTAGTTTTTTTAGGACACTTGCTAGGGCAAGAATGGATCCAATAGAATCACCCGTTGGTCCGGAGCAACCGACGACAAGAATATTCTGGCTTTTTTTAAGAAGTTCTGTGATTTGCTGTTTCGGTGATTGTTCCAACTTTGGCTTTTCCTTTCCTTCCCGTCCAATTAAAAGAACAGGGCGATTAATTAATGACAGCTTATTATATTTAAAAATTTGAACTGAGTCAAGAAGAAAATAGACGAGAAATAAACAAATTTATTTACAAATCTATCGGCTCATGCTATAATTCTACTGTTATTTAAAGGGAAGCTATAGATGCCAATCACGAAATCAGCAATCAAAAAAGCAAGACAAGACGAAGTCCGAAGACTAAGAAATAAAACTATTAAAGTTTCTTTCCGGTCTAAGATTAAAGCAGCAAGAGAGGCTGTTCAGGCGGGAGATTTAAAAAGCGCCGAGAACGAGATGCAAGCAGCCTATTCGGCTCTAGATAAAGCAGCTAAAAAAGGTGTTATTCATCAAAATGCAGCATCAAGAAAGAAATCCAGACTCGCACAACTAATTGCTCTGGGAGCGCCGGTTAAGGAAAAGAAAGTTACTAAGAAGCCAAAAGCTAAAACTACTAAAAAAGCGGCCTAATCGGCCGTTTTTTGATATTGATATTATCTTATCGCCTCACCTCTACAGCCAACATGTCTAGAACAAATTGAGGAGAGCTGCCTGTTTTGATCTTCATTTCTGAATCCAGCAGTTTGCCATAGATTTCTTTAAGATCGGAGAAAGAAAAAGATGAGGCCTGGCTTAGAGTCTTTTTTACAACGAAAGGATGAAGTTTTAACTCTTTAGCAATCTCGGCTTCCTTTAGGCCCCTACTTGCCAAGTCCTTTACCATAATGAGGTTTCTAAACTGCCTGACAATCATACTCAATAGATAAAGTTCATTCTCGCCGGAATCGATTAGGTTATGCATTTCCTTTAAAGCTTTGTTGGTATTCCTACTGCCAAAAGCATCTACCATCATAAAAACATTCGAAAATAGATTGGCCTTAACCAGCTTTTTTATATTGTCGACAGTTACTTCCTTATCAAAACTTACAAGCTTAGAGATCTCATTTTCTAACTGAAAAAGTTGATCTCCCACTTCCCCAACCAAAAACTGAGCTGCTTGATTCGCGATATTTCCCCCCCGCACTTTTACTTCATTTTGAATCCATTTAATAAGGTTGTCTCCGGCTAGCGCCCCAAATTCTTCAGCCTTACAGTTTGCAGACTTAGTTAATTCGTTAAAATTCTTACCAGTCGGTACTTTCTTCTCCCAGAGAGCAACCACAGTTGTTTCCGGACATTCCTTTAAGAAATTAACTAGGATTTCCTGTTCTTTAGCTTTTTGCATCTCAAAGAAGTTTTTTACAACAATTAACCTCTTAGGCGCCAAAAAAGGCAGCGCCCTAGCTTCCTGAATCACCGTTGCAGGCGAAACATCGCCATCATAAATAACAAGGTTGTATTCCCCTAGTTTTTTCTGATACTCGCTTGAAAGCTGGTTTAACTTATTTAAGCTTAGGTATCGTTCTTCGCCATAAAAAATAAGCACATTTTTCATAATTTTACTTCTGACAATTGGGACAAAAATGAGTTCCTCTTCCGCCCAGAGTTATTCTTTCGACTTTGCCTCCGCATTCTGAGGGGCACGGTTCCCCGGTTCTTCTGTAAACTTTTCGCACCGGGCCATAACCGCCTTTTTCGCCCCTTATGTCTCTATAATCCGAAACGCTGGTGCCTCTTAGGTCTACTGCCTTCTTAAGCACTGATTTTATGTTTTCATAAATTGCCTCTATTTCTTTTTTGGATAGGGTCGACACGAGCCTGGTGGGATTTACCCTAGCCTCGTAAAGAATTTCATCGGCATAAATGTTGCCGACTCCCGAAACCACAGTTTGGTCTAAAAGTACTTTTTTTATGGGTTGTTTTTTCTTAGCAATGTTCTCATAAAACTTTTCGAAGGTAAAATCTAAGCCTAACGGTTCCGGGCCGTAGTCCCCTAAGCAATCCGTAAGCTCATCCTCGCTTTTTAAGAGCACATTGGCAAATTTTCTAAGGTCCGATAAAGCCATTTTTTTATTTCCGGATAAGTGCCAGACAACATGAATAAACTGATTTTGAGGGTCAGCTAAGGGACTCTTGGGGTCTACAAGCCATTTCCCATTTTTTACCTGAATATCGTCGCTGGTTACCAAGATATGTCCTGTCATCTTAAGATGGATAAGGAGCGTTTTGCCGCCAGATAAAGAAATTAGAATATTTTTTGCTCTTCTGGAAACTTTAACTATAGTTTCGCCTTTAATCTTATCCTCAAAGATCTCTAAATTCGGTCCCTTAAAAAGATTAGGCGTATCCGTTTCTACACCTAAGATCTGATGACCTACTATCTCTTTGTCAAGCCCTCTTACAATCGTTTCGACTTCCGGTAATTCCGGCATCTAAAACCTCTTCCTCTGCTGCCTTAAAGATGATCTTATTTCATGACCTTTTCTTTGCCAATCTATTGCTTTTAGAATTTCTTCGGCAAATTCTTTGGCCGCTCCAGGACCATTAGCTGTTACAATTTGACCGTCTACCTCCACAGTTCGTCCAGTATAATAAGCGCCACCCGCTTCCACGCTATCTTTATCATCGGCAAAAACTGTAACCTTTCGATCGGCAACAAGTCCGGCATTTGCAAGGACAACGGGAGCCGAGCAAATTGCGGCAACTACTTTGCGCTGCAGCATAAAATCTTGGAGAATCCTAAAAAGTCCGCCGTCATTATAAAACACGGCTACACCCGGCCCTCCTACCAATACAATAGCCAAATAATCGTGGGGATGAAGATGTGAAGCAATAGTGTCAACTTGGACGACGGCACCGTATTTTCCCACTGCTTCGCCATGATCATTGGAAGCCGCTATCACCCTGAGGCCAACACTTTCAAAAATCCCCTTAGGTATAAGAAATTCTTCATCTCCGAAACCACTATGAGCCACCACCATGGCTATTTTTCTAGAATCATGGGACATAAGTAGTCCTCTCGTTATTTACAGACATCTTACAAGAAAAAAGAACAGCTTACAACTTATATTCGATGTCTGAGACATTCTTACACTTACTTATTAAATATCGGGGAACCGACATCTGATTTTATTGAGCTGATTTAGCGGACTTTTTCCCTACTTCGTCAAGTGCCATTTTAGCGGCGCCGATGAGGCTGGCTCTAGGGCCCAGAGCTGAAGGTTGGACTAAGATATTGAGATGTTTGATTTTTTCTTTTAATTCATCTTCCATTAGGGGCCAAATTTTAATTCCCCTGCTTCCACCAATAATTATCACTGTTGGGTCAACAACAGCCGCAATCGACTGGATCCCTTGGGATAGCTGCTCACAAACAAAACTTAAAGTACTCTTGTCGGACTCCGAAAATTCACCGGGAAAATTATGTCCCGAGATACAATCCAGACTCTTATTTGAAGTAATCACTTCGCTTATTTCTCCGGAAGAATAGTGACTGCCTCGATACAAATGCCCCTCCAAAAAAATGCCCGAATCGATGCTCTCACCAAGGACAATGAAAATAAAATTGCTCACATCTTGGGTCTCGCCCACCCAAGCCTCAGCTAAGGCTGCTAAATTAGCGTCATTATCAATAGCAATCGGGATGTCTTCATCCCAATCGACCTCGTATTTTTGAGAACGCTCGTCAAAGATTATTTCCCCGCTATCCGGATTTACAATCCCCGGGAAACCGATACCAACTGCTTCCACCTTTGGTTTATAAGATTTGATTAGAAATTTGACTTGTCTTACAACTTCCGACGCTTCTCCGTTTTCTAGCCGCAATACATCTTCTTCTAAAACCTTGCCATCTGGCGAGACGATACCGTAAACAATGTTCATACCGTCAATATCAATTGCTAAAACGTTAGCTGACATATATTACCCTCGCTTGTTACTTTAATAATATATTATCATTTTTAATCTATTTTTTAAACCGATATAGCTGGGCGGGACGATGCTGAACCCCCGATTCCATTCTATCTGCCGACACCACTAGCTCGAAGCCCAGAACTTTCTTCCTGAAGTTTCTTTTATCAAGTTCTCTGGCCGAGATGATTTCGTATGTATTTTGAAGTTGTGATAAAGTAAACTCGCGAGGTAAAAGACGCCAAGCGATATTTGAATACTTAAGACGCTGCCTCAATTGGATATATGCCCCCTGAATAATCTGCGCATGATCAAAAATAAGTGGAGGTAGATTATTAAAAGGGTACCATTCCAATCGAGTCTTCTCGCCCACATCCGGTAAATTATAATCCTTCGCTGCCACCACTGCCATAAAGGATACCGAAATAACTCTTGTGCGAGGATCACGGCCGGGGTCGCTAATCACATTACATTGTTCTAGGTAAATATTTCTGATCCCTGTTTGCTCGGCAAGTTCTCTTTTGGCTGTCTCTTCTAAGGTTTCCTTGGGGCCAGCAAATCCTCCCGGCAAACACCAATTTCCATTAAACGGCCAGAAATCTCGCTGGATAAGAAGAACTCTCAGGTCATTATCTAAAATCGAAAAAATAACCACATCTACGGCAACTGCTGATTTCGGATTGATTTCCGGATCGTAACTTTCTTCCTCTATAAAAGCCATAATCCCTCCTTAGTGTACTATATACACTATTATAGGCAGACGGAAATTATAATCAAGGGATTAAAATACCAAGAGCCTGTTTTCCCTAATTATAACAGTGAGATTTGAACAAGCTCTAAGCTTTATTGGGACTAGGAGATTCGGTTTGGTTATTCGTGTTAGATAACATTACAGTTTTTTTCTTCCTGGCCCTGTTTAAAAAATTACCAATTATGACAAGCGCAACCGATAGAAGGATGAGGGGAATAAAGACAAAGAAAAAATAAAAATCCAGGCCATTCATCGCATATTTGGCCATCGGCCATAGACTTACAGTTAGTACAACGAATAAGAAAGATCCGAAGATGATATAAAATTTACCCATAGCTATATGACAAACCGCGAACTCATCATTCGGTCCAACGCAATATGGTCCTTTTCTATCTCCGCTAAGGCTTCAAACACTTCTTTCACTCTTGGCTCTTCTGATTGAGAAGCAAATAAGGTGTATCGGTCCACCGCATTAGTTTCCCTAAGGAGGGATTCTTCAAGATTTTTCTCGTCGTCACCGTTGCAGGCGTCGGAACGGTAAACATCCCCATGAGAATCCATCTTTAAAAGCTTGGCGTGTATAGACGCGTGCTCCGCTTCTATCTTGGAAAGCGCCTTAAACATTCCGGCAAGCTCCACATCTTTAGACTGGGCAGCCGCACATTTATAAAATTCGGCGTTGGAAACCTCGATTTTTAATGCTTCCTCCAGATTCCTTTGAGAAATGGTAGACAAGACCACATCATTTTCATCTTCCCACTGGGAACCAGGCACAAGATAACGTAAATTCGCACCGCAAAAAGGGCAATTTGTGGGCTTCTTGTGGCCCAGATATGTGTCGCCGCAAATCCGGCATCTAAATATTTTCATAAGGCTTCTCCTCTAAATTCTTAAGTGATTCGATCTTAACATAGAGGGTAATCATTAAGCAATAGGTCTATTATCTGATCGTAATGAAAATGCCGGATACGAGATACTAGATACCAGATACTTGCTGCATTTCCCCCCAATTCTTCCCAAAAGAAACATTGACCTCTAGGGGGACGCTAATTTTTACCACGCTTTCCATTACTGTTTTTAAGAGCGCGCCGGCGTGAGCGACCTTATTTTCCGGCACTTCGCAAACTAATTCGTCGTGCACCTGAAGCAAAATCTTGAAATCCGGATTGTCTTTAACTGCCTCATAAAGCTGAGTCATGGCAATTTTCATGATATCAGCCGCCGTGCCTTGTGCCGGAAAGTTAATGGCCATACGCTCTGCTCCAGAGCGAACCATAAAATTAGAAGAATTGATCTCCGGCAAAAAGCGTTTGCGGCCAAAAATAGTGTCCACGTGTCCAAGCTCATTAGCTAAAGCCACCGTATTCGTCATATATTCTTTAACTGCCGGATGATTTTCAAAATACCGGTTTAAATAACTTTTGGCCTCTTCATTAGGAATACCTAAAGATTCGGTAAGGCCGTGGGCCGAAATACCATAAATCACTCCAAAGTTGATGGCTTTTGCGGCCCGGCGCTGCTCATAAGAAACATCTCTAATATCAATTCCCGCAATTTCCGCCGCCGTTTTAGTATGAATATCCGCACCTTCGTTAAAAGCCTTGATCATCCTTTCGTCTTGAGCCAGCTCCGCAATAAGCCGCAATTCAATCTGAGAATAATCGGCAGATACTAAAACATTACCCTTGCCCGCCACAAAAGCCTTTCTTATTTCTCGGCCAATTTCCGTTCTAATGGGGATGTTTTGCAGGTTAGGTTCGTATGATGACAACCGTCCGGTAGCCGTTCCGGTTTGATTGTAGCTGGTGTGAATTCGACCGTCTTCCCCTAAAAGCTCCGGCAAGGTATCAATATAAGTATTTTTAAGTTTAGTAAGTTCCCGGTACTTAGATATTTTGCCGATAATCGGATGGGCATTTTTAAGTTTGGTAAGTTCCGATGCCGCCGTGGAATATCCGCCGGTTTTAACCTTTTTGGGACCATGCCACTTGTCATTACTTACGTTTTTTTGGACCTCTAAATCCTCAAAAAGAATCTTCTTAAGTTGTGCCGGGGAATTTATGTTAAATTCTTGTCCGGCCTGGGCGTGAATTTCTTTTTCAAGCTCTTTAATCTTTACATCAAAGTCCTTAGACATTTCGTTTAAAATTTTACTGTCAACCAAAACCCCGTTTGTTTCCATTCTGGCAAGCACCGGCACTAGCGGCATTTCTATCCCTTCAAAAATGTTAGAAAGGGTTTCTTTTTTCAGCGATTCCTTATACTTTTCGTAGAGTTTATAGGTCATAATTACGTCTTCACAGGCATAAGTAAGAATTTTCTCTTCCGGAACCTCGGACACCTTAATCTGATCTCTACCCTTGCCTATAAGATCAAGGAGATGGATTTTTTCGTAACCAAATTCCATGAAGGAAAGGTCATCAAGGTTATAACGGCGGTCGCCCGGAGCCAGGATATATGCCGCCAGCATGGTGTCGAAATACAAGGGAGCAAGCTCAATGCCGTTACCCCTAAAAACAAAATAATCGTAACGGATATTATGACCCACTTTTTTGATGTCTGGGTTTTTAAGATAAGGTTTTATTTTAGCCAAAACGTCTTTTATGGGGAAATCCTTATTAAAACGGGCAAACCAGGCCTCTTTTGCATCAAATGCCACACTAAATCCCACAATTTCCGGTTTAAAACGGTCCAAGGATTCGGTTTCCGTATCTATTATCCAAACCGGTTCTTTTTCGGCCCTTTTTATAAACTCATCCAAGGCCTTAAAATCTTTAATATGATGGCAATTAAAAAACGCTGATTCCTTGGTTCGCTCCTTTGTTTCTTCCATAAAGCTTTGCGGGATTTTAGAGAGTAAAGTCCGAAACTCAAATTTTTGGAACATTTGCACCACTTCGTTTCGATCAAAATTACCTAAAACGGAATCGTTAATGGCCAGCGTTAGGGGAACGTGCGTGTTAATTTGAGCTAATTTTTGGCTCAAGTAGGCTTGTTCCCTATATTCACTTAGTGTATTTTTTACACGATCTTTTATCTCAAGGCTGTTGCCTTCAACTGCTTTATAAATGCCGTCCAGACTGCCAAACTTTACAATCAAATCCGTAGCTGTTTTCTCACCTATTCCGGGAACTCCGGGGATATTATCAGAAGCATCGCCCCGAAGAGCTTTGTAATCCACAATCTGGCTTGGCATCATCTGGAAACGATTTTTTACTTCTTCAATATGATAAATAACCGTGTCCGTAAAACCTTTGCGCATGGTGTAAACCTCGGTATTTTCGGTAACCAGCTGAACTTCGTCCAAATCGCCCGTAACAATAATGGTTTCTAAGCCCTGATCTTCTGCCTGACGAGCCAGAGTACCCACAATATCATCCGCTTCAAAACCGGGAATTTCAAATATTGGCAAATTAAGAGTACCGATGATGTCTTTTATTACCGGAAACTGCTCGTAAAGCTCGTCAGGCGCTTTCTGACGCGTAGCCTTGTAATCCGTATAGATTTCGTGCCTAAAAGTCGGCGACGGCGTGTCAAAAGCCATTACTACGTATTTGGGTTTAAGATCCCCAACGGCTTTCAAAAAGATCTGAAAAAATCCGTAAATAGCCCCCACAGGCTGACCATCCTTGGTAGTAAGACTTGGTAGAGCATGATATGCCCGATGAACCAGAGCATTGGCGTCTATAAGAAGGATTCGGTCTTTCATGCTTGTTATTGTAGCAGATAACAAAGGTTAAGACCAAGGGAAGTGACAAATAAGCTTAAATATGATAAGATGTTCAAAAGTTTAATACTTAGTAGTTTAAGAATTAAAACATAATACATCATTGTAAACATTGGCAACCGATACTGGGGAGGGACGAATGCAAACGATTTTGATTTATACAAATAGTAATAGAGTGCAAAGAAATGTAGTAGTGGATTATCTTGAAAGGATCGGCCTTAATATCAGACTTTCACCATCGCCTGTAAGCGCACAAGTACTTGCAATTGACGAGCAGTATTTCTATGATTGTCCCCCAGATACAATGCCAAGTTTTTCAACCATACTTAGAGAAGCAAGTTTTCTCTCATTACCGAGAATGAGGTGCTCGGAAAGGTTGCGAGTGAAATCGATTAGTTCGAGCTAATCGAAGTGTTTAAAAAGGAGCTGAGTGCTCACAAATGTGGCCTTAGCTCCTTTAACTTCACCAGCAAAAGACCAAGAGGTCTTTTTTGTTTATATTAGACTTCATCCTAAATTTACTTGTCCGTCCGACCTGTCCATCGAAACTTTAGTGAAGTTGGAAGTTTTAACGAAGGAGGATTTCAGGATCCCATTCGGATACAAGAAAAGATCCTGAAACCCTACTACGCTTCGCTTCGGAAGGGCAGGCAAGTTCAGGATGACGTGGTAACAACAAGGCTGAAGGTAAGCAAAGACCCATATTTTTAAAAAAGAAAACCTTCCTTTGAAAAGAAAACTGACAAGGAGAATGATACCTTCTCTGCCAATGCTTCTGTTCTCTATCCCCCGTGGTAGCAAGATAGACCTAATTTCTTTAAAAAATTTGATAAATTAATGGAGGGTATGAGCAGTTGCCAAATGGTTGTCTTGACACTTCATTCAAGAGATGGCAATCTTATATTGTGACGTGATAACACGTTTACATCAAAACAACCTATAGGCTCCAAGGAGGAGATACAATCATGAGTAGATCGGTAAAAGCAATGATCGTTATGGCCGGCATTGCTGCTGCAGCAGCATTTATCGGCTGGGAGCTCCAGTCCTTCCAGGAGGTGCTGAGCGGTCACGGAACGACTGCAGGATACGTAACAGTGTCAGTGACACTGTTTTGCATATGCTGTGGTTTAGAAGAAATGATAGCTAAGTAAGTAGGATCGAGATCGATAGCAAAAAGTCGGAAAAACCGACGTCTCTATCGATTCTCAAGATGTAAAAGTGACAATCGTCACAAAAAAGAAACCCACGATCTCTTAAGGAGGAGAACGCACATGAGGAATCTAGTAACTGCATTGTTCGTTGGGCTCGCGCTCGTAGTAGCATATCTACTAGGTACGCAAGCATCAGAGGGTTGCATTTCGGTATGGACGGCCGTAGTTGGCTCGGGAGGCACACTCCTTATCGCCGGCTATGTAGTCTACCATACTTTGCACGATGCTGGCTGCTAAGCAGCAAACCAGCGTTGCGCAGCTGAGAGATAGATATTTTGTTCGTGCCAAAAGCACCCACAAACCCTATCTATCATCTCAGCAGCTCGTTCACCACTTACGTGACAGTACATGGTACTGAAGAGTCCCAAAGAGGACGAAACGGGCAAAAGCTAAAAACGGCTCCAAAAGGGCCGTTTTTAGTATTGATTTGTATTTCCCATTCGTCTATCGGCCTATTAACCGATTATCCTATCTTAAATAATCACTTAATTTCTTAGATTCTCTATGTTTTTTAAGTTTCATTAGGGCTTTAGCCTCGATCTGGCGGATTCTTTCTCGGGTTACTCCAAATTCCTGGCCCACTTCTTCTAAGGTGTAACTTCGGCCGTCTTCTAAACCAAAGCGCATTTTAAGGATTTTTTGCTCCCTTGGAGTTAAAAACTGCAAAACTTCCTGAACATGTTCCTTTAGAAGCTGGTAAACTGCCGCATCCTGAGGCGACAACGAATCCTCGTCGGGTAGAAAATCAGCCAGTTGGCTATCATCTTCCTCGCCAACCGGCGCGTCAATTGACACGATGTCTTGATTAATCTTTAGAATATGATTAACTTTCTCGATTTCCATATCCATCTCGGCCGCAATTTCTTCCGGTAACGGTTCGCGGCCTAATTCCTGAACCAAACGTCTCTGGGTTCTTATTAGCTTATTAATGGTTTCTACCATATGAACCGGAATCCGGATGGTTCGAGCCTGATCGGCAATAGCTCTGGTGATGGCTTGCCTAATCCACCATGTTGCGTAAGTTGAGAATTTATAGCCTCTTGTATAATCAAATTTTTCGACAGCCCGAATAAGACCGGTGTTACCCTCTTCTATAAGATCTAAGAGATCCATTCCTCTACCAATATATTTCTTTGCAATCGAAACTACTAATCTTAAATTGGCCTCGATCAGTAGCTTTTTGCCTATTTTGTCGCCCTCAGCTACTCTTTTAGCAATGGCCACTTCTTCTTCAGGATTCAAAAGTGGAATTCTACCAATTTCTCTTAGATACATTCTGACGGAATCTTCGGCAAGCTCCGATAAATCCTCCGGCGCTACCGGCTCATCCTCGTCTTCAGAATCAGAGGGTCCACCCCAAACTAGCTTTTCTTTGTTGTCTAAAATTTCGATGCCAGCATCCATCAGTTGAGCATAAAGTTCATCCAATTTCTCGATATTGTCTTCGATATCCGGAATAGTAGCCAGGATTTCTTCCTGTGTTATAAAGCCTTGTTCCCGGCCTTTACCTACCAGCTGTTCGGTCTTATCGACTTCCTTCTTTGTTGTCATGCGCCTCCTTAATGATCTCTCTTTAATAGTAAGCTATTATACTCTAAAAGTAACGTTTTTTGAAGATCTTTATTATTTTCTTTTTCCGCTGACCTAATTTTTTTAAGCAAATCGCCAAGCAATTCCGTAAGGGAAAGCTCCTTTATTCTTCTTGAGGTAAACAAGATCTCATCTCCGGCCGCCTCGTCATCCAATTCGCCATACTCATATTCCGCCTGCAAACTTAACAATTTTGCTTTCTCCTCGAGTTCGGGAAATTCTTTAAAATATAATTTTAAACTAAATTTTTTCTTTTTAAAGGCCGAGAGTGATGAGAACAAGTCGCGATTTTCCTCTGATATTTCGTCTTTCTTAAGATTATTAACCACAAAACTGATGTATTTTGAATGAAGCATAGAAAGCCCCAAAAGATTATTTTCCATTTCACTCCTTAAATCCTTCTGTGCCGGCTTGCTTTCAGCGTTTTTATCCGCAAACTCATTTTTTCTAAAAACAATGTTAAGCTCTTTTTCGGTGACATCTAAAATCCTCGTGATTTCTTTTATCCAATGATTCCGCTCCACAGCATTGGAAAGTAAGTTAATTTTTTTTACAATGTAGACAGAAAAGTCCTTCTTGCCTTTTGCAGTCTCGATATCGTTATTCTTAAGACCCTCATTAATAAAATATTGCAGCGCAGGCACGCTTTCTTCAATCGCCTTCCTGAATTTTTCCGGTTCTTCTTTTAAGGTATCGGCCGGATCCTTGCCGGAAGGCACCGCAATCACCTCGACATTAAAATCATTTTTTAAAGCCAGCTCGATTCCTCTTTCGGTAGCCTGAACGCCGGCAGCATCCATATCAAAACAAAATTTAAGATTCAAGCTAAATCTTTTGATGAGATTTAGTTGGCCTTCGGTAAGCGCCGTGCCGGATGAAGCCACCGCATTCTCGATTCCATTTTCAAAACAAGCAAGAACATCCATCTGGCCCTCGACCAAGAGAGCAGAGTCTCGCTCCCTAATTGATTTCTTAGCTTCAGCTAAGCCATACAATGCCTGGCTTTTGTTATAAATCGGTGAATCCGAAGAATTTATATACTTTGGCAAGGAAGAATCTAAGACTCTTGCCGAAAAACCAATAATTCTACCGGAAATATCGGTAATGGGAAACATAAGCCTCTTTATAAATCTATCAGTAACGCCGTTCCCTTTTTTAACTGCGATCCCCGCATCAATTAAGATATTCTCCGGATAGCCTTTTTCTTTTAAAATCTTAGAAACAAAATTGGGATTTTTAGGAGAAACGCCGAGCCGAAAACGCTTAATCGTCTTATCGGTGAGGCCTCTCTTTAGATAATACTTCATGGAATCTTCGCCCCAAGGCGTTTCGTACAAAATCTTTTGATATATCTGACAGGCTAAGTCTTCCACTTTGTAAAGGTTTGTTTTCTTCTCTTTTTTTTGCGGATTTTTGTATTCTTTTGGCAAAACGATATTGGCTCTGGCGGCTAATTGCTCGATGGCCTCTGGGAAATTTAGACCTTCCGTTTTCATAAAAAAACCAATGACGTCGCCGCCTTCGTTGCAGCCAAAACAATGCCAGATCTGCTTTTCGGGACTTACCATAAAAGACGGCGACTTCTCATTATGAAATGGACAGCAGGCACTAAAATTTCGGCCGGCTCTCTTTAGTGTGATGTAGCCCGAGATAAAATCAACAATATCGATTCGGTTTTTTATTTCTTCGGTTATTTCCATAGATCCTTAAAAAACCTGGGTTTTGCGTTTAACATTATGTAATTACTAATACTTTGTTTTTGATTTGTAAAGAGTTTTAAATCAAATAAGAAATCATAAAAGATGATTTTCGCCTTTACCTTACTCATTAGTTAAAAAGCCGATAAGATTTTATTTTTTATCTTTGTTACCCCATGAAAGTTCTTGTCTTGCGTCATCGGGAAAACTTACTTCATCGAAAAGCACAAAAAGCGTGGGAGTTATTTTGTAAAATCTAACCTTAGTTAAATTTTTTAGAATGTCTTTGTCGGTAATATGATGAATAGCTTGAGGCCACCTTTTTCTGTAAATATTAAAAGCTTCTTTTGAGGCCATCATCCCCACTTCTTCGGCAATTCCTTCAAAAGCCACTGCCCTAGCCTTTTGCCCTAATCCCTCAAAAGGCGGCAAGGCAATATTTCCGGCTACTTTTGACTGTTTTCTTAATTCCTGGCTATGCCGGCGGGAGTTGCGAGAAATAAAGTAAAAGTTTAAGTTTTCATCAAAACTGTACCAAACATTAGCAACCCAGGGCTGGTTGTTCTGACAGGTTATTACCTGCATAAGTTTGCCTTCATTTATAAAACTTTTTACAATTTCTTCAATTTTTTGAGGGGTTGGTTTGTTAGACATAAAGATCTCCTTCTATTCGATAGCTCCACCAGTCAACTTAATTAATTCGCCATTTATATAATTTGAAGAATCCGAACAAAGAAATGCTGTTGCTTCTGCCACTTCTCCTGGATATAACAATCTGCCCGCTGGTATTTTTGACGTTTTTATTTTCAGAAATTCATCAACAGAGATTCCTTTTTCTTTAGCGGTCCTCTCAAACGCACGTTCAGCATTCTCACCATATGCGCTGCCTGGACATAAAGCGTTTATATGAATAATATTTGGTGAAGCTCCCTCCTCCTTGCTTACTGTTTGTACCAAAGCCGTAAGTCCGTGCTTTGCAGCCCCATACGAACCCCGATTTAACGGCGTTTCTATGCCAAAAATTGAAGAAATCACCACAATTTTGCCTCCACCTGCCTTTTTTAGAAGTGGTGATGCGTGCTTTATCAAGAGAAAAGGTCCTGTCAAATTAACATTTATAGCGTAATTCCAGTCTTCTAGTGAGGTATCTTTAATTTCGGTAGCAACTGGAGTACTACCAGAACTAATGACAAGACCATCAAGCTTATCATTCCAAGCTTTTACAACTTCAGAATACATATTTTCAACTTGTTGCTCTTTAGTTATATCCGCCAAGACCGTGCCATCGACATTTTTTAAGCTAGACTGAAGTTTGTTTAACTTTTCCGATTCCTTATTCCCATGCAAGAAAAGTCTGGCGCCATACTCGTCGAGCGTTTTAGAAATAACGCTTCCGAAACCGCCAGTAGCTCCAATAACAAGTATTTTCTTGCCGGTAATGTTTTTCACAAAAAACCTTAATTTAACCGCTAACCGTTAATATAAAAAAGCAGCAATAACCAAAATGATAAAATCAATTGCCGAAATTACGCACCAAGTGCAAAAAGCTCTTAAAACAAATGCCTGAATGGCCGTAAAATACATAGAAAATAGAAAACCAATAGCTATCGGGATCTGGACCCACCAAAAAGGAACAACTCCATTTAGATAAAAAAGAGTTAAGAAAAGAATCGTCATATACATAAATAGGCCGGCAAAGGAGTTTGGAATACCCAGTGTTTTACTATACTTACTATGCTGCACTTTGCGGCACCATTCTTTAGGGAAAAATAAGCATGCCACATCCGTTCTTTTAATCGTGTGATATGAAAGATACAGGGTATTAACTATTCCAACCACTGCTAAAGAAAGGATAAGATAATGTGTCATGATTTTTTGCCTTTTGTTACTTGGCTATATTTTAACATTTCGCCTTAGAATAAGCAATTTAGAGGATTGTTGAAAATGCTGTTACTAAAGATTAGAACGCGTTGCTTTGCATTTTTTCTGCATTTTTTATAACTTGGATCAAATCGATTGAACTATAGAATTTAATTTTTCCGATATCTCCTAGATCCATCCACTCGGCTGTTTCCAGATAGCTTTTTTCATCCTCGTCAAAGTATTCGGTAGTGATTTCGCCGCCCGAAACATCACACAAATAATAGATATGAATTGAATGCAGATATTTATTGCTAATTGCGGTCTTAAAAAAAGAATCTTTGCAATCAACTAAACTATTAACTTTAACTTCGATGCCGGTTTCTTCCTTTACTTCCCTAATTAACGCTTCTTTTATGGTCTCGCCGAGTTCTACACCGCCACCCGGCAGATCATATCCATCCCATTGTTTAGACAGTAAAATTCTTTCATCTCGAATAATGATGCCATAAACTGCCGGTCTCATTACCAACTTGGAAGCTAGCACTTCATGAGTGTTGCCATCATGATCAAGACAAATTATTTTTTCACTTTTCATTAATATTTATTCTCTTACCTTTTGAAGATGGCCAATATATTTCCGTTATGCCATCTTTATCCCAAAAGAATTTAACTTTTTCGCCGGGATTTGCAAAATTATCTTTGGTTGTCACTAAAAATTCATTTTCACTCACGGGATTTAGAACGCTTATCCCGCCTGTTGGATCGGAAGAACTTGGATTGATTGCTAAGAAAGAATTACCTGCCCTTACTATTATATCGTATCCCCGCCCATAACTAAACAAACCGTTATAATAATTAGAATCGCTAATCCCTCTTTCCTCATTTTCTTTGTATTCTCCCTTCTTATCAAGCAAATAATACATCATTTTAAAGATCCCTGCGTTAACATCAACCGCCGGGAAGCTTTCGCCATTTGCTAAAACAAATACCCCTATTTCATTTTCAATATCTAGATTAATTCTATTTTTATAGCCATAAAAAACACCACCGTGACCCATTACTTTCCTGCCCTCAATTAATGACAGTCTGCTTGCAAAACCGTAATACTCGTTTTTTTTTCCGGTTGGCCACCCTCCATCTGTCATTTCTTTTTTGGATTCCTTTGATAGGAGTACTCCTTCATTATTCGGGTTTAAATCATTAAGGAATCTATTGAGATCAATTGTATTAGAGATAAATCCGGTAGCAGAACCGTAAGCCCTAGTTCTCACGCTTCCCAAATCCAATATTTTATCCTCCAAGATATCAAAAAAATATCCCTTTGCGTAATTGTTAAATCCTTCTTTGTAATCGGTAGTAGTATTTTTTAGCCCCAGAGCTTCAATGATGTTTTCTTTTATAAACTCTTCGTAACTTAAACCACTAACCGATTCGACAACAAGTCCCAACAAAACAAAGTTAAAATTAGAATATTTAAACATGGTTCCATGTTTATTAATGATAAATTGATTGCCAAATTTTAATTTCAATTCATCAGTATTTGGAAAATCCTTTTCGGACCAATGCATTGTGGTCCCGGCGCCATCCCTAGCTAAACCAGAGGAATGATTGAGTAGCTCGCGAATAGTAATCTCATCGGTATCACCAACCTCATTTTTGACCCTAAACCAAGGCAAGTGCTTAATGACGTTATCGTCCAAGCTAAGTTTTTTTCTATCCTTAAGCTGTAAAATAGCTACCGCCGTAAACATTTTAGAAATCGATGCTATATGATAAGCGGTAGAAGCATCGGCCTTAAAGCCTTTCTCGACGTCACGAAGCCCAAAACCTTTCTTATACAAAAGCTGGCCTTTGTAGGAAATGCCGACTGACACTCCCGGAGTTCCGGCAAATTTAATTTTTAGCGGCATCCAGAGATCAATGATCTCGCCGGTTATCTTTATTGCATTTAGAATTTCTTTTTCCATAATTTTACCAACTGGCGGAGAGGGTGGGATTCGAACCCACGGTACCCTTGCGAGCACACACGCTTTCCAAGCGTGCTCCTTAAGCCTCTCGGACACCTCTCCAAATTTAAATAACAAATGACACGTACCAAATCACCAACCCCTCACACTAACCCTCTCCCAAAAGAAGGGGGGAAATATTTTGGTCATTTGAATTTTCATGACTTACGCACTTAAGTTCATTTACTCTGTCATTACGAGAAGTCTTCGACGAAGCAATCTCATTCGTTTCAAGTAGGGATTGCCACGCTCCTTCTGGTCGCTCGCAATGACGAAGTGCGTAAATCGTGTTTTGTGATTTATTTGTAATTTGCTATTTGTAATTTCTAGAGACTTATTTTACCCCAAAATCCCTTTTTTCTCAACTAATTTTTATAGTCGAGGTGATTTCTAAAGCGTCTTTAAACGAATACTTTTCGGGATTTACGAGATAATCGTACATCGCATGATCATTTATAAGAGATTTATAAAGCGGCAAATCGACATCAAGATACTTAAAACTTAAATTTGGTTTTGCCTTCTTAAAGTTTTCTATCTCATACCTTGGATTGGCTTTCCAACCTTCCTTGGTCCTATACATTGCCGCTCCTCTTAGCTTCTTAAAGTCGCCGTACTCCGAACTAAAGTTATCGGCCGTAACATTGGCCATAATAAGCGGCGTATTGCCAACGTTAATCGTCACATGACCGTAATCGGGTGGGATTATAACCTTGTCCCCGGCCTGGCCTTGAACCACTATAAAGTCCTCAACCTTACCATCCTCGGCTTTTTGTAAAATAAAATTGGCATGGCCCTCTATAACCTCATAAATTTCCGGATAGCTGACCGCTGCGCCTTCCTTTAGAGGATGATAATGGCCGATAGTTTTTACATATTCATCGCCAATAAGCCCGGGCGCGATAATCGTGATGTCGTATCTTAAATTATTTTTTCGAAGCATTTCTAGGTCAGACTGAAGATAAACGTCTCGAAACATCCGATAAAGCTCTTCGATTTTGCACAAAGCTTTTGACTTGGCCAGATAAGGTCTTGCATCCTCTAGGCTCCTCGTTGCATATTCTAATTTTTTATTACCCAGGTAGAGGTCGCTACCCTGAATCTTAATTGGCAATCCGGAATCTTTTGCAAGATCCCTTCCTAAGTGTATTTTCTTTTCTTTATTCATAATAACGTCCGTAATGTGGCTTCCTTTCTCTATGATTTGGCCCGTAATTTTAGCATTATTAATATAGGCGCCTTCGTCTATTATACAATTTTTTATAACACTATCCTCAATTTTGCAATCGGAAAATATTATACAGTTCTCGATAGTGGAGTCTTTTATAGCGGCACCCTGATCAAAAAATACATTACCCTTAATAACATTCCCTTCGCCCCAAAAATCGACGCCGTAAAATTTGGAAACCTCATCGTGATTCCTCTCTTTGGGCGCTCTTTTATGAGCTTCCATATAGCCATCAAAAGATCCGATATCAAACCAATCTTCAGCCGTAACATAAGCCTCGACATCAGTTTCTTTAACCAGATGCTCGATAAAACTGCCCTGATTGTCAGTGTGGATTTTGACGAAATCAAAAAGTAGCGGGTAGATATTTGTCGGGAAAACGCAACACAAGGTGTTAACCAGAGTAGACTTTGGGTTTTTGGGCTTTTCCTGAAACTCGATAACTTTATTATCTTTTACAGATAGCACGCCGAATTTTTTAGCTTCCTTCAAGTCGCCGATGTCATAAGCGCCAATTAGAGTTTTGCCGTTGTAGTTTGATAAAAAGTCTTGGACATCAAACTTAAAATAATTATCGCCGCCAATAACCAAGAGCTCTTCCGTTAGGTTATTTTCCTTAACAAAACTAGCGATAGCGCCGATTGCCCCAAGTTTATTGGTGTCGCTAGATGTCTCCTCAAAAACAAGGTTTATAGGCCTTTTTATGGTCTTTTTCCATTTTAGAAAATCTTTTTTAAAAGTGATGTTGGTCGCAACATAGATCTCGATATCCGCCGGAATTTTATCAATAACGTGAGTAACAAGGGGCTTGCCGTTAACTAAAAGCAACGGCTTTGCCTTTTCTTTTGTTAAGGGCCAAAGCCTAGTCGCATAACCGCCCGCCAGGATGAGTGCTTTCATTATTTCTCCTTCAAGTTTGTTTGACGAGAATATTATAACAAATCAAATATTAAGTATCTAGTATCTGGTATCTTGTATTTAGTATGGGTATAAAGAAATTAGTATTTGGTAAAACTTAAATACTTCACACTAACTTCTTATACTAGATACCAGATACTAGATACAAGATACTGTTTTTATTCAACAGTCTTAACCTCAACTATATTTGTTCCGCCGGGAACACCGGGGAATTTACCGGAAGCCACGATGATACGATCACCGCTTTTCACGTAATTTGTGGATTTTGCTAGCTCCATGCCACTATCAAGCATTTCTGCCACGGTGTCAAAATCTACTTTATAGGCATCAACTCCCCATAAAATAGCCATATATCTTTTGGCCTTGTCGTTATGAGTTGTGGCGAGAACCGGCACAAACGGTCTACGGTTAGAGATAACAGTAGACGTTTTTCCGGTAGAAGTAGCCGTCATAATAAGCTTTGCCCCGGTATTTTTTGCAAGTCGAACGACAGTATTCGCAATAGCATCGATTACTTGCTCCGGTTCCCTCAAAGTCGATCTACCGATTACGATCTCATTTCTTGTTACCCAATCTTCAACGTCTTTTGCAATTTCCGTAATAGTCCTTATGGCCTCAAGCGGATATTCGCCGGTAGCAGTTTCGGCCGAAAGCATCACGGCATCCGCCCCATCCAAAATGGCATTAGCGACATCCGTCGCCTCTGCCCTCGTGGGACGCGGATTTTTGATCATAGATTCTAGCATCTGGGTCGCTACAATTACCGGTTTGTTTTGTCTTAAGCATTCCTTGATCATCTTTTTCTGGATTACCGGTACTTTTTCGGTCTTAAGCTCCACTCCAAGATCGCCCCTTGCTACCATAACAACATCAGTAGCCGCTACAATTTCTTCCATGTTCTTTACGGCTTCATGACGTTCTAACTTTGCCACAATTTTAGCCGTGCCACCATGTTTTTTGATAAGCGCTCTTAATTCTTCGATGTCTTCGGCCGATTTTACGAAAGATAAAGCCACAAAATCAACATTAAGCTTAAGTCCAAATTCAAGATCTTTTCTATCTTTCTGGGTAATAGATTGAGCGGAGATAGTTGAAGTAGGCAGATTAATGCCTTTGTTTGACTTTAGGATTCCGCCGACAATTACTCTCGCCAAGATCTTGTCGTCTGTTTTGGATAAAACCTTGAGTTCGAGATTAGCGTCATCCAAAAGGATTAAATCGCCTGGATTCGCGTCTTTTACCAAGTCTTTATACTGAAGCGGAATTTCCCCATTTTCTGGCTCGACAGCAGTTAAAGTAACCTTTGAGCCTTTTTTCAGATTCATATTGTCATCCGGAATTAACCCGACCCTGATCTTTGGGCCTTGGAGATCCTGCAAAATGGCCACGTTGACATCAAGTTTTTCGGCCGCCTCGCGAATTAGACCAGCGAGCCTGGCATGACTCTCGTAAGTACCATGAGAAAAATTAAGCCGAAAGACGTTTACTCCTTCTCTAATCATCTCCGTCACCATTTCCAGATCATCTGTAGCCGGACCGATAGTGGCGATAAGTTTTGTCTTTTTTTGCAGGCTCATACTTTTCTCCTTTCAAAATAATAGAGGTTTCGGCTAGACTAGCCTCACCTCTTCTCCTCACTTAATTTACCACAAAACTTTGTTTATGGCAATGGTTAGGCAATACAAATATCGCGTAATCAAAAACATAATTATGGAAAATAAAAAACTGGGGGTCTAGCGGACTTATGTAGTGAACCATAAATTTATGTCCGCTAAACACCCAGAATCTTGGCCTTGTTAGGCCGCTTGCATAGCTTCGATGCCAAGATGTATAAGATCTTTTAGCGATTCATCATTCTCCGCCTGCAAGTATTCAACGATATGAATAAGGGCTTCGGTTGCCATAATGGCTGACGATGCTTGAAGAGTCTTTAGATCTCCCAAAAGCATAAGTAACTTTGCTATGGCATCTGTTGCGATTGGATAACCAATCGGCGTACTCACATGATGCTTGTTTACAAAGACCGAATCCATTATTTCTTTCGGCATTTCATATCCAACTTGCTCTATGATCTGAACCATCCTATCCGAGATCACCTTTAAAGATCCGATTGGATCTTTTGACCACGGCAGATCTTTTGTAACCCGAACTGATTCTTTATCCACCTTTTTCACCTCCTCGCCAACTGTATAGTTTATTTTTTGATCCTTTTCTTTACTAGCTGCGCCTTTTTCTTTTTGGCAAGACGGTCACCCAGAAACTACTTGATCCAAATTTCGGATCATAGCAGACAGTTTCGCGCCGAAATGAGGTCGAGCTGCGCAATCGAAAAACTTTTTTTGGTATTCGCATTCATATCACCTCCATTCATCAATGAATCAGGTCATTTAAGCTTCTCATCCTCCCGTACCTTGCCATCCCTATAATGCCCTTACGATAATCCCGCAGCTACAACCAACAAGACTTATGAATCTAAATTAAGCAAGATCGATTCCGCATTCTTCGCCGAAATCTTTAAGCTGGCGCGCGAATACCAGATAGGCTTCATCCTTCGGAAATTCAGACACCCTTTCCCTTGTTAGCGCCCAGATAAGAACATCTTCCAAGTTATCGGCGTTAAGACCGAAATGGCTTAGAAATTCGTTACATTTATTCCTTAATTCTCTAGTATCGCTCCCGGCAGGTAAGTTTTTCCAGTCACGACTAACATATGTGACCATAACTTCGAGTTTTTTCTCGAACGCTTCATTTATGATTGTAATCAACTCTGAACCCCCTCTCCAAGTTTTTATCATCTACCCTCATAATTCTATCAACATGCATCCGCCTCCTAGCACATAACCACGAGGCTTTCTTTCTGAAAATTCGTACTAATCGTGTTTGCTAGTATCTGCGCAATCATAAGCTTATTGTAACCTCCCGATCTTAATGTCAGATTCGAAACATAATAGATAATCATGAGTAGACTATATCGAGAGCATCTTTGTTTATGATCCCCCAATTGGTCAGATCTTGCGTCTCTTAGTAGTGACCCGATTTGCATCTCTATAAAGAGAGTGATTTCTTCCCCTGTTTCCCTATATGCATTCTCTCTTATTGCCTGCATAACTATGCAAGGTATTTGAGTGCCATAGGTCTCTTCTAGAATTCGAGCCGCCTCTTCGCCGATATCTAAAGCAAGATCTAGCCTTGCTTCGTCGGAAATGAGCGGATCTACAACGTCTGCATACTCTTCAGGAAACATGTTTTACCTCCGTTTGGTATTTTTCTCGGCAGTTTTCATTTCGACTACTCTTTTCAGACCCGTCTGAACACTTTTGATAGCCCTTTCCTTAATTAATGATTCAGGATGGCCGATAAGCACCAGCACGTTTGCTATTAACCCTGTTGATATAAGGGCTAATGCGTTCTGGTTTCCCAACCTGCCTTCCTTCGAACCGTTAATCTCAACTCCTAACCCGAACAAGTGATGCGTTAAAAGAGCAAGGATGCTGCGATTGGGAACTTCGAGTTCTGAATTATCCCTAAACGCTTCTACTGCCCTTGACGGCGCATCGGCGTGGTTAAAGTCTTTCGCAAAGTCGCCGTTTGCGTCGTACAACTCCTTGGCGAAGTCCAATATTTCCGCACAAAACTCAATTCTCCTCTCCGTATTCATTCCTTTAAGCTCCGCTGCTTCACGTAGCAATTCTGTGGCACTCTTCATTCTTTTTTACCTCTTTCTAATTTTATTTTGTTGTTAACAAGCTTACCGGCCAAAAAAACTTTACTTTCTAGCGGTAGAAGGATGCCGTTTGCAGAGTGCAAATAGAATCTTTCCACCAATAGAAGTGATGTAAGGAGCCGAATGAATAGTTTGAACTAATTCGTTCAGCTCCTTACTTGCCAAGTTGCGCGTTGCGACACTTACTTCTTTTTCCGGAATTCCAAGCGAGATGCTTTCCCATGTCTCTTTAGTCTTTGACTCTCAAGCGCTCTATATCGCCTTGAAGATGCATTATTGCTTTTTGAAAATCGCTTTTCTTCTCCTGTAAGATAAGGCGATAAACCGATAGTATGGCTTCGATCGCGAGGTCAATTTTTGGCTTGTCCCGATAACCGGTTCTCTTGCTTACCGCCTTGAGATGGTAAGATAGCGCCGCATATCCAACTTTTACACGAAGCTCTTTTTCGAGGCTTAAATGATCGGAATGTTTAGCGAGTGCTGCCTCGAATCGCTTAAGAGTATCGCTGTTTGAATACGGTGCCAAAACTCCTACGAACGCCGAAACCAGTCTTGCTAACGCCGCTATTTCCTCGGCAACCAGCATTATTTCTCTACTTTTGCTTTTACTGCCCAATCCAATAAACATGTAATTCACCTCCCATATACAGAATTCTCGACATCTTGTTTCCCTCGCCTAAAAAAATGAAATTATTCCGGATAAGAAATATTTCACTAGAAGACTATTTTAAGACATGCGGCATCTTCTTTTGCTTGAAATTCCTTAAGGTACAAAAAGGCTTATCAGCCCATGCTCTTGCCCAATGGCAAAACCGAATTACTTTGTATAAAATACACCGGTTTCGCAACTGGCGGTAAGCAGTAAGGATGCGTCATATTAAACAGCCTTTTTGTTGATTAATTTCTTAATGCCATGAGCAACAAAAAAGACCAGCGAAAGCTGATCCGGTAATACAAAACGATCCATGTATTTTCATAGTTTACTCAAAAAAATAAAAATAACGACCGGTTTCACCACTAGCTCCCCATGACCTCAAAGGTGACCACATATTCAGTCACGGGTAATAACGCTTTCGCTTAAATACAATTTAAATTGTTAACGCTTGATATTATAGCAACTTAAATAAAACCTGTCAATAGTTTTCTGGAGAGAGACCGCTGAAAAACGTTTTTCGAGCCGTCATTGCGAGAAACGAAGCAATCCCCTCAAACTCGAAACAAGATTGTCTTCGACCATGAGCTCAAGACCGAATGGCCACGCTCCTACCAGTTGCTCTTGAGTGACAGTCATAGATAGTTTTTTATGGAGGTTCTAAAGCCTAACGGCAGTTTTAGAGGCTAGATTCGGGAAATGAAGGCGGTTCAAAGTTTTTGGGAGAATTAAAAAACAGGTTCATTATCCACGAGGGTTGTGAGTTTACCATAAACTCTACTCACAACCCCGTAGCAACAAACCTGTCTAAGTAACTTCGCCTTGCCTGAATCTTTTGTCAACATCATGCTCTTCGTCTAGCTTTACCATGAAGATATTAGCAGCATCTTGCAGCGCATGATTACGTTCTTCAGAAGAAGAAGTAGCACTGTACGAAAGAAGAACCTTCTCGAAAAGCCGAAGTATCGAAACAGCAATCTTGGCGCGCAGATAGTTTTCCTTGTTCTTGAAGTTTTCCAGATCGTGCTGGTACTGACGCCTATCTTTCTCGAGTTCAGAATACTTCTCCAGAAACATTTTCAATACTGGCCCTAACTTTTCATTGGCCTTGACCGTTGATGATACTTGACCGGGAAGCATGTTATTAAAATACTGCACGGCCTCTCCAAAGGGCAGTTTCTCATCCCATTGCCTATTTCGATCATAAATGTTTTGTGATTCGACAGCCAGTAATATGATGGCTTCTTTTGCTTCCTGTAAGCCGCTAAAGCCTCCTCTCAAACCTCCTTGAGCCAGCTTCACGATCGGCATGATTGGACTTTCAAGCTTCACCTTCTCCATCTCCTTCCAAATCTATGCAAATTGCATATCATCTATTTTCTTTTCTCCCACTGATCCCGAACGATCTCGATCCTCCTGATTCGCTCTTCAAGATCATGCTTGCTGTCTAGCCTCGTCAATTTTTAAGATGCGTTTGCAAGAGTTGGCCGCCTGATTAAGTGCCCGCGCTTTCTTATCCTCATTCGGGGTGCTAAACATCACGGCAAAGCTCCTCAAAACTCGCATGGCTTCATCCTGCTGTTCGGCCATACATATGAGCTCAGAATTATGGGTTATTGGATTGAGTTTCAACCACGTCATGTATTCGGTCGCATAATTGTAGAGTCGATTCGATTCACGACAAAAGGACTTCATCTCGTCCACGAAGAAAAGGTCAACGTGACCAGAACTAAAATCCTGTGCCGCTGCTACTATCTCTGCCATTTCCACCTCAACAAAAGCTATGGATCCAAATATCCTGATGAATACATTTGAAACTAACGCAACCGCCTCATTAACAAACTGTATAAGTTGTAGGTTATTAAGTTTTCCTTCCTTAAGAACACTTTGCAATAATTCGCGATTCATCCGATTATCCCTCCTTCCTCTATTTGACTAAAAAACAGCGATCAATTCCGGTATTACTGCCAAGGATTTTAGCATTTAATTTGTGATTTTTCAAGCGTTTTTGCCTTAATTAAGGTCTTTATTTTTTGGCTAAGAATAACTATTTTGAACATTTGGTATGCAATAGTTTTAAGGAGTTAGTGTCGTTTTTACACCAACTATTATCAGTGGACATTACTTATCTCGGCGGCAAGGCTGATCTCTTGTCACTTCTCTTTGATTGAACGGATAATAAAATGTTTGCTACTTGTCGGCCTCTTTCCCCATCATCACGAGTTACGCACCTGAACTCAAATAATCAATTTTATTCTTCGACCTCATGAAGAAGTACCTTAAAGTATTTTATAGATAGATTAGTTTTGTTCTCCACCCACTCCGCGGAGTCGAACAATAATGAAGTGCGTAAGTCGTTTTGAGGGTCGCACCCTGATCCATTCTTCGTTAAAACTACGAAGGACAAGAGGGAACGACCCTCATTAATACCAAAAAGGCCCCGTTTCCGAGGCCTTTTATTCCCTATTCCCTATTTACTAGTTCCTAGTTACTATTTCCTATCCCTAGTATCCCATATCCATGCCCATACCGCCGCCGCCCGGCATCATGGGAGCTTCTTTTTCAGGAAGTTCCACGATTATGGCTTCGGTCGTGATCATGGTTGCAGCTACAGAAACCGCGTTTTCTACGGCTAGTCTCGTAACTTTAACAGGATCAATAATGCCCTTTTGGGTCATGTCGGCCGGCTTATCGGAATCATTGACGTCGATGCCCATACCGTCTTTTCCGGCGGCGTTAATCTGAGCAATTTTTTCTTCCGGATTTAGATTGGCATTTGCCATCAACTGCTTAAACGGTTGTTGAAGCGCTTGTTTTACAATCATCCAGCCGATTACTTCCTCATCGCCCGCCTTGGCATCTTTTAGATCCTTGGTTTTTTCCATCGCCTGAGCAATGTTTACGAGCACCACGCCGCCGCCGGACACGATACCTTCTTCTAAAGCAGCCTTGGTAGCCGCAACAGCGTCATCTACTCTAAATTTCTTTTCTTCCACTTCCACTTCGGTAGCGCCGCCAACTTTAATTACGGCTACGCCGCCGGCAAGCTTGGCCAATCTTTCTTGGAGTTTCTCGCGGTCAAATTCAGAATCGGTTTTTTTGAGCTGCGCTCGAATCTGCTCGATTCTTTCTTTAATGTCTTTTGCATCCCCTTTGCCTTCGATAATAGTGGTGTTATCCTTGTCAGCCGTTACTCTTCTTGCTTCTCCCAAATCATCAATTTCAGCGGCTTCCAGGCTTAGCCCTATTTCTTCGGTAATTACCCGACCGCCGGTAAGGGTCGCTATATCCTGAAGCATTTCTTTTCTTCTGTCGCCGTAACCCGGAGCCTTTACTGCCAACGTATTAAAGGTGCCTCTGAGCTTGTTTACAATTAAGGTAGCTAGAGCCTCGCCCTCGATGTCCTCGGCAATAATAACCAGATCCTTGCGGCCGCTCGCTGCCAGCTTTTCTAGAAGCGGCAGGATGTCCGCGATAGCCGTAATCTTTTTGTCCGTAATTAAGATCGTAGCGTTTTCAAAGGAAGCTTCCATCCGGGCAGTATCGGTAATCATGTACGGAGAAATATATCCCCTATCAAACTGCATGCCCTCAACCACTTCTTTGGAGATACCCATGGTTTGGGCTTTCTCAACGGTAATAACACCGTCTTTTCCAACCGCGTCGACAGCATCGGAGATAAGCTGGCCGATGGCGGCGTCACCCGCGGAGATTGTTGCTACCTCGGCCACTTTTTGTTTATCCTTGATGTCAACTTTTCTCTTTTTTAGTTCCTCGACCACAAAATCCCGGGCTTTTTCCATACCCCGCTTCATAGCCATCGGGTTGTTGCCGGCCGTTACGTTTCTAAAACCTTCCTTAATCATGGAATAAGCAAGCACGGTCGCGGTAGTCGTACCATCTCCCACAACATCGTTAGTCTTGGAAGATGCTTCCTTAACCATCTGAGCGCCCATATTGATGCCTAAAGTCTCGGGCAACTTTGGATCTTCGGTGAGTTCCACCTCTTTAGCTACAGTTACGCCGTCATGAGTAACCGTTGGGGCGCCCCACTTCTTAGAAATAGTCACGTTTCTACCCTTTGGTCCAAGAGTAGTGGCAACTGCCTTGGTTAGCTCTTCGGCGCCTGCTGCCAATCTTTTTCTGGCATCATCGCCGTAAAATATTTTCTTAGCCATACAATATCTCCTTTCGTCAATTTAGGCTTATGGGTTAATTGGCCGCTAGGCTAATAGGATTTAATACCCATCGACCCATTGACCCGTTAGCCCATTCGCCTATTTTATAATCGCTAGTACGTCTTCTTCTTTAACGATTAAAAACTCGTTATTTTCGACCTTAACTTCGGTAGGAGCATATTTAGAGAATAGAACCTTATCGCCCCTTTTTATTTCTTTTACTTCCTTGCCTACCGCAACTACTTCGCCTTGCTCCGGTTTTTCCTTGGCACTGTCCGGCAATACGATACCGGATTTGGTTTTTTCCTCTGCTGCAACTCTCTTTAAGACAACTCTGTCTCCTAGTGGTTGGATCGCCATATTTCCTCCTTCTTAATTATATTGGTATTAGCACTCTTAACCCCCGAGTGCTAATTAATAATACAAAAGGGAACAGATGCTTGTCAAGTCCGTTTTACTTAATACGTGACTTTACCCAAACTATTATGTATCAATAGAATTATTAAATCCAAATGTCAAAATCCAAACTTCAAATGAATGTCAAATGCTTAAATTATAAATTTTTGACATTAGGGTTTTGGATTTGATTTGTCATTTGAGCTTTGTCCTTTGACATTATCTAGTGGTCTGCCCTTACCCCGCCATTTGCCTTAATAACTCCCTTGATCTCCTTAAGCCTATTGGTGAGTTCTTCCTGACCTCTGGCTTCTAAATTTAGCCTAATAAGAGGTTCGGTATTAGATGTTCTTAGATTCGCCCTAAACCCCTCGGCTTCGATCGTAATTCCGTCTAAGAAATGGATATCGGAGCTCTTATAAATTTCCTCTAACTCCTTAAATACCGGTTTGTAATCGGCGATTCTAAAGTTCGTTTCCGGAATCATGAAATACTTTTTGTTTAGATCATCAATTATTTCTGATAGCTTCTTGCCTTTAGCTTTTAGGGCTTTAATGAAATAAACTGAAGTTACGATCGCATCTTCGGCATAGTTCGTTTCTTCGTAAAAGTAGTGGCCGCTGGTTTCTCCGCCGAAAATGGCTTTTTCTTCCCTCATCTTTTCTTTAACATAAGGATTTCCGGCGATGGTATCAAAGTATTTAGCTTTTTTATGAGCGGCGAGGTCGCGGATCATGTTGCTCGAACGGAGGTCAAACACTATGGCTCGGCCAGGATTTGCCTCTAAAAGGTATTCGATAATAAGATAGGCCACAAAATTAGCCGACACGTAACGCGCCTTATCGTCAAAGACAATGAGACGGTCTGCATCCCCATCGTACATGAGTCCGGCTTCAAAACCTTTCTCCCTGATTGCCTTCTTAATTTTCTCCTGATTAGCTTCAATAAGCGGATTTGGGCTCTGATAATCCGGCACTTGGCCATCAACTTCGAAGGAAATATATTCAGCTTCTACATCGGATTTGTCAAAAGCTTCCTTTAGAACCAGTCCGTTTGCGCCGTGCATGGTATCAAATACAAACTTGCCATGAAGATCCTCAATGTGTTTGCCGAGGTAACTTAGATAATCGTCCGCAGTATTCCTCTCGGTAACGCTTCCGACCGCCCCTGATGGCTCCCCGCCCTTCTTAAGCAAGTTTGTCAAACCGTTTTCTTTGTATATCTGACCGTTTTCAACATCCACGAGTTTAATGCCGTTATAGTTTAGCGGGCTGTGAGAAGCCGTCACCATAACGCCGTGAGAAGCCTTAAGATGCCAAGCTCCCCAGTTAAGCATCGGTGTAGAAACAAGGCCTATATCAATGACATCAATGCCGTAGTCAACAAGTCCGTTTATAAAGCCTTGCTTTATCTCCTCGGAGGTTTCCCGCATGTCATTGCCAATGACTACTAACTCAGGCTTAAAATGATAAGCAAACCGTTTACCTAGCTCAAAAGCGACGTCGGGGTTTAGTTCCTCCGGAATTTCTCCCCGTATGTCATAGGCTTTAATGATCTTTTTTAAAGTCTCTTCCAACATATGCTCCTTAATATTACAGGTTATGGATATAGAATAGCATAGGCATAAACAAATTCAAAAGTCAAAATGCAAAAGGCTCAGCCTGCGGCTGATCACCCGAAGGGTGGAAAAGTGCAATTCAAAATTCAAAAGCGAAAGAGAAACACGTCATCCTGAACTTGATTCAGGCTCCTGCCATGTAACTGGAGGGATTCTGAAACAACCTTCGGCTCTGAGCTCAGGTCGAAGAGTTTAGAATGACGAAATGAAACAAAAAAAGAACCTAAAATGTCCCTTAAAAAAGAAAAGCGACTCGTACTTTGACTATTGTCATTGTACGAGCCACATGTGCTCTTTACCGGACACGGAAAAGAATTCCGTAAAAGATTCCTATAAAGAACCCCCCCGCTGCCGCAAATGGCACTAAATACAGCGCCAAATCGACCGAAAGGTTCATGATGGCCGCGATGACCATCATACTGGCGCCCAATATGGCGCCAAAGATCGCTGATTTAGCGATCAACTTCCTCACCTCCCACATACATATTCAACCCTGTCAATTTGTTACCCGTGTTGCGGGTAACAAGCAGTGCTAAAAGCACCGCTGCCGCAAGAACTCCAATCATTGTTTCCATTAGAATCACATCCCTTTTCTATAGCCATTTCGTCATTCGGTTTTCAATGCATATACTATATCACTCTTTCCCCTTTTTGTCAATAGTTTTGCGCATATTTGTTCACAACTCAGATTATCGTGAGTTTAAAAAAGGACTCCTCGGGGGTGGGCTTTGACTCCCCCGAGGTGTCCTTACAAGGGATTTAGAACTGTTACTTTTGTGCTGAACCACCCGCCCTATCTTTCGTCATTCCCGCGACCTGTCCGGCGTAGCTTTCCTGACCTTCGAAGCTTTAGCGTAGTAGGTAGCGAAGATGGAAGGCGGGAATCTAAGGAGGGCTGTTGAGAAATCGGAGTATCTGGATTCCCTCCTCCCCGAGTCTGGCTCCACTGAGGTCGCCGCCGAAGTGAGCGACTTCGCCATTCGGTCTTGAGCTCATGGTCGAAAGAGAGTCGATGACGGGAATGGACGCAGAGAGTGACTAGAAATTGAATTCGGAATGAGGGGGTTGCGAGCAGCTATCTTTACGAGGAAAAATAAAGACCACGCATTTCGCACTTTAATATTTTTCGACTCCTTTAAAGAGGATGGAGAACTTTTTGCTAGTAACTTAAGGAAGCTTCTCCACAAGGTCGAAGAATAAATATTAAACATTTGGGGCGATAGGTGCATAAGTCGTGTTACCATAAATTCTATAGTAACGAATAACCTCTGACTAAGATTGTTGCACAGCTTGAAGCTAAATGTTGTCGTAATTCGAGAACTTAGTTAGATTCGAGGAACTTATGATTTACAAATTATTTGTTATCTTCAAAATGATAGCCGACTTAACTTAGTGTCGATTTTACACTAACGATTCTTTGACATTTAGTCATTTGACATTGATTCCTTCGACTTGAGCTCAGGACGAAAGTTGGCATTTGAAATTTGAGCTTTGGAATTTTTAGAGTTTTTTCTTAAAATCTCTCTCACCACTTCTCTATCATCCCAAGCCTCGGCCTTTTTACCAGTATATCTAACGGTTGATGGCCCTAGGCCGGCAATAATGACGCTATCGCCTGCTTTAGCATTTTGAATCGCCTTATTTATCGCTTCCTTCCTGTCTCTAATAACCTCAAAATTTTGTAGATTAATACCTTTTTTAATGTCATCGATGATTTTTTCCGGATCGTCGGTTGCCGGCTCGTCGTCCGTAATTATCACAACGTCAGACAATTTTGTTACGATATTACCCATAAGCGGCCTTTTTTGCACGTCGCGGTTGCCGGGAGCGCCAAAAACTGTAATAATTTTGCCCTTGGTTATTTCTCTTACCGATCCCAAAACCATCCTAAAAGCGTTTGGAGTAAACGCATAGTCGACGTAAACGTTAAAGCCTTGCCCCATATCTATCCTTTGCATGCGGCCGTCAATCCCCTCGGCTTTCATAAGAGCGCTTTTAATGGCTTTGGCGGAAATGTTTAGAGCGTCACCTACCGCAATCGCCATCAAAGCATTAGAAACATTAAAGCTTCCCGGCAGACCCAAATGAAAACTTTGCTTCTCGCCCCCGACCTCAACGCTAAAATCGGTTCCAAAAACAGTGGGATTAAGATCGATTGCCTTTATGACGATACTCCCCTTTAGCCCTTCGGCGCCTAGACTGACAGAATATCTCCGAGCCGCCTTAAAATCCATATAGAATTTGCCGTACTTATCATCGGCATTCACAATGATCGTTTTTTGGACCCCCTTAAAATACGACTTCCCGAGACCTTTAAAAAGCTTGGCTTTGGCGTCGCGATAAGCCTCCATAGTACCGTGAAGCTCCATGTGCTCGTGCGTCAGATTGGTAAAAATAGCGACATCGAACGGGATACCAAGAACACGATGCTGCTCTAAGCCTTGAGACGTGACTTCTAAAACCACCCACTCAGCCCCCTTAGACACCATTTTACGAAGTAGCTTTTGAAGTTTGAATCTACCTAAAGTCGTTGATCCTAAAGCTGAATCCTTAATTATGCTTTCACCTGCTACCTCAATTAGATTAGAAGTAACCAATCCAACCTTAAAACCCGCTTCTTTTAACATATTTGCCGTAAGGATTGCGGTAGTTGTTTTGCCATTTGTACCGGTAACCCCAATCACTTTTAGCTTTCTACCCGGAAACCTATAAATTAGGTTTCCAAGAACAGCGAGAAGAAAGTGATAATGGGGCTGCAAAAATTTGAAGAATCGCTCTGGAATAAACTTCTTTATGATATTTAAAATTGTGTCGATCATCTAACAATTTTCCCTACGATCCTCTCCCTTTTTCCCCCTCCCTTTGGGAGAGAGCAGGGTGAGGGTCATTATTATCTGCCTAATTTTTTAAACCAGTTTGCTAATTTAAAGAATCCATACCAGATACGCTGGAAAGGCTTATCAAAAGCGCCGATTGTGGAAATTGGCTCGCCGCCAAACCTTAGTTTAAAATCCGTGATGCCTTTCCACTCATGATTTGTTGCCCCCTCCGGCGCAATGCCCCAGAAATCATAAATATGAATGTCTCTTTTTTTAGCGTCTTTTATTGCCGCCCATTGCGTCAGATAAGGCGCCATCACTTCCCTGTTCTGGCTTGAGGACGCCCCATGAAGGTAGGTAGCCACCTTACCGTAGTAGGACACTATAATAGCATTGATCGGACGATCTTCAAAGTAGGCGATAAACAACTTGCCGACGCCTTCCTTAACCAAAGTTTGAAACATCTTTTCGTAATGCCTTGGGTTGTGGCCGGAATATTGGCCGCGGCCCTCAAGCTCCGAAAGCAAACCCAAAAATATCTCGATATCTTTTGGATTGGTGGATTCCTTTACCTCAACCCCATGCTTCTCAGCCACCCGAATGTTGTACCGGCCTTTTTGCTTCATCCGGCTTAAGATTTTCTCTTCGCTTAAAGTCAGATCTAAGAGCAAGGTGTGTTCGGGCGAAATCTGCCGGCTTAAAGGCGATCTTGAGGTTGCCTTAGAAAAGCCGGATTTTTTTATAAGTTTTGCTACTTTCGGAACAGTTGAAGGTGGTTCAATACGCACAAAAACGATATTTTCTTTCTTGGCAATCTCCTTTAGCTCTTTTGAGAGAACTTTAAAAGCCTCGGGACCTAAGGGCAAGTGAACAATGGGTCCGCGTGGCACATAAAGATAGGACTTCCCAAAGATCAGGTGGTTTTTTACAGCTAAAAACGTAAATTCCTTAGTCTGAAGCCGCCACACCTTCTTGCCTAGCGATTTCTGAAATTCCAGCCAGGTTTTAGACTGGAAGATATTCGGTTCCCCGTAGTATTCATTTAATTCATGTTTATCCATTGCCATAATTTTAAATCTTTAATCGCTTCCCGTAAAGTTGTATAATTCTCAAATAATAATAAAAAATACAAAAAGCTGCATGTTCGAGGCCAGACCTTGAAAACGCAGCTAGGTAAATAATATGAAGATATTGAGCATTGAAACAAGTTGTGATGAAACTGCCGCTGCCATTGTAGAGGACGGTCGAGTGGTATTGGCTTCCGTGGTAGCCTCTCAAATTGATATTCACGCTCAGTTTGGCGGAGTGGTGCCGGAAGTAGCAGCAAGAAGCCACATAGAAGCTATGATTCCGGTCCTAAAGGAGTGCTTGGATGCAGCGAAGCTAAGCTTTAAGGAAATCGATGCTTTAGCTGTAACCGAAGGTCCCGGCCTTATCGGATCTCTCGTAATTGGTGTTGAAACCGCTAAAATATTAGCTTGGTCCTTAAATAAACCCTTAATTCCCGTAAATCATCTGATCGGCCACATTTATGCTAACTGGATAGATAGGGAAGAAGTGGAATTTCCGACGCTTTGCCTAGTGGTTTCCGGCGGCCACACCATCTTAATTCGAATAAATAGCCACGAAGAAATGGCGAGTATTGGACAGACCAGAGATGATGCCGCTGGTGAAGCCTTCGATAAAGTAGCCAAACTTTTGGGACTTGGTTATCCTGGCGGGCCGATGATTTCTAAGGTAGCGACGGAAGGGGACTCAACTAAATTTGCTTTGCCGCGAGCCATGACGAGCGCCATAGACAAGAAGCAGGGAAATTATAATTTTAGTTTTTCAGGCCTTAAAACGGCAGTACTAAGAGTGACTAAAGAACAAAGCTTGGATAACCAAGGTGTGAGGGATTTAGCCGCCAGCTTCGAAGAAGCGGCAGTAGATAGTTTGATCGCTAAGATAGAATGGTACCTAGAGGCAAATCCGGAAATAAAAACAGTGATGCTAGCTGGGGGAGTCTCGGCTAATATTAGACTTAAAGAAGAATTAAAGAGGCGGATGATAAATCTTGGGTTTAGGGGCGAAATAATTTGGCCTGAACCACAGTATTCCACGGATAATGCCGCCATGATCGGATCGGCTGCTTTTTATCACCCCAAGAGCATTGATCTCTCCAGCATTTCCGCCTTCCCATCAGGCGCTTATAGATTGATTATCTAGGAGAAGTCGGGGGATAGGTTGCCGGTATGGTTTAGGGGTACGGTAAGGTCCTTTGCTTTTCCTTTACCAACTTACTAAACTGTCTTCCCAACCCTTACCTTGCCCTTTTTCATATCATCAAAATTTGACAAATTCACCCTAAAACCTTATAATATAGCAAGAAAATTCAATACAAAAGCGCTTTTATTTGGGATTCATGTCACCCAAAAAGCTGCCGGAAGAACAGTGGAAGCTGTCAATCCGGACTTTGATCCGGAATCTCATCAATATACGAGGGAGATTCTGAAACAAGTTCAGAATGACAATTTGACTTAGTAGAACCGGTCGGGAAAGCCCGTCATAGCTTAAAATTAAGAGCAGTGACTTAAATAGTTATTGCGAGCCTAAGGCGTGGCGATCTAGATTGCTTCATCGGCAGCTCCTCGCAATGACGAAGTCCTGAATTAAGGTGGTACCGCCCAAAACGGGGCATTAACCGTTACTAGGGTCCTTAAACAAACGTTTGAGGATTTTATTTATTTAAAATGGATGGATGAGTAATGCAAAATCAAAATTACAACTCAAAATTAGATATTTATTCCATAACTAAAATATTCCATAGGAGGATTATATGGCCGAGTTAGAAAAGCGTTTTGACCGAGCAGAAGAACAAAAAATTTACGAAAAGTGGGAAAAGAGTGGCTACTTTAAGCCCGAAACAAATAAGGGTAAAGACAAGGGCGAATTCTCGATTATCATGCCGCCGCTTAACGCAAACGGCAATGCTCACCTTGGCCATGCTCTAATGGTTACAATTGAGGATATTTTAATTAGGTACAACCGGATGATTGGCAAAGAAACCCTCTGGCTACCGGGTACAGACCATGCTGGTTTTGAAACTCAAGTCGTCTACGAAAAAGTGCTCGAAAAAGAAGGCAAAACTCGTTTCGATTACGAGCGAGACACTCTATACCAAATGATTTGGGACTTTACGGAGTCTAATAAATCCAATATAAAAAACCAACTTCGCGCTCTTGGTTCGTCCTGCGACTGGGATCGGGAGAAATTTACGCTGGATAAAGACATCATTGAGACGGTCTACAAGGTCTTTAAAAAGATGTACGATGAAGGGCTGATTTATCGCGGTAACCGAATTATAAATTGGGACCCATACCATCAAACCGGCTTTTCCGAGCTAGAGGTTGCCCACAAAGAGCGAAAAACTAATTTAACATACATCAAGTACCAGATTAAGGGCTCCAACAGCTATATTACCGTCGCAACTACCAGGCCGGAGACAATGCTTGGCGACACCGCCATCGCCGTTAATCCGGAAGATAAACGATATCAGAGTCTTATTGGAGAGATCGTTATCTTACCAATAATAAATAGGGAGATTCCGATTATTGCTGATGGGGCAGTGGAGATGGAGTTTGGTACCGGCGCCGTTAAAGTAACGCCGGCTCACGATCCGCTCGATTTCGAGATAGGTGAAAGGCATAACCTTCCGGCTATCCAGGTAATCGATAAAAATGCAAAAATGACTGCAGAAGCTGGTAAAGACTACGAAGGCCTACACGTAAAAAAGGCGAGGGCCAAAGTTGTTGAAACCCTGGAAAGCCTAGGCCTAGTCGAAAAAGTCGAAGAAATAACTCATAACGCTGCAGTTTGCTATAAATGCGGGCGAGATATCGAACCTCTACTCTCCGAACAATGGTTTATTAAAACCAAAGACTTAGCTAAAAGAGCTATCAAAGCGGTAGAGGATGGGGAAATTAAGTTTGTTTCCAAACGTTTCGAGAAAATCTACTTTAATTGGATGGAGAATTTAAAAGATTGGAATATTTCCCGCCAGATTGTTTGGGGAATTAGGATTCCGGCATGGTTCTGCGAGTGCGGTGAGATAATTGTCTCCGAAGGCGATGAGCCAAAAGAGTGTCCGAAATGCAAATCCCCTAAGCTAACCCGGGACCAAGACACTTTTGATACCTGGTTTTCCTCTGCCCAATGGCCTTACGCTGCCCTAGATTGGCCAAATGGAAAAGATTACAAAAAGTTCTATCCGACAGACGTCATGGAAACTGCCTGGGACATCTTAATCTTTTGGGTGGCTCGAATGATCATGATGGGGATTTATATCACGGATAATGTGCCATTTAAAACCGTATATATCCACGGACTGATTCGCGATTCTAAGGGTCAAAAAATGAGCAAATCCAAAGGGAATGTTATTAACCCCATGGATATTATTGCGGGTTATGGCACCGATGCCTTAAGATTTAGCCTGGTTATCGGGAATGCGCCCGGAAACGACCTGAATTTTGATGAAAACAAGATTAAGGGAAACCGAAATTTTGTCACTAAGCTTTGGAACATCGCTAGATTTATTCAAATGAATGCTCCCCAAGCTAAAGAAGTTTCACGTGAAACATTTACGATTGCGGATCAGTGGATCCTCTCAGAACTGGAAACATTAAAAGAGACAATGACAAAGCACATCGAGAAATATGAGCTGCACTTGGCAGCCGAAGCTTTATACGATTTTGTTTGGTATAAATTTGCCGACTGGTATGTCGAGAGCTCCAAATACTACCTTAACGATCACCAAACTACTGGCAACACTCAAGGCGTACTAAGATATGTTCTTAGCGAAACCCTCAAGTTAAGCCATCCCTTTATGCCATTTGTAACGGAAGCAATCTGGCAAGGCCTAGAGTTATCAGATAAGATGCTTATTATCGAGGAATGGCCACAGAAAGAATACAAAAGAGATAAGGCGGCTAGCGATGAGTTCGAAATAATCCAAGGCCTAGTTGCCAAAATTAGAAACTTGGGCCTAACTAAAGATGATTCCCACACAATTCAGAAAAAAGAATTGGAAAATATATCTCCTAGTCATATCGAACTCATCGCAAATCTTGCGAGAATAAAGAAAATTAACCTTAGTTAGTGTATTTTTCGCACTAAGTATCTTAAGATGCATACTTCGTTTTTTTTACACTATCTAGCCTTATTCAAGGGACTTAGAGCGTTTCTTAGACTAAGTATTGATTTGTTTCACGTGAAACAGCGTCCGACGTTCTAAACAATTTTAATTGTGTATCATTACTGGTAGAATAGACGCATGATAAAGCGTATAATAATTGTTTCAGCTATCCCTCTTGGTCTGATAATTTTTTTAATTCTTATTGTTTTTGCTAAACAGCAATCTTTGTCGCCTTTAAAAAAGGCTCAGGGTGCATATCTTAGCAAGGCGACTACACTAATAGACGCCGGCGAATTTGAGAAAGCCGAGATTGAGCTTAATAAGGCAGAATTTCTTGGCAGAAATGAAAAAACGAATCAAATTGAGGGTCGATATTATTTTCGACAAAAGGATTATACTAAAGCCCTTACTTACTTAGAAAGATCTGCCGTAACACCAGAATCAAAAGAATTTCTTGGAATTACCTATATAAAGTTAAGTAAATATGACGAAGCTCGAAATGTGTTCAAGTCCTTAATTGCTAAAGAAGACACCGAAAAGAGAAGAGAGTATTATCTTCAAAGCATTCTGTCTAATGGGGAAAGCGAACTTGGCCTAGAAGAATCAAATATAGCCCTCGAGATCTATCCGTTAAACGCTTTATTTAAGAAATATGCAGAGCTCTTAAATGATATTGAAGGAAAGTCGAGCGAAACTGCCTACGACTACCTTCTAAATGCTAATTGGTTTTTAGAGAACAATTATCCTAAAACCGCGCTAAATTTAATCCAAAAATCAAAAATCGCTTTACCTGCATATCGAGATGCATACTTGGTCGAGGCAGAATGTTACAATAATCTAGGTGATGCGGACGCTTCGATCGGCTCTCTTAAGACGGCGGCCGAGATCGACAATTACTATTACTTAACCCATGTTAAGCTCTCTGAAGCATACCAAAAGATAGGGGATATGAAACGAAAAGAAGAGTCCTTAACAAGAGCCAAGCTTTTAGGTTATACGCCTTAGCCTGTATTAATGATAAGACTTTCGCACATGGATTAGTCCCAATATTACAAAATATGGACGATCCTCCATATTTTGTAATATTGGGACTAAAAAATAACTACATCATCCCAAAAAGAGAATCTTATAAAGCTCGTCTCTATATTTTGATTCGTATCTTGCTCTCAGCAAAGTATTTTTGAGTTCCTTCTCGGAAAAAGATACATCATCCGAGAGATTTAGAAATTCATTAAAGCCTATGAGTCTTGTTTCGATTTTTTCTCCAGCATCAAGTTTTGGAGGCTTCACGTAGTAACAATTCTTGGCAATAAAAGTGTAAACAGTCCAGACAATCTTTCCTACCGGATCTAATTCTTTCCATAAAATCCATTCGTCTGAAGCATAACCCGTTTCTTCTAAGAGTTCCCTTTTTGCTGCAACAAGCGGATCTTCGTCGTCATCACACCTGCCACCCGGAACCGAAGTAAAAGGTTTTGGCTCGTTTGGTTGAGATTGGATTAAGGTAAGAATTTTGTCATCTACGGTGGGTATTACAATAGCCGTATCAGGCCTCTTTAACATCTCGAAAGTCTCCGTAGAGCCATCATACATTATCTGCGGCCACTGCCAGACCTCGAAAATGACCCCTTTAAAGACTCTTTTGGCGCTTTCAGGTAATTTATTATCTTTTTTCATCTATTTCCTCTCGCCTATATATTTATTCAACCACCATTCTTTTACGAATGGTAAAGACTGGGTAGAGAGAAAATATCCGATAGCAGGGATAAGCCCCGATAATAAGTAATTTGCATTACCAATAATGTTTAAGACAATAGAAGCAACAATGTAAGTTGTGAAAGTAAGTGCAAACACTCGCGTTTTGCTTCTTTCCCACGCTTTATCAGCTTCAACCCGAGCGTTTCTAGCCTTTATCGCCATTAATTCCTTTTTGATGTTTTCTAACTCATTGATCATTTATTTGCCCCACTTATACCATATAGCAACATATGAGGGTAACCGACATAATCTCTCTTAATGTCTTTGCAACCAATTTCTTTAAGGAAACTCATCATTTCATCAGTTATCTTTTTAGAATCAGTTTTTTCATGATTACCAGTATATTCGATTTCAACAAAATCACCCAGGTTTACAACCGAATCAATCCCAATCTCATAGTCATTATAATCCCAAATTTCCCGCATTTTATCAACTATTACAATTGGTTTAGCATCAAGTACGCCTAATATCTTTCTCATCTGACCCATGTTTTCGATTTTGGCTTCGTATTCGTCACAGTAAGAGCTTCTGTCATCTGGCTCAAAATGCCAATTCTTGTAGTCTAAAGAATAAATACCGTCATTATCCCTAAGCCTTAGCCACTCTTTTACGGGGTTTGCCTCCAGAAAATTACGATGTGCCGGCGTATAATACTCATCAATTTGATGGTTTGTAGATCTAAACTTCGCATTCTTGGATAAAAAGCTCAGTAAAGGCGCCTTATCCTTTATCCGTACCTTAATTTCAATTTCGATGTCATTTGACATTACTTGCCTCCAAATATTTTTACAATCATGTTAATACATGGCCCTTAATCTGCTTTAACTTAAATTTTCTCTTAAGAATCATCAACCGGATCATGATATAAGGCAGAATTGGCAAACCTTTTGGTAGCGGCTTATAAAAATTCTTTTCAATGCTGTTTATTTTACATTTTATCCAATTTTTAGCTTCTTCGCTATCTAAACTAGCTGGATTAAGCTTAAATTCTTCAATTTCTTCTTCAGGAATATTTATAAAACCAAGCCGTATATCACTCCTTAAATCATATATATAATCTATCACGAATGCAGCATACGAAATCTGATAAAAACTCTCCTTAAACCTCCTCGGTAGATCAAATATCGAAAGAGAGATTGCAATATACGAACTCACGTTGCTATTTATATATGATTCGAGTTCCTGAGCCGAAATCACTCTACCTCTCCTATCAAAATCGAACTCAAGCGTTTTAACCAATTCCACAATATGAGTCTTCAGCCTTCGCTTTTCCAACTGATCGAACCTAACAAAATGAGCTAAAAATAGTTCCTCGGTAGCAATTTCTTCGGGAAAGCCCTTTAGGTAAAGTTCATTTAAGAAATCTTTTTGCCTTTTTATAATATATCCGACATCCTCTTTCCCGAGCTTAATTGAGTCTACTATATCGTCAAACCATCTGAAGTAGGCATAAGACAAGGCATAAATGTCCTTATTGGGAAATATAATCTTTGGAACCTTAGTCAAGAACCTAAAACCCACATACCTTTCCTTACATTTTTTCTTGGCTGTTGATATCGGATAACTGTAAGGAAATTTTCCATAGTCGATTTGCATAATGTATTTCTCCTATCGTCGGGGGGGCGAGGATTCCCCGCCCAAGGCGGGTCGGTCTTGGGCCGAGAACTCTAACATACTATCAATATCTTCGCCTAACTAATTATTGATTGTTTTTTGGCGGAGAGGGTGGGATTCGAACCCACGAGGAGCTTTTGGCCCCCACCGCTTTTCGAGAGCGGCACCTTCAACCACTCGGACACCTCTCCATGGACCTGCGGTCACTTATAGCCCATAACTTTTCGCTACTACCTTCAGATTGTTTCACGTGGAACAATTTGATAATAAATTCATTACTTCTACAGTTTTGCTTTGTAACTTTGCAATTTGAACTTTAAATTTTTAGCTGTCCCTGGTACCCCTGGCCCGACTCGAACGGGCGACCTTCAGCTCCGCAAGCTGGCGCTCTATCCACTGAGCTACAGGGGCATACACATCAACCGTAAGTACTTAGTGACAAAAATACACTAACTACTTGCTTTATTTTAATTAAATCTTTAGATTTAAGATGAATTAACACACTTAGTGTTAAAAAAAAACTATCTATTTGTGCTTAAATTGACCTCTAGTTAGTGTAAAAAAAACACGAAGTCCTAAATCTTTAAGAACTTTGACACCTTATCTATTAAATCTTCCTCATAAGGCTGCTCTGGAATATGTCTTACTAGAAGCTCCCTAACATCTAAAGGATTAACATCATTACTTAGAGGGATTTTAATAGCATACATATAGCGATAGTTGGTTAGTAGCTGTAGAAATTTGGTAGCGTCATTGTAAGCAATAGAAAAAGAGTGCAAATCCCCATAGCTATAAAACCGATTATTAAATCTCACTCCGGCATCCAGAATCTCACAAGACACGTACTCCGGCTCGGATTTAATAAATCTAAATAACACTATTGCCAAAGCAATAAAAACAAATACCGATGTCCACTGTCTAAAAAAGGCAAAATAACCGATTAGGATGACAAAAAACGTCCCTATGCCTATATACCAAACTTTACCCCGATCAAAATGCGAAAACTCATGCGTCTCCCACGCTAAAATTGGTCGATTAGTCTCGTCGGTTTCGGTTTGCTCATTTGAAGATATTTCTTCTGCCATAATCTAATATTAGCACTAATCCTCAAAATTCGGCAACTGTAGTTTTTTAAAGTACTCTATTTTATGCATCAGCCAAACTTGTCATCCTACCCCCCCCTCACCCCAACCCTCTTCCTCAAGGGAGAGGGAATAAAGAAAGAATAGGAGTTTTTACATAAAAATTCCGCCTCCGCGGAAATCTTTAGTATTTTATTCAATAAGCAAAATTATTATGATTTGCTGGCTTGCCATTTGAAGCTATTTTTTAAAACTTTGTTGCAAAAATTGGACAGAGCCCTACTTGCCTACTCCGCCGAAGTGGCTACGAAGGCCGGGCGTATAGAGCTGCGAAGGGCATTTTCCGCCCCATCGGCGTAAAATGGCGGAGAGGGAGGGATTCGAACCCTCGCGGCAACGTGAGTCACCCTACAGGTTTAGCAAACCCGCCCCTTCAGCCTCTTGGGTACCTCTCCGAATATTTCAAAAGTTAAAAATCAAAGGTCAAAATTATGGTAATTAACTTCTTTAATCTTTTCACTATATTATCAAATTTTCTGCTAAAAACCATCTTAATTATAATATACAAATGGCGGAAGGGGTGGGATTCGAACCCACGGAACCCTTGCGAGTTCAACAGTTTTCAAGACTGCCGCATTCGTCCGCTCTGCCACCCTTCCAAAAATCCAGTATCTTCACGCATTTCGCACTTTGTCATTGCGAGCGACCAGAGGGAACGCGGCAATCCTTTTCTGCACGCAAATGAGATTGCTTCATAACAGAGCTTCCTCGCAATGACTGTGTTGGCAGTTAAAACGCGAAATGCATGATCTTTTAAAATTACTCAATGATTATAACCCGAAAAATAACAATTTTCAATCAGAATATAAGACTTTTCGACTTACTATTTCCTACTTCCTATTTCCTGCTATAATTATCTTGGAGGGTTAATGGCTTATTCGTCAACTGAGCTTAAAGATAAAGCTTTTAGAGATTCAGAAGAGCAAGATACATTGCAGCGCGCCGAGTCAATGGGGCTAAAGTATGCTGATCTAAGACAAATCGTCCCCTCCGACGATGATATGCAACTAATACCGGCCAATGATGCGCGTCAATACAAAACCATTCCGATTGCCGTAAGGAATGGCTTATTTTACCTGGGTATCGTCAGTCCTCAAATTAGCGGACTTGCCGAATTTGTAGAAAGCCTTAAAGGCGAACACGACGTTGTCTTAGTTTTAATCTCTCAGTCAAGTTTTGTCGATAATATTGTTAGGTATGATGATTTTGTCATAAACAAAAAAATTGAGCTCGAACCGGGGACTATTATTTTGGAATCCGGTGAAAAGACTGATCTGTCTTCGCTCGGCAGCAAGCTCCAGACAGACGGTATTCAGTTTCTTCTCGCTGATATTTTAGCGGCGGCAATTCAAACCAAAAGTTCGGATATTCATATCGAACCAAGAAGCGATGGCGCCAATATCCGCTTTAGAATTGATGGTGTACTTCATCCGATAGCACAATTACCAAAGGACCGGCATAACTATCTTCTCTCGGAAGTCTTTATTAACAGCAGTCTTCAGATGGATGCGGGCAAACCTCAGAATGGACGGCTTCATACCCAATCCGAAAATGTAAACATTAGCGGCGTGGACATCAGAGTGGAGACCATTCCCGTTCTTCATGGCCAGGAAGTTGTGATGAGGTTGTTTCATAACGAAGCCCAGGAACTAAGGCTTACCGATCTTGGAATCACTAAGGAGGCTTATCCTAATATCAAAGAGATACTTTTAAGACCCCATGGCATGGTAATCGTAGTCGGACCAACCGGTTCGGGAAAAACATCCACCTTATATGCCCTCCTGGGGGAACTTAACTCGCCGGAAAGGAAAATAGTAACCCTCGAAGATCCGGTGGAATATGAGCTTCCCGGGATTTCCCAATCGCAAGTTAACCAAGGAGAAATATTCTTAGATCGCTTAAAAGCCGTTTTAAGAGAAGATCCGGACATTATTATGATCGGTGAGATTAGGGACAACGACACTGCCAAAACAGCCCTCCAATCAGCCTTAACCGGCCACCTTCTTCTTACTACTTTTCACGCCAATAATGCGGCTATTGCCATAGCCCGACTTTCGGACATGGTCGGAGATGTTTCCCTTATTTCTTCTTCAATAAACCTGATCGTTGCTCAAAGATTGGTAAGAAAAATCTGCCCTTATTGCCGATCGGAAGAGGGTCTAGGCACAGATAAACTGGCTGTCGCCAAGCATATTTTCGAGACCTTGCCGGAGAAATACCGCACTCACTATAAAAACCTTCAATTCTTTAAGGGAAAAGGGTGCGACCGCTGCTTTAACATTGGATATAAAGGACGAATTGGAATTTACGAGATGCTAAAAGTAACCACAGACATGCAGCAACTTATTATGACGCGCGCCTTGCCAAGCGTCATCCAAGCAGCAGCCATCAAAAACGGCATGCTCACCATGGAACAAGACGGACTTCTTAAGGCTCTTGCCGGAATAACAACGGTAGATGAGATTTTAAAGACGGTGAAGGAGTGACCGTTTAATGTCAAAGCTCAAATGTCAAATATCAAATCAAATTCTAATTTCCAAATCTTAAGTAATACAAAAATATGAATGGTCAAAACATGAAACTCTTTTTAGATTTATTTAAAAGAATAAGGAGATTGTAATTATTTGACATTAATTCATTTAATATTCATTTGAAATTTGGATTTTGTCATTTGACATTAACCTTTAGTCTCTCGCAAACACTGCCACCGCTACTTCTCTGGCTCCATTTTCCTTTAAAACCCGCGTACATTCTTTAACTGTCGCGCCGGTTGTTAGAACATCATCCACCAGTAATACTTTTTTTGGTGGTTTAGAAATACCATAAAAAGCACCCTTTAGATTTTGTTGGCGCTCTTTTCTATTTAAGCCCATTTGCGGCGCCCTAAGACGTTTGCCAAGAATTTTCCGAACTTCTAGGCCAAGGCTTCTTCCCAGCTCGCGAGCCAAAAGCTCGCTCTGATTAAATCCCCGCTCATTTTTTCTTCTTTTGTCCAAAGGAACCGGAACCAAAACATAGTCCTTAAAAGGGTTCGACCCTCTGAAGGGTCGAACCCTCCATGACTGCAGCATTTTTTCTGCCACCATCGTTCCCATCAATCCCGCGATCTCTTTTTTACCCTTAAACTTTAAATTTACTATCAAATCTCTTGCCGGACCTTCCCTATAATAAACCGATACGTAGGCATTTTTTACGCGAAACTCTTTCTTGCAAGAATCACAAATCTGGCCATCAATCATCTTTTTGCAAAATAGGCATTTATGGCTAGAAACAGACAGCATCATAGATGCACACTTATCGCATAGGAAGGTATCGATTTTACCGCAGCTAACACACCTTCTAGGAAATAATAAATCCTTTAGAAAAGGGGCAATTTGGCGCATAATTAGATATTTTGGTTTCATATAAGTATTATAGGCCTAAAATGATATTACTTCTACACAGTACATATAAATGTCAAAGCTCAAATTCCAAATGCCAAATTAAGCCTCTTCGAGCCTGAGCCGATTCGGTCTGAGCCTCACGGTCGAAGACCTCAGATCCGAAGGCCTAATTCTCAATGCTTAAAAATTTAAAATTTAGTCATTGGTCATTCATTTGGAATTTGAACTTTGGCATTTGGATTTTAATTCTTCTGTTGCTATAAAAAACCTTGCAATTTGGCTTATATCTCGTAAAATAATATTAGATTTCAAATTATGAACTAAGGAGGGTACATAATGACTAATAACTCACCAATTTCGAAGCTTAAAGAGCAAGCTGAGGCTTTAATTACCGAGGAAGACTTTTTTCAATCTGTAAACGATGCTGCCGGAAGCGAAGATTGGCTCTCCGAAACAGAAGGCCAGCTCGCAGTCGATGTTTATCAAAATAAGGATGAGCTAGTTATTAAAGCTCCGATCGCCGGCGTTAAGCCCGATGATATCGATATCGCCATTACAGACGATGTGGTTACCATAAAGGGCCACAGACAAGATACTAAAGAAGTAGAAAGCGAGCATTATTTTGCCCAGGAATGTTATTGGGGCGCTTTTTCCAGATCAGTAATCCTTCCGGTTGCTACTGTTTCCGATAAAGCCCAAGCTTCTTTTAAAAACGGGATTCTAAGCATAAGGCTGCCCAAGGCCGATCAAGCCAAAGTCAGAAAAATTAAAGTATCTGCGGAGTAAGATCAATAAACGGTTAACAAAAAGTAATAAACCTTTAAGCAGCCTTAAAATGGCTGCTTAATTTATGTGCTTTTATTTTAACATCTAATATTAAAGACTCGTTCTTACTTAATTTAAACATTTACCAAATCCTTTAAACCTAGTTCTTTAGATAAATTTATTTTTTATGAAAATTTAGACTTAAAGATTCGAATATCTACTTTAATTATCAAAGGATATCGGATCCTTGATAAATAGGCTTTTTATTGATAAATAAAAGACCGGTATGATAATATGGGAACATGAGTATCGTCGCCAAACTAATTAAAACTCTAATAACGTCCTTACTTATTGCAACTATCGCATTATTCTCCCCCCTTTTTTTGTCATCTGCTCAAGCCTCCGATAACTACCAACTAAGCGATGACTACGAAACAATAACCGGACCCTTGGGAACATTTCTCTTTGATGAGCTCGGAAACAGTTTGACCGTCAATAATGATATCGGGGGCATGAAAGGACCGAACGTAGCTTCTGGCGGTTTGAGCGCTAACGCTTATTACCGATATGAATATTGGGAAAAAAGGCTTAGTTTCGATGTGATGCATGTTTATTATATCGAATTTCAATCGTCTAATCTTCCCTCCGCTATGAATTTAACCACAAATGCTAGTGCTAGAATATATCACTATACTTTTAGCAGTATTGGCGGATGGTCAGATCAAGCAATTCAGACCATAACATTATTAGCACCAAAGAATGATGTTAAGAAGTCTTGCTACAATAGTGGCGATACTTTTTCATGGGATTTGGCTCTGAATCCTTCGGATATCCAAATTACAAGCGATAACGGCGAAGTTTTTAAAATGAAAGAGGGTTTAAGAGAAGCAACAACTGCAGAAACAAACGCCGAGATAAAAGATAATATGAATGCCAGACAAAACGGAAAACCAATATTATTCGTTACCAGAGACTGGAGCTTTAATTCGGCCAAAGGAGACACCATAGATATTCAGAGCCCCTGGTCAGCGGGAACCGACCAAACTTCCTACAATTTCAAGAATGCTTCTCTCCTTTGTAATAGTAATGGGTCAACAAATGTTATTCCGATACGGGAATCCGATAATCTAAAGGCCGTATTAAATGCTTACTACAAGCTAGATAGGGCCAATCAAGCCGAACAAGACTCACTTGGCAGACTTAATGAATCGAGGCAGAATGAGTGTGCCACAAGGGGTTATTCCGATATTTGCGATTGCATATACAAAGAAGGTGCTCCAAAAAGCGAAAGCGAATGGAAGGAAAGAGCAACCGAGTGCAAAAATAACGCGGCCAAGGATAATAAGAAGCCCGGGTGTGATGGCGTTGAGACCTTATTCGGCTGTTTTAGCGGCAAAAACGCTATTACTGATTATACCAATAAAGTTTTCAACTGGGGTCTTTTTGCCGGCTTCCTCTTAACTATTCTTATTACCACTTTTGGCGGCTTTTTATACATGACTAGCGGCGGCAACCCGGACTCTATCTCGAATGCCAAATCCTGGATACTCGGCGCCATTACCAGTATGGCCGTTCTTCTGCTCGCTAAAGTAATATTTAATACGGTGGGCTTAAATTGGTTCGGAGGGTAAAATGTCACAGAGCAGCAGCGTCTCAAAATCAAAAAAAGTAGCTACAAGCATGAATAAACTTCTACCATTAATCTTACTCACCTTATCCTTTCTAATATTAACACCAGGTATACTGTTTGCCTCTCCTAGCGTAGAAGATTATAGTTCTATGTTAGGAAATACTAAAACTAAATTGAGCTTTTCAGAGGGAAAAGCATCAGATAAAAGCGGATCAGGAATTGCTGGAATTACATTTACTACGGTCGACGATAAAAACTATGAGATAAAATTTGCTTATTTGGGCGAAAATGGGACTGAAAAAGGCAACTACAGCAATACCGCTGAAGACGGAATTTTTATCGACTGGTATATAGATAGTAATGACACGCATGGCTATTTATACAAAATGTACGCTCCTACCAAAGAAAACTTCTATCTCTTTATAAAAAATGACGGTAGTTTAGCGGTTACTCTTAGCAGGAATGGTAGTAAAAATAATATACCCGTCTATAACTACAAAAACCAAAATCTCCCTGATGACATTGAAAAGAAGATAGACGGAGGAACTACTATCACAGGCTTAACATCTAAAACGCCTCCCTATAAAATAAAAGGATGGGCGGCACCGAAAACAAAACAATCCATATATGACCAATATACTCAATGCACAGGCTACTATTTAGACGAAATCAAAAAGCAAACTAGCCAACTAGACGCCTTAATAAAGGGCGGTACCTTAGATTTTACTGAGTTTACAATTGAAGAAGCGAATAAAGCGATTACGGGATTCCAAAATAACTGCAGCTTATTTTATGATAAAGAAAAGATAGATAAGGAAACTATAGGCCTAAAAAATAAATTAGACGAGGCTCAGAAAATCATAAGCAACCCTGCACTTACCGATGAACAAAAAGTAGAGCAATTACAAGGCACGAGTAACGTTATTAGTGAATGGGGGAATCTGTTCTCAAAAGACGCTACCTTCAATCATGAGATATCTAAGCCACTGACCGAAAAGCCTGAGTTCGAATGCTCGCTCGACCAGAATAAAAAGAGCATAATTGGCTTTTTGGGATGCGACGAGGTACCGACCTTAAACAAGGTAACAGTGCTTATTATTACCTTGACCCAGTTTCTTTTAAGCATTGCGGCTATTGTGGCTATTATTTTTATACTGCTTGGCGGCATCAGAATGGTAACGTCTGCCGGCAATATGGACTCAATTATGGCGGCTAAAAGTGGGTTGACAGCGGCCGTAGTGGGTCTCATAATAATATTAGTTGCTAAAGCCGCTATCCTATTTTTGGCTAATTTCTTTAACTACAACTTACCGGGATTATAAAATAAAATAACAAATCCAAAACCATTCCAAAGGAGGTGAAAATGAAAAAGTATTATTATCGATTTATTGCAGGAGCATTAATGTTTTTGCCAAGTATTGCCTTCGCAGACCCACAAAACATTCCGGAAGGAGTTGGATTCGCTTCCAAAAAAGAGTGGAATACAATCTATGATATCTTGAATTACGTAGTAACGCTGCTCCTAAGCGTTTCTGCCATTATTGCCGTCATCTTTCTTATCATCGGCGGTTTAAGATATGTTATTTCAGCCGGTAATGCCGACTCCGTGGAATCAGCCAAAAATACTATTTTATATTCAGTAATCGGCCTAATCATTATTCTTCTTGCATATGTGATTGTTAAGATTGTCATTAATCTTGTCGGTGGACAGCCGGAACAATTTATAGATACACCGGTACCTGTTAATCCACAGTAATAGCTGAGAATAAAATCACAAAAAACCTTCAGTGAATCTGGAGGTTTTTTTATTTGGTTTAAGTATTTATGATATCGGAATAAATCTCTGAAGCACTCACTTTTTAGATAAACCCGTAATGGTCATTGCGAGCGAAGCGTGGCGATCCTGCCATGAGACGAATGAGATTGCTTCATTTCATTCGCAATGACGCCTCAAAAACGTTTTTAGAAAAAGCGCACGTGGGTCAGCACAAAACCCTTGACATATTAGATATAATATGCTATTGTTGTCATACTAATCCCACGAGAGATGCTCGTTGACATAAAAAGGAAAACAGTAAGGCTAAAGCCTTTAAATATCTCATTATTCATTGGAAATCGGAAAAAGGAGTGTAGAGGACATGAAGAAAACAAAAGGAGCATGGTTATTCTTCGCAGCAATATTTATAACACTCGCGGTCATTGGAATCTTTCAAGGGATTACTTTGCTCCCCACCCACCCGGAGGCAGGCGCCAGCCTGTTCATAGACGCGATAATCATATTTGTCGTGTCCGCCGCCACTTATCTCGGCATTAAGAAATTGTCTTCTATGAAGGCAGAAATCGAGAAGGAGTAAGAAAAAGCAGAGGATTTGTAGTTGATGGTCATGAGACCCGCTTACCAAAGCGCCAACTACTGCCTCTGCTTCTTTTATTTATGAATAGTTTTTCTTTATTTTTAACTTATTTATATTATACTTTAATATATGAGAGGGAAAAATCTACTAACTATAAGTTTATTAGCACTTTTTATAAGCGTCCCTCTTTTGTTATCGAGAGTAGGCACCGCAACCGCCACTGAAGATAATACAGCTACTAACCAAGAAAGTCCGAAACCATACGGCGAAGATATTCTTAATTCCATCGGGGAAGAACAGGAGAATACCAGTAGCATGTTTGGCAAAGACATCTTGCCACCGAAACAAAAAGAAGTTAGCGATTGCGATCTTCTGGCATACGTAAAGGGCGATGCGGCAGAATGCGCCTTTATTAATATATTTACTGTCGCTTCTAGGTTTTTTTCTAACTTTGCATCCTATGGCATTTCTCTTACCAAATCTTTTATAAATGCCTCTGTTATTACAAACACCAATGATACCGCCCTTAAAGGCATCTGGATGATGGTCAGAAACTTTACCAACGCCTTATTCGGTGCCGCCCTCATCATCATCGCCTTTGCCAATATGCTAAGAATAAACATGCGGGATTATGATATCAAGATATTACTCCCAAGATTCTTTATAACCATTATTATGGTTAATTTTAGCTGGGTTATCGCTAACTTCGTGGTTGATTTTGCTAACGTGGTTACCGAATCTCTCATCAATATCAATAAAGACATTGGAACTCACAATATCGAAGGTGCCTTCAGTCTTTCTGAAGGACTTAATGATCTCACGGGTACTGTCTTAAACTTATTGCTGGTGTTTATTCTCTTTATCGCCGGCTTTATTGTCAGCCTTTATGTAACAATACTTATGGCAATAAGAGTCGTGGTACTTTGGATTCTAATTGCGGCCTCACCCATTGCTTTTGGTATGGGACTTCTCCCTTTTACCAAAAAACTAGAAAGCCAATGGTGGAGCACATTTACAAGCTGGGTTTTTATGGGGGCAGTCGTGGAATTTGTCTTAAGCGTCGGGGAGAGGCTCATGTATTCTTACTCGGAGACACATGGTCCCTTCTGGGTCAAGCCGGTACTAGCCATCGCTCTACTTGTAGCTGCCGCTACCGCACCCCAAAGCCTGGGTGGCAAACTCATGTCATCCTTTACCAAGCCAATGAATAAGGCTCTTGGCAAAGGCCGTGAAATGGCCTTTAATAAGGCGTGGACTGGAAAAGGTGACGGCAAAGGAACCTTTGGGTTAAGAAATAAGCTTGGATTCTGGAGGAGAGGTTTAAGACAGCAATATATAGATGACATGCATGAAGCCAACGTATCGAGCCAGGAGAAGCAGAAAGTTTGGGCAGCTGCTAATGCCGGTACTCTAAATAGTAGGGAAGATAGATTAAACCAATGGAGGCCTGATAAAAGAGAATTGAGCAAAAAGGAGATGTACAAAGAAATAGGTGGTGAAGCAAACGTAGATCGCGATTCAGTTTGGCGTCGCGATCAAGCCGGATGGACAGTTTCTGAAGTAGATGAACTAGTTCTTCAGGAAAAACTATCAGATGGCACATCTGTCGATGAATTTCTATACAAGTCTTTTAATGAGCAAAAAGCTAAAGGTCAACCATTCAATCGTAAAAGTTGGCCTAGCTATCTTTCCAAGTTGTATGCAGATAAAAAGATTACCGACGAGGATATGAAGAAGCTCGAAAAGGGCAGAATTGGTCTTGCAACCTTAACCAACAAAATGGAAAGGCGACCGCCCACTATTCACTATGAACGTGAGGATAGCACAGAAATAGTAGATAAAAATACCAAAGTTAAGAAATGGGTCGAAGGATGGGGCGCGTATAAACTAGATGAACAAGGCAGGAGAATCGTACACCACATAGATGGTGAAAATGCTCCAGCTGTTAGGGTGCTGGGCAAATATTATAAAGCCGGTCTTAATACTGATTTAGAGCAAAGCCCCAAAAGAGCAATAAGAGGACATGAAAACTTTCCTTCGCAGGATCAAATAAAATTGATGTTGGATGCCAATAGCAGTGCGAGTACTCTAACTTCCAACGAAGAAGGATCTAAAGGTGAGTGGTCGCCTCCAGGTTCATGATTTAGGAGATAACAAATCTGTGTATCTTAAATATTTAAGATATTAATTAATAAACTATGTCCCTACAATATAGAGTCCCCGAAAACATCGATATAGAAGATAAAGTAATAGGGCCGCTTACCCTGCGGCAGTTCATGTTTTTATTTGCCGCTTTTGCCGTAACGGCCATCCTCTACAAGATTATTAATCCCGAGAACCTCTTTATCTTTGCCTTCATCATAAGCCCCGTTTGGCTTATTGCCGGCATGCTGGGATTTTTTAAACCAAACGACCGGCCCATGGACGTCATGTTCGCATCAGCCATTAGCTTCTTTGTAAAACCCCGCCAAAGAATCTGGAGCAGGGAAGTACAAGAAGCAGGAAATAGGAAGCAGGAAATAGGAAATAAGGATAAAAGCAAAGAAATAGTGGCGAAAGAGCCGCCGGCTAGAAGCCAATTGGAAAATTTAGCTAGGATTGTGGACAATCAAGGCTGGGGCAAAGAGGGTATTGATAACAATGCCAAAAGGGTTATTTCTCCCGGCACCGAAACCAAGGAAGACACTACGCTAATTGACCCCCTAGAGGACAAAGTAAGAGGTAAAAAAGGCATGGTTTTAGAATACCTAGAGAAAATTGCCGAACACCACAAGCCAAAGATGGCTACCGAGCCTTCCGTCTCCGACCTCGCCACCGTCGACCCTAAAAAAGACTTTAAATACTACTCCGATCAGATGCAGCTAGCAGATGACGACATCATCCAAATGGCGAAAAACTATACGGGGAATAAGGAAGCAAAAAAATAATCGTATCTTTTAATTTTCAATTACCAATTTAACAATATTAATGTCAAAACCCAAATTACAAATGTCAAATCAAATCCAAAGCACTAATGTTAAAAAAATTAAGCACTTAAGCATTTGACATTCATTTGAAATTTGAGCTTTGACATTTGGATTTAGAGAGATACTGTTTTGGATTTTAAAGCCCTTTGCATCTCATCAGCCGTTCTGTTAGAATTTAACCATGGCTAATACTAGCAAGACAAAAAGACCCAGCACCCAGCAATATTTGGATATTGCGGAGATTCATGACGGAGTGGTGGTTTTAAAAGACGGGTCGCTAAGAGCCGTTCTGATGGTATCGTCCGTCAATTTTGCCTTAAAATCCGAAAAGGAAAAAGACGCCATCATCTTTAATTTTCAAAATTTCTTAAATTACCTCACTTTTGATATTCAAGTGCTTATAAGGTCAAGGCGCTTGGACTTAAGAGATTACATGAAAAACATGAACGAGGTGGCCAAAAAACAGAAAAACCCGCAGCTCAGAGACCAAACAAACGCCTACATATCCTTTATCGAATCTCTTTTGGAGGTAGCCAACATTATGGACAAGAAATTTTTTGTAGTCGTGCCCTTTTACCCCAACGTAGTTCAGGCAACTAGCGGATTTGCGAGTAAAATAAAAGACGCCATTAAGCCAGCCGGAAACGGCCCGGTACATATGGGAAACTTTGAGGAAAACCGAATTCAGCTTATGCAAAGGGTGGATGTAGTAGTCGGCCAGCTAAGCGGCATGGAGCTTAGGTGCGCCTCTTTAGACACACAGGAATTAATTGATTTATTCTATGCGAGCTACAACCCCGACACTGCTCAAAATCAAAAACTTGTAGCTGTGGATCAGATAACGAATAACATAATAACGGCCGCCGAAGATAAGCCCGAAGGAACGGAGTTGATGGAAATATAGGCTAAAAAAATTTAATGTCAAAATCCAAATTACAAATGTCAAATCAAATCCAAAGCACTAATGCCAAATATGATCTAGAAGAAAGAACAGCCTTATTCGGAGAAGATATAATTAGATTTGCTCGTTTAATGTCAAAAGACCCAATATCACTGCCTTTAATCTCTCAGGTAGTTAGATCAGCAACTAGCATTGGGGCCAATTACTGTGAAGCCGATGGGGCAGAGTCTAAAAAAGAGTTTAAACACAAGATAAGTATTTGCAAAAAAGAAGCTAAAGAGACCAAACATTGGTTAAGAATGATTCAGGTAGCCAATCCTAATCTAAAAGAACAATCTCGGAATTTATGGAAAGAAGCACAAGAATTAATTTTAATATTTTCAAGCATTATAAGGAACAGCTAGTTTTAATATTTAAGCATTTGACATTCATTTGAAATTTGAGCTTTGACATTTGGATTTAGAGAGATACTGTTTTGACATTTGCGTTTTGAGTTTTGAGATAGCGAGTTATAATAGAGATATAAAATCATAGTGAAAGCGACTGATGTTTAGAAAAAAACAACAAGACAATCATTTTGCCGAGATCGAGGAGGCTCAGAGGGTTTACCGCGAGGGGATAACTACCTTACGGGATATTATTGCCCCCGAAGCTTTTGAGATTAATTTTAATTATCTTCGCCTTGGCAATTACCACGTAAGGTCATTCTTTGTTTTAACTTACCCCAGATACTTATACACGGAGTGGCTAAGCCCGATCATCAACTTTGATATCACAATGGATACTTCGCTTTTTATCTACCCCATCGATACGGCGATGATCATGAAAACCTTAAAAAATAAGGTGGGACAGATTGAGTCTCGGGCTACCATGGAGGCGCAAAAAGGTTTGCCTCGGGATCCGCAATTAGAAACAGCTTATCAAGATATAGAAGCTCTAAGAGATTTATTGTCCCGCGGCGAATCCAAGCTATTCCATTTTGCCCTATATTTTACAATCTATGCCAAAGAAAAAGAAGAACTGGATGAAGCCACCAAGCAATTGGAAAGCGCTTTAAACTCCCAGCTTGTTTACGTAAAACAAGCTAACCTCCAACAAGAGCAAGGATTTGATTCATGTCTGCCGCTATGTAAAGACAAGCTTAAAATTCTGCACAACATGGACACATCCGCCCTCTCCACCTGTTTTCCTTTTGTGAGTTCCGAGCTTTCTTCTAATACCGGCATTCTATACGGAATTAATAGGCACAATAACGGCTTGGTTCTTTTCGATCGGTTTGATCTCGAAAACGCCAATTCCGTAGTCCTGGCCAAAGCGGGCGCCGGTAAATCTTATTCCGTTAAATTAGAGATATTAAGAAGCCTGATGCTTGGCACGGAAGTTATAATAATCGACCCCGAAAATGAGTACAAAAAGCTTTGCGATGCCGTCGGCGGGAGTTATCTAAACTTATCCTTAAACTCACCAAAGCGCATCAATCCTTTTGACCTGCCGAAATTGGCAAACAAGGAGGATAGCCGAGATGCTCTCCGATCGAATGTCATTACTCTTCACGGATTAATGAAACTTATTTTTGGTAAACTTGATGCCAAACAGGACGACATCCTAGATAAGGCGCTTATCGAAACTTATGCCTCAAAAGGCATCACCAGCGACCCCTCGACCCATCACCTTAAACCACCAACCATGGAAGATTTGCAACGAGTGCTTTTAAGCATTACCGGCGGTAATGAACTAGCCCTTATGCTTCGAAAGTTTACTTCCGGGTCTTTCGCCGGCCTATTTAACGAACAAACTAATATAAATCTCGACAACCCGTTTGTCGTGTTTAGCATTAGGGACTTGGAAGACGAGTTAAGGCCGATTGCCATGTATATCGTTCTTAATTATATCTGGAACAAAGTAAAATCCGAGATGACCCGCCGAATATTGGTGGTAGACGAGGCCTGGTACTTATTAAAACATGAGGATTCCGCCCAGTTCTTGTTCAGCATTGCCAAAAGAGCCAGAAAATATTATTTGGGGCTTACTACCATCAGCCAAGACGTGGAAGACTTTTTGGGTTCTCCTTATGGCAAAGCGATTGTTACCAACTCTTCCTTATCGCTTCTTTTAAAACAGCATCCGGCCGCCGTAGACATGGTTGTTAAGACTTTTAACCTCACCGAAGCCGAAAAATATTTTCTTTTGAACGCCGAGGTTGGAGAAGGTTTATTCTTTGCCGGCCTTAACCACGTGGCAATCCAGATGATGGCCTCGTACTTGGAAGATCAAATTGTAACCACAAATCCAAAGCAAGTTTTGGAGATGGAGGGAAAGTAAGTGAAGCACCTGTATGGGATAAGCGCTCTCGGATGCGTGTTTATCCTTGTAATATCGCTCGTGTTTATAGGAATGTTTAGTCAGGGCGGCGGAAGCTTACTTCACAACGCGGACGCTACGGAGCTTAATATCGATCCTAGCACCTTTACTGATAACACAAATTTTTCCACCGTCGTACCGACAAATTTTGCGACCCTTTTTAAAGATGCTGGCAGCAAAACAAAGGTTCCGGCATCCTTAATTGCTGCAATCTATCTAACTGAGCATCACACGGATACTTTTGGTAAAGATATTCCTTCCCTTAATGCACGCGATGATGACTGCGAAACAAGTTTCGCCGGTGCAGTGGGGCCAATGCAAATTACGAATAGCACGTGGTCTAGTCCGGCTAGGGCGTTAGAGTCTCAATTCGGGATTACAGCACCTGATAGATGCCGTTACTACGACGCTTTCCTCGCCGCTGGACTTGTAATAAAAGGCAAAACTACCTGGCATCCGGCCATAAAAAAAGCCTGCACTTTTGATGCGTCTGGCAATGTGGCCGACTGGAATGACGATGATTGCATAGAGGCAATTGGGATGTCTTACTGTGGCGCTTGCACCGGAAAAGCCTGTGGCACCAACGGCTTTAATTACTGCGAACAAACCCTAAGACATTATAAGATGGTTCAAATTAGCACTTAAGGACAAGCTTTATGGATAGAAAAAAATTAATTATCGCTATCTCCGTAGGGACCCTCATCATCCTAGGCCTTTTGTTTGCTTTGTCTTATTCAAACAAGCAACGTAAGTTAAAACTTGAGCAAGCAAAAGAGGGAATAAGACAAGACGTGAATAATTCGGTAGGCGGTGTGTTAAAAGAAGACGGCTTTAAAATCGGCTATTTAAAGGATGGGAAGGTAACAATAACTATTACTAAAAATCCTTTTGCCGAATATAAGCAACTTGCGTTTGCTTATCTAAAGAAAAAGGGTATTGATACCTCAAAAGAGAATGTCATCATCTTTGCGGCAAAGGACGTAGATGTTGATGAAGAAGATTTATATAAATAACTTGGGTAAAAGATGAATCGGATGGAACACACAAGAGATAAGGTTTTAGAAAACCTTAAAAGGATATCTAACGCTCCTTATGGGCTTTTATTGGCTTATGCCGATGGAAGCGCTGCTCCGCAGCTTGATGGACAGCCACCGTCTTCTAGACCAGAGTTAACAGTAATACCCGGGGGCGATGATTCTCCTCAATACGACGATGGCGAGGAAGATATTCCGGACAACGTTGTAGACCTTAACGACTGGAAGAGTAAGAAGGAAGCAGAGAAAAACGATCCCGCTAATCCGGACGGGATAAGCGACGCCATGGGAAGAAAGCTTGGCCGAGAACCTCTTTTTGGCATGGGGAATAGGGATTACGAGGAAGACGAATCGGAAGATGATGACGATGATAGTATAGAAGGTCCTGGGAACGATATGGAAGAAAGAGGACCGGAAGTCGCAGAAGAAGAAACGGCGGCAGAATCTGCGGCCGCGGAAGGCGCTGAAACTGCAGCAGAACTAGCCGAAATTGGCGAAGAGGCCGCCGTAGCAGTAGAGGCGACAGCAGCCGCTCCTATAGTGGGAGTCGTGTTGGCTATAATTGCCGGTTTTGCTTTTTTTGTTTTATTGGGATCCATGGCGATTGGCCTATCAAGCGGCGGCCTTGATAATATAGAAAGTGAATCAAGTGATGGTTTTTCGGTCGACTCTGATGAAGGATCTACAAATGGTAATTATACCGATACTACAGGCGAATGCTCAATAAAAAAACAGTTCTACTCGGCAGGAGATATGGCAAAGCTATTTGGTACTAACTCTGATTCTCCAGTGTGGAAAACTGAAAACCTAATCAATGTTAATTTCCTAACGCGTAACTATACTGTCAATAAGAAGATAGCCGCTTGCTTGCTACAAGCACAGCAAGAAATGAAAAACCGCGGAATCAATTATACAATAAGTTCTGGTGGTGGTTATCAATATCGGCATGCCAAGCCTAAACCAGGTGTAGTTTCCTCCAGTTTAAGCCGCCATTCGTGGGGGATTGCGATTGACATTAACCCAAGCGTTACCGGATATTATAATAAAGACGCATATCCGGCGGGATTTGTTGATGTTATGAAAAGCAAGGGATTTATCTGGGGAGGAGATTGGAGGAACCCAGACGCCATGCACTTTGAGTGGCATGGCCTAGAGCCCTGATTCTTTAGAGTTATAAAGTCAAATTATGTTAGCCTTAAAGAATAGTTCTCACGTTTTTTATCGAAGGTAATTTATCCTTTATTTTTTCCGCTTGTAAGAATATTTCTTGAGCCCAAAGACTGCCAGATGTCTTTATTTTAAGAACACCCCTATCAAACGAAATAACTGCGGCTTCCTGGCTGACATCTTTACCAAAAAGATCATTTATAAACTTTTGAGCTTCTTCGCAAACCATTGCTGCTTCCACTTGTTTCGCGATCCCAAGCTTCTTTAATCTTTTTTGAAATGTTTTTTCTAAATTATCCATTTTCTACCTCATTTACCTCGCCCCATCCCTCTCCTAAAGAGGAGAGGGAGAAAATTTGATGTAACTGCTCACAACCCCATTAGTCATTGCAGGAACGAAGCAATCCCTTTATGTTCGAAACAAGATTGCCACGCTCCTTTGGGTCGCTCGCAATGACCGATAGTGAGCAGTTACAATTTGATTTCCTATTTCCTATTTCCTATTTCCTATTTCCTGATTAATTATCTCGTAATTCTCTATTTTAAATATTGCTGCTTTTTTTAGAAGCTCCTCACTTAAATGATCTAAGTCCGTGCTTGTAATAATGGTCTGGTAATCTCCTATCAGATTATACAACGCATCCCTCCTAGATTCATCCAGCTCCGAGAAAACATCATCCAGGAGAAATATTGCTTTTTTGCCGGTCTTTTTTTCGAGATACTTAATCTCTGCTAGCTTTAGGGCTAAAACGGCACTTCTGAACTCTCCTCTGGATCCAATGCTTTCTATCTCCTTATCTTCCAGATAAAATACAAAATCGTCTCTGTGAGGCCCCAGAGAGGTTTTAGCGCTAACAATGTCTGTCGCCTCCGCCTTTTTAAGCGCTGCTTCAAAACCTTCTTTGGAATTTGGAGTGCTGCTTACAAACTTTAGCCACAAATCTTGCTCCCCAAAATTTCTATAAGCTTTTTTTAAATCCTCTTCGAAATCTATAAAAAATTCATGGCGTTTTTGTATAAGTGGCAAGCCTCTTTCAACTAGTTTTTCCGACCACACCTCTAGTTCCTTTGTGCCGCCGCTTCCTTCTCTAATTCTTAGAAGAAGCGAATTCCTCTGTTTTAATATTTTTTTATAGCTAATCAGATCCACTAAGTATAGCTTATCAACCTGAGATATTATCATATCTAAATAACGCCTTTTCTTCTCCGGTGGCGCTGCTATTAGATTAATGTCTTCCGGACTAAAAAGAACGGCCAAATTGTGGCCGAATAATTCGGACTGTTTCTTCGCCTGATTATCAATCCTAACCATCTTTTTTTGAGGATTCAAACTATAAAAAACTTCGATTTTCTTATTTTCGGAAGTTGTGGCTTCAATCCTAAAGAAATCCTCGCCCCATTTTATAAGATCCCGATCCGAAGAACGAAAAGATTTGCCAAAGGTAAGATACGAAATAGCTTCTAAAAAATTGGTTTTCCCCTGAGTATTGGCGCCAATTAGAACATTAATGCCGCTAAGTTCGGCAGAAGCTTTGGCATAGGTTCTATAATTTTGTAAGGCTATTGCTTTTAGAGACACGATTTTAAATTCCTAATTTCTAATTCTCTAATTGACCTAAAGAATGATTAAATAGCAAAATGACTAAATTTTTTTTTGGACGTTGGTCATTTATTGATTGGGATTTTATTAGATAATAGAAATTAGATCAATTAGAACTTTTTTTCTAGCTTCGTAGTGGCATTATTATATACGTATAATCCTTAATTTCTTTAGCTCTTACAATGCCAGGCGTTAATTTGCTGCTGATTTCCAAAGTTACGTCTTTGGAGCTGATGTTTTGCAACGCATCGGCAAGAAATCGGCCGTTAAACGAAATTTCGCCGCCTTTTCCTTCGACATCCGCTTCCACAAAAGAATCGCTGCTTCCGATCTGGTTAGCTTCCACCTGAAGTTCAATTTTGCCTTTCGGATTAATCTGAACATTTATCGTATTAGCGTTCTCTTTGGCAAAAAGAATAGTTACCTTTAGCGCATTTACAAACTCAGCGCTATTTACGGTAGCTTTGGTTTCCGAAGAATCGGGAATAATTTGTTTATAATTTGGAAACTGACCTTCGATAAGCCGCGACATAAGTTCGACGCCATCAATCTCAAAAAGAATTTGATTATCGCTTAGATAGACTTCAACCTCTCCCTCCAAATCACTTATTATCTTAAACAATTCTTGAATCGTCTTGACCGGAATAATAATAGAAAAGTCTGTTTTAGAATCTTTAGTAAGGGTTACGGCTTTCTCGGCCAGCCGATAACTATCGGTTGCAACCAAAGTAAGCCTTTTTCCTTCTTTGCTAAAATAAACTCCGGAAAGCACCGGACGAGCATCGTCTACAGCCGCAGCAAATGAAACCAATCTAATGGCTTCTTTTAGAGTCTTAGAATCAATGCTTAAAACCTTATTTTCCTTTACGTTAGGAATTAAAGGAAATTCATCGGAGGAGAGTCCCTTGATTTCAGAGTTATAATTAGAACATTTAGCTTTTAAAGTAAGCTCTTTTAAGGTTAAGTCTATCTTTTCATTAGGAAGAGAATTTACAAAATCAGTAAAAAGCCGAGAGGGGACCGTAATGCTGCCATTTTTTTCAACCTTACCACCTATCTTATAAGTAATACCTAATTCTAGATTTGTGCTGGATAATTTAAGCCTTCCATCCTCCGTATTAATTAAGACATGGGATAAAACAGGCAATGATCCTTTTGTACTGACAATTCTCCCTACCGTGTTAAGTGCTTTACTTAAATTTTCTTTTAGTACACTGACTTGCATTTTTCTCTCCTTATTTCTTTTACACAGGTTTCTCTTATTATAAATCTTTTAAATATTTAATAATAGTATTGATAGTAAGGGATGTGGATACTGGGTATAAGTTTTATTAATACCCTTGCTGAGCGCTTCTTGGGTTTAATGGATGTTGACAGTTTCGGGATAAACTATGCATAAGTTTTTATTATTTAGGGATAAGTTGAGGATAAGTTTATTTTTTTGGCGTTCTCTAGGACGAAGCGATAACAAGCGCTTGATTACGAAAGTTTTACCCAGATTGTCCACTCTTTTCCCCAAAAAAACAAGGGTTATCCACAGATTTATCCAATATTTCCTCATCTTTGGCAAGTTTATTTTAAAGACCCGCCTCCTCTTTTTCACTAGAGTTCATATTGACGGAAGTGAGGGTGATTCAGATTATTTGAAGGTGTTTGTAACTAGCCTTTGGATTTAGCTGTTGCGTTGTTCGTCAATCATTTCTTAAAACCCGGTTATCCATCGACCTATTAGCCAATTCACCTAGCTACGGCATATAAAGACGTTCTTTAATAAGATTGATCTCTTGTCTTAAGCGCTCGTTAATATCAATCTCTTTTTCTATTTTCGAACAACCGTGCATTATCGTCGTATGATCTCTTCCTCCCAAGGCTTGGGCAATCTTTGGAAAAGAGAGGTTTAGCTCATCCCGCATCAGATACATACCGATCTGGCGAGGCACAACAATGTTTTTATCTCTTCTAGGCCCGGTTATATCGTCTGTCTGGAGATCATAAAAAGCGGCTATCTGCTCTATCACTTGTTTTGGTGTTAGGGCTCTTCTTTTGGGATTGGAAATGATGTTGCCTAGCAGTGACTGGGCGATGGTAACTGAGGGCCTTGAACCGTTAAGCTCGCAAAAAGCAATAATCCTTGTTAGAGCGCCTTCCAATTCCCTAATATTATGCTGAACATTCTTTGCAATGTAATCGATTATCTCTAAGGGGATGTCAAAGCCTTTGGTCTGTGCTTTTCGCTGTAAAATGGCGATCCGGGTCTCCAGGTCCGGCGGCTGGATATCGGCAATCATGCCCCATTCGAATCTCGAGCGGAGCCTATCTTCTATAGTTGGAATAGCTTTTGGAGGCCTGTCCGAAGTGAGGACAATCTGTTTATTTGTTTGATGGAGAGCGTTAAATGTATGAAAAAACTCTTCCTGAGTTTGTTCTTTCCCAGCCAAAAATTGCATGTCGTCGATTAATAAGACATCGATTGCTCGATATTTATCTTTAAACTCATTTGTTTTTCTGGAGCCGATCGAACTGATGAATTCGTTAGTAAAGCGTTCGGAAGTGATATATTCGATCTTCTTTTTTGGATTTTTCCTTAGAATCTCATTGCCTATGGCTTGCATGAGGTGGGTTTTGCCAAGGCCAACGCCGCCATATAAGAAAAGAGGATTGTAGGTATGTCCGGGATTGTTGGAGACGGATTGACAGGCGGCATAGGCAAGCCGGTTTGAAGTACCGACAACAAAAGTATCGAATGTAAGTTTAGAATTTAAGGTCGTGGGCTCTGTGGATATCGGCGTTTCTTCTATTTGAACAAGAGCCTCTTCGGCAACCATTGTGGGCTGGCTCTGGGTTCTTTTGTGGACAAGTGATTTGCCGGAACCTACCTTATACTCAATAGCCTCTAAGTGTCCATTTAAAATATCTCTTAGGGCATTAAAAATATCGTGGTGATACTTTTTTTCGAGCCACTCTTTGGTAAACACGTTTGGAACCGAAATAACAACCTTTTGGTCTTGTTGTTCGAGTACAGAGGTATTCTTAAACCAAGTCGCAAAATTAGCTTTGGATAGAGTAACCTCAAGCTGGCCGAGTACGGCTTGCCAAAGACTCGTATTGTCCATTAAAAAACCCCTTTAAATTAATACTTTTCCACAAGTGCTTATTATGTTAGACAATTATCCACAAAAAAGCAAGCCCCATGTTGAAAACAATTCAAATTGACTTTTAAGGCAAATCGTTATAAAATACATAGGTCTTAAGAAGGAATACGAGAGGAAATAATGAAAAGAACTTATCAACCGAAAAAAAGAAGACGCTTTAGGGTACACGGCTTTTTAGAAAGAATGAGCACTAAAGATGGCCGAAACGTACTTAAAAGAAGACGAGCTAAGGGCAGAACTAAATTAACCGTTTAATGCTTAGAAAAGAATTTCGCATAACTAAGGAAAACGAATTTAAAAGAATTTACCAAAAAGGTAAATTCTTTGGTAATGGCGAATATACCGTTCGGTCTCTTCCAAATAGATCGTCTTTTTCTCGAGTTGCAGTTGTTATCTTAAAAAAACATACTAAAAAAGCAACAAAGCGAAACTTGGCGAGGAGGCGTTTGCAGGAAATCGTAAGGCTGAACTTTGCAAAGTTGCGGCCGGGTTTTGATCTCATTATTACTTCCAAAAGAGATTTGGCGGAGGTAGAATATCAAAACTTAGAGAAATCATTACTCGCTTTATTAAATAGAGGAAATTTACTAAAATATGAAAAAGATCGCAGTCAGTCTTATTAAAATTTATCAGAAAACAATATCACCGGATCACGGCTTAGTTAAAGGGGTGTTCCCTCATGGAGTTTGCCGCTTCACCCCTACTTGCTCGGCTTACACCTTGGAAGCGATTGAAAAATATGGTTTTATAAAAGGGTCAGCGATGGGAAGCCGGAGGATTCTTAGATGTAATCCTTGGTCCAAGGGCGGGGATGATCCGGTTAAGTAGGCTAATGGGCGAATGGGTTAATAGGTAAATATAGAAGATAAAAAAATAAAGGAGATATATGTATTACTTATACCAATTTATCTATAACATCTTAGTCGGAATCTGGGGCGTTCTCCCTGTTCACGACTTGGGTCTTGCTATTATTCTAGCCACTATTGTTGTTAGACTTGCTATGTGGCCGGTAGATAAAAAGGGTCTTCGTGGTCGGCAGGCCTTACAGTCCTTGCAGCCCGAAATTGTCAAAATAAAGGAAAAAGCAAAGGGAGACAAGCAGGCAGAATCTAAGATGATCATGGAACTCTATAAGGAAAAGGAAGTCAATCCTGTTTCTTCCTCCTGTTTGCCCCTATTGGTTCAATTCCCTTTTCTAATTGGTCTGTTCCAGGTTTTTATGTACTGGTTAAAGCCCGAATTTTTGGCAGATAGAACTTACGCTTTTGTAAGAAGCCTCCCTTATGTAAAGCAAGCAATTGCGGATCCAGCACTCTTTAACGCTACTCTCTTTGGAATTGATTTGTCAGCTCTCGGAAAGGCTGGTCTTGTATTTGCGCTCTTTCCTATTGCCGCCGCCGCCCTTCAGTATTATCAGGTAAAAATGCTTTCCCCACAGCAGAACTTAGACGATCAACAGAAGATGATGGCAAAACTTAATTTCTTAGGCCCGGTCATGATCCTTTTCTTCGGCTTCACTTTCCCGATTGCTATGAGCCTATATTGGGCAGCCATGAGCTTGGTTGCGATTCTTCAACAGCACCTTATAATGAAGAAAGATGTTGAAGTATTAGAAGAAACTTCTGTTAATCAAAAAGTAGAGAAGAAAAAAGACAAAAAGAAGAAAAAAAGAAAGAAGTAGACGTATGAGAGTTAGAAAAGCTGTATTCGTAGTAGCAGGATTTGGGACTCGGTTTCTCCCCGTTACTAAAACCGTGCCCAAAGAAATGCTGCCGATAGTAGACAAACCGATTATTCACTATGCTATCGAAGAAGCGTTAGATTCAGGGATAACGGATCTTATTTTTGTGGTTTCCAGAAATAAGAAAGCAATTGAGGACTATCTTGATGTTCATCCCGAGCTAGAAGAACTTCTTAAAAAAACGGGAAAAGAAAGCTTGCTTCCGCTTGTTTCACGATTTGCAAATTCGGCCAATATCTTTTTTGTACGTCAGCCGGGCCCGTTTGGTACGGGTGATGCCGTTTTAAGAGCGGAATCAATTATCGGAGATGAGCCTTTCATGGTTATATATCCTGATGATGTATTTTTAAGCGAGATTCCTTTTACAAAGCAAATGATGGAAATCCACGACCAAACAGGGTCTTCCGTTTTAGGCCTAGAGGAAGTGCCGCAGGATAAAGTTTCGGCTTACGGTGTAATACGTCCTGGCGAAAAGGATAACGACAAAGTTGAAATCACTGAGTTTGTGGAAAAGCCAAAGGCTGAAGAAGCACCGTCAAACTTGGCTTCAGTAGGCAGATATCTTTTAACTCCTAATGTTTTTAAATATCTAAAGGCAGTCGAGCCTGCGCCTAACGGCGAATATTATATTACAAACGGCATAAATGAGCTCTTAAAAACCGAGAAAGTTTACGGAAAAGTTTTTAAAGGCCGCCATTTTGATACAGGAAACAAGATTGGGTATCTTAAAGCAAATCTTTACGAAGCCTATCAGGATCCAAGCCTAAGAGGCGAAATGATGCAATTCATAGGCGAACTTAGTGAAGATAGCCAGGTGAAGACAAAGCTATGAATCTTCGATATATCTTATTTGCGTCACTGGCCTTTGCCATTACTTACATAATCACCCCCTTTATAATGAGGGTGGCTTTAGAGATTGGCGCTTTCGACCATCCGGAAGAAAGGCGGGTTAATAAGACATCGGTGCCAAACATCGGTGGCTTGGCGATTTTCGTGGGATTTATTACGGCCTTTGTTTTTTCGGAGGAGCTTTCGCGGGAAATGCTTGGCATTATTTTAGGTGGCACCTTAATGCTTATTATGGGTTTTGTCGATTCTATTGTTGGTCTTAAGGCTCTTCCGAAGCTCATTTCTCAGGTTATCGGAGCTTTGGTTCTTATTAGTTTTGGGGTTAAGATAGATATCCTTTCTAACCCGATAGACGGCGTCTATGCGCTGGGCGACCTTTCGGTCCCTCTTACCATCATTTGGGTGGTGGGTATGACGAATGTTATTAATTTTATCGACGGTCTTGACGGCCTTGCGGCCGGGATTGTTTCTATCTCGTCGGGAGTTCTTGCCGTAATCGCTTTTCTTACCGGCAGACCGGAAATTTTGCCAATGGCGATGTATCTTGGCGCCTCTAGTCTCGCTTTTCTCAGATATAATTATCATCCGGCTCAGATCTTTATGGGCGACGCCGGTTCTCAGTTCTTGGGGTTTGTGCTGGCTGGGATGGCAATTCTTGGCACCTTAAAGTCAGCCGCTTTTATTTCTCTTCTAATCCCGATACTTGCCGTTGGCGTTCCAATAATTGATACGGCTTTGGTTGTTTTAAAGCGCGCCAAGAATAAGCAGAAGGTTTACCTGGCCGATAGAGAGCATCTGCATCATTTATTTTTAGGCCAGGGATATGACCAGAAAAAAGCGGTTCTTATGATGTATGCCTTAAATTTAATTTTAGGGGTCGTTGCCATCATTTCGACCCAGGTCACTAAAACACAGTCTATATTTTTGTTTGTGCTGGCCGTTTTGTTTATGATCTCAATAAGAAACGTCACATTTAAAACAAAAAAGGAGATAAAAAAATGAAGTACGTTTTAGGACATAAAAATCCGGATACCGATTCGATTATCTCGGCAATTGCTATGGCTGACTTTTTGGGTGATGGTTATATGCCGGCAAGAAGCGGAGACCTTAACAAAGAGTCCTTGTTTGTTTTAAATGAGTTTGGCATAGAATCTCCTGAATTACCAGAGCTTAATGAAGTCGAAGGCTTTGTTTTAGTTGATCATAATCAAGAAGCTCAAATGTTCGATGGATTAGATAAATCAAAGATAGAAATGATTGTGGATCATCATAATCTAGGAGGTTTAGCGCTTTTATCCCCGATCTTTATACGTATCGAGCCTACGGGATGTACCGCAACAATTATTTATAAGCTTTATAAAGAAGCAGCAAGAGAAATTCCAGAAAATATAAAAAAACTGCTTCTTGCTTCCATTCTTTCAGACACTTTAAATTTCAGTTCGCCTACAGGAACGGAAGCGGATAAAATGGTGGCTAATGAAATTGCCAGAGAAACAAGCATCAAAATCGATGAATTTGCAGCTAAAATGTTTAAAGCCAAAAGTGATTTAACGGGCATGCCGATTTCTAGGGTTGTTTCAGCTGACTATAAAGAATTTGAAATGGGTAAATTCAATGTTGGCATCGGCGTTTTTGAAACCGTAGATCCTGCCCCTGCCCTGGAAAGAAAAGGTGAAATTGTCGAGGCAGTAAGAGAGCTTCAGCAGGAAGCCGGCGTCGACTATATATTTTTTGCAGTAGTTGACATTGTAGTCGATATGGCGTATCTTATAATGCCCACCGATAAGGAAAAAGAAGTGGCAACGGCTATATTTAAAGGAGATTTGGAAGATGACGTCTTAAAGATTCCCGGCGTTGTGTCTAGAAAAAAACAAATGGTGCCGTCACTTCAGAAATATTTGGAAAATGTTTAAAGAATTCGAAGCTGAAATCAAGAAAATAGGCAAGAAAGAAGTTACTTTAGATATTGGCGGAAATCTGGTAAGCTTTCCTAAAGAGTTATTACCTTTAGAAAGCCAAAATTCCGGTAAAGTCTACTTCTCGCTATCTAGCGAGAAATATTCCCAGGTAGTTAATTTATTAAACGAGTTGTTAATTGGCAGCGAAGAAGAAAAAAAAAGCTAAAGAGAAAATTAAAAAAAGAGACTTGGATCTTTTGCTTGCTTTGCTTGGCTTTTTTGCTTTTATCTCTATCGTTTTTTTAGCAAGTACTTTTTATAGTTCTAACCGTATTTATTCCGGTATCTATATTGCCGGAATCGACGTTTCCGGAAAAACCAAAGAAGAAGCAAAAAGTCTTCTTGATGACAAAATCATAAATTATGAGGGTGCAAAGTTCGGCAACCGTAAAGTTAAGGCGACAGATATCGGCATCACTTTTAACGTAGACAAAACTGTAGACACGGCTTATTTTTTTGGTCGGAGCAGCAACATTATCAAAGGCTTTAAAGAAAGATTTAAAGCTGGTTTAAAAAGACAAAATATTGGGCTCGAGCTCGAAACAAACGAAAAACTTAGCGCATTTATTTTGGATGAAACAGACAAATACAATACCAAAGTTGGCTCTTCTAAAATTGCTTGGAAAGAAGGGATAGAGTATACGGAGGGTGAAAACGGAAAGCGTATTTTAATTACCGAAACAAAATTGGCACTCCTAAATAACGTCAAGAACTTAAATGATAACGAATCCTTAAGAGAAGAAGTAGTAAAGCCGGACATCATTCTTAATAAAAAAGATATTGCTATGATCGAGGATAAAGTAAAAAAACCGATTGTTATAGATGAAAACGGCAAGTCTCGGCAGATTAATCCCGGGGACATGATTGGGTGGTTTATTTTACATAATGAGAAGGATGATTATGCTTTAACGGCTTATCTATGGCCAAAACATCAAAGTACCAAGGTAACTGCTACAGTAAATTCTGAGGAAGTGAGTCGGTATGTCGAGAAACTATCTAAGGGAATTGATGTTTCTGCCAAAAACGCTGTGTTAAAAGTCGAAAATGGCAAGATAGTGGTAGACCAAGATTCTAAAGATGGTTTGGAGCTGGACAAGGCTGATGCTACAAGCCATATAATAAGTGCCGTAAATGGCAGCGATAAGACCGTGAGGTTAAAGGTGGCAACCAAAAAAGCGGAGGTCAGAGAAGACAATTTGGCAGAATTAGGAATAAAGGAGCTGGTTTCGGTAGGAACGTCTAATTTCTCTGGAAGCCCTTCTAATCGAATCCATAATTTTAAAACCGGGGCTTCTAAGTTTAATGGCGTCATTATAAAACCGGGTGAAGCGTTTTCTTTTAACAAAATATTAGGTCCGGTGGATGCTTCTACCGGTTATTTGCCGGAACTTGTTATTAAAGAAAACAAAACGGTGCCGGAATACGGCGGCGGGCTTTGCCAGGTTTCTTCCACCTCGTTTAGAGCAGCCCTAAATGCCGGTTTTCCGATCTTGGAGCGAGTGAATCACGCTTATCCGGTGGTTTACTATTACCCTCTTGGCACGGATGCGACGATTTATCTGCCGAGTCCCGACTTTAAGTTTAAAAACGATTCGACGAGCTACATCTTAATTCAGACTAGCGTCTCGGGAAACACGCTAAAATTTGAGTTTTACGGCACTAAAAAACCGGTTGTTTCTAAGTTTGCGAGCAATCCGGAAGGCCAGGACGCAGTCCTCAAAGTAGAAGATATTAAGCCTCTTCTTTACGACCAGGAATGGGCCGGCAAAGGATCCGTTAGGTCTATCTGGTATCGTTTGCTCTATGAGGGCGATAAATTAATTAAGACGGATACTTTTAGATCCAGCTATGAATCGCCGGACAAATATCCGCATTAGGCTGAGATAAAAAAAGCTTATGAGAAACAAAAAAAGGATGAAATTAGAAGGGATATTGCTTTTAAAGAAATATGGGTTGCCTCATCTCCCATTCTTTGTTTTGAAGCCTCAAAAAGTTGAAGAGCAAATTAAATTTTTTATGAATGAGCAGAATCTTTCCCTTATTTTGATTAGAACCATTGAAAAAAATAACGAAATGTTTGCGCCAAGCATTGTTGATGCTAATTTAGATAAAAATCTTCCAGACATAAAAAGATTCCTTAACAAAGGATATAAAGTAATTATTAGCCATCCAGGAAATACTCTTTTTAACACGCATAACATAAATATTGTAAGGTTGGGTAGTGAAATTACAATTGAGGCGGTTGGGCCGGGATTTATAGCCCCTGACTTAAATAGAAACGGCTATATTCATGAAAGGTTGTTAGTTAAACTTAAACCCACTTTCGAAATTGAAAGACAATTTTTGGTTAGTGACGAGAATTATCAAAAAGATTGTTTTAAAAAGTTAAAACAAAAAGACGAAGAGCTGGTAAGAGCTAAGAAAGGATATTTGCTTAAGTTCAAACACTACCCTCCCCTGAGCCAAACAGAGATTAGTTATTGTCTTAAGTGTTTATCTATTCTTGATAAGATTAGTAATGATCTTGGGTACTCCAATTATGTAGTCTCGATGGGTTTTGTAAACATGGATGGCAAAGGAGAAGAACCATATTTTTGGGACATTTACGGAATTAGCTAAATTTGGTTATTGACGTTTACTCATAAGGCTGCTAAAATTATATCTAATGAAGAACATGCCTGACCGAAAATTTAATTACTTTTATTTTTGGTTTAGAGAGCCCCAAGCTTTGTAAGCGGTTTTTCGTTATTCTTATCAGATTGTCCGGCTTGCAAGGCGCGGGCTTTTTTGATTGTACATGAAAAACTAAATATGGTCTTTTGATATGTCATGAAAAGGCACTATAGGAAGGAGAAACTATGGCGGTTGTTAATGTACAAATTGAGGAAGTTAAATGGATGCTTTCTGAGGCTGTTAATCAAGTTCTTAAGGCCAAGGAACAAAAGGACATTGTTGCACTTCAAGAGACATCAGAGGCCCTGATGGACATTATCCAAGAGAACGATATCTCGAGGAGACAAGGAATAAAAATGCTTATCCATCATGCAGTGGGATTCTTTGATGAAACAGGAGCCCCGCTTGGCTATAATGGTCGAATGCCTGAAGGTATGACTCAAAGAATAGTCAATCAGAGGATAACAGTTTTTGTGAAAGTATTGGATAAGGTACAGATAATCACTATATGAAAGCAGGTAAAACATGACGCACAATTCTTTGATACAAGATGACATAACAGGTAGAAAAAGCGATAGTGTAAGAATGATTGCAAATTTTGTTGAAAAGTGCTTTAGCGCCAAAGGAATGTCTCAAGGCGCCCTTGGATCGCTTCTGGGTGCGGCTCTATCATTTAATAAGATTCGGGCAAATGGGAGTGTAAGTCCTGGTCTTTCCTATGCGATCGGAAGAACTGTACACAAGGTTTTGGGAGGAGAGAATGCCTCTAGGCTAACTGATGGTTATACAGACGAGGATGTGGTGATTGCCACTACGGGTATTTTTTTCGAAAAAGTACGCAGCGAAAGCGGTATTGGCATTGCCTTTGCGGGTTTATCTGATGGAAGTTTGCCAGTTGATGAGAATACAATCATTATTCTCGGCGAAAAAATCCTCAGCATTTATGCTAGTCAAAAAATAAAGGCTAGCGATCTTGTTGCGGCGATGTAAGAACTCATATCAAAGACCTTTCAAAAATCTGGTAGTCCGGAGGCTAAATTTATCAGTCTCCGGACTCCCAACACACTAAGCAAAAATTATTATCGAACTATTGATTTTACAGGTATTTTCTGTTATCATTTATCAGTATTTTGAAAGAGTTTTTGCTTTTTTTGTTCCTGTATTTGGAATAAACCGCAAAACATATAATATGATCCCGGGTAGCTCAGTGGTAGAGCAGTTGGCTGTTAACCAATTGGTCGTCGGTTCGAATCCGACCCCGGGAGCCAGTTAGAACTATCATGTATCAAAAGCATCGTATCAAACGGTGTTTTTGCTTTATATAAGAGTTTTTTGTCCTTCAATTCTAGGTTCTGAAGTATGTAATTTAATAATTGCCTTTTTTCTGCCGGTTCAGAACTTTCAAATATTTCACGAGCTCGTTTGGCAAGGTTTAAGATACTATTTGCAGTAATATGATGCTCTTGATTAGCCTTATGATGTTTGTTTATACTTTCCATCATTTTAGATTGTTTTTCAGTATATTCCTTAAACTTTTTGTTGTAGAAATCCTCAGTAATACTACCGTCATATTTTTCATCCGTGAGCTTACTAATACGATTTTCAAATCTATTGTATTCTTTCCATAATTCTTGAACGCTGTTCTTAAAGAAACGGTTCTCAGCTTTGTTCGTTTGCTTTAAGTCCTCGGTTAACTCTTTTATTTGCTCGTCTGTTAATTGAATATTATCCAAAATTTCATAGATTTGTTTTAAAAGGTCTTCTTCTTTGACGTAAATCCTTTTTGGATGAATCCTGTGATAGTTGGTGCAACTGTAATATGCATGCCCCTTAGAGGTCTCAGGGGTGATTGTGCAACCGCAATCAGCACACTTTATCATGCCTCGAAGAACAAAGGGCTTAGCGGCATATTTAAAGGGTTTTTTATGCCATCCGGCACTAACCGCTTGGGCCTTATCAAATAAATGCTTAGTAATTAGCGGAGGGTATTTATGAGGATATAATTCGCCTTTAATCCTCATTATTCCGTAATAGAACGGGTTGTTTAGAGTATGTTTTACCATACTTATGGTTAAGGGTTTTGGGTCTTTTGATTTGCTTTTTAGTCCTACCTTGTCCAATTGTTCTTTAATTTGCCTCATTGAATAGTTACCTGAAGCATATAGCTCAAACATTTTTATAATAAAGGGGCTTCTTATCTCATCAACTTCTATATCTTTATTACCCTTTTCGTCTTCTGTATTGATGTAGCCAATTGGAGCCCAGCCAGCCCATTCGCCATTTTTAATTTTAGTTTCGTTGGCTCTTTTGACATTATCGCTTGTAGTATCGGAATAGTATTTGGCAAGGCTTACGCCCATCGTAAATCTAAATAAATCGGTGGCAGGTGAATCTCTATGCAAAACGATATTATCAGAAGGAAAATGTAGTTCAATTTTGCCAGTTCTTCTTAAATCCTCTAGAGTAACTAATTCTTTACTAAAGCTTCTTGTTAAACGATCAATCTTATCACAACACAAAACCATCTTTTCCTTTGATTTTTGAAGCATTTCAACAATTTCCTCAAACTGCTGCCTTTCGGTTTTCCAAGCCGATTCGTCAAAACTAAATTCCTTAACTACATCCAGTTTTTTCTCTTGGCAGTATTTCTGCAATCTTATTAATTGGGCTGGCAATGAGTGATTTGCTTCCTTTTGTTCTTCAGTTGAAACTCTGGCCAAGATTATTGCTTTCATAAGAGCTCTTCAAATCTCTTCCAATTTTTATCTTGCTCAATATTACCGTCTCGGAAATCATAACTTGAAGTGTCGTTGTAATACCAGATTCCGGAAACTTTAACTACAATACCGCCAACATAGCCAGATCCAAAATCATTTAACTTTTGTGCTAATGCGCCTGCTTTATCTTTAGTCTCCTGAGATTTGGCAGTTTCTCCCTCTTTGGTATCAAAAATCCCAATTCGTCCATCTTTGAATAAAATTATCCAATCAGGATAAAAGAGAGCTTCCTTATTGTCGGTTGAATTAAAATATTTAATTGCATAATAAGATTTGCCATAATCTCCATTTTTAAACCACCAATCAATTGAATCATCTAGGTTATCTATATAATCCTTAAAGTCTAATTCGTTCTTTTTTCCTTTAAAATCTTTTTTAGGTAGATAAAATTTGCCGAGAGCGCAAATCTTCTGGGATATTTCTTCGTAATCTTCAGTGAAAGAATATTGACCTTGAATAGAAAAAATAGGTGCTTCCTTTTGCTCGTGAGCAACTTTTCTTTCGTTGATTATTTGTTCACATAATGGCTTAAAGTCAATCAAGGCTTGTGTTATTGCTGGTCTAAATTTGCTTGAAGCACCTTTATTTATGTCCTTAACAAAAATTCTATAAAAATGGTCGCTATTCTCGCTAACTGTATGGTTTAGCCAGACTCTTATCGCCGATTTAATAGTGCTCCAAGATCTTGCAATATTCGTGTATTTTGCTTTTTCGTTGTCTTGCTCCTGCAAAAGTTGATAGCAGATATAATTAAAAGTTTTCTCAACATCATTAGTGGACATTTCAATTTCAAGATCCTTACCTTGTTTACTAAATTCATAATTCAAATGATCAAAATCTTCAAATTTTGCGTTTACAATAATCTGGTTCGTTAGCTTTCCATCTAAATCAATTCCCTTATTCTCTAATTTCCTTTGAGCTTTTCCCAAAATATCATCCTGCGTTATACCAAAATATCTATTCATCGAATCAATAAAGCCTTTTTGAAATTTATAAGATCTTGGGATGTCTCCATAATCAACTCGAGAAATATACTCTGACTGTAACGAAATATTTTTTACGCCTTCTTTAATATTCGAAAAGTTGACAAAAGGTTTGTTCCTTGCTGATTGGTCTGGTATTTCAACCTCATTACGCTTGTAATTGGTATATAAATGACCAGTTCTCAAGTTTTCGTTATTCTTATAATCCTCTTTTAATTCAGGTTCAGGCATTCTTAATATTCGGCCAACTGTTTGGGTATAAAATGTATTTGATTTTATCTCCCTAAACATTATGAGGACGGAGGCTCTGGGACAGTCCCAACCAGTCCCAGCCGCTTGTTTAAATAACATAACTTCAACGTCACTATCATTTTCAGTTATTAAATCCATATTTTCCTGTCTACCATCAAACCATTTAGCAATTTTTGTTTCAGGGATTCCAACTTCTTTTAAGTAATCACAAACAACAGACTCTTTAGTTTCCTTAGCCATCTCGATCAATTTATTGTCATCATTAGGTAATTGTATAAGCATCAAAGGGTTAATATCTTTACCTAGAGACTTTAACTCTTCTTTTAGTTCGTTTCTTTTCTGGATTCCAAGATCAAGCAGGACTTTATCAAAATCTTGCCCTTGATGCCTCTCAAGATCTTCTTCCGTTTGAATGACAATCTTTTCTTTAATCAATCCTTCTTCGACAACCTCTTTCCTATCAACATTTATCATCGATCCAAGCTCATATGCTTCCAATGCATCTTCTTTACTGGGGGTGGCAGTGACGTGCAGAATTATCTTAGGATTTATGTAGTCAATTACCTCTTTAGCCAATGTTGTGCCTTTGTTTTTATGGGCTTCATCAATAATAAGAATAATCTCCCTCTCATCGGCCTGAGTTCCATCAATAAAATCTTCCCAATACGCCCCTTTCTCTTTTCGCATAATCTCCTCGTCAGGCCTTCTTAATACTCTAGTTTCGGCACTCTTAGAAACTATCTTTTGCCAATTAAGGAATATAATGTCATTATTAGATAACTTTCCCTTGTTGATTTCATTTACAGTTAACAAATTGTTTTCAAGGTTATTCTCAAAATACTCTTCAAATTTCTTTTTACTTTGCATAGAGAGATCGTCACTAAACGTGATCCAAATAAATGATTTTTCTTCTTGCCATTGTGGAAGGTGGTTTAAGCTGCGAATTAAATTTGCAGCCATAAAAGTCTTCCCGCTACCAGTAGGCGATTTTAAAACAATAGGCAGTGCTCTTCCGTCTTCTTTCCATAACTTAACAAAAATATCTGATAACTTATCGATTGTTTCTCTCTGAAATTGTAATGGATTAAATTGTTTCATATTACCTATATCAAGTTATAAATTTGTTTATAAATTTCTACTATTGGCTGAGGAATGGTTTTTATTCGAACATTTTTCAAGTCCTCAAGCTCATAAATAGACTCGTCTGATTCCCAGCTAAAGACATAAACAGAGATTTCTTTACCCCGAATGCCCCGAACTTCTTCAATAAACTCGTCATATTCATCCATTTCTTCTCTGAAGTAAATGGCAGTAAAACGATCTTTATCTTTAAAAATTTGATAGTATTGGTTTTTCTTTTGTTCATAGAGGGTATTCTCTGCAATGGCTAATAATTCCCCAGCATTATAGGCTAACTCTAACTTATCTTTGTCAGTGGAGTGCATTATGTTATTTTCACCTACGAAATCTGCCCTATAGAACTTAACGGAGTTGCCAAGACCACCCTTCTTATCTTCAATGTTCTTCTCTCCGACCATCTTTAGTAAGCCGTCATTAATAGACTTAGAAATCTTGTCCCACCTCTTTGACTCTTCGTTTTCTTTGGTAATACCGTCAATTTCTTCCAATATAGCATCGGCTTTCTTTAGGTCGGTAAGTGTAAGTGTCTTTTCAAATAGGACTTGTTTCTCTTTTCCAGAAAAATCATATCCATTTATCACATTTCTTATCCGTGGGTAGCAAACTTCTGACATTATGTTGTTCTCATTATCCGTGACTAATATAAATTGTCTTTTGCCGTCATCTTCTCTGTTAAGGTCTAATAGCGCGTGTCCTGAAGTTCCAGAACCAGCGAAAAAGTCGAGCATAATCGCATCTTGCTTGTTTATTGATCTCAGTATTTCTTTTATAAGTTCTATGGGTTTGGGATAAGGAAAAACATTGTCTTGCCCTAAAATCTCATCTAATAACTGTTTTCCAAGTTCATTATAGCCAGCATTAAGCCATAGATTGGTATTAACATTTTTAGAGTCTTCGTCACGATAAGACTTCTCATTTGGGAAGCCGTTGGAGTTAACGAATAAGCGATTGTCTTCTACTACTTTTTGAAACTCACCATTTGTATCCGTTTTTCTCCACTGACCATCTACTCTTACATCGTTCTGCAGAATGCCATTTTTGATAATTGGTTCATCAAGGATATTAAGATAGGCAAGTTTATTCCTAACTGCCTGAAGTTTGCCCTTTTTCCATACCTTGCACTCAATTGGAGTCCCTTTAGGCACGGTTTGTGTTCTTCTCTTTCTGTCATCAAATGTGAAGAGAGGAGAGGGTTTAAAAGAACCTCTTTCATCAGTTCTTGTTCCCTTCATACCTCTAACGAGTTTAATAGGCTTCTCGTTGAAATATACTAAAACATACTCAGCAGATTCGGAAATTGTGTTCGAAGCGTTCTGTGGTTTTTGGTTCTTCTTCCAGTGAATTATATTGTGAGAATCTTTTTCCCCGAATATTTCATCGCAAAGTAGTTTCAATTGTGCAATTTCGTCATTTCCGATTGAAATAAACATAACACCATTGCTCGTTAGTAATGTTTTTGCTAACTCAATTCTCTTTTTCATAAATGATAACCAATAACTGTGTCTGTAGGGGCTATCTTTGGGGACATCTGTTCCGTCTGGGTATTTATCAAGGATGCGCTTATCTTTGTATCTAAATCCGTCATTCCCCGTGTTGTAGGGGGGATCAATATAGATTACATCAACCTTGCCCTTATGCGTGTAATTCAAGCAAGTCAGGGCGTGATAATTGTCACCTTCAATTAAAAGATGGGTTGGTTTATCGTCATTATTTTCAATAGCAAGAGATTTTTCTTCTTTAAGGATAGGTATTTTATTTTCAACATCGTCCTCAAAAGCTTCCGGAACATCTACCCAAACCAATCCATACCTTTGCTTTTTAATGTTACTTTTTAGCTTTTCAATCTCTTTGGAGAGTTGCAAAATCTGGTTATTTTTTTCTTCTAACAAATTTCTTTGCTTATTTTTTAGGAATACTTCGTAATCTTCTTTAGAAACCCTAAAATCCTTGCCTGTTTTATAAGCATTCAATTTCCCAGAGTTAATATACCTATAAATAGTCATTATATTGACTTTTAGTTTATCGGCTAGCTCTTGGGCTGTATAAAATTCTTCGTTCATATAATAACACCTAAATAAAACTATACTTTACTTTTCTTTACACATCAAATCATTTTCTGTGGATAAATTATCTGTGCGAAAAGGTTCAAAGCGATCAATTTGTTGCTTTATTTCCGGTATAAATTTCCAAGTAGGATTAGCAAAAATTTCATCATCAAGCATCTTGATATATTTTTTTACCGTATCCCAATTGCTTTTGGGTTTATGGCTATCAATTGTTTTTCTAAATCCTCTCATTCCTTCCTCATCTCTACAAAGCGAATAAAGGCCAACAATATTGATAGCTTTTATAATTTTTATCTTTGGATACCTCCGAAGTATCAACTGTAATATATCTTGTGGGTTACTATTGATGTTAAAGATAAATTGGTTGTCGCTAAAAAAATCATTCCAGTATTGGTTAATAATTTTTTTGCATAATTCTTGTTTAAAGATCTCTTTGAACGGAGGATTTGGGGCATATCCCAGTTTTTCCAATTGTTCATTCATTTTTCGTTTTGAGCTTAATCTTACTTCTAGCCTCAACACTTCAAGTCTTTTGTTTTCCTTCTGAATATATTCAAACAAATCTATTTGTTGAGGTGTCCGGTCTTTGTCTGTTGCTCTGCTTTTAGGTTTTTTAAGGTCATTGATTTTATCGTAAAGAACAAAGGAATGAGATTTGGTATATAACTGCAAAATTTCGCCATTTCTAAATTTCTTTTCGTCAAGATCAAACCTTTTACTTAAATCTATTTTTCTTAATTCCCTTATTGCAAAACTTGCCGTATAGCCTCCGCTTAGTGCTATGTTTTTTGACGGGTGAAAAGATAAAACATCAGCTTCTTCAATGTTCAGCGTCAAAATCCATACTCCCATACTTTTCATTCGTTCCTGTAATGTTTTAACAACGTTATCAAAATTAGTTTCTTCTAACTCGTCTAAGTTATTATTAAAAATTATCTTTGGAGCAGAAAATTCAATCGTTATAGTAAATACCCTACCTCTTTTAATTAGCGTCAGCCTAGGCTTATAAATCCCATCTTTTTTATCCTGTGCCGTTGGATTATTCATCCATTTTTTAAATGACGTTTTCGTATTAAACACTTCTTCTTTAGTTGTGTTAAACATTTTAAAGTCAATCATAAAGCACTTATCAATATGAATTTGTAAGATTATGGTATCCAGCATTTCATTACTTTTTTCTTAAATACATTTTTAAATTAATTTAATATTTCTTTAGCCTTTGATATTATTGCGTCCTCAATTAGTTTGCTTGTTTCTTTATTGATTGGATGAAAAATATTCATATCTTTATTGCCGATTTTCTTAGTGGGGTAGGTAATCCTATAACCGCTCCCATCTCTCTTCTTGTGTATCCCAATAGAAGCCAAATATAGGCTATCGTTAATAACAACACTGCCAAAGGCAACTAAGCCGTTATTTGCTTTGATCGGGATAATTTGTATTTCCGTTATTTTCATATAAATGTGGGTTAACTCTCATATCAATTTCTAAGAGCAACTTAAAAAAGCCAGTCAAATTGTATTTGGCTTCAAGTTTTTCGTTTGTTAATCTGTCGCTCTTTGTTTCTTCCATAGTTTTTAAAATAAAAAATAACCTTATATTCCAAAGGTTATTTCATAGATAAAAATAAGTATAAGAGCTTTATGTGTTACATATCATTTCTTGTGCACTACACTTCTTTTCTTTTTTGCTTCTCAAGCGATATTATTTTTGCAATATGTCCATCGTCTAAGAATATATTTTTATCGGCTAGAAGCTCCCTAACCTCCTTTAATGTTTTATCTCTATTTTGGTATATAAAGTCATTTCGTTCCTGAGTCGATTGGTTTTTGGCTTTAACTCTACCAATTTTTATATTTTTGTCCTTATATTTGTTTTGCAAAAATTCAATTTCTTTTTTCCAAACAATTTTGTTTTTTATAAAATCAATTAAATCTCTTTGGCTAGCATAAGGGCTTATTCTTATGGCAATAGGATAAGCCATATCATCGCTTTGTTGAACAAATTCACTAAATGGGTCTTCTTTTTCTTTAATAACATCGGATACTATAAATAATCCGCAAGCTCCAAGTTGGTTTGATAACTCAATATAATTATAAAAAACATAACGAAGCACTACGTCAGAAAAATCGAAATTATGAAGTTGATATTTACGACATATTTTCTCGATTATTTCATTTCGAAGGGCTAGTTCTTTTTGAAAATTGTCTTCAAAAATTGTGTTTCGTGGAGGAAAACGATAGCAACCGTCTTCATCTGGCTTGTAACCGTTCGGAGGAATTTCGTATTTTTTTCTTAGCTCTTTTATAACATCGTTAAAGTATTCTTTCTTGGTGATATCCAAAAAGTAATTCCACATTTTCTGAAAACCCTTGTTATCAAAATATATTTGATGTATCTTTTCATATTCTTTTAGCTCCTCATCGGAAAATCGCCCTTCATTAAATTCGTCAGACATAATTCATCACTTCTTTATTTAATTCTTATTAGTTATTATTATAGCATTATAGAATTTCTGTAAATCTTTCCTATAATAAAGTATAATTTTATTAGACAAGCATTATTATTTAATAAGAATAAGCTTTAGTAGAGGAAACAAAAATGGATAAAGTAAATGCAATCGACATAGCTAATTATTTTGTGGTATTGGCAAGCCATATAGACGAGAACGATTTGACAAACTTAAAGCTTCAAAAGCTTCTTTATTTTGCTCAAGGTAAATATATCGCTCAATACAAGAATCCTATTTTTGATGAAGAAATAGAGGCTTGGGCCTTAGGCCCAGTTGTTAAAAATGTTTATAGTGCATTCAAAAGTTGTGGGAATTTCCCCATTACTGTTTTTGATGTTCCTGCCGAACCGCAAAATATATCCCAACAACTAGGTGATTTTCTAAATAAGATTTGGGAAGATGTTGGTAAGTTTTCTGCTTCTTTTTTAGTAAAACAAACCCATAAGCCAAATACGCCTTGGAATAAGTTTTATCAAGAAGGGGAAAATAATATTATACCGAAAGCTGAGATTGGTAGCTACTTTAAAAGTAACGATATATAAAATGGCAAAGCGTGGTTTTCTCCCTTGTTTTTCTAATTATAAATATTCTCATTTTCCGGTTGAAAAGCTTTATCTAGATGATACCCACGTTATTAAGGTTAAAAATTTAATTTCCGCATTGATAGACTCAGAAAGCTTATTGGAGCTAAAAAGTAAAGGCGTTGGGGCGGACATTCAACCGGTTAGGCCAAATAGCAAAGAGGGTAAAAGGCTAGTCAATTTGTTCGGATATGAGAAGAATCTCTTTAGGGTAGACTATGGGAAAAGCGCTTTTAAAATTATTTTTGGGTTATCTAACGATGATAGAATGGCTTTCTTTTTCGCATTTGATATAGACCACTCTACTTTTAAAGTCTCTTCAGCTAAAAGATAAGACATATTTTATCTAGCAGGAAATTTTTGAATGTTAATTTTTTTGTAATTGAAATTGCGATATTCTTTGAAATATTTCTAATTCTTCAGCAATCTTCTCCCAATCCAAAGTTCTAAACACGTTTTTGTATGGGAGCCAATGTAAAAATCTGGAAAAATGCCTTTAGATAGGCATTTTTTAGTATGTGGAAAAGTAAACCCCGGATAGGATTCGAACCATAAGCCTGTTTTTTTGCTTTGCCAAGCCAACTCAATGGTTTGAACCCAACCTTTAGATACTTGACTAAAATACGTTTTTATGATAATATAAAGCGTCAAATAAACACTTGTTTATTTCGATGCCCCTTTAGAACCTGCATCAAAAGTTTCTACTTCAGAACTGACACTTCTCTTTATTCCTCAGGTAGCTGGGATATAGATTAATCCTTTTGTTTTATTTCTTGATGCAATAACCAGGTAATAAAAACTGTTGCTTGATTGTTGCATCAAGGGAAAAGTAGGATTCTCGCCTAGCGAGCCAGTTAAGGAGGAAATAAGGTGAAAAGTAAAACATCGCATGTTCAGGAAGCATTAAAGGCAAACAAGGACATCGAGATCGTGGAAATACAGGAGAGCAACTATCTGCCGGGCAAAAATGGCTTTAGCCACACGTTTGATATTTATGTGGCTCCTAAGCAAGGTATCTACGATGCCGAAAAACTTCAAGCCCTGATGGAAGCGCTCGTTCCCGATTTAGAGCCAACCATGTCAGACCGTTTTTGGGAAAGCGATTCTCAGATGTCTTTCGGAAAGCTCTACTTCGATGAAACCATTGGCACAGAGCACACACGACGCGAAATCACGCTTACAGATGCAGGCTTGCAATCAACCGAAGGGTTTGTTGAAGGCAAAAAGGTGATCGAGTCAACGCAAGACCTTCGGCGGCGTACATGGGTAAGGCTTTATCCCAATGTCCAAATTGCGGCTTTTGCAGTCGATGGGCAAGATCAGTGGAGCATTGACAAGAAGGACCTTATAAAATACCAAGGGACTTTTACCCGGCTAATGAACAGGTTCTTTGCAAAACGAAAATAATCGGTCGCTTCCATCCTTCTGCGGTAGAAAACATCATAAGGGTTTGCGGGGCTGTCCCCAGTATTGATTTATTGATACTGGGGACGTTTCTTTTAAAGAGGGCTTTGGCTATAATATATTAAGCAGTTGCATAAAGGCACAACTGCTCCAAAAGTTCGATCCTTACTTCTCTAAAAAACCTCAGTTTACATTGAGTTTACATTGAAAATATTGTTGTTTACATTGAGTTTACGTTATACTATAATAGTCGTACAATAAGAAGGATTCATATGGATATTAAGAAAAAAGTGACACAAACAATATTTAATGTCGCACATGTAAAAGGAAAACTTGGTCTTTCTGATATTTTAGCGAATTTAGACATAGAGGTTTCTAGGCAATATATTACCTCGATATTAAAGGACTTGGTCCAAAAGGGTGAACTCATTCGTTCTGGAGGCGGTCGTTTTACCGAATATGCGCTTCCTCGGGATGCGGATCTTTTAAGAAATAGAACCCACATCAGACTTAAAAATGTTAATTTGCAGGAACATGAGATTTTAGATCGAATCCAAAAACAAACGCCTTTCCTGGGCAAGCTAACCGAGAATGTTTTAAGCATCTTTACTTTCGCGTTTTCAGAGATGCTTAATAATGCAATTGAGCATTCCCTGTCTTCAGAAATCGACATAGAAGTTATTAAAGAGAATAATAATTTAAAGTTTACCATCTCGGACTCTGGCATTGGGGTTTTTAGAAACATTATGAAAAAGAGAGGCTTAAAATCCGAACTGGAAGCAATTCAGGATCTTTTAAAAGGCAAAACAACAACGGCGCCTCAAGCTCATTCGGGCGAGGGTATCTTTTTTACTTCAAAAGCGGCAGATATCTTTGTTTTGGATAGTTTTGAATATCGGCTAAGAATAGATAATCTAATAAATGATGTTTTTGTCGAAGATATAAAGCCTGCCAAAAAAGGAACTAGGGTAACGTTTACTATTTCAGTCGAATCAGGGAAACATCTCAGCGATGTTTTTGCTAAATATCAAACGGATTCGGAAGAAATGGCTTTTGATAAGACAGAAATCAGAATCAAACTATATGCCATGGGTACTATTTATGTTTCAAGGTCGCAGGCCAGAAGAGTAACGGTAAATTTGTCAAAATTTAAGGTTATAATTTTAGACTTCGACAAAGTGCCTACAATCGGTCAGGCATTTGCTGATGAAATATTTAGAGTGTTTCAATCAAAACATCCGGATATTGTTATAAAGCCAATCAATATGAATGAAACAGTTAAGTTTATGATTGATAGGGTTGAAAAACCTTAGTTCTTATTTAGTATTAAGCGCTGGCATATAAGCACAAACGCTCCAAAAGTTCGAAGATTGCCCGATCCGGGGAGCCAATATGGTAGAATCTGTAAATTAGCCTGTTTTAGGGCTCTGTAGAGCTAAAATATCGGTTCGAATTTTTGGAAAAGATTGGACCAAAAATAACCCAATTTATCGATAATGGCTCTGAACAGCCATTTTTTTGGTTCGAAGATTGACCGATCCGGGGTCTAAAATCATTGAAATTTGGCTAATATAGCGTTTGTCCATAACCGCTTTGTTAAACTATAATCGAACAACTGTTTGCTGTATAATGAACATGTCTTAGATAACGATTAAGTCAAGGGACTAGATGATGACGAAACAGTCAAGTAATATGGAGAAATTATGGAAATTATTAATATCAGTGGTTACAGCTTAATAAATCTAAATAACGTTAACATTGTTCTCGGCAAAAATGGATGTGGCAAGAGCAGGCTAATAAGAACAGTAGAGCAGAACCTTCTTTCGAATAATCCTGCTTTTGGTAAAGCTAAATATATAACGCCCGAACGAGGCGGATCCTTAATTTATGAAGCCGGTATTGAACAAAATTTAACAGATAGCCCCTCATGGCTACCCGATACCCGTAGAAATAATCAATATAACCAATTCAGACAGCAAAGCGTAGTGCAGTACAGGAAGTTGGAAACGTTGATATTAAGAGAGATAGAGAGAGGCAAAAGAAGCGATCATGCTTATACATTTGACCTTTATGTAGATAAAATCAATGACTTGCTTGATAATATCAGGATTGCGAGAGATGATACCACTTTTAAAATCTATCAAAAGGGAGATGACACAGAACTTAATGCCGGGATGATTAGTAGCGGGGAAAGTGAATTAATCTCTTTAGGTATCGAATGCTTAGTTTTCAGCAAAGAATGTGTGCCGAACAAAGACAATATGTTATTTCTTGACGAGCCCGACGTTCATTTACATCCAGACTTGCAAGTACGTCTAATGCATTTTCTTATAAATTTGGTTGAAGAAAATGCATTTAAGATTGTGTTGTCAACACATAGTACAGCAATTTTAGGGGCTCTAGAGTCTCAACATAACGCTCATATCGCATTCATGAAGTCAGGGCAAACCTGCTTAGAATTTAAACCAATTACTCCTGTATACAGAAGCATTCTGCCGGTTTTTGGAGCACATCCATTATCGAACATTTTTAATGAAGCCCCATTGCTATTAGTCGAGGGCGAAGACGATGAGCGTATATGGCAGCAAGCGGTTCGGTCATCAAATGGAAGAGTCAAGGTATATCCTTGCCCTACTGGTGGGATTAGTGAACTGAACGATTATGAACAAGAAGCTAAGAACATTATTCAAGCCGTTTATGACAATGCAACGGCCTATTCGTTAAGAGATCGAGATGATAGCGATGGGACGATAGATGACATTCTGCCCGTAGTACGGTTGAAGCTATCATGTAGAAATGCTGAAAATTTGCTCTTAACTGATGAGGTTCTGAGTAAGCTTGGAATGGATTGGGCTGCGCTTCAGGCTGGTATTGAACATTGGCTCGATGTTAACACAGCACACCCTAATTTCTTGGTGATGTCCGGGTTTAAAGAAAGTGATTTTGACCGGATGAATTATGATATTAAAAGCATTAGGAACGATTTAGTGGGCATCACTGGAAGCTCTAAGCCATGGGAAGTAGCAGTTGGACAGACACTTGCAGAACTAGTAGCCGATAATTCTATAGATTTCAACAAAGAGGGAAGCATTTATTCATTCTTAGGGGAGAAGATCATCAATAATCTTATCCCCTAAGGCTACTTAAAAAATGCAAATTATTAGGCACTAGCACATAAGCATAATTGCTCCAGAAGTTCGAAGATTGCCCGATCCGGGGAGCCAGTGTTTTTCGACGCATCAATCAACCCATAAAAATGCCTTCTGTAAAGGCATTTTGTGATGTCTCCCTACGGTTATAGGGTACAGTAATGGGCTAGTTTTGAGCAAGCCGAGGATTTACCGCAATTAATGTTTCTTTTTGTCGCCAATAAATTAGCCCAATAGTCATTACTAACAATAGAGTTATGATTATGCTTCCTTCTGGACCAAAACTACCGCCACTCAATAAACCCTTGTTTGCATCGTTTAGAGCAAGCAGTCCTCTTGTGTTATCGCTTCCATAAATCGGAAAGGTGAAGACATATTTCTGGAAGTAATTCCAACCGATATGGAAACCTATAGGCACCCACAAGCTCTTGAATAAATAAAATGATTGAGCAGCAAACACCCCGAAAAGGAATATGTTGAGCCAGCCGATAAGATGAACACCATGCCAGAAGTGAAGGAAGGAAAATAAGGCAGAGGTTACAAGAATCGCTGATAGGCGATTCTTCCAGGCCAGGATATTTAAGAAATAGCCCCTAAATAACACTTCTTCAACACTAGCTTGAATCATGCTATAGGCAAGGCCTGAAACAAGAATTATAGCTAAGGAAGAGCTAATTGTGTGTTCTGTAAAAGTAACGGCTTTTATGGAAAGAAGAAAGGCGAAGGTAGCCGTCATGAATCCGGCGCCGATAAGCAAACCTATTGTTGAGCGACTAAAAAGCCCCTTTTCCCCAAGGCCTATATCTGCAAAGGTTTTACCGCTCTTTTTGAGTCTTAAATAGACAACTAGCCACACGGTTACAAAAAAGACAAACGTTGATTCGGGTGGGAGCCTCTTGGTTTTAAATACCAGAAGGCCGATCAGCATCACCACAAACAATCCTAGAATGCCTGCAAGGATTGACCACAGAGTAGTTACTGCAATCTCCCTTATAATTTCATAACGGCGTGATTTGCTTTTCATATGGACCTCTTGCTATGCTGTTATAGTACCAACTTACTAAACCATTATAAGTCGGTCAATGACAAAAGGAATCTATTAGGCACCACATAAGCATAATGGCTCTAAATATTTCAAAAAATACGAATCTAAGAATGATGTTTTATCCGGAAAAGACCAACGCGACAAAATACCATTTTAGCCCACGCACGCCTGGTGTATAATGAGGGCGCAAAGTAATGCAAAGCGAATTTACCATTATGAAAAATGATCCTAACTCACAACTAATCATTTATAAATCCGAAGACGGTCAAACTAAAATCGATGTCCGTTTTGACGGCGAAACGGTTTGGCTTACGCAAAAACTCTTGGCCGAGCTTTTTCAGGTTACCGTTCCAACCATTAACGAACACATAAAGAACATTTATCAAGAAGGAGAATTGAGCAAAGATTCAACTATTCGGAAATTCCGAATAGTTCAAAATGAGCGATCTCATCATCTCCGTTGGCTATCGTGTTAAAAGCTCTATTGCAACAGCTTTTCGTCAATGGGCGACTGCCCGTTTAAGTGAATATATCGTAAAGGGTTTTGTGCTAGACGATGAACGTCTTAAAAATCCAGATCTACCCTTTGACTATTTCGAAGAATTACTTCTCCGTATTCAGGATATACGCACTTCCGAAAAGCGCTTTTACAGAAAGATCACCGATATCTATGCGACCAGCGTTGACTATGATCCGACCGATGAAACAAGTATTCTGTTTTTTAAAACAGTCCAAAACAAAGTCCACTACGCCATTACCGGTCAAACTGCATCCGAGATTATAAGTTCTCGTGCCGATAGCACAAGGCCATATATGGGACTTACTTCATGGCGGGGGACGAAGCCTCGCAAAGACGATGTGACGATTGCTAAAAACTATTTGACAGAGCCGGAACTTCTTGCCCTTAACAACCTTGTCGAGCAATATCTTGTGTTTGCTGAAGGCCAGGCTATGCGACGCGTGCCAATGTATATGAAGGATTGGATAGAAAAACTACATGGCTTCTTAAAACTAAACGACAGAGATATCTTAACCAGTGCTGGTAAAGTATCGCACGAATTAGCAGTAGAAACAGCGGAAAAGCATTTTGATGAGTACAAGAAAAACGAAGCAAAAAGTCTAGACACTGATTTTGACACAGCGGCACTCTCGGCTGCTCAGATAGCAAAGAAAAAGGTTGTAAAAAAGAAGAAGCAATAAGCTTAAGCAGATGCGTAAAGGCACAACCGCTCCAAAAGTTCGAAGATTGCCCGATCCGGGGAGCCAATGTGGCAGAAACTGGAAATTAAGCCGTTTTAGGGCTTTGTAGAGCTAAAATAAAAGTTCGAATAATTTCCGAGATTTGCACAAATAAATAACTTAATTTATCTAGAATGGCTTTTACGAGCCATTTTTTTGGTTCGAAGATAGTCCGATCCGGGGTCAAAAATCATTGAAAAAACAGCCCTTTATTGTATAGTGCAAGCGTCAATTCCTCAAATATTTCTTGCTATTCATGCACATTCCCAACCAATTAATGCTTCCTAGGAAGCTTATTTATACTTTATTCCAAAAAACGTTTATTAGAATAGAAGGAGAGAAACCATGCGAGTATTAGTTGTTGGTAGCGGCGGAAGAGAACATGCTTTAACCAAGAAAATCCTGGAATCGCCTGAAGTAAGTGAAGTATTTGTAGCTCCAGGCAATGGTGGCACTAGAGAAATTGCACACAATGTTGATATTGCAGCCGCTGATTGCTCCCGGCTAGTTCGTTTTGCGAAGCGAAACAGAGTTGGACTAACCGTAGTGGGGCCTGAAGTTCCGCTTGTACTCGGAATCGGAGGATATTTCGATTACCGGAGCCAAAAGATGTTTGGTCCAGGACCTGGCGCTGCCATGCTTGAAGGTAGCAAGAACTATGCCAAGACCATTATGAAACGTTACGGTATTCCTACTGGTGAAAGCTCTCTATTTGCAGAATACCATCATGCTATTGACTTCCTAAAGAAGATGCCCCCACCGTATGTAGTTAAGGTTGATGGTTTAGCTGGAGGAAAGGGTGTAGTTGTCACAAGTGACCTCAAGGAAGCTGAGGCGGCGGTTAGAAGAGGCTTTTCCAAGTCAGAATACATCAATCCTCATGACCTTGTTCTTATTGAGGAATGTCTAGAAGGCTGGGAGCTTTCAATGCTGGCCTTCTCAGATGGTAGGAATATTTTACCCTTGGTTCCTGCTCAAGACTACAAACGTCTGGACACCGAAAAGAACAGTCCTAATACCGGAGGCATGGGTTCATACTCACCAGTGCCAAAGGTAACGCCAGAGCTTTATGAGGAGATTATCGAGTCCATCTTAAAGCCGACCATTACAGCCATGGCAAAAGAAGGTATGACCTACAAAGGGATCATCTACGCCGGACTCATGATTACTGAAGATGGGCCTAAGGTCATCGAGTTTAATTGTCGCTTCGGTGATCCTGAAACTCAAGCAATCATACCGCGGCTCGAAAGCGATATCATGGAGCCTATGCTTGCCGTAGTGGAAGGCGATCTTTCAGGAGTAAAGCTCAAATGGAAACCAGAAGTTTGTGCTTCAGTAGTTATAGCTTCTGGTGGTTATCCAGGCACGGATCACTATCCCGAGCTGGAAATCCAGGGTATTGATGATGCATCCAGAATCGAAGGTGTTACTATCTATCATGCCGGAACAACAATCAAAGATGGCGAATTCCATATAGCAGGTGGACGCGTGCTCAATGTGAGTGCTCTTGGAAAGGACTTTGGTGAGGCCAGAGAAAGAGCGTATGAAGCAGTTAGTAAGATCAAATTTCCAGACATGTGCTATCGCACCGATATTGCCTTAACGGGTATATAGCAAATAGCATCATTGAATGGAAGACCGTTTGCGGTCGTCAGAAATATTTGGCGACCGCTTTTGTTTTTTTATATTAGTATTAAGCACTAGCACACAGGCACAAATACTCCAAAAGTTCGAAGATAGTCCGATCCGGGGAGCCAATAGGATTCAAACCAAAATTAATAACCCTGGGTTAGGCGTTATTCAAACTGCAAGACAATGGCTTTAACGAGCCATTTTTGTTTTTTGGAAAGGTTTGAATCCAACCCCCTGGTTTCGCCCAAAATCATTGAATAATTGCCTAATTAATATATACTGCAAGCGTCAATCCGCTAGTCAATTCTTATTAAGTTTGCACGTTACCAACTCATTTATGCTTCCAAGAAGTTTACTTATAGGTGTCTAAATATGCTCACCGTATCTAAAAGGAGGAAAAGGAATGTCTCGGTTAATTGATTTGGATAACAGAGTTTCGAGTGCTCTTGTAGGTGTCCTAAGAGAAGTCCCTGGACTTAAAGAGGAAGACATAGAATCCTTAGAAAACGATTCTAGTTTTTGGGATCTTGGATTGGATAATCTAGATATTGTGGAGATTATAATGTCTCTAGAAGAATCCCTCAACATTGAGGATATTGAGGTGGGCGCCATTCCTTCTAGGATAGCAGACGCAATCGATAAGTATCCAACGCCAATATCTTTAATAGAGGCAGCGAATCAGGCTATGGCCAATGCTGACAATCAATCCTTGTAATCTTAACTTGGGTTTTGTTAATGACCAGACCTCACCACGGAAGGAATTAGAAATGAGAGCTCATATAGAAGAAACGCCGGAAGGTTATGAAATTGAACACAGAGTGGATTTTAATTGTAGATGCAATAAAAATGGAGCTCGTGTTTTTTTAAACGAAGTGCTTCTTCCATTTGCCAAAGAACGAATTACTCTTGGCGCAGAAAGTTATCCAAAAGAGCTCCAATTGTTGAGCCAAAAAATTGAAGCTAACGGGGGTATCGAATTTTTAAGAGGAGTAGAAATCATTCTAGCTCTGGATATGCAAAATTTAGGCAATCAACCAGTTGGAAGTGATAACCTTTTTGAGCTATCAAGATTAATTTTAAATCATATAGCTCTAACTGATTTTCAAGAAAAGCCGCTTTTTGCAACAGAGATAAAGGAGACTGAAGAAGGGTTTAGCGGAAAAGCGATTGAAAAATCGACTTTGTTTGCTAGCAAGGAACGGCTTAAAGATATTTACGAAGAAAGAGTTTTGCCAGTTATCAAGGACATTCCCAATATTAGTGCTGAGCAATTTATTCTCTATCTTCATGACCTGCGTAAGTTATATGAGCCTTCAGGCTCATTAGCACCTTCGTTGCCACTAAGAGCCGTAGAGTGCCCTTTGATCTTTAATATGCAAAAGCTGGAAGAAGACAAAAAAATTGAGACTGAGGATTATAGGTATTGTCTGATTGCCCAGAAGCTACTTATCGAAATTGCGGACCAAGATCAGTATCAAAAAAAAGAAACCTTGCTTAGATAAACTTTCATAGCATTATAGTACCGTTTTTTATAAAAGAGATTCGGCGATGGACCGAGTCCTTAAAGCTAAGAGGATTTTGTCTTATACATTTTTAAAATGTGTTTTACGAAGTCCTTTTTTATATTTAGGCAAAGATATTTAATTACGACTACTCTAAAAACCAGGAACAATCTATTCAAAAATGGCACTTTTAAGTGCCATTAAAAACATTCATTTTTCAATATAGTTTTATGCAATTTCCGGCATTTGAACAAACGTTTTGATGCCTTGGATTTCTTTTCCTTGGTTGTCTTGGCGATCGACTATGGCATTAAGCTTTCTATCGATTCTTTCTGTATTCGAATCCAGACTATCTACTTTTTCGCTTAATGTTGCGATATGAGGCAATACAATCTGTTCAAAGCCTTCATTAAAAATACCTACCATACGCTTTTCAAGATGCTCTTCCTGCTCTTGAAAACGGATATCCATTGCTTGATTAAAGCGCTCTGTTTGTTTATTTAGGAGTTCTTCAATTGCTTTTTTATCTGCTTCGTTCATGAACGTATAATAGATTCTTGGACAATTTTTGTCAATAATAAGAATCGCTGATTTATAAGGCATGACCTGCGATTACTTTTGGCAACAACAGTCTTAGAAGTCTAAGCAATCAAACTGGCAAGCTCTTCCAGAATATTGAATGAGTGCGAATCCGGGGAGCCAATAGGATTCCAACTAAAAACATTAATAACCCTGGGTTAGGCGTTATTCAAACTGCAAGACAATGGCTTTAACGAGCCATTTTTGTTTTTTGGAAAGGTTTGAATCCAACCCCCTGGTTTCCCCAAAATCATTGAAAAATTAGCCCTTTGTTATATAATTCAAGCGACAATCCTCTGGATTCATCCCGTATAACCCGTACATTTACAATCCACCAACGCCTCTAAGGCTCTATATAAAGTTAAAAAAACCTTTATCGAAGGAGTGATTTTTGTGTCTAAAGTTTGGAATAAATATGCCAAGGAGCTTTTAGGTCAACCTTTTAAGCCGCTCACCATCGATCCTGACGCTGATAAGCACGTTCCAAGAGATGAATTGGAAAAAGTGCCTTATGGTGTCGTCAGCCTTAAAAAAGCAGTCAGGCCATACCTAGATCATGTGAAGAGTTGTCATGTCTGCAAGTGCAATATTCGTTTCATCGCAAAGCAACGCCGTGAAGCTGATCCGATCTGTCGCGATATCTGTCCAGTACCCTTTAAGCAAGCATGCTATTTTCTCGAGCAGTCGCCGAGTTATAGTATTCTGCTTTGTCAGTCTCCGATAATCTGTCACAACAACTATATTCAACCAGAGCACAAAGGCAAGGTTTGTTTCTGTTATGGCTGCGAAAAACCTCTTAAAGAAGCTCCTTGTGATGGTAAAGGGTGTATGAACTGTGGTGGCCCTAGGGATAAGCTATGCGAAGCGTCTACACGGATAGTCAGGGCTAATGATTATACGCATTTCGACCTCTAGTTAGGGAAAGAAGGTGAACAAATAACGATAGATTAGTCCACATATTCCTGAGCCAGAAAGGTGGTGAAACAAATGAGTGAAAGTCGATTTATTCCTGGTGGGACACTAACGGTATTAACGCCGGACGAAAAACCTGTTTGGGATCGGATTGCCGATCGCATGGCACTTCGATTTAAGAAGCAAGAAGAAGATCGCATTCAAATTCCATACTTACAACTTCCTGATGGCGATAATGCTTTACCAAATGAACCAAAGGGTGCAGAATATCTGATCTCGACATTCTATTCTCATCTTTCCGAGGAGAACAAAAAGACAGCAGCAGAATCTATAACAATGGTGGAGGTAGAACAGCTCGATCAACTAGTACAAGATTTGGAATCGCCTATATCTCTTAGGGAGCTAAATGCCAAATACGAGCTTGGTTTATCTGAAGTTATTTTGGCAGAAGCTGATCATTAGAAGTAAAGGTACAAGACCCCGCCTACTCATTTGTAGGTTGCCTAAAAGGGTCTTTTTATATTGCGGAAAGCCATTTAAAATATTCCTCCAACTTCGCTAACTGGTCTTATTGGTTAAATAGTGGCTCATAGCGGTTCAATTAAGCAATCAAACTGGCAAGTTCTTCCAGAATATTGAATGAGTGCGAATCCGGGGAGCCAATGTGTGATGTTCCTGGCGACCGACCTCCGTCAGTCGTCAGATATAAGAAGAAGAAAGAACGTTTAAACGTTCTTTCTTGATATCTGGTCTTGTGTTAATCTATGGTGCTATTTCGCCTTCGTAATCTAGCGGAATAGCCTCTGAAACCAATTCTTGATTTGGGAATTCTTTTCTAATCCTTGCTATATCTTCTTTTTCCATCGTCCAATCAACTGCGCCAAGATTTTCTTTTAAGTGATCAACATTGCTTGTTTTTACTATAGTAACAACGCTATCTTGAGAAATGAGCCAGTTAAGGGCAATCTGAGCTGGTGTTTTTTCATATTTTTTGGCAATTTTTAATATTAAATCTGATTCTGGAAGCAATCCTTTTTGTAGTGGTCGCCAAGCTACTAACATTACATCATTATCTTGGCAAAAGGATAAAACTTTTTTGTCCTCGACTTCTCGGTATTGGAGATTATAATGCACCTGGTTGCAGACAATCTTGTGATCAGAATATTTTTGAGCTTCTTTGAATCGGTTTGGCGTAACATTAGAAAGACCGATATTCTTTATTAAGCCCTGATCTTTTAATTCGTTCATAGCTTTCATCGTTTCTTCAATAGAATATCCATGTTTCGGGTAAAGATGTAAATAGTAAAGATCGAGATAATCCGTGCCAATTCGTTTTAAACTTGCCTCAAATGATTTGCGTACTCTATCGTAAGATAATTTTCCATCATGGCCGACTTTGCTGGCAATAAATAATTCCTCGCGATCAAATCCTCTGATTGCTTGTCCCAAGAGTTCTTCTGCATGCCCATTTCCATAAAGTTCTGCCGTATCAATGTGAGTAACTCCGGAATCAAGGTTGGCTTGTATCCCTTTAATTTCTTCGCTGTCTTTGCTGATATCCGATTCTAAACGACCACCAACCTCCCAAAGGCCTAGCCCATAGACTGGTAATTCGAAACCATTTTTTAGTTTTTTCGTAGGTATTTTCATGGGATTATCATACTACAAAAAAGGCTTTAATTAAAGCGGTAGATTGCTATTATGTCTTTATGGATATAATCACTTTAAGCATTTTTCTTGGCCTTATAGTAATGGTCTCGCTAGGAATTGCCAATTCCATGACAAAGAATATTACTGCCAAGGTCGGGGTAGACCAGTATATGGTCATACGCACTTTCCTTTGTGTGCTATTTTTAACAGGTATCTTTTTTGTTGGCTTATTTGAATATCATTTTGATTTGACCCAAATTCTTTTTGGGCTTTCTTTAACTTTAATCGGTTATTTTGCTTTAAATTTTCTTTATCGAGGATTAAATATCGGTAAGATTGGCTTGGTAAGTCCTGTTTCCTCGGTGAATGTAGTTTTTGCCATTCTTTTAACCACAGTTTTTCTTGGAGTAAAGTTATCAGTTGTTCAAATAATAGCTATTTCGGCTATAGTGGCGGGGGTAGTCTTAATTAGACTTGATCCAAAAGCATTAAGGGATCATCTAACAAAGAATGACAAAACCAGTCTAAATTATGCTCTGATATCCGGTGTTCTTATGGGTATTTTCCTTTTTGCCTCTCAAATCCCAACGAGGACTTTAGGACCAATTCTTGCACCAATAACTTTTGAAAGCGGCTCTTTTCTTGTTGGTTCTTTTGTCCTTCTATATAGAAAGAAAAAAATTACATTACCAGAAATTAGAACTTCAGTAAGCATAGTAATAGCAATCGCCTTAGTTACGGTTGCCACAGTGGGTTTGTATTATGGTTTAAAGAACGGAAACCCCGCCATTATTCTGGCCCTTTATTCTTCAAATCCTATAGTAGCTACCGTTTATGGTGCTATCGTGCACAAGGAAAGACTGACTTTTAATCAGTATTTGGCTATCGCCATTGTTGTAGCTGGGGTAATTTCGTTAAGGGTTTTTTCTTAGTAATTTTAAAGCTAAAACTCAAAAATATCTTTAGGGCTAACTTTTAAGTATTTATCATCAAGCATGCTTACTTTCCGGTATAATAAGGTCATGCAAACTAATTCATCTGTTAATCACCATATAATTTTTATCCCCGGCCTTAAAGATAACGATAATAAAACTTTAGCTTATCGTTTCTTTGCTTTTTATTGCAAAAGAAAAGGTATCACTTTGCATTTTTTTAAGATGGGATGGCAAGATAATGAATCTTTTGATAAAAAGCTTCAAAAGCTGATTAAATTGATTGATGATTTAGCAACTGGTGATAATAAGGTTGGCTTGATTGGATCAAGTGCTGGTGGCAGTGTTGCTTTAAACGCTTTTGCAAAGAGGAGTGATAATATTTCGAAGGTAATTAATATTTGCGGCAGGCTTAGGGCTGGCCAAAACGTAAGACCATCTCTTGAACAGGTAGCCAGAAAGAGCCTGGCTTTTAAGGAATCTGTTCTTACATTTGAGAAAATTGAGCCATCTCTAACCAAAGTGCAAAGGCAAAAAGTGATAACTATTAGAGGGATTTATGATGAGATTGTTCCAGTTTCCACAATCCCCTTAGAAGGAGCGGTTAATAAGAAAATATTATGTATTGAACATTCGTTATCTATAAGAATTGCTTTTTTTTCTATTCAAGATTGTTGACAGCTTGAACTACTATTCAATTGACTAATTGAGCTCTTTATTTTTGCCTTCCAGAAAATGCTCAGTCCAGAGATTCTTGAAATAAGGCAATGTAAGGGTTGAAAGAACAAATCCAATTACTGGTATTAGAGCACTTATCCAAGGTCTTTGGATACCAACTGAAGACAGAAAGAGGCCAACAAAAAAGTAGGTAAAAATCGAGATAATTATTTTTCTAGAGCTACTGATTTCCCACGCCTTATCGGCTTCGACTCTCTGATTTCTTTTCTCGATTTCTTGAACTTCTTTTTCTAGTTCTTCCAAAGTAGCCATATTTGAATTATAACACACACTCAAGCCTTCCTATCGCGTCTTGTGAGCTCAACATTTACAAAAAGCCTTTAATATGGTAAAATACCCCTCACGAAGGTTGGAATGAGACTGTATCTGAAGGAGGATAGATATGATTAAATCAGCATTGTTGATTTGCATCGAAGAAGGACGGCACCTTGGACAACATTTGGTAGTACCTCAATCCGAGGTAGACGCTCCCAAGCACCGAGACCAATCATATTGGGGCCAAGTCTTCGTAAAAACGATTCATTTCGAAGACATCGAATCCCAAATGGTCGGGGTCAAAGAAACACCGTTATCAGGACACAAGTTGAAAGAAGGTTGTGCAATCAGAGAAGTCCAACTTCTCACAGAGCAGGAATTCGAACAGGCGATGGTTGACTGGGGGTGGCTATAGAGTAAGCCTGGCTTCACCGGAACAAGAGAATAGACGAAAGGGGCTAAAAGTATGATTTCGAAGGAAAAGACACACGTACTTATTGCTGGAGCAGACGGCAATCTCGGAAAGCAAGTAGCTTGGGCGTTGCTTGGTGACAAAGAAGGGCGCTACAACGTTCTTCCCTACACGACCTCTAATACATCTTTAGGAGTCAATTTCGAAGGCTACATGGATCAGGGTCGCGGTGGGCACATCGAGATGGAGGCCTACACATTCGGTTCACCGGCATTCGCGGAAAAACTACTCCAAGATAAAGAGGAACTGGGTAGCTTTTTAGTCGTTGATTGCACAACCATACGACAAGCTGATGTTGCGGAGTTTTATGCTTCGGTACTGGTCGGCTTGCCAACTATCATCATGGGTACAATCGGACTCAAGAATCCGGAGAACGAGAAAGATCTTACAGCTCTTGCCGAAGAACACAAGGATGATAATTTCACTGTTTCTCGTGTTACTAACGGAGCCGCAGCAATTGCTGCCATTCTAAAAGCCTTAAGCACTATTCCTCAGGAAAGCCCCAATGCCTTTACTGGCCTTAGGTTCCTTCCTGGTGAAACTCATCAAGCAAAAAAGAAGGATCCTTCGGGAACGGCCAAACAGGTAATCGACATTTTTGACCGAGCTGGTGCCGATACAAGTGCTGTGCTCTATTCAGAGCGTGACCCTTCGGTCCAAGGGGGAATGTGGGGTGTTCCGCCGGAGCATCTTGATGGCCATGCGTATCACAAGTTCACTCTCGTAGGAGAAGACCAGAAGATAACTATCATGACCGAGATCAACGGCCGTAAGCCGTACGCTCTCGGCATGCGAGACGTCATCCTGCCGGAGATCATTCGTCGCTTAACCGAAGAGCCTGATAAATGGCAGGGATCATTCGTCTGGTAATCATCCAATAATGTCTAAAGGAAGAAGGTGGTATTTTGTCTACAGACATAAATATGGATGGGGATCCAAGATGGGAAGGTCTAGCAAGGCCATTCTTAGATTTTCAGAAAGAAGTGACATCAATTCTTCAGAAAGCAGTTGAAGATCCCAGAACTGATATTAAACAACTCAACCGGCAAATCCAGGAGCTTGTATTGAGGTATGAAGGCCAGTCTGAGGGGGCAAATCAAGATTATAATCTTATGATACTTGTTCCTGCGGTAACTGCTGACGATCTTCAAGAATATACCTTGGATTGCGAGATTGCTGTTCGGGATATTAAGACCCAAAAGGTTGAGGACAGGAGAATGTTCCCAATCATATTCTAGGATCGGCTGCAATCAAGGCAAGAAATCCAAACAAATATGAATTTACAATTTACGGGTAGACCCGTGCCAAAAGCACATGTCTACCCTTCTTGTTTTTTAGAGATCTAACTAAAGATACCTATATTTTAGGTAGTTAATGAGACACAAGACATCTCTTTTTTATAGTGTCTCATTTTCGCTTGATATGCAGGCCAATCTTCTGTTTTAAGGCTAAGACTAGCCAAAAAATGGTACTGAACCATAGTGGGGAGCCAATATGGAAGAATATGGTAATTAAGGCTCTGCAAACGCTAAAATAACGGTTTGAATAATTTATAGAACCGGATAAGACTTAATTCCAACCACAAGATAATGGCTTTAAAGAGCCATTTTTTGTTATCTAAAAAGTTTGAATCTGATCCCCTGGTTAAAGGCCAAAATGCCTTTCTATTGCCTAATAATTATCTTAACTGTTATGATAAATAGGTATTAACTAAGTAGGAGTTATATGGAAGAACAAAACAAAATTAAAAAAGGAATGCCTCTTTGGCTTTCAATCGTTTTGATCATTGTGATTGCCGGTCTTGCTACTGGCGGAACGTGGTATGTCATGGATCAAAAGGTAAAGAAGAATGATATGAGGACTGTAAACCTTCTCAGTCAGGTTGATAAGTTGACAAAGGAGAGCAAAGAAAACATGGAAGTTGCGCAACTTGAACCAGCACAAGGCGCCAAAGATGTAGATCTTAATAGCCAGGAAGTTATTACAACTGATATTACCAAAATGTTACCAGTAGTTCAAAAAGATCCCAATCAGAAACAGGAATTCAAAGAAAAAGATTATGGTTTTAGCTTTTCGTATCCAGGATCATGGTCTTTTCAGCCATGTGGCATGTCCACGACTAATTATAGCTTTTACGCTGTTTTGCTATCGCCAGAAAAGAATCCTCTTCCCAAGTGGAGTGTTGGACAAAAGTTACCCGAGAGCGCACAAATCGTTTTGTCCACGAATTACTCAGCCTCTTACTATAGCAAGGATTATCCAAATTACTACGACGACGTAAAGAAAGACACGGGATACTATACTTCGCATACCTGGAAGAATGTGCAAATTAATGGGAAACAAATGCTAAGGACAGAGACAACCTGGAGTGGAGCTGGCGGCCTTATACCTGCAGGAACAAAAACAGTAGAATACCATTACGTTGATTCAGGTAAGGATAGACTTTTTAAAGCGACTTACTGGTTAAGAAGTACAGACACAGACCACCTTCAAGAATTTGAGAATTTAATAAAAACCTTAAATATAGATATGTAGTTCAAGTTTACAAGCGCTAGTTTATAACGATGAAAATCCTCAAATTCATCTCTTATTTGATTCCAATCCAAGTGTCTAAACACATTTTTAATTGGGAGCCAAAAAGGCCTTTGCGGTATTTGGCTCGGATTACATTTAGGCTATAATATATTTGAAGACAATAATCTACTTGGCAAGCATACTTAAGTGCCCTACAATTAAGTCAACAACTGGAGGGGTAAGCTTTGATAGAGCTTAAAAACATAACCAGGACCTATAGCTTAGGCGGCGAAACTATCTATGCTCTAAATAGCGTGAGCCTTTCTATTAAGGAAGGCGAATTTTTAGCTATCGTCGGACCATCCGGTTCCGGAAAAACAACCCTGGCTAATATTATCGGTGGTTTAGATGAGGCTGATTCCGGTGATGTTATTGTTGATAATATGCATCTAGCTAAGACATCAGATAATGATCTTTCTGAGTATAGAAATAAAAAGATCGGTTTTGTTTTTCAATCTTTTAATCTTCAGCCCACATTTACAGCTTTAGAAAACGTCATGTTGCCGGCTTTGTTTTCTAAAATGAAACCTGCTGACAGAAAAGAAAAGGCGGAAAAATGCTTAAAAGCTGTTGGTTTAGAAGATCGGATGAATCACAAACCAAGCGAACTTTCAGGTGGCCAGCGCCAAAGAGTAAGTATCGCCAGAGCCCTAATGAATGATCCGGAAATAATAATTGCTGACGAACCAACCGGAAACCTGGATTCTAAAAAGGGGCAAGAGATTATGGCACTCCTTAGAGAACTTAATAAAAGAACAGACATTACGCTTATAATTATCACCCACGATCCAAATGTGGCCCGTTTGGCGGATAGAGTAATTGCAATTCAGGATGGGAATATTGCCGGATTGCCGCATGGCCGCATAGCCGGATCGCCTGGCAGGCAAATGGGATAAGTGATGGTCTATGGCCGCATAGCCGGATCGCCTGGTGGTAAAATATTCAAACTAAGAGGAGTAGTTATATGGGAAACTTTACAAAAATAGAAGTTTGGAAAAAAAGCTCATCAGCTAACTGCAGATATTTACGAGATCACAAATAACAAATTTAATTAAACGTTGTCGAATGTCTATTGAGTCATCAGGGCTTAAGGTTCAAGACTCAATCCGGCAATGCGGCCATCCGGCCACGAGGCTATAATGCGTCTTTTCGATTATATTAAGACAGCCTATAAGAATTTGATGAGGCGAAAGTCGAGGACATTTTTAACGATTGTTGCAATTACTGTCGGCTCTCTTTCGTTAATACTGATGGTTTCCATTATTATCAGCATCAAGCAGTCTCTTGTTAAACAATTCCAAGAGTTAGGGGCCTTTAATCTGGTTACTGTTATGCGCGATCCTAATTCTGTTGATTCGCATAGCTTGGTTGGAACCAATGGCGATCCAAATGAAGGGAAAAAGATTGATGATACTACCTTGGCAACAATGCGCAAACTAAACCATGTAGCCGAGGGCACTCCAACAACGCAAGTAAATGCCGGAACCATGCGCTTAGAGGGAGAGGCAAAAAAGACTTGGGGAAATGTGTTAGGAATTGATCCCAATAATAATGTTTTTGGGATGGAGGTCGTGGCTGGACGAAAACTCACCGAAGGTGATATGGATAAAATAGTTGTAGGCCAAAGGTTTCTAGAAGAAGTTGGCTTTAAGGGAGCGCCGAAAGATCTAATAGGAAAAAAAGTCATTTTGACAATTAAAATGGGCGGCGGTAGCGCTCCGGATTGGGGGCCTTTGCCAGAAAAACCACCGGAGAATGCAGATAAGGAATGGTGGGAGTCCGAGTCAAACAAAGGTACTGATATTCCGGCTGAGATTGTTGGCGTTTTACATAATGGCATGATGGATAGCGGGGGAAGTTATGTGACGCTTGACTGGGCAAAGAAATTAATGACCTCAGTCTCTTGGCGGTATCCAGAGCAAACAAAGGAGCAGAAAGAACATCAGGAACAGAATTCTAAGAATCAGGGACAAAATTTTCAAGCCTCTCAGCCTCAAATGGAACTACAAAAAGATAGTTGGTTTGAGCGTCAAGGATATTCATCGATTGTTCTAAAAGTTGATGATCAAAAGAATCTTGAAAAACTTGCTGAAGAAGTGAAGGTTCAAGGTTATGGAGCAAATACTGCCGAGGAAATGCTTGATCAAATAAATGAAATTTTAACCGGCATAGGAATAATTCTGGCAGTTATTGGCGGTATATCGCTGTTTGTAGCTTCCATTGGAATTATAAACACTATGATCATGGCGACGTACGAAAGAACAAGAGAAATTGGAGTGATGCGAGCCTGCGGGGCCAAAAAGAGGACAATTAGAAGGTTATTTACTTTCGAAGCGGCAATGCTTGGCTTTTGGGGAGGTGTTTTGGGAATGGGAATTAGTTATATATTGGGGACTATTGCGAAATATTTTGTAAATAATAGTACATCGGCAGCTATGAGTAATATTCCAATTTCAGAAATCGGTAACTTTCCTTGGTGGCTAATTCTTTCAGTGGTTGCTTTTACAACGTTTATCGGAATGATGTCTGGGCTTTACCCAGCTCATAGGGCTGCTAAACTTAATCCGGTGGAAGCCTTAAGGTACGAGTAATAATAACTAAAAATCTCCGAATGATGGTTACAAACTTAAGCATGAGCTTAAAAGTATTGTAACTTCATTCGGAGATTTAACAGCTAAAGCTGTTTTTAATCTGCGACAAACTCGGTGCGCATTTTCCTAGGGTTTGGCTTTATGTAGCCAGGAATAAGGATGCGCTTCGGCTGACCATCTTCGTGAGGTATGCCCATGTAGCAATGACCTTCTTCGCCTGTGTATGTGTGGGAATGGTCTTTAACCAGATGCTCGCCATTACTAATCCCCATTCGACGGTATTTCTTGTTTTTATAGTCGAGGGTGAAGTAGTCGAGAAGCGGATTTTGGCTTGCATGATGTCCGTTGCCATTCTTGCTCTCGCTTCCATTACCATTTTGGCTTGGTATTTCAAACGGAATGAGTGTCAGGTTTGAATAAGTGGACAGGAGCAAGTAGTAAGGGCAACATTTGCCAGCGGCAGGACCATTTCATTGAAACCTTGGGTATCGAGCACCAGGTAGTTTAAAAAGTTCGGGCTATAAGGTATTCCCCGATTCGTTATAATCTTTCCGCGGCTCGAGATAGGGATAAAGCACACGCCCAAGGGTTCTACGGCCTTCTCCTTATATTTGATGTAGAAATGGAAGCCATAAATTGTTGATACCCCCAGGGCTAGAAGTTCCCACGAGTCTCTTGCCCGTAGGCAAGCAAAAACTTCATCATGAATTCCATACTTAGAGACATCAATAATTGATATCGCTACTGCCATCTTTTCCGTGTCTTGATACCGGAGGCCCTCGAGGGCTCCCGTAAAGGCTCTTTTTGGTGGTCTTGGATACTCCACAAACATCATGCCGGTTTCTAGAGACCCAGGAATGCTAACTTTGATGTTTTCAAAATCTTCCAGCCTCAGCTCCTTTTCTGACGTGTAAAAATAGTGGTTATAGGGCTTTTCGGCTACAATTACCGGGGATCTTCTTAGATCACCAAGGCCTTCCTCGAACTCAGCTTTATCTAGTGGTGTTTGGGTATCTTGTACTTGTCTAATGATCATGTCAGCTACAAATGGTGGTGCTTTTTTTACTTTTGGCAAGTGCGTTCACTCCTTTGGGTAAAAATCTTAACATGACATTTTCTTCAATTTTTAATCATACTGGTTATGCTCTTTAGCAACGTCTTATAATGTCACAAATGACAATTTAAGTCAACAATTTCTTATCTACTCATAGATTGATTATTTCGTCACATTGTCTTTTGCTTGTTAATTTATAGAAGCTTTTTGGCTCTGATTAGTTTGAGAATAGGTGAGATAAGAGATGCTAGATAGAATAAAGAACGCTCCGATAAGAGTTGAGGATGAAGGATGCTCCGAAAATAAGAGCAAGCCGTAAAAAACCGAACTTAAAGGCTCGAATAAGCTTAAAATGCTGCCAGCAGCGCCGCTAATCTTTGTAAGCCCATAATTTAATAAATAGTAGCCTACAAAAACGGCAAATCCGGCTCCGATTACCGGAAGCCAGTGGCTTAAGTTAAGCGAAACAGATGTTGGTTTGTCGAAGATAAATATTAGAGGCAAGATGCCAAGGGCGCCAAAAAATTGCGACCAAAAGGTGATGGTAGCGGAAGAATATTTCTTTCCGAGAAAGCCAGTAATTACGAAGTAGGAGCCGAAAGTAAGACCGGTAAAAAGACCAAAGGAGTTGCCAAGGATATTTTGGGTTAAGTTACTTGGATTAAATAGAAATAAGAGGCCGACAAAGCTCATCAAAATAGCGATAACAATGTATCTCCGAATTTTTTCTTTTAGGAAAATAGCACTTAAAATAGCGGCAAAAACAGGCGCGGTATACAAAAGAAAATAGGTGTTAGAAATGCTGGTGTAAATAATAGAAAGGGTGAAAGCAGCAGTTTGTAAGGACATCCCGATCAAGCCGTTTGCGATAAAAAGGCCGAAATCTTTCCTGCTTACGTTAAACGTTTCTTTTTTAAGTTTGTTTTGGGCGAGGTTAAAAATAGTAATAAAGACAAAAGCCGTAAAAATTCGGCCAAAAGATTGAGTCATTGGCTGAAGATTCTTTTCGGCAAGTCGGACAAATATCCCAACGCTTCCTAAGACAATAGATCCTAAAATGATTGATAAAATCCCAATTTTTAATGCCGATAATTTTTGCGTCATAATGTTTCTAATATAGCATTTGTGTTACCGATAACCAAGGGTTTCTGAATCTTGGCTATTATTTTAGGATCTCGTAAAAAATCATAGTTTTTGCCTATAAGCTTATTAGTCTGTCGCCGCACTTCTACATAGTGTTATAATGCTTCCATGTCAGATTTACAAAAAATACTTACTTTTCTGCATGAAGCCGAAAATCTTAAGTCAACCATAAGGGCTTTGGCGCTAACCAGCGGGCGGAAGGAATCTGCTGCCGAGCATTCCTGGCGGATGGCTCTTATGACTTTTATTGTAGTTGAGGAGTTAGGTATCGAAGTTGATCTATTAAAAGTGTTAAAGATGGTCTTGGTTCATGACCTTCCGGAGTGTATCACGGGTGATTTTGACGCTTCTTTGATCAATTCCGGAGAACTTTCGGCCGAAGCTAAAGAAAAGGGAGAACTCGAGGCGATGGCGCATCTAAAAAATCTTTTGCCATCTGGAAGCGGCGAGGAGATTTATAAACTCTGGTATGAATACCAAGAAGCAAAGACAAAAGAAGCGATTGTTGCTAAGGCCATGGATCGCCTCGAAGCCTTAATTCAATTTGGCGAAACGGGTTACAAGATAATCGATCACGAATTTGACTTTTTGGCGACTTACGGAGACAAGTGGGCCGAGCAGTTACCTGAGGCGAGAGACCTTTTGGGGCTTGTCAAAAAAGATCTCAAGCGAGAGTATCTTAAAGGTGGGCTTGAGTGGAAGGATAGTTATAATAAGTTTATGGGGGAGTAGACAAAGAAGCTTAAGCTGATAATTTTGTTATCACCAATTCCTTTGTTTCGTCATTCTCTTCTCTCTTGCTGTTCTCACGAAGGCGGGAACCAAATAAAATCCTAAAGAGCTTTAAATATCTTTTATCAAAAGTATCCCTACTTTTGTAACCAAAAGTAGCAAAAGTTCCCGACCAAAGCTACAAAATTGGATTAGCACTAAGTCTCACTGCATGCATAAAAAGCTTAAACTCACCCTCGAAGATTCGGGCTCAAACAGCTGTTTTTATGCTTTCCGCTCGACAAGTGCATCACAATTTTTTCGTTAAGGTCGGTACGAAGACAGAAATACCAAGAAGAATGATCTTTCACCGGCATCCCGCAGGCAAAGCGAGGCAGTAGCAAGGAAACATCCTTAAAACCGTGCTCCCCGCCTAAGGGGCGCATCTTGAGACCCAATTCTTATCGGGGCGAAAGAGCGGTAAGGTTTTAAGGAGTGCAGCGAGCGTTAGTGCCGACCCTTTGGTGAGGACGCCGAGATCTTTGGTTCTTTCGAGAAAGAACAGAGATTATTTTGGAATTTTCTAGACTCCTGTTTTCACAGGAATGACAGAGTGAATTTGATCCTGTGTCAAATAAGTAAATAAAAATACTATCTCTAAAACTTCAACTCCTTAAACGAATGCAAATCGAAGCCGTATTTATTGTAAATAGCAACAGAGCCAATGTGGCCGCTATCTTTTCCTTCCAGCCCAAGCATCTTTAATCCTTCCTGGACTTTTTTCTCACTTCCGGCTTCAATTTCTAGGTAAGGGGGAATTTTGGGCCAAGTGTCGATGGTAAACTCGATGTCGTTTAGAATAAATAGATGTCGTTTGTTTTCCTGATAATATCGGCCTTCAAACGGAGCCTCGGAGAGTATCCTAGCAGTTTTCTCGAAATCGCTTACCTCTGTTTCCAGTTCTCGGGTGTCACAAATACCCCTACCACTTCTGTTTTTAAAAGTGAGGGTTGTTTTTTTGTCCCCCATTTGTCTTAGTCTTATCCATTTACCGGTGCCTTTAGCAGTACAAGGCTCAATATCAAAAACCCATCTTTTCTGCATCACTTCCGGTTCCTCTTCTGCGCCAAGTAAGCGCAATTTCTCGGCAATTTTTTCCGGATTAATGTCTAAAATTTGCGTTTCAAATTCTTGCTGCATATATTCTCCTTATCTAAGTAATATTACGCCCAGAAAGGCGATGCCGCCAGCGATCAATTTCTTGGTTAGATTTGTCCTCTCTTTCAACAAGATGACGCCGCCCAGAACGGTAAGTACAGTAGACGTTGAGGAGACTGGTATTACTTTTGAGGCATCAGCTAAAGTAAGGGCAATTAGCTGAGCATATGTTCCGGTGGCGCTAATAACGGCAAGAAGAGGAAGCTTCCACGAACCAAGGGAAAGTTCTCTTTTTAGATCTTTTAATGGTATGGACGGCAAATAGATGATTGGCAGGACGCCAGCCCAGAGAATGACGTTGAAAAATAGGGGCGAAAAGCCACTATTCATAACCATCTTGTTTATGATCCAGCCAAAACCAAGAGCGGTTGAACACAATAAGGTTAGAAGAAGATACTTTTTCTCAATTACGATTTTGCTATTTTTATAGCTAACCAAGATAGATGCTACAAGGACAAGCAAAGTCCCCATTAATTTGTTTAGCGTAAATGGTTCTTTTAGAAAAATAATTGAGCTTAAAAAAGTGATAATAAGAGTGGTCCTAAAGAGGATGGCAAAAGTCGAGGCTTCGATATGCTTCCGGGCGTAAAATTGCACCCGATCCACAATGCCATAAATGATTGAAGCCAAGATTATTAACAAAATGATGTTCTTGCTTGCCGTAATCTGGCTTTTATGTGGCAAAGAAAAGAATATAAGGATGGCAAGGCATGCGCCCCAAAGGTTAGCCACAAAAGAAAAAGCGCGCGGATTTTCGGAATTAACAGATAGAACCCGCATTACTAAATTTGTGGCTGCAAAAGAAAAGGCAGTTAAAAGAGACAAAAATAACCAGTTCATATGTAATTGGCCCTTTTGAAATAATTACAGTTCAAATCTTTTCTTAAAATAATTATCTTTGTATTCATCAAAGTCAAATATCTCATTTGCTTCATCATTTAACTTCTCGATATAACTAAAATAGTCTTTATCGGTAAAAATTTTTAGATCCAGTTCCTTGCAAACAGTCTTGATTTCTTTTTTAGCTTTATCTGAATCCTCATCGGAATTCAAGATCTTTTCTGCCTCGTAAAAATAACTGTGGCCAGGTACCTCTACTAGAGCAAATTCAATTTCCTTGTAGTCATAAATCTGGCTTTTTCTTATACAAAGAACACCCTTTTTTAGCCCAATGGCGCCAAAAATCTGAACTAGTTTATCGAATTCACCTTTGTTGGTAGGAACCGAAATTTCTTTGCGGTTTTCGGAACCCCCCCAACCACCAAGTTTAACAATCACTTCAGGAATTCCATTGGTTACTCGCAAACGGATATCTTTTTGCCGGTTTTCGATTCCTTCTTCCGGTAAAAAAGTTGAATAATCTATTAGAATTCTCTCTTTTGTTTTCTTAAAATGGCCCTCTTTTTTGAAAAGATCCTCAAGTTGATCAATTTTTTCCTTTTCAATCGGACCCCTTATTTCTACTTCGATGTCTTTTTTCATTTATTTTCCTTTCTTAGTCTTTACAAAGTAATTTAATTTCTTAAATCCCAGATATCAATGCCAAACTCTTTTAAGTCATTAACCAATGCGCCTAATTGAAGACCTATTACGTTTAAAGCATCTCCCTCTATTTTTTCCATGCCTTTTCCTTTTCGAGGTCTTCGATTAACTGTTCCACGAACTTTATCTCGGCTTTAATTATGGCAAGGGGATGGGAAAAGAGAGAGCTTACAAAAATCGGTAGGTTTTTGCCGCCTTGCTGCTCAAATTTATCCTGAATCCGATCGGCTTCACTGGATAGAAAGTTTTTTCGCTTTTTAAGGCAGGCTACGGCCTCTTTTTTGGTGACAAGGGGAAGGGAGGCAAGGGCGAGGTCGAATTGAGGACTCTTTTCCCGGCTTAAAGATAGTCCTTCGATAATTTCTTTTTTAAGTGTTTCTCGGCCTCTAGGGGTAAGGCTGAATTTCTTTGGTAAGGGGCCGCGACCGGTTTTCTTACTATCTAGCTTCGATTTTACAAATTTTTTCTTTTCGAGCTTTTCGAGGCCGACATAGATGGAGGTGGTGCCGATATTCGCCCATTCCCGATAACCCCTCTTATCAACGGTCTTGTTAATGTCATAACCCGACACGCCGTTTGATTGAGCGATAAGCTGCAAGATCGCAAACTCGGAATTAGATAAAAGCTCCATTTCTTCCTCTTTATTATACATAAGGAATATACCAGAGGTGTAATAATCTGTCAATTTTTTTAAAATGACTATTGCTGATTGCGCTCTCACCATCTATATTCGAAACAAGAAAGGTATCAATGAGTAGTATTAAGCGAAAACACGTAGTAATCATTTTATCCATTCTTGCAATTCTAATAATTGTTGGATTTGGAATGTGGCTTAGTTTCAATAAGGCTAATGAAAACATTGGATTAGACAAAAGAGAGCCGAATTTGATTTCAGTAACGCCGGAAGCTGAGCTAAATAAAGGAGAGGATAATAAAACAACACCGACACCTTCGCCATTACCGACGGCTCAGGTTAAGGAGTCGGTTACATTAACCGCACCTTATACAGTTCAGGCGCCCTTTGCCAATTGGGCGGTTCATGAGGAATCATGCGAAGAAGCAGCGCTGCTTATGTATCATTATTTTTTGGAGGGTCAGACGGATTTTAATGGCAGCTCAGTCATTGAGCAGCATGGAGCAGCCAATGATATGTTAGCTATGAAAAATTGGCAAGTAAAAAATTACGGCAGAGAACCGGATCTTACAATCGAAGCTTGGAGCAAATTTGCTCAGGAATATTATGGTTATAAGCCTCAAACGTTTAAAAACATCACTAAGGAAGACATAAAAAAGGAAATTGCGGCCGGACATCCGGTGGTGGTGCCGGTTATTACTCATGCCCTAGAAAACCCTCATTATGGGCGCCAGCCTTCTTATCATGTGCTTATAATTAAGGGATATAAGCCGGAGGGCATTATTACCAATGATCCGGGAGTCAAAGAAGGGGAAAACTACTTTTACACTTGGGATATTTTATTTTCGGCTATTGATGCTCAAACTTCAAAGATGGGTCAGGGGCGGGAAATGGCGGTAATTTATAAGTAAAACAAACAATAAATAAGCTACCTTCACAGCGGGCCTATTTGTTTATATAATTAACTCATGGATACGAAACTAAAACAGGCCATTGTTGAGGCCAAGCACTATGTTTATCAGATTCACGATTGCTGTCATAACTCAGTTCATGTGGAAGCCGTAGTCAGCTTTGCCGAGAGAATTGCTAAAAACCATCCGGGGGTAAGAAAGGATGTGGTGGAAGTAGCTGCTTGGTGGCACGATGTCGGACGCCTCTATAGCGAAGATCATGAAGAAATTAGCGCAAGTATGGCGCAAAAGGCCCTGAGAAAAATAGGGATTGAGCCGGAATTTTGTCATGAGGTTTATCGGGCGATTGTTAATCATCGTTACAGTATGCAGCCGGATACGCTTGAAGGGGAGATTATAAGAGACGCTGATAAGCTTGATTTTCTGTCTCCAAAAAGGTGGCGGTGCTGCTTAGGAGCCCGTGACCCGTCTCATTTAGGGGTTATTGTTGACGTTTTGCCAAAACTTCGAGACGAAGTGCTTCATCTTTCATCATCTCGGAAGATTTATGACGAAATTTACCCGGAGTTTATTCAGTTTGTAGAAAAAATGCCTTCGAGCATTGAGGGTTTTAGGAGGATAAGGGAAGAGGTTTTGAACTTCAACTATAATTCTGAATTTGACTGCGTAGCTGAAGCATAAGTGGAGATAGTTAAAATTGTTTCTTTCCACTTTTGGCAGCAAAAATGAAGTAAAACTGCCTGACGGATCTCCAGGATGGGATTAGGACGTAATGCTAATTCTTTTTCAAAAAGCAGAACTCGTCTTCGACAAGCTCAGACTCAAACAGCTGTTTTGGGAATAGCCATTTCTCATAGTCCATCACCATCCTTCCGAAATGTCGGGTTTAAGGAGTCACTTGGTCGATATAAATACATCATATAAAGAGAGGGTAGCAGATAATTTAAGGCCATCTGGCTAAGTTTTAGGGTATAAATTCTCTCGAAATATGGTGAAATTTACGAAGAAAAATTTGGCTCATAGTTTAAAATACTAGTAGATTACAATTAACTGCAAATAAAGGGGACTTTAAATGGCTTACGAAAAAGAAAACTCGTTTAAGGACGAAGAGGGAAAAAAGGAAGAAGTAAGGGAAGAGGTTTTTCGGGTGAGTCAAGATCAAATTGTAAATAAAGTAAACGAAATTATAAAAGAAGGAAATGCCAGAAGAATCATTGTTCAAAATGAGAAAGGCGAAACCGTGATGGAATTTCCGTTAACGGTAGGTATTGTTGGGGCAGTTCTTGCGCCAATACTGGCGGCCGCGGGAGCTCTTGCCGCCTTAGTAACAAGAGCGACGATAATAGTAGAGAAAAAAGGGTAAGGATATAAATTTATTATGACGGTTTTAGAACGATCGTGCTAAAACCGTGATTTAGGGTTAATAATTGGGGCATTATTAAATCTTCATTTATTCTTGCTTTTTGTGACCTTGCTTTTTGTTTACTGTTTTCCGATTTTTGCTATAATGTTCTTATGCTTAAGCTGGAAGATGCGCAAATTGTCTCAAACATATCCTTAACCAAGGATTTTTATTTAATTACGTTTAAAGCGCCAAAAATTGCCGTCGAGGCAAAACCGGGGCAGTTTATTAACGTAAAAGTTTCTCCTGGCACCGATCCGCTTCTAAGACGTCCAATTGGGATTTTAGACGCCGATCCGGAAAAAGGCATCATAAAAGCCCTCTATTTTATAAAAGGCAAAGGGACCAATATCTTAAAGGAGAGAGTTGAGGGAGAACGAGTAAGCTTAACCGGACCTCATGGCAACGGTTTTACGGTGAGTAAGGAGAGTAAAAATATTCTTTTGGTAGGTGGAGGTTTCGGAGTTTCGCCATTGCATTTTTTTGCCAGTCGGAATCAGGATAAAAACATTTTTGTGGCGATTGGTGGCCGAAGTGCCGAAAACATTCTCTTAGAAGACGATTTTAAGAAGCTTGGTGCCAAAGTTTTGGTGGCTACTGATGACGGCAGCTATGGCGACAAAGGTTTAGTGACTAAAAGAGTGGAAGAAATTATTGTTAAGAACAAAATTGATGAGGTTTTAACGGTGGGCCCAATTCCGATGATGAAAGCCGTGGCAGAGATTGCCGCAAATCATCAGATTCCTTGTCAGGTTACCATGGAAGAGCGGATGGCTTGTGGATCCGGTTTTTGTTTTGCTTGCGTTTGCAAGACAAAACAAGGTTACAAAACAGTTTGTTTAAACGGCCCGGTATTTAACGCCGAGGACTTGGAGTGGTAATGAGTACACTAGCTAAACCAAATTTAAGCGTTCAAGTTTCCGGCATCAAAATGAAGAATCCGGTAACGGTGGCGTCGGGAACTTTTGGTCTTCAGAGTGACAATTATTTTGATTTATCTGTCTTGGGAGCCGTTGTTCCTAAAGGCATCACCTTAAACCCTAAAGAAGGCAATAAGCCGCCGAGAACTATCGAAACACCATCCGGAATGCTTAATGCTATCGGGCTTCAAAATCCGGGCATTGACCATTTTATAAAAGAAGTTCTGCCAAGATACGAAAAATTTGACATCCCGATCATTATTAATATCTCGGCCGAGAGCGCCGAGGAATATGCATTGCTTGCCGAAAAGCTAACTGCGACCGGAAAAATAACCGGAATCGAGATTAACGTGTCTTGCCCAAATCTTAAAAGGGGTGGGTTTCAGTTTGGAAGCGATCCTAAAGAAACTGAAAAGGTGGTTAAAGCAGTTAGAAAAGCGACGGATTTAACCATTATTACCAAATTAACGCCAAACGTTACGGATATCATGGAAATTGCAAAGGCGGCAGAAGGCGCCGGTAGCGACGCAATTTCTTTAATAAACACGCTTCTCGGCACCTCAATTGATGTCAAAACCCGGAAATTTCATTTGGCAAATGTTACCGGTGGACTTTCCGGTCCCGCCGTAAAACCGGTGGCGGTAAGGATGGTCTGGCAGTGTTTTAACGCCGTTAAGATTCCAATTATCGGGATGGGCGGGATTTCTAATGCAAATGACGCCCTGGAGTTTATCTTAGCCGGAGCGACCGCCGTCGCCGTTGGTACTTATAATTTTGTCAATCCTCGTTCACCGTTTGAAATAATAGAAGGAATCAAGAATTACTTAATCGAGAATAATATTGCTGACATTAATGATCTTCGAGGAGCGGTGGAGACGGTATAAAAAATGAGTAGAGAGTTAGGAGTTGAGAGCTAAGTATATTTTATTCTTCGACCTTGTGGAGAAGTACATTAATGAAAAAACAATGGAAATGGTATGTATATATTTTGTGGTGTAAGGATGATACATATTATACTGGTTTAACTGGCTGCAGATTCACGATATGATCAGCATATATCTGGTTTAGGTGGTAAATATACAGCCGAGCACGGTGTTAAGAGAATGGTATATTTAGAAGAGCATGAAGATTTAAGAGAAGCAAGAAATAGATAAAATCAGATTAAAGGTTGGGGTAAAGAAAAGAAAGAAAAACGGATTAAGGGAGTTTGGGGAAAGGATTGGTAATTATATCTTAAGGTACTTCTCCACCTACTCCGTAGAGTCGAAGTATAAAAAGGAGACAATATGACCTTTTTTAAACAACTTGAACAACTACAGGAAAAAAATAATTCTCTCGTTTGTCCGGGTTTTGATCCGGATATGGATAAAATCCCTAAGCATTTACTAGGCGATGAAGATCCCATATTTTCTTTTTGCAAAGGGATAGTTGATACGACCATCGATCTCGTCTGCGCTTATAAACCAAATATTGCTTTTTTTGAGGCTTACGGGATAAAAGGATTAGAATCTCTAAAGAAAACGATCGACTATGTTCACGAGCTTGATGGTTTGGTAATTATCGATGCCAAAAGAAATGATATTGGAAATACCGCCAAGATGTATGCTAAGAGCATGTTTGATAATCTCGGCTCAGACGCTTTAACTATTAATCCTTATATGGGAAGTGACTCTGTAAAACCTTTTTTGGAATACAAAGATAAAGGGATTTTTGTGCTTGCGAGAACTTCTAATCCGGGAGGGGCAGATTTTCAGAACTTAATTTGCGATGGTAAGCCGCTTTACGAAACTGTGGTTAAAAAGGTACTCGAATGGGATGAGAACGGTAATGCTGGGCTTGTCACCGGCGCCACTTTCCCTGAGGAGTTAGGGGCAATTCGGAAAATGGCGCCAGGAACCACTTTTTTAGTTCCCGGAATCGGATCTCAAGGCGGGGACGTCGAAAAAACCCTTAAAGCTGGTTTAAGAGAAGACGGAAAGGGGCTGGTAATTGTTTCCGCCAGGGGCATTATCTATGCTTCTTCCGGTGAAGACTTCGCCGAAGCGGCCAGAGAAGCCACCATCCAGCTTAGGGATGAGATAAATAAGTATCGAAAATAGTTAGTAGGAAATAAAGAGTTTATTCTTCGAACGAAGTGAGAAGCTCCGAGATCAAAAGTTCTCCCTAGAGTTCGAACAGTAAGGAAGGAGCTTTATGTCTAAAAAGATTTCTATTCCCGGCATCATCGACCCGCATGTTCATTTTCGAACTCCCGGAGCAGAATATAAAGAAGATTATCGTTCCGGTTCGGCGGCAGCCTTGGCCGGTGGGGTAACTTACGTTTTGGATATGCCGAATACCAATCCGGCAACAACCACTGAGGCTGATCTTGATTGGAAGATTAGAGAAACAGAAAAGATAGCCGGCAATTATTCTTCGAGCGAGCGAAGTGAGTCGAGAAGTGCAATATTCGTGGGTATTTCCAGACAGGCTCGAGCAGTAAATAGCTTAAAATTCGGTTTTAACTTTGGGGCAACAAACAATAATTTGGAGGAAATTAAGAAAGTCGAGGATAAAATTGCTTCTATTAAGGTCTATTTCGGTTCTTCTACCGGAAATCTTTTGGTAAACGATCTTAAAATCATAGAAAAAATGATGCAAGAGACAACCAAAGTAATTACTGTTCATGCCGAAGATGAAGAACTGATTCAGAAAAATACCAAAAAATATGAAGGGCAGGCTGATCCTAAAATCCATTCTCTTATTAGAAATCCGGAAACGGCTGCCTCGGCCGTAGAAAAACTCCTTAATCTGGTTCGAAAAACCAATCATCCGGTTTATTTTTGCCATATTTCTACTAAGGATGAAGTGGAGCTAATTAAAAAAGCCAAGGCCGAGGGTTTGCCGGTTTATGCCGAAGTGACGCCTCATCATTTATTTTTAGACGAATCGGCCTACGACAAATGGGGCAATTTTGTAAAAGTAAATCCGCCAATTCGTTCTAAAGACCACGTAAAGGCGCTTTGGGACGCTATTGATGCCGGTATTATCGATTGCCTGGGCAGCGATCATGCACCGCATCTCCCTGAAGAAAAAAAGCAAGGATACTGGCAGGCGCCATCCGGAATCCCTGGTGTCGAAACTTTGTTACCCCTTATACTAAATGCAGTAAATGAAGGAAAATTGACGATGGAAAAATTAATTGAACTCACAAGCACGAACGCTTCAAGAATATTCGGTTTAGATAACGCTGGCGCTGAAACGATAGTTGATATGAACGAGATTTGGGAAGTAAATGCCAAGGATCTCCATTCCAAGTGCGGCTGGAGTCCCTATGAAGGGATGGGACTGAAGGGTAGAGTGATTAGTATCTAGTATTTTGTATAAAATAATTCTGTTAATAGCCACTTTTAACGCGATCGCTTAACAAGTGGCTATTAATTTATTAATTATTCTCGACTTCGCTCGAACAATCATATACAATCTCTAAAGATAAAAGGGAACTCCAAATATGCCAAAGCAGGACATCATTTCCATCAGCGATTTTAGCAAAGACGAATTGGAAGCTATTCTTGAGGCCTCTTTTAAGATGGAAGAAGAAGTTAACGCCAAAGGTAGTCTGGATCTTCTAAGGGGCAAAATCCTGGCTTCCCTCTTTTTCGAACCCTCTACCAGAACCCGTTTTTCTTTCGAAGCAGCGATGTTTAAACTTGGCGGCCAAGTAGTTTCGGCGACGGGAGTCAATTTTTCTTCGATGGCTAAAGGGGAGACTTTGGAAGATACCATCAAAACTATCGAAAGATATGCAGATGTAATTGTAATTCGTCATCCGGAACTTGGTTCAGCCAAAATAGCGGCAGGAGCGGCCAAAATTCCCGTAGTTAACGCTGGTGATGGCCCGGGCGACCACCCAACACAAGCCTTTCTGGATTTCTACACAATAAAAAAGGAAAAGAAAACGATTGAGGGGCTTAAGATTGCGATGGTAGGCGATCTTAAATATGGGCGCACGATGCATTCTACGATTCAGCTTTTATCGCTTTATAACGATGTAAAGTTTTATCTAGTCTCGCCGGAGGAGCTTAAGACCCCATCTAAATATTTGGAAAATGTGGCAGACTATGAGGAAACGGAAGATTTAAAAAGCGTTTTGCCGGAAGTGGATGTTTTGTACATGACTCGGATTCAAAAAGAAAGATTTGCGGAGGAGGCTGACTATTTGCGGCTTAAGGATTCGTTTATTCTAAATAAAAGTCTTTTGGCAAATGCTAAAAATGATATGATAATTATGCATCCGTTGCCTCGCGTGAATGAAATTGCCACCGACGTAGACGAGGATAGACGAGCCAAGTATTTTGATCAGGTAGAAAATGGACTTTACGTAAGGATGGCGCTCTTGGCTTTTGTGTTAGGAAAGATAGATATTAGGAAGTTGTCACTAAGAGCGAACGGAGAGCGCGGCAATCTCTTGAATAACGGATGAGATTGCTTCATCGTTTCACTCTTCGCAATGACGTTAATTATAAGGAGAAAAATGAAAGAAGAACTAATCTTAGATTTGTTTGACATCGGCGCCGTTAAGTTTGGCGAGTTTAAGCTTAAATCTGGCATGATGTCTCCTATATATATCGATCTAAGGATTTTAGTTTCATATCCGAGAATTTTAAAAGAGATCGCCTCCCTTATGATAAAGAAGATGAATGCTTTAGATTACGACCTCGTAGCCGGAATTCCCTATACGGCGATCCCGATTGCGACGGCTATTTCTTTAAAGAACGAGATTCCAATGATTTACGCTAGAAAAGAAAAAAAAGATTACGGCACTAAAAAACTTATCGAAGGGATATATAAAAAAGGCGATGTTTGTGTGGTGGTTGATGATCTTATTACTACCGGTGAATCCAAGTTCGAGACCGCAGAGCCATTTGAAGCCGAAGGCATCGTTATTAAAGACTTTATTGTACTGGTAGACAGAGAACAAGGCGGGGATAAAAAACTGGCCGAAAGAGGATATAAGCTTCATAGTGTGGCTAAGATATCTGAGATATTAGATACCTTGCTTACTTTTAAAAAAATCACTCGCGAAGAATATGACAAAGCAACCGAATTTATAAAGGTACATAAAGTAGCGTAATGCACTTTGAGTTTTCTTTAGGGTTCAATCCTTTAAAAAGGGTCTAACCCTTTTTAAAGGATTTGCTCTTTAATCATGACAAGGCCGGCAAAACGGCCGGTTTTGCCATGTTCTGCGCGGTGGGAATAAAAGTTATCGGTATCACAAGCAGTACAATGCGCCATTATTTCGATGTTTTCTTTTAAAACCCCGGTGTTTATAAGTTGATGCTCTATTGCTAACCAAAGGTTTAAATAATACTTCTCTTCAGAATTTCCCTTTTCTGTCATTCCCGCGGCGGCGGGAATCCAGTCCGAATGGGATTCTGAAACCCTACTTCGCTGCGCTTCGGACGGGCAGGCAAGTTCAGAATGACGTATTAGGGAGCTTTCAGCAAAGAACCGATGGACGTCGGGGCCATAACTTTTTTTAAATTCTTTATAAACCTCTTTGCCTACTTCTAACCGGCTGGGGCCGATTGCGGGACTGACGCCAACAATTATATCTGACGGTTTAGAACCGAAATCTTCGACCATCTTCAATGTGGTCTTAGAAACGATTCTTTGGGAGGCGCCTCGCCAGCCGGCATGTGCAATAGCAGCAACTTTTTTTATGGGGTCGTATAAGGACACTGCGGCGCAATCGGCTACTAAAACAACGAGAGGTATGTTGGGAAGGTTTGTTATAAGAGAGTCCGCTCCCTTAATGGCGCCTTCGAGGCCTAATGCGCCGCGGCCTTTGTCTTCTTCTTTTACGATAAACACATTAGAACCATGTATTTGTTCTCCAAGAGTAAGGGATTTGGGATCAATACCCAGGTCATCGCTTAGTATTTCCCGGTTTCTAACAACCATTCCATAGCTATCGCCAACATGAAGAGCAAGATTTAAAGAATGATAAACACCTTTACTCACTCCGCCCTTCCTTGTGGTAATAGCATTTAATACTTGCGGATGTTCGGAAAAATTATCGTAAGTTAGTAATTTTAATTCTTGGGGCATAGTTTGAGGATGGATATTATTTAAGTTAAATACTAGGACATTATCATAACTCCTTAGTTATTTCTCCCAATTTTTCTATCCTAGCTTCTTTCCTTTCCCTAACTTTGAGCCGTTTAGGTTGGTTAAGAAGCTGGAAGAAAAACTATAATTTATATCTTGCTTTTGTTTGTGTTTATTTTCAGCTAGTTCGATCAACCTTTTTAGCAGTTCATTAATATCTATGCCGCTTGGTTCCCAAATGTGTAGATACAAAGTGCCTGGCATGGGGTTTACTTCGGCAATATAAAAGTTATTGGTCTTTTTGCTTATCAAAAAGTCGACTCTGGCAATACCGCTGCAACCAAGAACCTTAAATACTTCTTTGGCCGTGTCCTGGATGTTTCTGGTCATTTCTTTATCTAGTCTGGCCGGGATAGCCAAACCGTTCTCGTTATTACCAATTTGAGCACCGCCTTCGTTTATATATTTTTCATCAAAATCAAAGAAGTCGGACTTAAATACGGATTCCTGCAAGAGAGACGCTTCGAGATCTTCATTACCGAGGAGGCAGCAAGTAACATCCATTAAGTCCGTAATACCTTCTTCTACTAAGACTTTATTATCGTAGTAGAGCGCCACCTCAATTTTGTCTTCCAAATCTTTAAAATCGTTAACCTTAGCAATGCCGATTGAGGATCCCAAATGAACAGGCTTTACAAAAACAGGGAATTTCAGTTCCTTTTTGGCTCTTTCTAGAATGTATTTTTTATTTTCTTTCCAATCTTTATTGTAGAAATAAATATATTTGGTGGTAGGAATGCCATGAATTTCGCACATTTGTTTAACCAGTACCTTGTCCATGGCGAGGGCGGAAGACGCAACGTCGCAACCGACGTAAGGCACATTAAACATCTCAAATAGACCTTGGATGGTGCCGTCTTCGCCAAAAGTGCCATGAAAAGTTGGGAAGGCAAGGTCTATGGTAACAGATTTTCCCCTAAGACCCTTTTTCTTAAAGGTAAGTTTACCGTTAGAATTCTCGAGGTCTAAATAATACTGTTTATATCTATTTTCCTTGCTTACATCCTTTTTGGGGTCCGTAAAGGTGGCAAGGCGCCCCAGCTCATCGTCAATCATCCAAATTCCATCTCGGCTAATGTAAACCGGGACAATGTTATAATCTAGCCCCTTTAGGCCGGATATGGCAAGTTGAGCCGTAATTATTGAAATGTCATGCTCAGCGCTCCTTGAGCCAAAAAAAACTCCAATAGTCTTGCTATTCATACTATCTCCTTTTAATTCAATCTTATTCCTTAATGGGAACTAAAGATATATACGCCACGTATTAAGTCAAAATTCAAAGGTCAAAAATCAAAATTACATTTGACTTTTGCATTATGAACTTTGAATTTTTATACATATTGGTCTCCCCAGTCATTCTGAAAAAGTATAACATCGTTTGGTTTTAGTATACCACCTAAAGCCTGGTGCGCTTCCTCGGCAGTGTCGAACCAGATAATCTGAGACGTATCAAAATTTCCTTCTGCTAGGCCCTTTTCGATAAACGGTGTCACGCTATTTCTAATAAGAATAACTTGCGTTGCCACTTTTGCCAAATTCCTGCCGATTTCTTGATGGACTTCGGGGGCCTTGTCGCCGGTCTCAACGAGGCCTGGGGTTATAAAAAGTTTTCGTCTATCTTTAAATTTATCAAGTAGCTCGATTGATTCCATGACGCCGTCAGGATTACCGTTGTAGCTGTCATCAATCACCAAAATATCGGCATTGCTTTTTATCGGTTGGAGCCGATGCTCGACCGGTTTAATCCTAAAGATGCCCATTTTAATTTCTTTATCGTTTAAATTTAAATATTTAGAAACCGTTATCCCGTTGATTATATGGCCTAAAATGTATTCTCCTAATACCGAAGTGCTAAGGGTGCCTAAGCTGTCTGCATCAAATGTCCAGACCAGATTTCGGGGATCAAATTTTTTATTTTTTATCTTTATTTTGACCAAGGCATCGTTTTTATAGCTATAAAAAGAGATATTTTTGCCTTCGGTAAAGCCTTTATAATTCTTTTTGATGTTTTCATCATCCGCGTTAAGAATTATTAGAGCGTCTTTTCGAGCGTTTTCAACTAGTTCGAACATCGTACTTATAGAAGTCTTTATACTGCCAAGCCTTTCGATATGAGCTTCGTTAATGCCTGTAAGGACAGCAATATCTGGCGGGGTTATGGAGCATAAATATTTGATGTCGCCCTTGTAATGCTCGCCCATCTCGATTATTAAAATCTCGGTATTATTGTCGAACTTATTAAGAAGCCAGCGGGCGATTCCGACCGAAGTATTAACGCTTTCTGGAGTGGCCAAAACTTTATAATGGGTCTCTAAGATAGTCGTTAGGACATTCTTCATAGTGGTTTTGCCGTAACTGCCGGCAATACCGATGATTATTAATTTCTCCTTGCTCTTAATAATTTTTTTAGCCTTACCAATGAGATATTTTTTAATGGTCAGGTCAACTGGTATAATAGAAACGAGGGCTATGGTAAAGAAAAGAGGCAGGGACAAAAGGGCAAAGACAAGCCACAAAATGACGGCAAAAAATCCAAATTGAAATGCGATTATCTTACCGGCTCCAATAAGGATTACAGAGATAAGAAAAATGATTTTGGTCTTATTAGTCCAAACCAGTTCTTTTCTTAAGGGCTGTTTGGACCTAAAATAGCCTTTTTTAAGGATTAATTTCCAATATCTTCCAAGCTCGTAATTTTCGAGCTGCAAAAGATAAAGCTGATATTTTATGATTAGTATTGGATTCATGATTAGCATATAAATTTAATTAATTCCTTGTAAAACTGATCCGGCTTGTCAAGAAAACTAAAGTGGCCGGTATTTTCTAGGATTACTAGTTTAGAATTTTTAATGTTTTGATGCATGAGCGCAGCCGCTTCAATCGGGGCATCCTTGTCTTTATCGCCCCAGATCAAAAGAACCGGTTGTTTTATCTTGGGGAGGTAATTTGTTAAGTCTTCGTTAATAAGGTTTAAAAAAGTTTCTCTTAGTTCCGGCGTGGCCACGTAATCCTCTGCTCCGATTTTTTCATAAATTTTCTCCCTAACTGTTTTCATAAATTTTGGCTTAAAGAAGGGCTTTACCAACTTTGCGATTGTTTTTAGAGCAGTTCTTCTATTTAGGATGAGGCCGGCGCTGTCCACCAGTACGACTTTTTCTACCAGTTCCGGCTTGGTAGCCGAGAGCATGATGGAAATTCTGCCGCCAAAAGAGTGGCCAATAAGAGTCGCTTTCTTAATCCCCGTCTTTTTTAGAAATTGGGTAACGATATCGGCATAATCTTGTAACGTAAAAGCGTTCTTGGGTAGGGCTGACTCGCCGAAACCGGGCAGGTCCAAGGCGTAAACTAAGAAACCGTCCTTTGCAAGCTTTAGGGCGGCATTTTGCCAAACAAGGCCGTTAGACCGCCAGCCATGAAGAAAAATGAGGACCCCATCGCCCTTACCGGAAAACTTGTAAAAGTTTATAAGCAAGCCATTTATAACAACCTGTTCTTTCATTTCAGGCTTAATTTTATCATAAAGTTAGGGGTTAAGGAATTTATTAGTTATTTACCAGAAGTAAATATTTATCAAATGCGTACTAAAACGGTTTATTATTTTTTAGAGTGCTATAGGTTTGTTTGTTTAGACAATGAAAATCTCTTGCCAGTTTCTTAAGATAAGTTTAAGTTTATTAATTAGTGGAGTCAAATATGTTAATTGGCACAGCCCTTCTTATTATCGGCCTGATCTATCTTCTGGCAAACTTAAATCTAATTACTCTTCCGGTTAGTTTTTTAGATATTTTATGGCCACTTCTTTTAATATTAGTCGGGGCCTACATTTTGCTTGCCTTCACTAAGGCTAGGCGTTACAAAAGATGGGCATTTCGGAAATACTTTAGAGATTCTGACAGGGATATGGATAGGTAACTATTGGTAATCCCGCATCACTTAGAAAAGTTCAGACAGTAAAGCAATTTTACTTCAGCTTCAAACAAATGTCGTCTTACTCATTTAATCAGCTAAGGGTGGCGGTTGCGGGCTCCCCGGATTTAGTATTGACTTTTTTGAGAAGATGTGGTAAACTCTCGATACGCAGTTTTGGTTAGTACTTTATCCTAGCGGTAAACATGTTGGGCGTTTTTGTAAGTCTAATCGTACGATTAGAGCATTAAAGCACCTTTATTCCCGACAATCGCTAGATTATATAAATGCCTACCCTCGGTAGGCTCGGTTGCGCGTGCAACCCTCCTTAGCGGCGGATCCAGCCAACAACCTGATCCTTTAGATTAATATTGGATCCGCCCGGATGTTAGCAGATCTTCGGATCTGAGAACATGTGCCACCTCAAGCAAGTTGGTGAACCAACCCATGATATCGCGTCCAACGCTATCATACCGGTTCACCAACCGCAAACTAACAGATAATCATCACCTGGGTGGAATTATCTGAGCCTATAAGCTCACCTTTCGATTATTGAATGTGTGAGCTTTCCCATTTATTGGGGTAAAATTTCTTTATCGCAATCTGTGGCTAAATTTGTGCGTTAATGTTGTCGTAGGGGGAAAAGCGTTATTTAATAATAGCCGGCAGGGGTCCGTTACTGTTAAAATAAGAATATCTGCAAACCGGATAAAAGGAGTTTAGGAGTCAGATGGAGATTTTAGTAGCAAGCCTTATGGCTTTGATCGTTGTGATTGCAATAACCAAGCTAATTATGAAGGCAGAGAAAGCTAAAGAGAAACATGCTTATGGAAAAAGCAGGGCTTTGCTTCCCAAGGTTTCCGTCATAATTCCTGCCTACAACGAAATTCCCCAAGTTATTCAAAAGATTGTTGATGTGCTAGCGCCTTACGTCCTTGAAGTGATTGTAGTTTGCGACGGTTCGGTTAGGCGCCTTCCCGAGCTTCCAGGGGCCAGGATGGTTTATCATCTTTCAAATTACGGTAAGGGCCAAGCCCTAAAAACGGGAGTTGAAGCCTCAAGAGGGGAGATCATCATTTTTCTTGACGCTGATCTTTTAAACCTCAAATTAGATCATATTTTAGGGCTCCTCTACGGTCTAAGACCGGGAATAATGGTCGTCGGAATTTTTCGGCCTGGACTAAGCTTTACTAAGATTGCGAACTTTATGTTTCCAATCCTTTCCGGTACAAGAGCGTTTTACAGAAAAGATGTGGAAGCGATGTTTGAAAAGATTGATGTTTCAAATTTCGGGATTGAGATTGCCATTACAGCTTGTTGTCTGATAAACGGCATCCGAACTAGAATTGTAACTTTTTCCGGTGTTAGCCAGCTCTTAAAGGAACAGAAAGCTGATGTTGGCAAAGACGATGCCGCTTGGGCTCGAAAACGTTTTGAGCAGTTTGCTCGCGGATTTCGATACAGGATGAAAATGTATCGGGAAATAATAGGAGGCATAGCCTGGGCTATTAAGAATCGTAAACGGCTAAACTATCGAAAGTCAGCATAAATTAGATACGAAAGACAAGGTTAAGTGAAGGCAAGGGTCGAATGCTTAGAAATTCGACCCTTTACCATCCTTCCTCTTCCCCACTTTTCTTTACATGTTATCGATTTTATATTATAATTCGTGGCCAAGGTACCTTAATACAATCATAAAGCGCTATGTTGCTGTTCAAGTCTTGATTAATGATTCTTATTGCTGCTTTCTTAAACGACAGTTTTGGCATACTCTATTGTCCCTGTTTTGATGACGTTAGAAGAGAAAGGTTAGTTATGAAAAAAATAGAAGGCGTGTCAAAAAAAGGCTGGAGGTTCCCTCAAGATATTTTAAGAAGCCTGGATCGGGAAGCACCGTTGGTATTTGATCCTGATCTTCTAGATCAAGTAGTCAAAGATTATGCGTACTTTAAAAAGAGCGGCGACAATCTAATTCTCTTAGGAGTAGAGAAGGATTTAGCTCAACTCATCCCGCAGCTTCTTCTTATCTCGGACTTAGAACCAAAACGACTAAAAGGCATCGTGTCTTCCTTACAGCAAAGAGGAGACGATATCTTAAAATGTCACAGCCTAAACTATTTCGAGAAAAGCCGTGGGCTTTTGGATCTTCTTATGCTCTTTCTTGAAGTAATTCTTCAAGCCCCAAATTTCAACGCATTGCAATCTGACAACGCAAAATGTAAGTTGTATTCAGACTAAGCCGGATTATAGAACTCCCCCAGAGTTTAAAAATTCCGGCTCCCTCCCAAGCAAATCATTAAGATGATTTATTTGGGAGGAAAAGTGATCCTCGAGACGTTAAGGGATCATTTTTTGGTTTTAAAATTTGTTGCCGAATGCAATTAGGACATAACAATGAAAAATGCTTTTGCTACTTTAGGAAGGATTATTATTTAAGCTAGGGCCTTATCTTTATCTTTCGTTAATCTTTTTGCTGTAACCTAAAGTTAGGTAAATACAGGAGGGATTATGGATAAAGCCAATTGTTGGGAATTCCATAAATGTGGCAGGCAGCCAAGTGGCAATAAAATTGACGAATACGGCGTTTGTTATGCCGCTATTGATATTGTTACTAATGGAACTAACGGAGGCAAATATGGCGGTCGCGCTTGTTGGGCCTTAAGCGGTACTCTCTGTAAGGGTCAAGCTGAGGGAACGATCGCCAAAAAAATTGGCTGTTGTAAGAAGTGCGAATTTTTTAAACGGGTTAGAAAAGAAGAAGGAGATCAGTTCGCAGTAGTTAGTTTAGAGGCGCTTTAGATTTAGCCGATTCGCTAATTTTACCATCTCTTATCTCCACGATTCTGGTAGCATACTTTTTTGCGTATTCGGAGTGAGTAATAAGGATGATGGTTTCGCCATTTTTATTTAACTCTTCCAGGATGTCTAAGATTTCTTCTCCGGTTTTGGTATCTAAGTTGCCTGTCGGTTCGTCAGCTAAGATGATTTGTGGTTTATTGATGAGAGCTCTGGCAATAGCCACTCGCTGTTGTTCGCCGCCGGAAAGAAGACTCGGCAAATGGCCCTCTCTTTCTAAAAGACCCACTCTTTTAAGAGCTTCCCGAGTCTTTTCGGTATCTTGTTTTGATCTTTCGGCAATGGCGGCTTCCACGTTTTGTTTTGCGGTTAAAGTTGGGATTAGATTAAAGCTTTGAAAAATAAAACCGATCTTTTTTTGTCTTAAATTCGTTATTTTCTTATCGCACATTTTGGCGAGATCTTCGTTTTCGATCTTTAATTCTCCCTTAGTGGGTTTATCCAGGCCGCCAATAAGCTGTAAAAGCGTGCTTTTACCGCTGCCGGAAGGCCCAATAATGACCAAAAAGTCGCCTTTTTTGACATCAATACTTATATCATTCACAGCACTGATGGTTTTAGTGCCTTGCTTGTATTGTTTCATGAGGTTTTTTATTTCGATAATTTTCATTTTGTCTCCTTATTCCAAATTTCTTAAGGCTTCTTGAGGTTTCATGCGAGACGCTTTAAAGGCGGCTAAGCCGCCGGCTAGAATCGACCCAATTATGGCAACACCGGCCCCCAAGAGTAAAATCAAGTAGTTAATAGCGACTTTTAGTTCCACCGAGGTTGTGAGGTTATTTGTGGCATTACCGGCAAAGCGTCTCATAAGGCCTCCCTCAGAACTCATGCTAGCGATAGTTGCCGAAAGAGAAATTCCAAATCGGTTTAAGATAACAATGATGCTCAAGCCAAAACCGATGCCAATAATGGCTCCTAAGATTCCAAGCATCGTATTTTCCAAAAGAATTTGTCTGATAACCGAAGTGTTACTCCAGCCGATAGCTTTTAGGGTGCCAATTTCTCGCACCCTCTTATTAACCGATAAAACTGTAAGAAGGCTTACAATGATAAAAGAAGCGATGACTACAATGATGCTTGTTATTCCGATAAATTTGTTTGTGAGATTAGCGGCTGATACTAAAGATCCGGAAACTTGCGCGGCGGTGTCGGAAGAGTTGGTAACTTTAGCGCCCGGAAAAAGTTCGGCTATCTTTTTACTGGCTTCTTCAACGGAATAGGAATTGGTTGATTTAAGTAATAGAACATTAATTCGACTATCTTTTCCGGCCAGTTTTTGCAAATCTGATAATGGAAGATAGAGATCGGCTGTATTAGTGTATAATTTCGGTTCGACAATACCGATAACCGTAAACTCCTTGCCTCCAAGAGACAGTTTGCCGTCGGTTTGAAGACTTTTCTTGTCGGCATAAGATCTATTTACCACAATTTGATCGGCACCGTTAAAATACTGACCATTCACAATTTGATCAGGTAAAATAAGTCCGATGTTAGGTTTGGAAGTATCTACTCCGGCAACGGTAAAATTTTCGGTTTTAATGTCGGTAGCGATTGGTCCGATATCTTGGGAATATGTTTTTCTTTCGGTGGTATATTCCATTTTAAAATTCTTAAATCTTTCTGGAATAACAGCATCCGAAGCATCATGAACCGCTTTGCGTCCTTCTTCCGATCTGGGATCAATGCCTTTTGCCTTTAAATCGGCTTCAGCGTTTTGCCTGGCGGCATCAGCTGCGGCTCTTTCGGTGTCGGTCATAGGCTCGATGGCTCTATTAATCTGAATTTTGTCCCCACCGGTTTCGAACTCGGCGGTTACTTTGGGAATTTTACCCTCCTGATGGGTGACGCTTAAGATAAGTCCGGAAGCATAGTCCTTTATAAGGTTCGCGTCAATTTTTTTGGTTTCGGTATCCGCAAACGTAAGCATGCTGCCGCTTAAGAAATTGTCATGAGAAAACTGATCGCCGGGATTACCGTATTTAGAAAGATCAGTTTCTATTTTGTTGTCGGCGAGAAACTCGGTCCTGGTGGCTTCGTCGAGCTGCCTGGCTCCCTCGGCTCCTACCGATCTAGAGACCATCACATCCGTACCCACGTTTTCTAACGGGTTTAAAACGGTCTTTTGAGCCGTAGATAAACTCTGGGAGACAGAAATGATGGCGATAATTATTGCGCCGGCAATGGCAAGGCCAAGAGAAATAGTTAGTGTTTTGCTCCAACGCCTTAGGAGTTCGGCTTTTAAGTACTGTAAATAAAACATGATTCTCCTTTATTACTGTCTTAAAGAATATATTAAAAAACTGAGAAATTGCTTAGAAATCAATTTTTAAAACAGCCCCCCCTTAGAGACTGTTTTAAAAAATTTGTGTATTTAATTGTAATTATCTCATCATTCCCATGCCGCCATGTCCGCCTCTCGGACCGCCCATTCCCATTCCTTTTCCAAAGCCGCCAATACCATATTCGCTTAGCTTATCAAAGTCGATACCGCTCTCGGTTCTCCATTTCTCCATGGCTGTTCTTTGTTCTTCGCGCTGCTTTTGAAGCTCAATGTGTTTGTCTAAGATCTGTTGCTTCTGGTCGCTCGTAATAACGCCGTCTGTCGCCGCCTTATCCAATTTAGAGCTCATTTCAGTCTTCATTTCTTCTTGTCTTTCTGAGTGGATCTGATCAAAGGCTGTGTTAACCTTAGTTTTGTCGATACCGAGCTTTTCGGAAAGCCTATCAGACACTGTCTTGTTAGTGGTAGCTGCCAATATATTGCCGGCTGCTATGGCTCCAGCTCCAACTAGGACAGTTGCGATTGCTAAACTGGCAATAAGTCGTTTAGAATTATCATTTTTCATTTTTTCACCCCCTTTCTTTATTGGAATGATCACAGTTTATCGCAGTTTTCTGAGAAATTGCTTAAAGAATCCTTAATAATCATCAGATTTTCTATACTATTGTAGTAGATAAAGAATTTAGGGGTTAGGTTGAAGTGGGAGTTTTATAATAAAAGTGGTGCCTTTTCCAGGAGTGCTGTCTACTTCGACTTTTCCTTTGTGAATATCCAAGATTTTTTTAGCGATCGAAAGTCCTAGACCATAACCGCTGGCATTATTTTTGGTACGAGATAGATCTGCCCTATAAAAGCGGTCAAAGATGTGAGGTTGATCAGAAGCTTTGATGCCGATACCCTCATCTTTTACTTTAATAACGGCATGTTTTCCGACGAGGCTTGTAGAGACAAATATTTTAGACCTGTTAGGGCTGTATTTTATGGCGTTATCCATCAAAATTACCATGAGCTCGGTTAGGCTTTGCGAAATGCCGCTTACAAAAAAATCGTTTACGTCAAACTCAATTTCGATTTCTTTCTTTTTAGATAGGCTTTCTATTTTTTTATAGGCATCCTCTATTATTTTGGATAAAGAAACTTTAGAAAAAGGGACCTTTGTTTGGTCTTCATATTGAGCTAAAGAAAGCAGGCCCTTTGAGAGGGTTTCAAGTTTAGAGATTTCTTCCAAATTACTTTGTAATAAATCTTTAGCTCCTTCGAGATTAAATTTTTTGTCTCTTAGGCTTACTTCGATTTCAGTTTTCATAGCCGTAAGCGGAGTACGTAGCTCGTGGGAGGCATCAGTCGTAAAGCGATTCTGGACATCTACCATTTCTTCTATCGGTTTTAGAGTTCTTCTGGCGAGCAAATAGCTGGCTCCACCGGAAAGGATCAGGATAACAAGATTAAAATAGATGAGATCTATTTTGAGCCTATCATTACTTTCTTCTAGTTGATCTAAGCGCATTTTCTCTAGCTCAGCAAGTGTCCTCGGCATATTTTTACCATTCGTTAGTTCCCGCATAACCTTTCCTTGTCTTATGGAGCCTGTGTTTAGTTCCGTTGCGGAAATTCTATACAGAACTACACTGAAAAATATGCTAATAAGCATCGCAATGACGATATAAAAAAGGGTTAATTTAAGATAAGCTCGCTTAAATGACATTTAATTGGGTCCTATTTTATAACCAAATCCTCTAACTGTATTAATTAGGGTTGGTTTTTTAAAAGGTTTGTCGATTTTATTTCTTAGGTAGCCGATATAAACTTCAACGGTGTTTGGTAAAACATCAGCGTCAAAATCCCAGACATGACCTATTATACTTTCTTTGGTTAATATTTGCCCTTCATTTAACATGAGATATTCTAAAAGGCTAAACTCGGTAGGAGAAAGGATGATTTCTTTCCCCGATCTCTCCACTTTATGATTAATAGCATTAAGGCTCAAGTCGCCAATCTTTAAAACCGTGCCGACATTATTTTCTGGTCTTCTAAGGAGGGCTTTTATTCGGGCTACTAACTCCTCAAAAGCAAAGGGTTTTACCAGATAATCATCTGCGCCGCAATTAAGGCCGAAAACCCGATCTTCTATCTTATCTTTGGCGGTCAGCATCAGGATGGGCGTCTTTACCCCTTTTTCTCTTAGAGTCTCACAAATGCTCATGCCGTCTACGGAGCCGGGAAGCATTCTATCCAGAATCATTAGATCGTAGTCGATGGTAAGGGCGGCACCCAATCCGTCATCACCCTCAAATTCCAAATCGACGGCCCAGGATTCTTGCTCCAAACCTTTTTTTAGGGCATTGGCTATTTTTATATCATCTTCAACTACTAAAATTCTCATGTGACCTATTTTAACAAAATTTAGCTGAGAAACAACTGAGGAAATAATATTCGTTTATTCTAAGTTTCTTCTCAGCTTGCTAATATATGCTTTGCAAGTTAATATGTTTTTCTAGATAAAGTTTTAAGGGGATCTGGTGCGATCAAAAAATAAAACAAAAAAACCATTTAAGCTAATCATTATTATCTTAGTTTGCGTTCTGGCATTTTATGCATCTAAACTTTTACATGCTAAAAAGAAAATTCAGAAAGAAGAAATTTCAGAGGCTGGTAAGATTGTTATTGCTCCTATTTCCACTCCTACTCCTATCCCAATTCCTTCAACTAGCATTGTAGAGGAAGAGGCGACACCAAAAGAAAACGTATTTAGGAAGGTTGCTTTTGGTTATTCGATAAAGGGCAAGCCAATAGAGGGGTATGAGATCGGATCGGGGGATGACTGCTTGTTTATGTTTGGCTCCATTCATGGCAACGAAATGGGAACTACAGATCTTTTAAACAAGCTAGTCGCAGAGATTAGGGCTAAACCGAATTTAGTTGGTGAGAAGATGAAATTAATTGTTTTACCCATTGCAAATCCGGACGGATATTATGATCGGACGGACAAATTAAATGCTAATTTGGTGAATTTAAATCTAAATTTTGCGACCACAGATTGGCAGCAGTATGGCGGAGAAGGGACCTTTGCCGGAGAAAAGCCTTTTTCGGAGCCGGAAAGCAGAGTGATTAAAGAAATAGTGGAGAAATACAAGCCAAGACGGATGATTTCTTACCATGCTAAAGGCGGTATTGTAAACCCGGAATACAATCACGAATCTTCTTTGGCGCTTTCGTTATGGTACGCCGAAATGACCGGTTACAAGTATTACGGCGATGGTGATTGGGATTTTTCAGGAACGGCTACCAGGTGGTTTAAAGAAACCACGGGGAATGCGGCCTTAACGGTGGAGCTTTCCGAGCTTTTAGCCAGCGATTGGGAAATAAACCGTGATGCTTTGCTAGAGCTGATTTCCTAATTATAGATTATTATCTAACAATCTTTACGGTTCCTCGTAAGTTATGGAGTTCTAGGATATCGCCGTCTTTTATGATTTTGGTAGCGTATTCTGTTCCCACAATGCACGGGATGCCGAATTCTCGGCTGACCACAGCAGCATGGCAAGTGACACCGCCGATATCGGTAATAATGGCACCGGCTCGTTTCATGCAGGTTACAAAATCGGGTGTCGTCATGGTGGTCACTAAAATTTCGCCTGCTTTTAATTTATTGCCTTCCCTGGGACTTAAAATTATCTTGGCAATCCCCCTAAAATATCTTTTGTTACTGGTTGAGGCTACTGTACCTTGAATGTTGGTGCTTTCCTCGAACTCTAATACATCAAACTGAGAGCTTATTTTGCTAGCGGTATTTTGGACGTCAATTTGCAATGATCCAAGAGCGATCTGAACAGTAGCGAGATGTTTTCTTTTTTCGATGGCTTCCCTTAGATCTTCTCCATCGGCAAATCTTTCCATTTCCTTAGGTAAAAGCCACTTTAAGTCTCTTGCTTCGATATCTCTTCTTGCGCTGAAGTCTCTTAAAAATTCTTCTAGATAATGAGCCGCTTTTAGGTTATATTTTTTTCTTACATCCTGAAATATTATTGACTCATTTAGAAGATTAACGATTCCTAGCTCTTTACCAGACAAATTAAGCTTCTTTTTATACACGTCTTTGCCTTCTAAAGCCTTGTTCTTATAATCTCTGATTTCGGTGAGAAACTTCTCGGCATCGTCTCTGGTTTTATGTTTAATCTGGTTGGCAAAGTATATTTCGTCTAAGATTTGGGTATCAAAATAATTATTATAAATCCAAAAATAGTTTTCCGAATGTTTTTTAAGGGCTTTAGCCTTCTCGCTTTCATCCAATAGAACGATTTTCACAAGATCGGCTTCTTCTTCCTTGTAGAAGCTCATTTGCGTTGGGGTAGAGAGAGTGGCAAAGGCTTTGTTTAAATCTCTCTCGTCCTCAAAATAAGCTCGAAGAGATTTTTTAAGCTTATCTTCTAGGGAATAATTAATGAGTTCGGCTGTCATGCCGATAGCCCAATAATTAAGATAGGCTTGGCTCCATCTTTTAAAGAAGATAGCTAGATCGTTGTCATTAAGGTGGCTTAAACTTATTTTGTCAATTTCGGACTCGATTTGGGAAAGTTTACCAACATATTCATCCCAAATTTTATAAAATCGTTCCCTTTCCGCGGGTGGCAAAATGATTTTTTCGGTAAATTTGTGGCTAGTTTCTACAACTGCCTCGTTTTCTAAGATCCAAAGTGCTTTATCATGATCATAAATTACTAAACCTTCCGGCCAGCAGATGCCAAAGAGTTCGTGCATCATATCGAACATCGGGACCATGGAATATCCGAGCGGCAAGAGCGTGGCATCAATCGGTCCCCATCTAAAAAGCTTTTTCTCTGGGTTTATCATGGGAGTATTATAGCAAGGAAGGGAATTTTTTTGTAGAAGAGCGACTTGTAATTTGATGTTCTAAGAATGTAAAAAAATATGATTATCTAAAAACTAGGTAAGGGGATTTAGGAAGTTTAGATATAAAAGTCAAAATATTTTGCCACCCTGAACGAATACAATTAATCCTTAAGAAGGTATTATTTTAGTATGAGTGATTTGCAAACGCCATGGCATCGAATTGTGCTTCTAAGGAGAAAGTTAGGAAAATATATTCATCTTACGGAAGAAAAGGATAACCTAAAGAACCGTTTTTGGTTTGGGAAATGGATGGGAAAGGCGAGGAAGAAAAGATGAGCCAAGAAGAGATCTTAAAAGAAATAAAAGAGATTGTTGAAAAAGTCCCCAAAGGGAATATATTTATTAACCTCTATCTAAATACCAACCACCGCGACCTTAATCAAAATGTAAAGGATAATGCATTTATCAGGAAATCCTTCCAGAAAATTGCTAAATCTTTGCCGAAGCATGGCGAGACCAGAGAAAATTACACAAAATTCAGGGAGAATTTTTGGCGGGAGTTCGAAAATTTGCCCGCGTCGGATCGAGGCGTGTTTATTATGGGATTCGATTCGGACATCAAGAAGTTTGAACTAAAGATTCCGGTGGAGACAAGGCTTATTTTTGCCAAGCATCCTTACATTTCCTATCTGGAAGAGGTGGCTTTAAAGCACCCCGATGTTAACATTCTTCTAATTGATTCTAAAAAAGCCAAATTTTTTGATTACACCTTAGGAGAGATAATCTTTCGAAATGAGATTCAAAGCGATGTGCCGGGAAGAATTAAAAGAGGCGGTTGGTCACAGATGAAATGGGAGCGACATGTGGAGGATCATATCTTGTGGCATTTTAAGACGGCGACAAGTAAAATGAAGAAAATTTATAATTATTATAATAAAAATGATTGGGTAATCTTTGGCCATCATGATTTAACGGAAAATTTTTTAAACCTTCTTCCCAAGTCTTTAAAAGAAAAAGTAATTGGTACGGATGAATTGTATATTAGAAGTAATGTTAACTTGATCGAAGAGAAGACAAATGATTTTTTAAATAGAAAAGTGAAGCATAGCGAGGAGGTTGACGCTAAAAATCTGATAACAACCGCCAAGAAACATAAAAAAGCGGTTCTTGGTTTAAAGGAGATGTTAAAGGCTCTAAATAAAAAGGAAGTTGGGATGCTTATAGTGAGTGAGGATTTTAAAGCAGAGGGTTACCTATGTTCTTTGTGCGACAGTTATGAGATGCAGATTCCTTGTAGCTGTGGCAGTAGGGCCGTAAAAGAAATTCATCTTGATGAAGTCATCATCGAAAAGGCTTTAGAGGATGAAGGTGTTGTGGAATTTACCAATAGCGAAGATCTAAAAAGAGAGGGTGGTATCGGGGCTTTTTTGAGGTTCATGGCATAAACAAAAAATAACCTGAAATTAGGTTAATTAAAAAACTTTGGAGGCCCGAGGATGTTTACTTTTTTAAGGTAAATTATCCTCTTAAATGGGCCCCCTTATAAATTTGCTGGTAGTATTTATCCCGCGACTTTACTGTCGATTGACGAATTTGGCTTTCTAGACTCTCGTGCTTTTGCGCATTTTGCGCATGAGTAGTCGTAACCTGTTTCCGTTGTCTGTATGCTGATACCGGCTCGATGGCCGATATCTATACAATCCTTGCATTCTGCGCACCTTACTTGTTCCGGTAAATCGATAAAGCAGTTATAGATACTATGGCCCGGGGTAGAATCGTTTATTATACGGTTAAGTACTGTGGCCGCGCGGCCGTTCGAATGTGGTGATAACCCAAAACTATTAATGATTGAGCTCAGATTATCGTAATGCAATATGCCTGCTGTCATCTTGGCATAATCTTGTAAGCTGACCTCATTATGAAACGCCGTGTTCAGGTCTAATTCACCTTTAATAAGTGGATCCAGATAAGGTTTTGCTTTCTCTTGCAGGCCATATGCCATTATTAGCGCCGTAACCCTCTTGATGTCCTCACTCAGGTGATTATATAGCTCTTGCAGCTTAGGGGTGCTGGCTTTTTTACTTTCGAACTCTGTCTTTATATTGTTGCATCTCTCTGTCATCTTGTCTCGCTCGTCTTCATTGCAAATCTTACATACGACTAACCTGAGTAGTGCAGCATAATTTACGATCATTGGTTTGCTGGCTTCCTGGATGTTTAACGTCGTTACTTTGACGGACCGTTTGTATCCGTCGATGAGCCTTTTTTCCCTGCTTTTTTCACGGTAACCAATTGTTAACGAGAAAATAGTCAATGTAAGGATAATTACGCTTAATGCTTCACAGAACATTACCCAAATCAAATCCTGCGGCACCTTGACCCCCTCCTTAGAACTAAAAAGGTTTATATATTTAAGAAAGATTAAAGTTTTTAATCCTTCGGATTTCAAAGAACGCTTGGCGTTGTTGCATTATAGCAGATTTTGGGAGAATTAAAACAGGGGGCTGTATTTGCTTTTTTGCAGCTCCCCTGTCTGAGATGCCTTACTTATTCGCTCAATTTTTCCATAGAGTCGGGTCTGTTGGCCCATATCTCCTCTATTTTTACTATGGTGTCTCTGCCGTAAGCCAGTGATACTCGAGCAATGTTAAAAATAGTCTCGATTTCCTTTTTTTCATCTTCGGCCTCGATCATTACTACGCATTGATCTATGAGCCATCGTGCGTTGTTTATGTGTGTGTTCAATTCTCTTGCGAGCTGGCAAAGCGTGAGGCGGATCTTACTCTCTTCGGGCGGCAGCTTGATCCATGCCGTGTGAGAGCAGGGAACTCTCTTTGAGCAGCCTTTATGATGGGTTAAAGATAGCGCGTCTAGAGTCGGTATTTCGGCGATTGCGCCTATCACCGATCTTATCTCATGCATGAGCCCGTTTTTTTGTTTGATGAGTTCTAGCAACCCATCTTTTTCTTTGAAAACCGTTTTCAATTCCATTCTGCGATCCCTCCTGTGCATATAGGTTGTCAATTTTATTCTTTCCAGCTTCGCGAACGCCTTATTATACTATTTTTAGGTGTGCATTTCAAGAATGATTAAGACCCGCGCCGCTTTTTACTTGATAAATATGAATAATTATGGTATGATAATCGTCCGTCAACGCGTACCTACACAATTTATCAAGGGAAACATATTTTTACGGCAGGAGGGGGTTAAGATTTCAATGTTAGGAATACATATTTCTGAAGCTCAGGAATGGATTGCTAGACATGAAAATATTGTCATTCTATTGGCTTTAGGGGCAATATTTGTAATCGCTGCAATTGACGAGGCGATAAAGAAGAGACCAAATAAGCCCAATAAGTATCAGCTTGCAGCTCAGAAATATACATATCGTGGCGATTTTAGGTCAGCAAGAATTCAGATTGAAGAGGCTATAGCGCAAGATCCTAGTGATGATCTAAATTATTTTGCGCTTGGAGTGATCTTTTATGAGCTGAAACAGCCTGATAAGGCGCTTTACAACTTGAGGCAAGCCATATCCATGAATCGTGATAACTATGATGGCTGGTTTCTCATCGGTCGTATATACTACGATCGCTATAATTACGAAAAAGCCATGAGGTATTTTGGAATAGCGCTGGATATTAATCCTAAAATGACAAAAGCGCTCTTTGGTTTGGCAAGCATTGTTTTTGATCGTAACCAATTCGATGTAGCTGCAATGTATTACAGAAGGATCATCGAGATTGATCCCAAGAAGGCTAATGCTTATTACAATTTAGGCGGTTGTTATTATGAGAAGGGGATGTACAACGAGAGTATCAAGATGCATAAAATTGCGGTAGACCTTTTCCATAAAGATAAAGTTGAGGATAAATCCTATGCTTATTATTGGATGGGTGATGCAAACCGTGAGCTAGGCAATAAAGAAAAGGCTGCCGAAGCATTCAAATTGTCGATAAAGTGGGGTTATAAGGGAGCTGTAGAAGCTCTGAGAGACTTGGAGAGGAGCAAATAAGGTGGGGAAGGGTAGACATATTACAGTGAATCCAAAAGGTGAGCAATCATCAGCGGGCGCAAGGATATTGCTGGCAAAAGTTGGCTCAAGCAAGAAGCAGGTAGGAACTATACAGAAAGAGGGGGGTAAGAAGTAAAGACAGTCTATGGGGCACCGGATGTAATAATTTCCGGAGCCCCATTTATTTATATTAGCTTAAGTTTTTGAAGCAGCCTTAAGTTTGGCGGGTTATGAGGATGAATTTACGAATTTATTGTACCATAGTTTATGTTTAGCTATACTTGGCTTAAAGGGAGACGAGATGAACGAAATAGAAGTAAAGGCGAAACTCAATAATGAAAAGCAAGTTTTAGAAAAGTTGACCGAAGCGGGTATCAAATTGTCTCCGTCATTAAGCCAACAAGATGATATTTACGTGGCTTTGGGTGAAGATCTATGCGGTAATAAAAAAAAGAACGTTCTTAGGGTCAGAACTCAAGGTAAAGAAATTATCTTTACCCTAAAAAGAAGTAGAACAAATGAATTGGATTGCATCGAGAAAGAAACCAAAGTTTCGGATAAAAAAGCCCTGGAAGATATGCTGGATCAGATGAGTTATAAAAAAGTGATTTCGGTAAGTAAAAAGCGGCGAAAAGGAAAATTTGAGGATTTGGTGATATGTTTGGATGAGGTAGAAGGACTGGGAAGTTTTATAGAGGTAGAGAAGACTTCGGCGGAAGATGGTGAGGCTATTCAGGAAGAATTATTTAATTTTCTAGAAAGCTTAGGAGTTAAGAGAGAAGATAGGGTCTTTAAGGGTTATGATACGCTTAAGTATGATAGTATAAACCAAAAGGGAGACAAAAATGACTCATAAAAAATCAATCGGTATAGATATCGGCGGGACAAAGATTTGCGGGGCTTTAATTGTTGAGGGTGGCAATATCTTAAAATCTGTTAAGGTGGATACTCCTCAAGGAGAAGCGTCGGACACGGCCCATGTTGTTTCGGGGGTCATTAAAGAAATAATTTCAAATGATGTGGTTGGGATTGGTTTAGGTGTGCCCGGCTGGGTGGATCATGAAAAAGGCACGATCTATAATACTCCTAATTTGTCTTTAAGTGGTTTTGATCTTCGTGGAGCAATCCATGATAAATTTAATTTACCAGTTTTTATAGATAACGATGCCAATTTGGCAGTTCTGGCCGAACACTCCTTTGGAATGGCGAAAGACTATAAGAATGTGATCGGTTTAACTGTTGGTACCGGAATTGGTGGGGGAATTATTTTGAACGGCAAAGTTTATCGAGGCGTTACCGGTACGGGGGCGGAAATTGGCCACATGGTGGTTCAGCCAAATGGGCCAAAATGCGGGTGCGGCTCGAGCGGTTGTCTTGATGTGATGGCTTCGGGTACGGGCTTGATACGTGCAGCTAAAGAAAGAATTAACAAAGGGAAAGAATCCCAAATCCTTAAACTTGCCAATGGAAATATCGAAAATATTCAGGGGCCAATGATAACCAAGGCGGCCGAGAATGGCGATAAATTAGCTAAAGAGTGCTTTGATGAAGTAGGATTTTGGCTTGGGATAGGAATAAATAATCTTATTAATATTTGTAATCCGGAAATGATTATTCTTGGTGGGGGTGTGGCGGGAACAGGCGATCTTATCATGGATCCGGTCAGAAAAGTAATCCTGGAAAGAACTATCTCGCCCAATAAAGACGTCTGCAAAATTGTTATTTCCAAATTGGGCAATGAAGCTGGGATGTTGGGTGCAGGCGCTCTAGTTTTTGAAAGTTCAAAAGTATCTCATAATAATTAGCGAATATTTCTCATTTCTTTTAAAACTTTTACTATATAAGCTTTTATGGTAGAATCCTTTGCTAGAGGGCGAACTTTAAAATCTCAAATCACCTCTTTTTTGTTTGGCGAGAAAATTGTTGCCCAAATCTAGTTTACTTGTCTTTAGTAGGCTGGAAAAAGGCAGCAAGAATCGTAGTAAAAGGAGGTGACGCATGAATACTTGTTTTACACTGTTGCAACCGATTCAGGAGATTCAAGGAGAAACGAAAGGAGGCCACATTGTTGTTGATAGTCCGGTGTCCGCTAGGCTATTTCCTAGAAAAAGCCTTAGCTTAGAGCATTCGGACATTGCAGGAATAACCTCAGCAATAATTAGCTTTGACGGTGATTATTGCCTGACGACATCCGAGGTGACAGCAATGATTAGGTCTCAGATTGAGGGATTGAGTTTGACCATACCAGTAGTAGCAAGATGCGGTAACTGTTTACATGTGATCCCGGTAAGCTATCTGGAAACGAGCGGACAATCAATTTGCCCTCACTGCCCTACGGTATTTTTGGATGAAATCAAAGTGCTTGTTCATCCGAGTGCTGGCGAAGTTGGCAAGCTTGTTAAAGAAGTATTTGAGAACGCCAGTACGATTCAAGTTTTGATTCCAAAGAAGACGAAAGCCTAAGAAAAGATAAAGAGGGGATTCGCCCCAATCCCCTCTTTATTCAAATTTTTTATAGCTTCGTCTTTTTTATTCGAGTTTATACTACACAACGCTTAACAGTAATGATTTAATCTATTTTAGTTCTTACGGTTATCTCAAAGGAGATTGAGGATTCGGCTTTTAACGTCGGGTACATAGTTGGACCGATGGTTGCGGGAATTTTGGCGCAAACTTTTGGAAATGAGGAAGCCTTTTCTCTTCTGTCGGTTCTTGGAGCTGCATCTGCCTTAATTCTACTTAAAATTACGCCTCGTAAAATAAACGTGAAAAGGATCGAAAAAGCAGTGATATCCTAAGTCGGATAAATTACTTAACAATATTTAAACGATCGTTTAAATATTGTTAAGTAAGGGATAGTCTGTTGTAAAGTTTGTAAATTTTTTTGTCTGGTTTCTTCATCAGTTTTTTAAAAAATAAAGGCCAGAGGTTAGTTTTTAAAAGAAAGAAGGGTGGTGAGTTGCAAGTGAGGCAATTATGCCTTACTAATCTATAAACCACCATTCTTTCCTTGTTAATCCTTGCCGGATTAACATGTTTCTAACATGGCCGGAATTTTGGTGCAGACGTGGGGGTGGTTCTATCAGTGCAAGCCGTCTAATCTGTTGCAGTCTTAGACGGCTTTGTTGGTTTGGGTAATTGTCTCTCGTGTACTACTTCTTTGTTTAGCCAAATGACTGTTGTCACTTAGATATCGAAACAAAGAAATAGAATGTGGCGAGAGGGTGCATTACCTTTTGATCCGATAAAACCCTTTGTACCCCATATGTAGTGAAAAGTTTCGCCTACCACGTCTGCCGCCAAGTAGTATAACCATAAGCTTAATAAAAATCAAGGCTTTTTGTTGCGACTGCTTATAATTTAGAGTGTCTAGGTTCGAAAAAAAGGTTTTTTGGGGTGGGATCGCTTAGGGTTATGAATAGTCATCTTCAATTTGGGCGTGAATTTTTTTGGGGTCTACGTTTAAATAAGTGGTTAACTACACACTTACAAAACGCACTTTTATAATTGGCTTTTAAGTTCAGAAGAGTTTTTTAGGGAAAAATGGAAAAGGTAATAATGGGATCGACTACAGGAGGTATTTTATGTACCTCTCTATTTACACCTTGATCTTTTTAATCTGATCGTCAATTATATGTTCGATGTATTCGGTGTCGTTTTTATGATCTTCGCGGGGCGTAGACTGACAAATTTCGGCCCACATCTTTTTTAGCATGTCGCCCAGATCTTCGCTTTTGTCTCTATCGGTTTCTGTTAAATTATCTGTTTCGGCTGCCATGTAGACTAATTCGCCCATGAGCTTATTAAAGTCAAGTTTTTGGGCATCCAAATCCACATCCGAACCTGCATTTGCCGCGGTTTCTTCTGCAATGGGTTCATAGTTCCGGATATTTGCAGTCATTTCTAAATCATTATTTTCTAAAGTTAGACTTTCTGACGCTGGGACTACTGTTTCTTCCGCTGAAGGCAAGATGGTAGTGTCTAATTTGAGTTCTTCTGCTTTCTCATCAGTTTCTGGTGTAATTGGAATCGGAGTCTCAGTGTCTAGATCGTCGTCCTCTGAGACCACCTCAGTTTCATTCATGGAAAGAAGGTCGATTGGACCATCTGTTATTTCTGGATTTTTTTCCGATGTTTCTTCTGCGAGAGAATCTTGGTGAGGCATAACCTTTATAGTCGAGTTGTAATTATCATCTTCGTTGCCTTCTTTGGAAGGTTCGAGTATTGTTGGATTATCGATGGCATCATTAGTTATAGTGTTTTGGCTATCGTCAGCGCTCTCATTTGCTGTCGGAATCTCTGATTCAGTGGTAGTTGGGACAATTATGAGTTCATCTTCAATCGCTTTATCTGTTTTAGGTTCTTCGGGTGGGGTATCTACTTTTTGAGTGTTATTTTCCGTAAGTTCCTTATTTCTGAGACTGGCTTTCTCGGCGAGGATTGCGCTATTGTTAAATCCTTCGGCAATCGCCATCTTTAGATTTTCTCTAAGCTCATCTAAGGTTTCGGATTTATAAATCTTGTTGGCCAGCTCTTTTTCTCTGTCATTTGGCGAGAAACCGTCGTTTGCGATTTCATTAGAATTAGTTGTATTAATAGGAACTTCTATTTCCTTTTCCATAGTTACCCTCCAATTTGTTGCTATTTCTATAATAATTTAATTTTTTTTAAAGGGGAAGGGTTTTTAATTCGATTCATTCTTCCTCTTGCATTAACTCAAGGCTCAACTATAATGATGATGAAGGGAAAGGTCTTTTATGAATAGCTTTAAAATAGCACATAGATTACTTCTTAGTTCAAGTTTAATGATACTTATGTTTATTGGCATCTCGAGTCAGGTTCAGATGCCCGGCTCTTCGATAAAAAAAAATAAAAAGGAAGAAGTTAAGGGTGTAAATACGATCAGCGAGGGGGCCCAGAAAAATATGATTTGGCAAGGAGGAGTAAGAGTCAGCCAGGTGTTGGGAGAAATCATCCTGCCTCCGGAGAGTTGGCAAACTTTAGGATCCACGCTTCAGTCTGGAAGATCAGTTGATGTAAGGAATATGCTTGAAGATAAAAAAACAAACGTTATGATTAAAGAAATATCATCCGATTGCAAAGGAACCATTAACTGCAAGAAGTCATATAGGGTGACTTTTTCTGAGGAAATTTTGTCTGTTGTTTCAAAAGATTCGGCTGAAGCAAGCCTTATTTTTTACGCCCCTTTTTAAAAGTGGACTTTTAGTGGCAATGACATGAGTGTATAATCTATCTAGGAGGGTAGTAAACAAATGTGCAAATATGCACCCAAAGATTCTTTTAATAAAGAAGATGTAACAATAGCCTATTTCTCTATGGAAATAGGTTTAACATCTAAAATGACAAATTACAGCGGCGGCTTGGGTATTTTAGCCGGGGATACTATTAAGGCTTGTGCCGATTTAAACATCCCGATGGTAGCCGTCACCCTTTTAAATAAAGACGGTTATTTTAAACAGGTTATTGATAAAGATGGAAATCAGATTGAGGAAGCCGATCCTTGGGAGCCTCATGGTTATACCACGCTTTGTCCGGAGATTGTTTCGATATGGATTCAAGATAGAGAGGTAAAAGTCAGGGCCTTTAAGAGAGAAGTTAAAGGTGTTGGCGGATATACCTTACCAGTTTATTTTTTGGATACGGACTTTGATCATAATGAGGAGTGGTGCCAATCTCTTACGAAACATCTTTATGGTGGCGATGAGTCTTACCGTTTAGCTCAGGAAATTATTCTTGGTATCGGTGGTTTTAGAATGCTTCAAGCTTTAGGGTATACCGTCATAAATAAGTACCATCTAAATGAAGGTCATGCCAGCTTCCTTATCTTAGAGCTTCTTTCAAAAACGGCTTTAGAAACTGAATTTGGCTGGCAATATAAGTCGGAACTCGTAAAGAAAATGTGTGTTTTTACGACTCATACGCCGGTAGCGGCAGGCCATGACCGTTTTAGTTTTGATAAAGTCAAATCTTTTATGGGCGCCTATTATCCGTATCACATGGTAGAAGCGGCGGTAGCTGATGGCAATCTTAATGTTACCAAAATGGCGCTGATGTATTCTGGCTATGTAAACGGGGTTGCTAAAAAGCATGGAGAAGTTTCCAGGGATATGTTTGGTGATAGTGAGATTGATCATATTACAAACGGGGTTCATTCTGTTACCTGGACCTCAAAACCTTTTAAAAAAGTCTTTGATAAATATATTCCTGGCTGGAGGGAGGATCCTTTTACTTTAAGATCGGCTTGGGGTATTCCTTCTGACGAGGTTTGGGATGCACATCTGGAAGCTAAAAGAAAGCTGATTGAAATCATAAATGAGAAAACGAATGAGAATTTTGAAGAAAACGTTTTTACCATCGGTTTTGCCAGAAGATTCACTCAATACAAACGGCCGATGTTTATTTTTAAGAATGAAGCGGCTCTAAGAAATATCATAAGTCGTTCCGGCAAGATTCAGATTGTGTTTGCCGGAAAGGCTCATCCAAAAGATTTCGAAGGCAAGGGAATTCTAAAAGAAGTTATAGAGAAGGTAAAAGATCCGAACTTAAAGATAAAAGTGGCTTTTTTAGAAAATTACAATATGGAGCTGGCCGGGTATCTAACTTCCGGAGTAGATATTTGGCTTAATAATCCGCAGCGGCCGATGGAAGCCTCCGGTACCTCGGGCATGAAAGCGGCTCATAACGGTATCCCAAGCCTTAGTATCTTAGACGGCTGGTGGATTGAGGGGCATATCGAAGGAGTAACCGGCTGGGCAATCGGGGAAGAAAATTATCGCTGTAGCGGCGAAACGGCCGAGCAAAGAGAATTGGATGATTTTTATAAGAAATTAGGAATGATAGTAAGGTTTTATTACAAAGATCGCAAATCTTGGGTAAAGGTCATGAAAAATGCCATTACTATTAACGCTTCTTTCTTTAATACCCATCGCATGGTTCATCAATATGTCTTAAATGCTTATTTTAAAGCGGGCAACGTAGTTGAAAAGCCGAGTGATTCGGAAACTCCGAAAGCATAGATAAAATCTCTTTCTTTTTGGGCTCAATTTTGTTAATCTTGGTAAAATTAATATCAAGGCGGTTTTATGGATTTAATGAAGTACATCGATCGGATTATTAAGAACGTAGCTTACATCTTAATTATTCTTGGTGGTTTTACGTTAATTTTAATTGGTCTTTTAAGCCTCTTTTTACCAATTCTACCAGGATGGCTTCTTATAATTGCTGGCGTTTTGCTTCTGGGAGAAAAGACAAAATTAAGCCGGTATATAATAGGGAAACTTCCGCCGAGGATTAAGGAGAAAATTGTTGAGAGACAGAATAAAGAATTATAAATCAAGAATATAGAATGGGAATAGAGAATTAAGAATCCCGAATTAACTGCTAAGATAGATGTTCCTTTATTTCTTAACTTATTACTTTATTCTTAATCCTAGATTCTTTTTTTAAAATGAGTGTAATGATATTTATAATCCTATATTTGAAGTGATTACACCTATAGGGCCTTAGCACACTTTTTCCTTGCGTTCGCTCTTAAATTCCATCATAATAATTTTATATGAAGCTAATAAGATTTCTTTCGCTCATTACTTTTATTTGCTTGGTTCCGGTCTTTTTAGTGATGATTGTCTTATTTAATTTAAGGCTGTTTCTTTTTAATTCCGAAAATATCTTGAGGGCCGCAAATGATGCTAAAATCTATGAGGTTATCTCGAACAATACTGATTATCTTGCCAAGCAAATCTTAAAAGATAACGAGAATCCTTTTATTACAGAGGATGTCGTTGCGGTTGCTATTAAAGAAGCTTTTCCGCCTGAATTTGTGAGGAAAGAAACCGAAGCCCAAATTAAGGGTTTTTTCGACTTCATGGAGGGGAAAGAAGATGAGCTTCATGCAACGGACATTTCCTCGAATAAAGGGGCTATTCGTAAAGCTATAGTGGGTCGGTCTACTCCGGCTAGCCTGCCTATAGTAAACTTAGTTCTAGACGAGTCATTAAAGAGTATTCCCGATGAAATGGCGGTATCCGGTGTTAGTTTGGAAAGGCTAGAGAACATCAGAGAAAATGTGCAAGTTGCCTTAACAGGAATATTACTTCTACCAATAATTCCTTTTGTCATAATTACTGTACTTGCTTTTTTTAGAACTTACGGGGTTCCAAAGAAAAATATTTTTAGGGCCATTGGCTGGTACACGTTTATCGTAAACATGCTATTTTTGATTGCTTTATTTTTATTTCTCACTATATCAAGCATTATAAAGGTCATTGTTTTGCCGGAATTAAAAATGATCCCGGATTTTATAAAAGCAGACATTTTTATGCCGATAGCCGCCAACCTCCAGACCACTCTATTTAAGGCGGCCTTAATTGAATTTTTTGGTGTGCTTTTTGTTTCTCTAGTAATTTTGATAATCGGCTACAAATACGCTAAAGTGAACGTGCCTAAAAAATTACCACCGCTTGATTAGTTTGATTAACAGTTTAACGGCATAATAGGTTAAGAGCGTAACTGCTCACAACTGTCATCGCGAGCGAATGAAATGAGCGTGGCGATCTCTGTCTGGAACCGAAAAGAGATTGTTTCGTCGTCTGAACTCCTCTGAGTGACGAGGGGGTTGTGAACAGTTACCTTAAAGCCCCTTAACAAATCTCTATCAATATGCTATCATATCGGTAATGAAAGTAAGCCAATTCTTCAACTTTTTCTTCTTTAAAAGCCTTTACTAATTGGAAGGAAAAGTTAAGTTACGAAAAAAAACGAAACCTTCCGACGGAAGGTTTTTTAAGTCTAATGGAGACTTTAGATGGACAAGTATTTAAACAGCCAAATTGCTAAGATCGACACTTCCGGAATAAGAAAAGTGTTCGATTTAGCTTCAAAAATCAAAGATCCTGTTAACTTATCAATCGGCGAGCCGGATTTTGGTTTTATACCCGATGTTGCCAAGTCGCTTCATGAGGCAATTGATAGTAAGTGTTATAAATACACTAACACCTGGGGGCTTTCAGAGCTTAGAGTTGCGGTTGCCGCCAAGTTGAAGATGACTAAAAAAAGCGATGTTTTGCCGGAAGAAGTGCTTATTACGGCGGGTGCTTCCGGAGCGCTTGATCTTTTATTTAGAGTAATTACCGAGCCGAGGGACGAAATCATTATATTTGATCCCTATTTCATGTTCTATCACGAGTTGCCGCGGATGCTTGGAGCAAATGTTATAGTTCTGCCGACCACAAAAGAGTTTTGGCCGGATATCGAGGCTCTAAAAAAGAATATAAACAAGAAAACTAAAGCGGTAATCATTAATTCTCCCAATAATCCTACCGGAGCGGTTTATCCCGAACGCATCATCAAGGATATAATTGACGTTTTAGATCCATACGATACTCTTTTAGTTTCCGATGAGGTTTATGAAGATTTTATTTACGATGTAGGGCATGTCAGTCCGCTTTGTTTTTATGAAAATACTATTTTAGTGAGCAGCTTTTCTAAAAATTTAGCTTTAACCGGACAAAGGGTGGGTTATGCGGCGGGATCGAGGGGAGTCCTTATGGCGATGGCGAAGTTACAGCAGTATACATATGTTTGTGCGCCACATTTAGCTCAAGTGGCAGCGCTTCAGAATTTAAATCTTGATATTTCAAATTATGTTTCGGAGTACAAAGAGCGTCGGGATCTTATTTATGACATGCTTAAGGACACTTTCGAGATTCAAAAGCCCGAAGGCGCTTTTTATATTTATCCCAAGGTGGGTGATGGTGAGAAGGTGGCTCTAAAGTCCATCGAGAAAGACCTAATCGTGGTTCCGGGACAAGTATTTTCTAAAAGTAACGAATATTTAAGAATTTCTTATGCGGCGCCAAAAGACGTTTTAATCAAAGGCGCCAATATCCTAAAGGAGGTGGCTGATGAACTTAGATGAAGTGAGACAAGCAATTGATAGAATCGACGCCGAAATTTTAAACTTGATAGCCGAGCGAATGGAACTTGCAAGGAAAGCTGGGGAAGTTAAAAAAAACCTTGGCAAAGATATTTTTGACTCTAAAAGGGAAGAAGAAGTTATAGAGTCGAGGGTTAAGACAGCTGAAAATCTAAATCTCAATTCTAGATTTACGGCTCAGCTATTTAATTTCATAATTAAATATTCGAGGGAAGTTCAAGGAGAGAAGTCATGAAAATTGCGGTTTTAGGTCCGGAAGGCACTTTTTCGCATCAGGCAGCTAACCTGATCGACAAAAAGGCGGAAATTGTATTTGTAAAAACCATCAGAGACGTCTTTGAGGCGGTAAGCGAAGGTAAAGCGGATAAAGGAGTGGTTCCGGTGGAAAATTCGGTTGGAGGAGCAGTTAACTTTACCCTGGATGCTCTCCTGGATTTTGATCTAAATATAGAAGCGGAGCAAATAATTCCGGTTATCCACCACTTGATGGCGCCAAAAGAGATTGAGCTTTCTGAGATTAAAACCCTCTACCTTCATGAGCAAACCTTTTCGCAATGCGAAGATTTTATTAGAAAGAATATGGCGAGTGCCGACGTGGTTGAGACTTTGTCGAACGGCGAATCGGCAAAACGGGTTAAAGAAAATGGGGGCACTTCAGCATGTATGGGTCCAGAAATTGCCGCTTATATCTATGGCCTGAAGGTAATTAGAAGCGCGGTTCAAGACAATCGATTTAATGTAACCAGATTTTTTGTAATCTCAAATACAGAAACCAAGCCGACCGGCTACGACAGGACGTCCGTTACCGTTTACCCTCAGATTGATCGCCCCGGGTTGTTATGGGAAATCTTAGGGATCTTTAATACAAATAAGATTAATCTTACGAAGATCGAATCCCGTCCCTCTAAAGGAAAGCTCGGCGATTACGTATTTTACCTCGATTTTGAAGGCCATATTAAAGAAGAGAAAGTTAAAAAGGCTCTAGGAGCACTCGAAAAAATGGCCTTTGTGAAGGCATTAGGGAGTTATGAGAGGAAATACTAGATTGGTGAATGGGTTAATTGGTCGATAGGGTTAATAGGATTTAAATCCCTAGTAAGTGCATTTCCATTTTTTGATCATTATTTTTGATTCACGGTTTCTTATATCTTGCCATCTACCTATTTTCCCTTCTCCAAGCCATCTTAATTAAATCTTAATAAAAAATACCATCGAACCTAAAATTTAGGTAATTTTAATTTGCAAAAACTTCTTGCGCTAGACTTGGCGCAAGGTATATAATTGGTAGGTAACATATAAATGATTCTAGGAGGGAATTATTAGAATTTTAATGCTAGGATGGGAATTACCTCCATTTCATTCCGGCGGCTTAGGAATCGCATGTTCCGGCCTTACTAAGAGTTTGTCTAAGCTGGGAATGGATATTGATTTTGTATTGCCTAAAATTTATGGGGGTTCTTATCCCTGGATGCGCCTTCATGATGCTTCCAGTAAAATTTTGGATAACGGCTTTAGCCACAAATGCGTCGAGATCGCGAGAAAAAATCAATGTTCTTTGGTGAACGGCTATCAAGGCGTTAATTTGGAAAGCAATTCCAAAAAAATGTGTAATTCATGCATCAAAGTTTTAGATAATTCCAGATACGCTCATATCAATCTGTATACTAGGGGTGTTAAGGAGCTTGCGGAAGGTCTCGATTATGATCTGATTCACGCTCACGATTGGATGACTTTTCCGGCTGGTTTTGCGGCCCAAGCTGTTTCTAAGCTTAAGGGAAAAGAGGTGCCGCTTCTTATCCAGGCACATGCTACCGAGATCGATCGGCATGATGGCTCGTTTATTTATCACACGGAAAAAGACAGTTTTCAAAGATCAGATCACATAGTAGCGGTCAGTAATATTACTAAAAGTACTATTGTCAATTATTACGGCATTGACCAAAATAAGATCAGTGTTGTTCATAACGGCATCGATCCCAGAGAAATTACGGAAAGAATCAGTAATCCTATTAAGAAAAAATATAAGGTTGTGATGTTTTTAGGCCGGATCACGTATCAAAAAGGACCTGATTATTTTGTAAAGGTGGCCAAAAAAGTGACAGAAAGCTATCCGAATGTAAAATTTATGATGCTCGGCAGCGGCGACATGCAAGCAAGAATGATTGAGGAAGGAGCGAAGCAAGGTTTAACGGGCAAGCTTTTGTTTAACAGTTGGATTTCCGATGAGGATAAGGATCTGGCTTATCAGCTAGCCGATGTCTTTGTGATGCCTTCGGTTACCGAACCATTTGGAATTGTTCCCCTGGAAGCTATCCAGAACGGTACGCCGGTAGTGGTTTCTAAAAGCTCGGGCATTGCGGAAGTGGTAGATAATTCTGTAAAAGTTGATTTTTGGGATATCGAAAAGCAAGCTGAGGAAATCGTCAAATTATTAAAGGATAAAAAATATGCCGCATCTCTTGTAAAAGGGGCTAAGGCAGAAGTAAAGGGGCTTACTTGGGACAAGTCCGCAAAAGAGATGGCCCAAGTTTATAAAAAAGTAGTCGCAGGGGGTAAAGTTCATGCCTAGTGTTTGTTTATATTTTCACGTTCATCAGCCAATAAGGGTTAAGAAATTCGGCGTTTTAGATATTGGCAGATCCGAGGATTATTTTGACGATCGACATAATAAGACTATCTTGGATAAAGTGGCTTCTAAGTGCTATGAGCCCACCAATAGGCTTCTTTTAGATCTTATAAAAAGACATGATGGTAAGTTTAAGATAAGCTATAGCATAACCGGAACTTTTATCGACCAGGCTAAGGCCTGGCGGCCGGATCTTATAAAAAGTTTTCAGAATTTAGCTAAAACCGGCTGTGTGGAATTTTTGGGTGAGACTTACTATCATTCCCTTACCTCTTTGTATTCTGAGCAGGAGTTTTATGATCAGGTAACTAAGCACATGGATACCATCGAGGAACTTTTTGGTCAGCGCCCTACAGTTTTTAGAAACACGGAGCTAGTTTACTTTGACCATTTGGCTAACCTGATCTCCGAGCTTGGTTTTAAAGCAGTTTTAGCTGAGGGTTGGGATAAGGTCTTACACTGGAGAAGTCCCAATTTTGTTTATGAGACAAACGATCAGCCAATCAAGCTACTTTTAAAGAACTATAAATTATCCGATGATGTTGCCTTTCGGTTTTCTAATAAAGGCTGGGAAGAGTGGCCTCTTACAGCAGAGAAATTTGCACAGTGGGTGCATGCTGTAAATGGCAGCGGCGAAGTTATTAACTTATTTATGGATTATGAGACTTTTGGCGAGCATCAATGGGAAGACACCGGCATCTTTAACTTTATGGATAAAGTACCGGACGAAATCTTAAAGCATCCGGATATGGACTTTATTACTGTGGGCGAAGAGGCTGATCGTTACCCGGCGGTTGGCAAGCTTTCGATGCCTTATCCTGTTTCTTGGGCGGATACCGAGAGAGATCTCTCGGCTTGGCTGGGGAACGATATGCAGAGTGGCACTATAAGAGCTCTTTATGATCTCGAGGAAAAGGTAAAAAAGATCGGGGATAAAAAGATGATTGAAGATTGGCGCCGGCTTCAGACTTCGGATAACTTCTATTATATGTGTACCAAGTGGTTCTCGGATGGTGACGTTCACAAGTATTTTAACGCCTATGACAGGCCTCATGATGCATATATTTATTTTACAAATATTCTGGTAGATTTTGTGCATCGGGTAGAGGAGAAGTTGGCCGAAATGGAAGAAAATTTTGCCCATGAGGTGGAACAGCAGAAAGACGGTTTAGAGAAGGTACTACACGGATTGATGAAGCCGGAGAAAGTAGGAGTTGAGTAGTCAATGACTAATTACTAATTGACCTAATTAATCTAATGAAATCCCAATGAAAAAAATCCTAAGCATCAAATTTCAAATACTAGATAATGCAGAACATTGGCCCAAATGCCATTGGGACAAATGTTTGAAACGTTAGGAAATTTGGATTTGGGCTTTTTAGAAATTAGAAATTAGGATTTAGAAATTTGATTTATGGGGTATAATAAAACTAGCGATAGATTGGTAAAATATCGGTTATAAGAAATTTTTACCAGAAATCGCTTGGAGGGTAAGCGAACATGAAGAAACCATTTGTTTTTGAGGTTTCGTGGGAAGTCTGCAATAAAGTTGGCGGCATTCATACTGTTTTAGAATCCAAAGCTGAGTATATAAAAGCTCAATATGGGGAGGGATATTTTTTAGTTGGTCCATATTTGGGTCAATCCTCTGAGATCGTCTTTGAAGCAAAGGAAATGCCTGACTTTCTAAAAAGTATCGTCAAAGAACTTGAAAACCTAGGAATTAGGTTGTTTTACGGCACTTGGCTCATTGATGCCGAGCCCCAGGTAATTTTAGTGGATTTTACGGGCGAGACAGCCAACATTAATCAGACCAAAACTAAACTTTGGGATTGGTATCAGGTTGATTCTTTAAATTCTGATTTTGAATTTGATGAGCCGGTAGCCTGGTCTTTTGCGGTTGGTAAGATGATCGAAGCTCTAAAGAAAGGTCCGTTAGCAAAAGAAGAAATAGTTTTGCAATGTCATGAGTGGATGGCCGGCGCCCCAATCCTTTATCTTAAAAAACAGGACGTTAAGATCTCGAGCATTTTTACCACGCACGCTACTTTTATGGGTCGGGTTCTCGCTTCTAAGGGCGTTGATTTTTATAAAAGCCTTAATGAAATCGATGCCGAGAGCAAGGCGTATGAATTTGGGATTTATGCAAAATTTCTTTTAGAAAAAGCCATTGCCTTAAACGCCACCGTTTTAACCACTGTCTCCGATATTACGGCTTCTGAGGCGAAGGCGTTCTATGGCCGAAAACCGGAAGTTATCTTAGAGAACGGTTTAAATATAAATCATTTCTCTGATACGGAAAAAGCCACCTTTAGACATACCGAGTTTAAGAATATCATAAGAGAATTTCTGATGTATTTCTTCTTCCCTCATTATAAATTCAATTTGGATAAAGCTCTTATCTACTTTTTAGTTGGACGTTACGAGATGCACGCCAAGGGTATTGATACATTTATTGATGCCTTGGGAGAGCTTAATAGGCGGCTTAAAAATCAGCATAGTGATAAAACGGTAGTGGCTTTTGTGGCGGTACCGTCAGGATCCTATACGCTAAAATCGGAATTAATTCAGAGTAAATCAGTTTATTTAAACATAAAGCAAAGTATTGATTCGGAAATCGATGATATTTACAAACGGTTGGTGAGAGCTTGTACTGGAGAGTTTGATATTACCGGTCAAAACATCTTAAAGCAGGAAATCAGAAATAAGGTGGCAACCAAGACCAAGCTCTTTAAGAGAACGGGCGATCCCCTCCTTATTACTCACAACATTGGGGATGAATCTTCGGATCAGATATTAGGCCGGTTTAAAGAACAGGGCTTATTTAATAGGGAGGAAGATCGGGTTAAGGTCGTTTATTTTCCGGTTTACCTAAACGGCGCCGACGGGCTCTTAAACCTGAATCTTTACGATTTTATGTCCGGTTCTCATTTAGGAGTGTTCCCATCTTTTTATGAACCATGGGGCTATACTCCTCTCGAGGCTGGGGCTTTAAGTGTTCCCTCGATAACAACCGATTTGTCCGGCTTTGGTTTGGCGGTCAACGCTCTTGGGGGTAAGAAGAAATTCCCCGGAACTTATGTGGTAGAAAGAAGCAAGTTTGATTATAAAAAAGAGGTTAAGGATTTAGCATCTCTAATGCATAAATTTTTGACGTTTGATAAGGATGAGAGGATGATTTCCAGGATTCATGCTAATCAGACCGCCAGGAACTTCGATTGGAAAATACTGGTCAGAAAATATTTTGACGCACATGAGATGGCATTAAAGATCAAGGGATCAAAGGTTAAAAAATGAGAAAAGATTATTTTAGAGATTTATGGACAATTATCGCGCCCGCAAGGGGAGAGAGACCAAAAGAGTTTGCAGATCAGGAAATTAAAGATACGGCAAATTGTCCTTTTTGTCCCGGAAATGAACACTTAACTCCGCCAGAGATAACCAGAGTTTCTAATGGCAATAGCTGGCAGGTAAGGGTGTTTCCGAATCGATTTTCTATTCTAGAAGGAGTTTCGGATGTCAATGAAAAATCCTTAAAGAAAGCAGAAGTTAAAGGTAATCATGAACTTGTAATAGAAACCCCAATTCACACAAAAAGGACTTCGGAGTTAGAGATTAGAGAGCTAAAGACGCTTTTAGAAGTTTTTAGAGACAGAGCGGCTCATTTAAGCACGATAAAGGATTGCGATTATATCGAAATATTTAAAAATTTCGGGCCCTTGGCCGGAGCTTCGATTATTCACAATCACTTTCAGATTATTTCTTTAAATAAAATTCCTCCCAGAATCGAAGAGAAGATCAGCCATTCTTATGGAGGAGATTGTGCTTATTGCCATATCGTTGAAGTAGAAGAAAAATCAAAGAGGAAGGTCTTTGAAAACAACCATTTTGTCTCATTTGTGCCTTATGCACCTCAAAACATGCACGAACTTTGGATAGTTTCCAAGAAACATCTCCGAAATTTTGATGATATGGATGATAAAGATCTGTTGGCGCTCGCAGAGATTTTAAAAAATACTTTAACAGTGGCGGAGAAAGCAAACGATAACTACAATATGATTTTTAATATCGGTCCTAAAGATAAGAGTTTTCATTTTCATATAGAAATTTTCCCTCAATCATCCCATGCTATAAAGGCAGGTTTTGAATTGGGGACCGGAATCTCTGTGGTGGCGTCAACCCCGGAAGATTCTGCTAAAATCTACAGAGGTGAAATATGAAAGTAACCCACAAGTTAACTAACCCCGCAATTACTAAACAAATTGATGTTCCCCAAGCCTTTTTGCTTGGAAACGACCGTCAAGATTTTGTCAACTTTTATGGGGAGACCTGCAGTCGTTACGAAGGCTGGTTCGTAAAGCATAAAGATGATCACTTAAAGGTGCTGGCTAATATCGAAGTTTCAGGAGAGACCCCAACAGAAATTATTTTAGAACCTCTGTTTTCGCTAGTGGGACGAAAGTACAAGGATTTTAAAGAAAGCTATTTTTTATTAAAAGACGAACCCGTTCTTATTTATGAGCTTTCTCAAACTAAGAATTTTACGGTCAGATTAGATATAAGACATATTTTTGACGAGCCGCAATGGGGGCGAAATTATTCTACTTGGAGGATAGAAAACGGGATTATGGTGGGTTACCTAGACGAAGGAAAGAACGAACAATATTTTGTAGCGCTTCTTACAGATGGCCCTATAAACGAAACCAAAAGCTGGCAAGAAACCCGCTATTCAAGAGATGAAAAAAGGCACTCGGCACCAGTGAGCTTATACGAATTTGAGGTTGGCAGCTTTGAATCTAGCAAACTGGTGATGGCTTTTGGCGCGACAGAAAAAGAAGCCAATAAAAGAGCTCAAAATTCATTCGATGAGAAAAAAATCAGTCTTTTAAAAGAGGGCAAAAACGTTTCGGTCAAACCGGCTCACAAAAATGCCGTAAAAGCGGCTACCTTCTACTCTCATAAAGCTTTGGAGGATTTATTTATAGGTAATGGCTTGATGGCGGGGCTTCCTTGGTTTAACAAGACTTGGAGTCGAGATGAGCTTTTATCAATTCCGGCCTTAGAACCCAAAAAGGCTAAGGCAATTATTAAAAAATACTTGAAGGCTGCCTGGCCGAGCGGTAAGATTCCCGTTATCTTGGGAGGAAGTGCCTTATCGTCCGATGCTTTGGGAACTTTATGCTGGGCGATCTTGAATACGGGAATTAAATTATCAATTGATGAGAAAATCACTCTGGCCGATAAGTTAATCAAGGCTGTTGGTTTATTGGAAGAAAATGACTATTTAGGCTTTGTTTATTCTGACACTAATGAATCTTGGATGGATAGTATTGATAGAGAAGGTTATTTAATCGAGATCCAGGCGCTATATGCTAAGATCTTGGAACTGACCTATGCTCTTACCGGTGACATAAGATACGACGAGAAAAGAGCAAAAGTTTTAAAAAATATCAGGATGTATTACCTATATTCCAAACACTGTTCTGCAGACCGGCTAGAAGATCCGGCGATCAGGCCAAACGTTTTTCTAGCAGCTTTTTTTGCGCCGGAGATACTAACCAAAAAAGAATGGGAGAAAGTTTTTGATAGGATTTTGCCTCATATATGGTTAAATTGGGGCGGTCTTTCATCAATAGATAAAAAATGTCTCGAGTATTCGGAAGTTTCAACCGGTGAGGATAACATGAGTTATCATAACGGTGATAGTTGGTTTTTTGTAAACAATATTGCGGCCTTGGTTCTTTACAACACCAATAAGCTTAAATATCATAAAGTTATAAAAAAGATCCTCGAAGCCTCGACGGATGAAATTTTGTGGCATAATTTTGTGGGTCGGCCAGGCGAGATAAGCTCGGCTAAATCTTTAGACTCCTGGGGTTGCGGCACCCAAGCCTTTTCAGCCTCCACCTATATTTACTTGGTTTGGAATATGGATATAAGAAAGCAGGGGTTTAAAAGAGAACAGGTGAAAAGTAGTGCTGGAAAACGGTATGTATTCTCAAATCTCTAATATCTAATTACTAATTAAACTAAAGAAGTCCCAATAACTAATTAACAAAAATAAATACTTATCACGACTTACGCACTTAACACATTAAACATACATTAATATTCTTAGACCTTGTGGAAAAGCACCTTAATTTATAATGAAAGTTTTCCACCCTCTATGAGGAGTCGAACAATACTATTTAGGTGCATAAGTCGTGTTATATGGCATTAGGCATTTATTGGTTGAGATTTAATTAAAAATTAGAGCAATTAGGAATTAGAAATTTAGTGAAATATTTTTATGTCGGGATTTAATTTAAGGCTATAGGGGTTAATTTGTTAAAGAAGCAAAAGATCATAATTGTAGGTGGTGTTGCCGGTGGGGCAACAGCAGCGGCAAGAGCCAGGCGTTTGGATGAGAACGCTGAAATTATTTTATTGGAGCGGGGCAAGTATGTTTCTTTTGCAAATTGTGGGCTTCCTTATTTTGTAGGCGAGAAGATTGTCGAGCGGGATCGGCTTTTGGTGCAGACTCCGGAAGGAATTAAAAAAAGATTTAATATTGATGTTCGGATATCTACCGAAGTACTAAAGATATATCCCAAAATAAAGCAGATTCTGGCGACTGACCTAAAAACAGGTCATAAATATAAAGAAAGTTACGATAAGCTAATCTTGGCTCCGGGGGCAAGCCCCTTTAAACCACAAATGGCAGGCATTGATCATTTTAGGGTTTTTACCTTAAGAACGATTCCGGATGCCGAGAAGATTAAGAAGTATGTCGGCGACAAAAAACCAAAAAGGGTAGCCATCCTCGGGGGCGGGCCGATTGGCCTAGAGATGGCTGAGAATCTTTATGGCATAGGTCTCGAGGTTTCCATCTTCGAGCTTTCGGATCATGTTGTTGCTACTCTCGATCTTGATATGGCATCCATTGTCCATAATTACCTTAGGTCAAAAGGGATTAAGCTTTATCTTCAAACGGAAGTTGTAAAAATTGAGCATGAAGAAAGCACATCGACCGTGATTTCCAAGGACAATGTTTGTGTTAAAGCCGATGTTATTATTTTAGGAATCGGGGTTCGGCCGGAAACTTCTCTTGCTTTTGAGGCTGGACTTAAATTGGGGGGTACCGGAGGGATCTCAGTTAATGAATATCTGCAAACTTCGGACCCGAATATTTATGCCATTGGAGATGCGATCGAGGTTAAGGATTTTGTTTCTGGCGAGTATGCGGTCATTGCGCTTGCGGGTCCGGCAAATAAACAGGGTCGGATCGCGGCTGGAAATATCCTAGGTAAGAAGGAAAAGTTTTTGGGGTCCGAGGGGACCGGAATTTTGAAAGTCTTTGATATGACCATCGCCTCAACCGGACTTAACGAACGCTTGCTAAAAAAGTTTAATATACCCTATAAATTGACAATTCTTCATACTATCTCTCATGCCGGCTATTATCCCGGCGCTTTTCCGATCACGCTGAAACTTCTTTTTTCTCCTAAGGGTGAGATTCTAGGCGCCGAGGGGGCGGGGTATGACGGCGTTGATAAGCGGATCGATGTTATAGCCACGGCTATGCGAGCCGGCATGACGGTTCGAGATTTACAAAAAATTGACTTGTGCTACGCTCCCCCATTTTCTTCGGCCAAAGATCCGGTTAATATGCTGGGATATATGGCGGCTAATATTTTAGATGGCTTAGTTAAAACATACACCCACGAGGAAATTGAAAAACGAAATAAAGAAAAGACCACGTTATTAGATGTTCGAACCAGACTTGAATATAAAGGCGGCCATATCGATGGGTCAATAAACATTCCGATTGATGAATTAAGAAGTAAGCTATCTAAACTACCTAAAAATAAAGAGATCTATGTTTATTGCGCCGTTGGCCTAAGGGCTTATCTTGCCTCCAGGGTTCTATTTCAACATGGTTTTAAGGTAAAAAGCCTCGTGGGCGGCTATAAAACTTACGAACAAATTTACAGTGAGTCAGAGAGCGCATTCCAGCAGGTAAAGACAGAAAGCGTCTTGGAAATGGAAGAAAGAGGCATTCCGAACAGTATCCCAATGGAGGTTTCGGATGTTACAATAGATGAAGAGATAGATAAAGATGAGGGGATAGATAAAGAAATGCCAACAATTCATACTAAGGTTAGTCTAAAGGTAAATGCTTGCGGTCTCATGTGTCCCGGCCCTTTAATGCGGGTAAATGAAGGAGTCAAGAAGTTAAAAACCGGAGAGGTTTTAGAAGCACGGGCAACAGATCCAGCATTTTTAAGCGATGTTCCGGTTTGGTGTCAGCGAACCGAAAACAAGCTCTTATCTCTTAATTCGAAAAGCAATATTATTACTGCTCTTATTCAAAAAGGCGATTCAGATCACGCCATTCATATCGACCACAAGGACGAATCAGGGAAAAACCATTCCAAAACAATCTTAGTTTTTTCCGACGATATTGATAAAGTTATCGCTTCTTTTATTATAGCTAACGGGGCGGCGGCGATGGGCCGGAAAGTAACGATGTTTTTTACCTTTTGGGGCTTAAATGTCATAAGGCGTCCCGAAGCAGTACCGGTAAAAAAAGATATTATTTCTAAGGCTTTTGCCTTGATGATGCCAAGAGGCTCAAGACATCTACATTTGTCGCAAATGAACATGGGCGGCATCGGAACCAAACTCATCCGTTATTTAATGATCAAAAAACATATTGGAACCTTAGAAGAGATGATTAGTGAGGCCACAAAAGCGGGAGTCAAGATGATTGCTTGTAGCACATCGATGGATATCATGGGTATTAAAAAAGAAGAATTTATAGATGGAGTAGAAGTTGGAGGCGTTTCTACTTTCTTAGGCGACACCGAAGAATCAGACGCCAGTTTGATTATGTAATTTAAGTTTTTAAATAGTTTGGAGGCTCAGATGAAAAATAAAATAAAAGAAAAAGCCGCAAAAATAAAATTGGATAAAAAGATCTTTATTCCGCTTGGTATTCTGGCTGTAATTTTAGTCTTATTTATTAGTGTTGCTGCTTTTTTGAGGTTAAATAGTATAGCTCGAGTTAATGGCCGGTTTGTAAGTCGCTCTGATTTTCAACATCGGGTAAATGCCCAGATTAAGTATCAAAAAGAAATGCAAGAGATTGGCTTTGATGGTGACGAAGGAAAAAAGAGAACCGAGGCCATCGAGAAGCAAGTGCTAGATCAATTAATTGAAGAAAAAGTTATTGATGCCGAAGCTGAAAAATTTGGTGTAAAAGTCATTGAGGCTGATATTAATAAAGAATTTGAGGCTATGGCAGGGGCAAATAAGACAAATAAGCTTCGCGAAATAATTTCTAGTTATGGCTATACCGAAACAGAGTTTAAAAATTACAACTTAGCTCCTAAGATTTTAAGACAGAAAGTAACTGAAAAATTAGTGTCTTCGGGAGAATTGGATAATAGCGCTAAGTCAAAGGCTGATGAGATTTTAAAACAGCTAAAAAGCGGCACTAAGTTTGAAGATTTAGCAAAGAAAGAAAGTCAGGATGTATCTACTGCCGCTAAAGGTGGCGGCCTTGGGGAGGTCGATCTTAAATCCCTCCCCGGCGAGTCTCAAAAGGCGGTCATAGCTCTTAAGGATGGCGGCGTTTCAGAGGTGGTTAAAACTTCTTACGGGTATCAGATCCTAAAGCTAAATTTCGAAAAAGGCGGTAAATACAATCTCTCACAGATACTTATAAAGCAAAAAGATTTCGCTACCTGGGTAAAAGAAAAAGTAAGCCAAGCCAGAATAAAGAAATACATTTAAAGTCAAAAAGGGTCTAACCCTCCTGTAGGAGGGTTAGACCCTTTGGTGCTTGAGTTTTATAGGATTTAGCAGTAGCATAAAAATATGCCGGCTAAATACAAGATTAAAAACTTCGAACAAAATGGAGCTTATCATATCTTTAACCGCGGGGTTGAAAAAAGGGATATTTTTCTTGACGATAAAGATTACAAGGTGTTCCTCTATATTTTAAAAATGTACCTCCTAAAAAAAGAAGATGCCGAAAAAGGGTCTAACCCTTTTCTGGAGGGTTCGACCCTTCAAAAGGGGAGGTTTTATGGAGAGGTTGAGCTGCTTTGCTTTTGTTTGATGCCTAACCATTTTCATCTGTTGGTTCGTCAGACAGGAGACGAAGGTCTTTCGGAATTTATGCGAGGACTGCTTACGAATTACGTCATGTATTTTAATAAGCGCCATGATAGAGTCGGTTCTCTGTTTCAAGGTACATACAAGGCGGCTCCGGTTTTAGCGGATGAGTACCTATTGCATGTTTCAAGGTATATTCACTTAAATCCCAAAGATCTAGATCTCAAGGCTTCGTCTTATGATTATTCAAGCCTTCACGATTACCTAGGTAAAAGAAAGACAAATTGGCTTAATACTGATTTCATTTTGGAGATGCTTAGTCATAATGAAAATAAGGCATATCGCAATTATTTTGATTTTATGGCTTCCGATAAAGTAGATATCAAAATGATTATTGGGGATATTTCTATCGATTAAGTTGAAAAGGGTTAGACCCTCCATCCGGAGGGTCTAACCCTTTTTGAGTATTGGGATTTTTTAAAAAGGGCTTGCGGGGCGAGGGTTGTTTGGATACAATAGAATAGAGTTAATGTTGATATTAAGAGCGTGCAAAGGGATATGATAAAAAAAATATTTAACAAGATATTTGGTAAACCCGCAGGGAGGGTCGAACCCTCCAGAAAAGGGTTAGACCCTTTTAAGGGGATTGTTTATCGTTGGAATTTGGGTCGGTTGTTTTTTATGGAGATTCGGTATTTTTTGCATATTAGATTTAGAAAACTTCACGATAATGCCTTTCAAAAGAAAAGAACTTACTACAAATACTATTCCAAGCCCTACGCTCATTCTATAAACAAAGCTTCTGTTTATGCTTTTTGTATTTCTTTTGTAGCCTTTATGGCCCTGCAATTTATTTCCCCTTTTAACTTTTCCGGCAAGCCGAGGATGGCGGAGGCGGGGAGTCATACTGTTGCGTGGGACGCGCAGGCGGATTTTGATTATAATGCGGTTAGCGGCGGAACGGACGGTCATGCGGATTGGGAGACGAATCCGCGGACTAATTTGGAGATACAAGCAGCCGGCAGTGTTGGCATAACGGGTGCTTGTTGTAATACGGGAGCAGCTGCCTTTGCTTATAATAACAATCCAACGGCTTATGACGATTATGCTACTGCCGTTGCTGTAGGCAGCGATGGTATATATGTGGGTGGGGTTGATAAGGCGTTAGGACAATTTGCTTCACAGTGGCGGGTAGAAAAACTAAATTTTTCCGGCCAGCACCAGTGGACTTATACTAATAATATTAGCTCTACTACAGTGTACGCAATCGCCGTCGGCAGCGATGGTATATATGTGGGTGGGGTTGGTTCATCTGGTTGGCGGGTAGAAAAACTAAATTTTTCCGGCCAGCAACAATGGGCTTATAACAGTTTAACTAACAATGGCGGAAATATTCTTTATGCAATCGCCGTCGGCAGCGATGGTATTTATATAGGCGGGAGCGACCAGAGCACCCTAGGCAATCTTCAGTTGCGGGTAGAAAAGCTAAACTTCTCCGGCCAACACCAATGGACTTACACCAACAACCCAACAACTTCAACATACGGGGGTAATGAGGGGGTGCGTTCTATTGCCGTTGGCAGTGATGGTCTTTATATAGCTGGAAGTAGCGGCGGTGGATTCATGGGCGCACCACAATGGCGGGTGGAAAAGTTAAACCTCTCCGGCCAAAACCAGTGGTCATATGTTTCGACTGCGGCTTATATGGCCAACTCTATCGCCGTCGGCAGCGATGGTCTTTATGTGGGCGGCTATGATATCTCAGGAAGTAGCCGATGGCGAGTGGAAAAATTAAACTTCTCCGGCCAAAACCAATGGACATATAACAGTAACCCTTCGGGCGGTTTTGATTCTGCAAACTCTATCGCCGTCGGCAGCGATGGTCTTTATGTGGGCGGCATTGATATCAGTCCAGGAAATAACCAATGGCGAGTGGAAAAGTTAAACTTCTCCGGCCAAAACCAATGGACATATACCAGCAATCCATCAACTGGCTCTGATCAAGCCAATTCTATTGCAATGGGTGGAGATGGGCTATATATAGCAGGCTATGATGTCAGTCTAGGTAATAATCGGTGGCGGGTAGAAAAGCTTAGTAAAACCTTTACTTCTCCCGGCTCCCTTGGCGGGACTGGGGCTGCTGATGTGGGGTTGCGGAAAGATTTTGGGGCGAGTCCGGAAAATGTAAACTTTCAATCTATAACTTCAACTAAAAATGCTTTAAGTACGGGCGAGGCGGTTAAGTTTTTGGTGCGGACTTCGCCGAATAAAACAAATTGGACTTATTACGGCCGGAGCGGCACTTTTGACGTGGCCAATATTGCTACGGCGTGGACGGATAATTATTTTGGCCAAACTTATGCTGATCAGCAAAATACTCCGACCCCGCTTCATTATACTTCCATGTCTGCATCCGGACTGCCCAGTTCTCCCGCACAATATTTTGAAATTTTAGTTCGGTTGGAATCCGACGGCACCTCAACGCCCACCCTAGATAACGTAACCCTTACCTATAACACCATGGACGCGCCTCAGGATACGGCTTCCGGCGGGGAGAATTATATCTCCCAGCATCGCGCGGATGATGATGCGGCTATCGCTAAGGGCACGGGATTTACAAATCAAAACCAAATCAAAATTAAAGGCACTAATTTAAAAGGCCGACTGCTGATGTGTGGAATGACGCTGTTTGTGGTCCGCCATATAATACTGATGGCGCTTGTAAAACAGATGATGGTCCAACTGATGCAGGCATCGCCGAAGGCGGAAACGGAGAAGTTACTTTTGATCTTAATTTCCCAACCAGCACCACTTACAAGTGGCGCTCAAGGCTTATAGACAGTGCTGCCAGAGTTTCTACTTGGACGGAATTTAACGGAGCCGACAATACCGACTTTACGGTGGAGCAAACTGCGCCGTCCGGAGGGGCCATAACCATAACCGACCCCACCGGTTTAAACCCGTCAACTTACGCCAAGGCTACGGCCGTTAAGGTGGATGCAGTTTTCTAACAACGGGACGGATTGGGGATCGACAACTAATATTGACGGCACCATTTTAGACCCCGGCTGGCTGGCTTATGGGGTTGGGCTTCAGGATTGGAATATCCCCACCGGCGACGAAGTAAAAACCGTTTACGCGAGGTTTAGGGATAATGCGGGGAATATTTCATCAAAGATATTTACATCCCAAACCGATTGGAACGGCACAACCCAAGGGGCGGCGACAACAACTAGCCAGCTTGATTTGACAGCTGGGGGGGATACGAAACTTGAATCTTTAAGTATAGATGTAGGGACTGGCGCTGATGGTAACTATACCCTCTCTTCTTCTAAAACTATTAAAACAATTTATGAAACAGATTTGGGTCACGGGGCTAGTTCATACAATCCATTAACTGGGGCTGTGCCTAATTTTAATAATTTTACTATTACCGGAACAGGGATTTTAACAACTGATGGGCCATCTGGTTCAGCATCTGGGGTAAAAATCGAATTTAAAGTAATGGGAACTTTAGACATACAGGTTGGAGGCAAAATTGATGCTTCGGGAAAAGGATTTAATGGCGGTAATGGTGGCGTTTTCCCTGGTAGTGGTATTGCGAATGGTACAAATGGTTATGGTAATGGTCCTGGTATTGGAGGAATAGGCTCTATCGGCACCACGCCGCATACTCATAGGAGTGGTAGTGGCGGAGGTTATGGGGGTAGCGGTGGTAACGGCACAAGATGTACTTTTGGCTGTTATACTACTGATGTTGCTCTTGGTGGTTCTTCGTATGGATATGCAACCAGTATTTTTGGTTCCGGGGGGGGAGGAGGAGACAGTGGCGCTGCATCTGGCCAAAATGGTGGTAATGGTGGATCCGGGGGCGGGGCAGTTAAAGTCCGAACCGAAAACTTAATATTAAATGGTAATATTTTGGCTAACGGTAATGCGGGAGGTAACAGTACTGGTACTTATTGTAGTGGCGGCGGCGGCGGAAGCGGTGGCAGTGTTTATCTTGTTAGTAAGACCGCTGTTAATAATGCTAATAATATTTCTGCTATTGGTGGTAATGGTGGAGGTAATTGGGCTGGCGGCGGCGGCGGCGGCGGCGGCCAAATTATAATTGAGGCGCCAGCAGTTAGTGGGACGCCGCTATCGTCCGGGGGTGTTAAAGGAAGTGGCGGTAGTCCGGTAGACGGTTCAGCAACTGTTCCAAGTCATCAGTTTACTCCTGTGGCCACTTTCCAAACTTCCGGCACTCTCGGCTCAACCGGTACCGGTCTTAGGATGGGGAACCCAGCCAATCCCGAAAAATATAAATGGCTTAATTTAAAATGGAATGGCAGTGGCATAGGTGCCACATATAAGATAAAAGTCCAGGTGCGTCCGGCTGATGATTGGGGTAACGGAGACACGGGCTATGTAAATCCGTCTGATAATACCGCTACTTGGTACGAAATAACTTCCAATTCCGGTACCATTCCTTTGTCATCTGCTTTTTCAAATACTAAAACAATTGAAACAAGATTAGAACTGGTTGGCGATGGAGCTAACACCCCAACTCTTTCCGATTTGCAAACAGCCCCGGCTGCTTTTGATATTTCCACGCCGGCTAATAATTCCTGGCAGACGGTTAATAATCCAACCCTTTCTTGGGGCGCTTCGTCCGATTCTTATTCCGGCATGGCTAAGTACCAGTTGTTTATAGACGGCAGTTTGGATAAAGACAATATTTCTAATGCCGTTACTTCTACTACTCCAACGGCCGCTCTTTCGGACGGCACCCATACCTGGCAGATAAAGGCGGTGGATAACGCCGGCAACGTAACCGCGTCTACTTCCACCTGGACGGTGGGCATCGACACCTTACCCCCAGGACAGCCCAACCATAATAGTCATGCGTCCAATGAATCAACTTATCATAAAGACAATACCGGCACTTATAATGTAGACTTTGCCGACTCTGGCTCGGGTTTAAAAGAGTTTTATATTCAGGCCACTTCTGCCTCCACGGCCGTAGACCAAAACATTATCTTTGTCTGGACCAAAAACCAGGATTTATCCGGCAATACATACACCACGGATTGGTCTTTGAGCGCCGCCGTGTGGAGCGCCATGCAGGACGGGGAGAATTACGTTTGGATAAAAGTGGTGGACAATGCGGCAAGGGAAACCGTTTCTTCGGAATACGCCTTTAAGGTTTTAAAGGATACGGCCGCGCCAACCGGCGGGACGGTTACCATAAATGACGGTAATAATTATACTAATGATTTTCAGGTTAACGTAAAGGCCGGCGGGGCCACGGATGCTCTATCCGGCATGACTCCGGGGCAGATGCAGTTTAGTAACAATGGCACGGATTGGGGGAAGACTACCAATGCTGATGGCACAATTCTTGATGCCGGTTGGCTAGACTACGATACGGTCAACCATTCCTGGAATTTACTTGCCGGCGGCGGAGAAAAAACAGTTTACGCCAGGTTTAAGGATGCGGCCGGGAATGTAAGCGACCAGTTCAGTCATTTTGACACCTTTGCAAATACTAATAATAAAGACGGGGCAACCACGGCGATTTGGGATGGGACAAGTGGAGAGATTAAGTTACCATTTTCCGAAAGCTGGACTCAAAAGACCGCTGACGGTGCCGCCGGATCACCGGCTAAGAGGAAGAGCTTTTCTATGACTTATGACGTACAGAGTCAAAAAGTAGTTATATTTGGTGGAGAAGCAACTGGGTCAGCTTTATTAAACGACACTTGGGAATGGGATGGTACAAGCTGGACTCAAAAGACCGCTGACGGTGCCGCCGGATCACCAGCTAGAAGAAAAGAATCTTCCATGGTTTATGATACTCAGCGTCAAAAAATAGTGCTTTTTGGAGGCTATTCCGCCGGTTCTGTTTATCTTAATGACACCTGGGAGTGGGATGGTAACAGTTGGACACAGCGTACAGCTGACGGTGCCGCCGGATCACCGGCTAAGCGATATGCAGGCGCCATGGCTTATGATACACAGCGTCAAAAAGCGGTTTTGTTTGGAGGGTATAACGGTTCTTATTTTAACGACACTTGGGAATGGGATGGTACAAGCTGGACTCAAAAGACCGCTGACGGTGCCGCTGGATCACCAGCTAGAAGATCAACCAGCCAAAGCATTGCCTATGATATTAATCGTCAAAAAACAGTTTTATTTGGCGGGTTTACTGCAGGAGGAGCGCGTAATAACGACACTTGGGAATGGGATGGTACAAGTTGGACTCAAAAGACCGTTGACGGTGCCGCTGGATCACCAGCCAGAAGAGGGTACCATGCTTTAGCATATAATGCTTTGAGTCAAAAAACATTTTTATTTGGCGGCTGTACTGCTAGTTTTTGTGCAGGGCTAGTTAATGATACTTGGGAATGGGATGGTACAAGCTGGACTCAAAAGACCGCTGACGGTGCCGCTGGATCACCAGCTAGGAGGAAAGAATCTTCCATGGCTTATGATATTTATAACCAAAAAGTAGTTTTGTTTGGTGGAATTACCGACTCAGGACTAGTTAATGATACTTGGGGGTGGGGACCAGTTTATACATTTCCCAAGCTCGCCCAATCAATAAAACTAAACGCTACTACCGACACTATCTACAAAGCAACGTTAACAACAAACCAGACTTTAAATGGTCAGACTATTACTTACGAAATGACTGCAAACGGGGGTACTAATTGGTATTCGGTTACGCCCGGAGTAGAATTTACTATTCCCGAGGCAGGCAGAGGAAGCGATTTAAGATGGCGGGCAACATTAAATTCTGACGGTTCGGCAACGCCGATTATCCAAGATATAAACATCGCCTATCAGGCAACGTCTACCGATACCATCACCATCGATCAAACTAATCCCGAAATTACCCTTGTTTCCGATTCTTTAGATCCTTTTTCGCCCTCGGTAATTGACACAAGAAGGGATGATGTAAGCCTTAACTACACTATTTCGGATAACGTCGCCACTAATCTAACCGTGACGGTAGAAATCTTTAACGAGGGTCTAACCCTCAAGAGGACTTTAGTAAATGCCGTATCTAGAGGGCAGGGGGCGCAAATAGACGTTTGGAATGGCAAGGATGACCTAGCGGCTTTTGTTTCTGACGGCAACTATACCTACAAAGTTATCCTTACGGATGCGGCCGGAAATTCGGTAACGTCTAATGACGACGGTAACGGCAGCCAAAGGGTAACGGTGGATAATTCATGCCGTAAAAGACGCCGACACTCTAACGGTTACGGCAAACTTTAATGAGGATTTAACCTCCGCTCCAACCATTGCCATCAATTACGCCGGAGCTGATCAAGACTTAAGCGCTACTGCTATGACTCAGGGAGCCAATGCCAGTGTTTGGTCTTACAACGTAAACGTGCCATCCGGCGAAAACAATGACGGCATGGCTACTATTGCTATTGCCGGCACGGATATTGCCGGAAATGCCCTGGAAGTTCAAGCGGCTAACAACACCTTTACGGTAGACAATACGGCTCCGGTGTATAATCCAACAACGCTTACTTATTCTATTAATCATCAGGTAAAAGACGCCGATACTCTAACGGTTACCGCTAACTTTTCTGAGGATTTGGCAAACTATCCAACAATCGCCATCGACTTTGCCGGTACAGGGTCGGACCTTACGGCAACCAATATGACCCAAGGCGCCAACGCCTCGGTTTGGACATTTGACATTAACATTCCGACAGCCAATGACGGCACGGCCACCATTACCATCGCCGGCACGGACATCGCCGGAAACGCCTTGGCAACTCAGGCGACTAACAATACTTTTGTGGTTGATAACACGGCTCCCGGATATTCGGGAGATTTAACCTACTCCCTAAACCGAAAAGTGAGAGATGCGGACACCCAAAGGGTAACAGCAGTCTTTAATGAAGACATGACGGATACTCCAACCATTGCCATTAACTATCAAGGGGTAGACCAAGATTTGGCGGCAAC
>LBWX01000001.1 GCA_000995065.1 candidate division CPR2 bacterium GW2011_GWC2_39_35 | reverse complement strand
TTTTAAAAACTAAAACAGACGACACTTTCTCTTTTGATAACGACAGTTCCAAAGACCGAAGCCTCGTCTTTACTTACTCCGAATCTCCTTTAAAGCAAAGAGTCTATTTTGACGGTGATAACCTAGCCTTAAAATCCGTTTCCATTATTCTAGAAAACGCCCTTAAAAACCAAAAACAAATAAAAGTCGATCTTAAAAGCTTTGGAGTCACCATCTTAGACCCCCCGGCTTATGCGCCTCAAGACCCGACATTAAGTTGCTCTAACATAACGACCTCTTCTTTAGACTTAAATTATACTTCTCCTAACGGCACGTCTAAGATAACAAGAGACAATCCTCTAAAAAGCACTCCCAACTGGACGGCTTAAACGAATCCGGTCTTAGTTATTCCACTACCTTTAACTATACTTTAACCGATGTTTTTTCAAAAAACGTTACTGTCCAATGTAAAACCAATGACCCCACCCTAACCATTACCTCCTTTACCGCTTCAAGTCCGGCATCCGTGGGATCTCCTGTTACTTTCTCAGCTCAAACTACAAGCTCCGGCTTTAACATAACTGACAATTTTACCTGGAAGTTTTACCTAAAAGAATCTGATTATCCGGCTACTCCATGTGCCACAGCGACAACCACTTATGACATTCCAAACGCTTCTCAAACCTGTACCTATACCAGCACCTTTGTGGGTAATGCCAAGGTGGAAGTGACTAGAGGAGGGGTGAGTAAGACGAGGACGGTGGGGGTGGGGATTACATGGCCAAACACTACTTCTTTTGCGGCGGGCGTTACCCACAGCTTACTTGGAAAATCAGACGGTTCCTTATGGGTTACAGGAGCCGGAAATTGGGGGGCATTAGGAACGGGAGAAACGAGTTATAGTTCATGGAACCAAATCGCTCCCTTTTTCCTTAACAATAATAAGGTAAAATATGTCGATGCGGGCTCTCAATCGTCCTACGCCGTCATGGATGATAATTCGTTATGGGTTACCGGTGATCATAGGGGTGGACAATTGGGGATCGGGATGGCGTATCAATATATTACTTCTTGGCAAAGCATTTTAACGGGGGTTAAAACGGTATCTGCCAGTGTTTGCGGCTCCCATGCCTTAGTTTTAAAAACTGACGGGACGGTATGGTCTGCCGGTAGTAATGTGAACGGTTCGCTCGGGGTTGGCGATACGGCCAAAAGGGAATCTTGGACCCCGACAGGGCTAAGCAATGTAAAGGACGTAGCCGCCGGATGCAGCTTTTCCGTCGCCTTAAAAAACGACGGCACAGTTTGGGTGACGGGGGATAATACTTATGGAGCATTAGGTTTAGGCGACTGGAATCACAGATATTCATGGACTCAAACAACTCTTGCAAACGTGGCAGCCGTATCTGCCGGTCAACATTCCATGGCTCTAAAAAACGACGGCACGGTTTGGGCAACGGGCTACAACAACGCCGGCGGTCTGGGATTGGGAGACGGAAACCACAGAAATTCGTGGGTTCAAACTGCAAGTAATGCAAAATATGTAAGTGTCGGTGCATACCATTCTTTTATTGTAAAAAATGACGGCGTTCTTTGGTGTACCGGGTATAATGATAGGGACCAGTTAGGCATGAGCGACACTACCAGCAGAAGTGTCTGGACTCAAAACCCTTTGTCTAACGTTCAAACGATCTCGGCTAACGGAAGTCATAGCTTCGCCTTGGACAAAGATGGCAAGCTTCTTGCTACGGGTTACGATTCTGTCGGGCAGCTTGGTTTTCCTCTTAGCTCTCATGTTCAAACCTGGCAGCAGTCTGCCACACGCTAATTTCTTTTTTTAATTAGATATTCGCCCGCTAAGTATTTCATAAAAACAGTATCATTTTTTTAAAAAAATAAACTTGCTATTCGGGCTATGATTTTAATCAGGGGGTATTATTCCTTCTTTATTTATCCTTAAATTTTGCTATACTGTAACTCGAGGTGCAAGATGACAACTGCTTTATATAGAAAATATCGTCCGGGGAATTTTGAGGAAGTAACCGGACAGGAACATATTACTAAAACTTTAAAAAATGCCATAGGGATGGGGCAAATTTCTCATGCCTATCTTTTTACGGGCCCAAGAGGGGTGGGTAAAACTTCGATTGCCAGAATCTTTGCCAAAACCATTAATTGTAAGGACATAAAAAAGGGTGAGGCTTGCAATAAATGCGTGATGTGCAAGTCTTTTATTGACGGCAAGGCCATCGATATGATAGAGATTGACGCGGCGTCTAACAGGGGCATTGATGAGATTAGGGATCTAAGAGATAAAATAAAATTTGCGCCGAACCAAGCTAAATACAAAGTTTTTATAATAGACGAAGTCCATATGCTTACCAAAGAAGCCTTTAATGCGCTTCTAAAGACCTTGGAAGAGCCGCCAGCTCACGCCATTTTTGTTTTAGCGACAACCGAAATCCACAAAGTTCCCGATACCATAATTTCCAGATGTCAGAGATTTGATTTTGAAAGAATAAACACTAAGCTTATTACAGCTCGTTTGGAAGATATCTCTAAAAAAGAAGGATTTGAATACGAATTAAAAGCCTTAGAAATGATTGCTGTCGAAGCCAGTGGCGGTTTAAGAGATGCTATCTCTCTTCTTGATCAGGTTTCCTCATTTAACGCTAAAAAAATTACTGAAATGGAAATAAAATCTATTATTGGACGGGCCGATTTAGAGCAAATATTCAATGTTGCCTTACTTATGGCAAAGGGTAAAACGAAAGAGCCATTAGATATAATTAATGACTTAGTCTTGAGGGGCGGTGACGTTAATCAATTTGTAAAAAATCTTTTAGAGTTTTTAAGGGAAGTTTTTCTATTTAAGCTAGCAAGGAGGGAGAGTGAAAAAATCCCTAAAGAGTACTTAGAAAAAGTTTCGAATGCAACCTCAGAAAGGGAACTAATTGACATATTGGAAATTCTTGCTAATGTAGAAAAACAAAGTAAGCTCTCGTCCCTGCCGCAATTACCTTTAGAGATTGCCTTAGTCAAAATCGGGATGTCAATACGCGGTCAAATATACGAGGGGATAATAGAAAAGAAAGTGTCCGAAAAGTCATCCAAAGAAATGATAACGGATACGGGTTCCAACAAGTGGGAAGAGCTTCTTTTGGAGATTAAATCTTCAAATCACTCTGTTCACGCTTTCTTAAAAGCAGCTGATCCGGAAATAGATAAGGGAGTCCTAGTACTCGCTTTTCTTTACCAATTTCATAAAGAAAGAATTGAAGACGTTAAAAATAAAATGATCTTGGAAAAAGCAATTGCAAAAGTTTATGGCGAGCCGCTTAGGGTAAAATGTGTTCTAAAAAAAGGCGAAAAAATGAAAAAGGAAGAAGATAAAAAATCGGACATCGTAGCTAAATCAATTGAAATTTTTGGAGGCGAAATAGTAGGATAATGGCAGAGAATCAAAGAAAAAAACCGGATAAAGTGGAGGGGTTAAGAGAGATTCCGCCTCAAAATGTTGAAGCTGAAGTTTCGGTTTTAGGATGTCTCTTAATTGATAAAGATGCCATCATTAAGATTGTCGATATCTTAGCAGCCGAAGATTTTTATAAAGGAACGCACGAAAAAATTTACGGGGCCATGTTGGAACTTTTTGAAAAAAGAGAGCCAATTGATCTTATTACTTTATCAAACAGGCTAAGTGGAAAAGGAGAGTTGGAAAATATAGGCGGTTCTTCTTATCTGGCCGGTCTCGCCGGTGCGGTCATTTCCTCGGCGCATATAGAAAACTATGCCAAGATTGTAGCCGATAAAGCCATTTTACGGCGCCTTATCGATGCAGCCGGAAACATCATTGCTTTTACTGCTGACGAAGATAGCGATGTGGATCAAATTTTAGACAAAGCTGAACAAAATTTGTTTTCAGTTTCCCAAAAGCATCATAAACAAACTTTTTTATCTATTAAGTCTGTTCTTACTGATACTTTTGAGAAGTTAGACCAGCTACATAAGGATAAGGATAGCTTGAGAGGTGTACCAACCGGGTATAAAGAACTAGATAATAAGCTTGCTGGTTTGCAAGCATCAGATTTGATTATTATTGGCGGTAGACCATCGATGGGTAAAACCTCTCTTGCTATGAATATCGCTCAGCACGTCGCCTCAAAAGAAGGAATTCCGGTTGGTGTTTTTTCCTTAGAAATGTCAAAGGAGCAACTTGTGGATAGGTTGCTCTGTTCGGAAGCCGGAATTGATTCTTGGAAACTCCGCACGGGCAATCTAAATGACGATGATTTTCCAAAGATTGGTCATGCAATGGCTACTTTATCGGAAGCCCCGCTCTATATTGATGATTCACCGGGAGTTACGGTTTTGGAGATGAGAGCAAAAGCGAGAAGGCTTCAGAGAGAACACGGTTTGGGGCTTGTTATTGTTGACTATTTGCAGCTTATGACGGGACGAAATCCGGACAATCGAGTTCAGGAAATTTCTGAGATATCAAGGTCCTTGAAGGGTCTTGCTAGAGAATTAAATGTTCCGGTAGTGGCTTTATCCCAGCTTTCAAGACAGCTTGAAAATCGACCCGACAAGCGGCCACAATTATCAGATCTAAGGGAATCCGGATCGATTGAGCAAGACGCCGATGTTGTATTATTTGTTTATAGAGATGCCGTCTATAATAAGGAGACGGAAAAAAAGAATATCGCCGAGATTCTAATTAGAAAACATCGAAATGGACCAACGGGTGAGGTGGAACTTTATTTCGTGGCTGATCAGATGGCTTTTAAAAATCTTGAAAAGAAACGTGCGTAATAATGACATCTCTGATAATATAAAAGATAGTTAATGAGTAAAGGATATCTTCTTAAATGACTTTAAGGCCCTTTGGTGACGGCAAGACAAAAAAGGAAGTGGGCAGATTTTCGGTTGTTGGGATAACTAGCACCTTTATAGACATCTTATTCTATAACTTGGCAATAAATATTTTAATTTTAACGCCTTATGTTGCCTCCATGATTTCCGGAAGTATTGCAATGGCCAACAGTTTTTACTTCAATAAAAATTGGACTTTTAACGCGAGCGACGGTAAATATAAAATTAGTCAGATTGTAAGGTTTTTATTAGTTACTGTTATTGGGGTATATGGTATTCAAACATTGGTTATTTATTTTTTAACTAGAATCTGGATTTTTCCGGGCAACTTGGCATATGAAGCAGTATCATCAATCGGGTTATCAAATTTTTTTAATTATTCATTTGTATTAAACAATTTTGCCAAATGCTGGGGGATTGGTTTTGGCATGGTATGGAACTTTAACCTTTACAAAAAATGGGCATTTACAAAATAAAAACTAAATTAAAGATTATATGGATTAAGTTTAAAATAGGGTTATGGCCCGTTATTTTAGCTTTCTTAAAATCCTACAAACATGAACTTACTTTCTCTGCAATATTGCTCGCATCTATTTTTATCCGTTTTATAGATTTAAATTCGGTACCGCCCGGACTTTACAATGACGAAGCGGTATTGATCCTTCAGTCGATAGATCGCTTTAAGATAGGTCCTGACATGCTATTTAGGGCGGGAGTTCTTGGTTTTAGTCATTTGTTTGGTGGTAACCATTTGATGGCCTTGAGGTTTTTTTCAGCCATCTTAGGTGTTCTCACGGTTTTTCTTATCTATTTATTAGGCCGGCTTTGGTTTAATCAGAGAATTGCTTTAGTTGCATCTTTTTTAGCAGCATTCTCTTTTTGGCCGATACTAGTATCAAGGTCTATTGTCCACGCCAATATAATCCCGGTGTTATTTTTACTTATGATGATTTTCGGTTCCTTAGCTTTTAGGGAAAAAAGGAAATCTTATTTCGCTGTCTTAGGGGTTTTGGTTGGGTTAGGTTTTTACTCGAGCTTAGTTTTTTGGCTTATTCCCGTTTTATTTTTACCGATTTTTATTTATGCTTTTTATAAGAAGCCAAAAATACTCAAAAAATATGAGAAAGAAATATTTGTTTTTGAGATCTTGGTTATGAGCTTTATGCTTCCGGGGGTTATATATTTGATCTGGCATCCGGAAATAGCTTTTTCTTTTTGGCCTGGGCCGATAAACTTAGCTAAAAATGTTTTTAAGAGTTTGCTTCTATTTAATATTGAGACGCCGGCTATCTGGCATACTAATTTAAAAGACGAACCGTTATTGGATCCGTTTGTTGGCATATCCTTTTTATCCGGTTTTATTATTGCTTTAAAATATTTTCATAGCACTAAATACCAATTCTTGATTTTAGGTTTTTTTGCCAGCCTCATGCCGGCAGCTTTTTCTCATAATTATCTTTATGTTTTTAAGGCCGTTGGCGCCATTCCTTTTGTTTTTATTTTTTCGGGACTCGCAATAGATTGGACGCTTGCAAGTTGGGCTAAGATATTTCCGTTTAATAAATTGGCAAAAGCTTTAGCTGCGATCGTCTTTGCGGGGCTGATGACAACGACGGCTATATTCAATATAGAAAAATATTTTTGGGCTTGGCGAGGAAGTCCTGAGGTTTATCAAGTTTTTAACGAAGATTTGGTGGCGGCGACACAATTTTTGAATGGATTGCCCAATGAAAGCTCGAAATATTATTGGCAAAATGATAGAAGTAATATTATTAAGGCACTCGAGACAAAAGAAATGAAAGAAGTCTCTTTAAATTCCTTGCCGGAATTGAAACTAAGTTCTAATAAGAATACTTTTGTTTTTTCAGAAGCAGACAAGCCGTATCTAGCCAAAATCCAAGAAAAGTTTCCAGGTGGCGACGTGGGGTGGTATGTTTCCCCATATTCTAAGAGAGTTTTATTTAACATTTACACTGTAAAAGGGAGCTAGCGAGTGGTTCGAAAAGAACTTCTATCAGTGGTGATTCCTGGTAAAAATCAGGCCGTAGAGCTAGGGAAAACAATTGATGACATTATAAAGCATGTTCCGAAGTTACCTTACAATGTCGAAATTATTTATGTGGATGGCCACTCTTCCGATGGTTCCGTAAAAATCGCCAACTCTAAAAAAAATAAAATTTCGAGATTTGAGGTCTTCGTTGATCCTCCCGGAAAAGGCGGTAAGGGTTCGGCAGTCAAGTCTGGTATTTACAAGTCGAAGGGCGATTTTAAAATGTTTATGGATGCCGATAATTCGACAAATTTTAACCAAGTAGATAAGCTTTTAAAATATGTTCGCGAGTACGATATTGTTATCGGCTCGAGATATACGGATAATCTGAATGTGCCGACAAAAAAATGGTTTCCGTCTTTTTTTAGAGCCTCAAAGGACGTGATTGACGTTTTAATTTATGGTCATGCCAGGAGCTATACTGCCGGACTAAAACAAGGCCGGGTAAGGCAATTTATTTCTCGGGGAGGAAATTTGGCTTTTACTGTGCTGCTGGGTCAATGTTTTACGGATAGTCGTTGCGGATTTAAAATATTTTCAAAAAAAGCAGCGGATACAATTTTTCCTCTGGTTACCCTGCCGGGATTTGGCTTTGATACTGAGGTTTTAGTAATTGCTAAAAAATACGGTTTCTCGATTGTTGAGGTTCCGGTGGACTGGAATGATGAAGAGAAAGACTCAAACATCACTGTAAAAGATGTATTTAAATCGTTTTTTGAAATCATAGAAATTCAATGGAAGCTTTTTAGAGGTTATTATAATAAGAAGAGCTTAAAAGATGAAGTTATCAGTCGTAAAAAAGTCTATCTAAATAGCTGGATTTATCCGGTTCTAATCGGTTTATTTTTACGATTATATAAGATTGGTTCCGGTGTCTCTCATGACGAAGGTTATACGCTGTGGCTATCTCATTTTAACTTAGAAGATATAATTCTGAGAACGGCGCGGGATGTTCATCCTCCTTTTTATTACATGGTGGTAAAACTTTGGACCTTTCTATTTGGGGGATCCATTCTGGCCATAAGGGGTTTGTCTCTTGTTGTTTCGATTGGAACAATCTATTTGGTATACATTCTGGTTCAAAAGATATTTAATAAAAGAGCTGCTTTTTGGTCCTCCTTGTTTGCTGCATTTTCGCCTTTAATGATTCATTCTGGGCAAGAAGCGCGGATGTACGGTTTGGTTGCTTTTTTAGTGACTCTCGGGACATATTTTTTGTTTTGCTACGTTAAAGATAAAAATGATAATTTTCTTTTGGCTTATCTTATTGCCATGATTTTAGCTGTTTATACCCAATATTATGCTTTTTTGGCTATTATTGTTCATTGGTTTATAGTATTAGCTTATTCATCGAAACCTGGCATAAAAGGATTTATTGGTAAATTAAGCATTTACAATTTTAAATGGATTATAGTTAATTTGATAATTATAATTTTTTACGGGCCCTGGTTTTCTGTCGTTTTGCGTCAGTTTCAGCATATAAAATCCGACTATTGGATCTTGCCGGAATGGATGACTATTGAAACTATTCCCAAAAGCGTTTTAGGTTTTGCAACTTTTAATAGTTTTGTAGGCAACGAATCCAATATTAATTTTATCTACGGGGTCTTAGGGATTTTCTTAGTTTTAATTACGACTTTCTTATTCTTTAAAAAGCCATTTAAAGAGGCTTTTTTGATGTTTATTTATGCCTATTTGCCAATGGTGATTGTGTTTTTGTTCTCCTTATTTGTGGTTCCGGTGTATGAGAATCGCTATTTTGTTTTTTCTGGGGTTGCATTGTTAATTATTTGGGGAAGCGCTGTTTCTAGTGTGTCAGATAAAAAGTTAAGATTGGTGTCTGGGTTGGGGTTTCTAATTGTTTTTTCGATAGGGATTAATTTTATGCATAAAGAAATGGATATCCCCATGGATGAGCTTTATAAAAGAGTAATTGTCGAAAAAAAGGAGGGTGACGTCGTTTTTTCTGAAAGTCTTTATACTTTTTTAAATTCTACCTACTATTTTGGGGACAAAGAAATAAAGCTTATTTATGAAAAGGCGAGCGGTTATGGAGAATCATCTCTCTTTTGGGACAGGCCCGAGGATTACATGGTAAAAAAAGGAAACATGTTAAACTCTGGAAATAGAATTTGGATAATCGGAAGAAGGGGAGAGGAAGATCCATCCCTAAAAGACATTTTAAGTAATTGGAATAAGAGAGTGGTTTTTGAGGAAAATAAAGATAAGGGAATTAAGGCCACTCTGTATACAAGATAGTTCTCTTTTGCTATAATCAGAACAAGAATTTCATATTAACCATAAGGAGAGACGATGAGCTTAAAAGACAAGTACGATTTAGTAAAAAAAGCTAAGGAACTTCAGAAAAAATTAAGAGCGGAAGTGGTAGAAGTTAATGCCGGTGCTGTTAATATAGTTATAAATGGCGAGCAAAAAGTTCAGTCTGTAAATATTGATAAAGCTCAAATTGATGTTAATAACTTAGAGAAACTAGAAAGAGAGATCAAGTCGGCCTTAGAGCAGGCCGTGACAAAGTCTCAGCAAATTGCAGCCAATATTGCAAAAGGAATGGGTTTAGGCTTTTAGTTTAAAAGAGGATACATATGAAATCGATTCCGAAGTTTTTTGATTTTTTAGTAAACTTTCTGCTTGGTCTTGTTAATATTGTTCTTAACTCTTTCGGGGCTATCTTGGTTTTGGTGCTTTACTTAATTCCGGTGTGTGTTATATTCTTTGTTATTCTTTACGCAGTCTGGAATTACTTATACCATGAAGAAGGCCGAGGATCTTTTAAGGGATTTGTCCGAGGCAATAAGTTAGTTAAGATTTCCTTTGTAACTCTTATGCTCATAGTTTCTTACTTTGTCCTTGCAGGGGAGAAATTCTTTGAGTCGATATACTTAAGTTTTAAGAACATTTTTTAAATGCAAGTTATACCAAAATCTGTACAAAATTTAATTGACGAACTGTCAAAACTTCCGGGTGTTGGCCCAAAAACTGCGGGACGTCTGGCCTTTTATTTGCTAAAGGAAAGCAAAGACAATGTGAGACTACTTGGCGAGGCAGTCCTAAGGATAACTGAAGGCATCAATAGCTGCTCTTCTTGTTGTAGTTTAACCGATAGTGATTCTTGCCAAATTTGCGACGATCTAAGGCGTGACCAAAATCTCATTTGTGTTGTTGAAGAACCTTTAGACATCTTGGCGATCGAGAATACAGGGCAATTTAGGGGCCAGTATCATGTCTTAAACGGCGTGATTTCTCCAATTGAAGGTATGGGTCCGGAAGATTTAACTATCGGTCATCTTATGAAGCGTCTGGATCGGGGGGTCGTGGAAGTCATAATTGCCACTAATCCCAATCTTGAGGGCGAGGCCACGGCTTTATATCTGCAAAAATTGATTTTGCCTTTAGGGATAAGAGTTACAAGGCTTGCTTCTGGCCTGCCGATGGGAGCAGACTTAGAATATGCCGATCAGCTAACGGTCTCAAGAGCCTTAGAGGGTCGGGTAGAGGTTTAGCTCGAGCGTATTTATTGTTATAGTCATAATCAAAACTCTGTCTTTAAAGTCTCTATAGTTTTTTAAGGAGCTTTTTTGGGATTATTGTTATTTTTTAAAATATTACAGGCGGCCGTTGGCTCAGTTCCCTTAATAAAAACTTCCTGAATTCCACCGGTAGCGGCTTTCTTGCCGTCCAAACAGATGTTTAACGAGACAATATTGGCCGGTATCTCAAAATTGCTGGGCGGAGTATTTTTTAAGGCAGCTTCCATGAAATCATGCCAAATAGGCGCAGCACCCATGGCTCCGGCTACTCCGCCCATTTTGGCATTATTGGGATTGCCGATCCAAACGCCGGTTACAAGTTCCGGAGTAAATCCAATAGTCCAGCAATCTTTGTAATCATCGGTTGTTCCGGTTTTAGCAGCGGCCGGTCTGGATAATTTTAAGGGGCTATTCGGGCCAAAAATCTCGATTCTGGCGTTATTGTCAGAAAGGATATTGGTAATTAAATAAGCATATTCCGGTTCGATTACTTTTTGAGGCACAGTATCTTTCCTATTCTTTACAATTTCTCCTCTGGAATTTTCAATTCTGATTACAAAGTTTGGATCTTGTTTTACCCCATTATTAGCGAGGACGCTGTACGCAAAAACAAGTTCGGTTAGTTTTACGTCGCCGCCTCCAAGAACTAGAGATAGACCATAGTTTGTTGGATCGGCAAGGGTATTTATTCCAAAACTTCTTAGGGTATCTAGAGCTGATTCTACTCCAACTTTTTTTAATACTTCTACGGCCGGAATGTTTAGAGAGTTTGATAGGGCTCTTCTTGGCAGTACGTTGCCTCTAAATTTTCCGTCATAGTTTCTGGGTTTATATCCGCCTCCAAAATCAGTTGATTTATCATGTAAAACCGTGCCGGTTGTCATTCCGGTCTGGAAAGCTTTTAGATAGACAAACGGTTTGATGGCGGATCCGGGTTGATTCTTGGCTTCAGCATTATTGACTTTGCCATAATTCAAGTCATCAAACCAATTGGCGCCGCCCACATAAGAGAGTATTTCGCCGGTTTTTGGATCCATAGACACTAAAGCGCCGTTAGAAACATTTTGGTTGGCTAAGCTTTTAACTTGGCGTGCTAGGATGTCCTCGGCGGCTTCTTGTTTTGCTAAGTCTAGGGTTGTATAAATTTTAAACCCTTCTCTAGTGATTTCTTCTTCACCAAATTCATCGGCAATCATATCCAGAACTTTCATTACAAAATGAGGTGCTTTAATCTCGTTTTGAAAGTTGCTGAAAATAATTGGTTCTTTTTCGGCTTTTTCGGCTTCTTCGGGGGTTATATAATTAAGATTAACCATTCGATTTAAGGCCTCGGATTGCCTTTCTTTTGCTATCTCAATGCTAGATAACGGAGAATATCTGGTGGGAGCCGTCGGCAAACTGGCAATTAGGGCTGATTCTGACAGTGTTAGCTCCGCGGGGGTTTTGTTAAAATAATGATCGGATGCTTCCGAAATACCCCACGAATTATTTCCGTAAAAGACATCATTTAGATAGGCTTCTAGAACATCATTTTTTTCATAATCCCGATCAATTTTAACGGCTAAGGCCAGTTCTTTAATTTTTCTGTTTATACTTACTTCGTTGCCAACAATCGTATTTTTAACTAGCTGTTGAGTAATAGTAGATCCGCCCTGGATATTGTCATTATTTGTAAAGTTATTTAAGGCTGCTCTCGTGATTCCTCTTGGATCAAAGCCGCGATGGTTGTAAAAATCTTTGTCTTCAACTGCCAAGGTCGCTTTAATGAGGGTATCCGGCACTTCTGACAGTTTCATCCTTTTATGTTCGGCACCATCTTGGAGATCGTATAATAGCACTCCATTCCTATCATAAATACTTGCTCCTTTGGCCTGGATGTTTCTGAGATCAGCTAAAGCTGGAGTTGGTAGAAATTTATAATAAATGAAGAAAATTGAACCGAATAAAATAGTGCCCCCCAAAACTAGGGAACCGAACAAGAATAAAACACTATAAAATATTTTTTTAAGCATTTGGGAAAAATCATAAAATGACCTTATTAGAATATCTGCATAAGAACGTGGGCCATAAACAGTAAAAGAGCGTTTGTTATGCGAATAACTTAGTAGCGAGTCATAAAACACATTTCCCTTTTTTAAGATTCCTTTCTTTTTTCTCATGTTTTAAATATAGCTTTAGGGATTACTTTTTACATTGACAAAAACTACTAAATTTGTAACTCTTAAAAAGATTGTATTTTGTTTTTTAAAGGAGAGCAGTTTTTAAATTTATAATAAATGGAGAATGGCATGAAAATCTACAATACGCTTTCTAAGACAAAGGAAGAATTTAAACCGATTGAGGATACGAAGATTAAGATGTATGTGTGCGGTCCAACGGTTTACGATTATTCGCATTTAGGTCATGCCAAAGGTTATGTTTCGATGGACGTTATCAGGCGTTATTTAGAATGGCGAGGCTACGCAGTTACTTATGTGCAGAATTTTACGGATGTCGGACATTTAACGGACGACGCAGATGAGGGGGAAGACAAGATCGAAAAGAGAGCCAAAGAAACTAAAGTCGATCCAATGGAGTTAGTCGATCAGTATATTAATGCTTATTATGAGGACTTTAGGGCGCTTCAGGTAAAAGATGCAACTATCGCTCCTCGTCCCAGTCAGCACATAGAAGAGATAATAGAGTTTGTTAAAGTTTTAATTCAAAAAAAGTATGCTTACGAGGTTAACGGATCGGTCTATTTTGATGTCGCAAAGTTTAAGGATTACGGCAAATTATCCGGCAGGAAACTAGAAGAGATGGAAGCGGGAGCAAGAGTCGAGATACGAGAAGAGAAGCAAAACCCGGCCGATTTTGCTTTGTGGATAAAGGCAGAGCCAGAACACATTTTAAAATGGGAAAGCCCCTGGAGTTTGGGTTACCCCGGTTGGCATATCGAATGTTCGGTTATGAGTTACAAGTACCTTGGGGATACTTTTGATATCCACGGTGGAGGAATAGACAATATTTTTCCTCACAACGAAGACGAGAAAGCTCAATCAGAGGCCTATACTGGAAAGCCAATGGCTAATTACTGGGTGCTTTATAATTTGGTCAATATTGGTGGCGAAAAGATGAGTAAATCAAAAGGAAATTTTACAACAGTAAGAGAATTACTTCAAAAACATGATCCGGAAGTGATAAGATATGCGATATTAAAATCTCACTATCGATCTACAATAGATTTTAATGAAAAAATGTTTGAAGAAAGTCAGAATTCGATTGAAGGATTGCACGATTTTATGGCTAGATTACAGTTGGTAGACTCTGACAAGCCTAATAATTTAGATGTTAGCGGAATAACGCTTAAAACGAGAGAAGATTTTATTCAGTCGATGGATGATGATTTTAATACGCCGCTTGCTTTGTCAAAAATATTTGGGCTTATAAAAGAAGTGAATAAAATTTTTACTCAGCTTAACACAACTCAGTCGGAATCAATTCTGGCATTTCTGTACGACTTGGATGAGGTTTTGCAGCTAAGATTAGATAAGATAAGACCTTCTTCCAAGGATTTGCCGGAATTCTTAGACGAGCTGATCCTAGAAAGAGAAGATGCAAGAAGGAGAAAAGATTGGGAAACAGCGGATAGGATCAGAGATGAGCTATTGCGTCACGGAATAGAGCTGGAAGACACCTCTAAGGGGGTAAGGTGGAAGAAAATCAAGGGTTAAAAACAGAATCAAGAATAATGTATAAAGAATAAAGCATAGGAATACAGAACAAAAAAATTTAGCAACTCTCGCACTTTATTCTATATTCAATATTCCAAACACTTAATACTTAATTCCTAATTCTTCATTCGTCGGTTTCGGTTGTGTTAGAGTTGATTCTTGACACGTAAGCATTTGCCCTATAACGTAAATATGAGGGAATATCTAGCTATGCGAAAAGTGAGGGTCTATCCGAAATCCATAAGAAGTTATAAGGGGCTTATTTCCGATGAGCTTTATTCGGAATTAATTGAGCTTGCAAAGCCCCTAAAAGGCGCTCGGATTCTTCATATTAATTCAACCTCAAACGGGGGAGGGGTTGCCGAAATTCTGCGCTCCGAGGTCCCATTGCTTCACGACTTGGGCTTAGATGTCTCTTGGCAGGTTATTGAGGCGGGAAAAGAATTCTTTGATATTACTAAAGGCATGCATAACGCGCTTCAGGGAAATGGCAAAATAGTTTTAAACTCGGAATCTAGGAAATTATACGAAAGAGTTAATGCTTACAATGCGCACTTATTAAAAGCGAAAAAAGAGCAATGGGATTTTGTCTTTTTCCATGATCCTCAGCCTTTAGCAATACCGCACTTTTATGACGGCAAGGATTTTAATGCTATTTGGCGCTGCCATATCCATGTCAGCCCAAATAACAAAGCTGTTTGGGATTACCTAAAAAGATTTTTAGACGAGTATGATGCCGGTATTTTCTCTCTAAAGGAATTTATCCCTGGAGACTTACCAATCAAAAAAAGGTTTGTTATCCCTCCGGCTATCGATCCCTTAACACCAAAAAATAAAAAAATGGACGAGCTTAGAGCAAGAAAAATTGTTGAAAAATTGGGGGTTGATACCAGACGGCCTCTTGTAACTCAGGTCTCGCGCTTTGATCTCTGGAAAGATCCTCTAGGAGTCATTAAGGCCTATATTATAACTAAAAAAAGGATACCAGAACTTCAGCTAGCTTTAGTTGGTTCGGCGGCTTCGGATGATCCTGAGGGCATGGCAATTTATAGGCAGTTAAAGGATTATGTTAAGACAGAAAAGGATATAAAAATTCTTAAGGATCTAACAGAGGAGCAAGTTAATGCTTTTCAAACCATATCGCAAATTATTTTGCAAAAATCCATTAAAGAGGGATTTGGGCTTACGGTTTCGGAGGCAATGTTTAAAGAAACGCCGGTTATAGGCGGAAATGTTGGAGGAATCAGACTGCAAATTGTTGACGGCAAGAACGGATGCTTGGTTGACTCGCCGATGGAATGCGCAAAGAGAATGGCCATGATCTTAGAAGATACTCATCTTCGCTTAAAGATGGGGAGGGCCGGAAAGCAGATCGTTTCGAAATACTTTTTGACCCCAAGACTTATTCGAGATGAGCTAATGCTAATGAGCAAGTTTCCTGCCAAGAAAGAAAATATTGCCAAAATCAATGTTTTGTTTTAAAATAGACAAGCTGTTAGCATAAAAAGCTAAAAGGATTGACAGCTATGAACCATAAATATTATAATCTTATATAGATAAATGTGGTTCAAATGATTTCTAAAACCGAGGAAAGATTACAAGCGATAAAATTAAGACAGCAAGGATATTCTTATAATGAAATCTTGGCTGAAGTTCCGGTTGCTAAATCGTCCTTATCGTTATGGTTGAGAGATATTGGATTAGCTGACAAACAAAAACAAAAACTAACCCAAAAAAGAAAGCAAGCGCATCTTAAAGCGATTGAAACTATAAAACACAAAAGAATAAAGTTAACAAATGAAATCATGGAGAGATCCCAGAAAGAAATTGGAAATTTAAGCAAAAGAGAGCTTTGGCTTATAGGTGTTTGTCTTTATTGGGCTGAAGGCGCAAAACAAAAAGAATACAATGTTTCCGAGAGAGTTTTCTTTGGGAATTCCGATCCGGATATGTTAAAAGTGTTTCTAATGTGGCTAACCAAAATTTGCGATATTTCACCAAAAGATATAAAATGCAGATTACATATTCATGAGTCAGCTGATGAAGTCAAAGCTTTAGAATATTGGTCTAACGAACTTAATATTCCGATCGAAGAATTCGAAAAAACGATTTTTAAAAGGCATCGGCCAAAGACAAATAGGCACATAAATAAAAATTATTATGGATTGATAAGAGTGTGTGTCAGTAAGAGTACAAATTTTAATCGACAGATTGCTGGCTGGATAAAAGGAATTAGTAAAAATATTTAATGGGGTGTAGCCAAGTGGTAAGGCAGCGGTTTTTGGAGCCGCCATTCGTAGGTTCGAGTCCTACCACCCCAGCCAAGAAAATGAAGACACCCGAGAGGGTGTATTTATTTTCTTTGGGGATGGAGGGTGAGACCCCCGAGATAAACGTTCAAGATGACAATGGTGATACCTAAAGCGCTTAGAATTTGATAAACATTCGGATAATATAGCTAAAAGCAGTGAGCTGCGGTGAGAATCTCGCCCTACGGGTGATCGGCCGAAGGCCGGCCTCCTCCCCAGCTAAAAGGGACGCACCCCGGCTGAAATATAGAAAGACCTTGAAATGGGTCTTTTTTTGAGTTCGATTAATTTCTTTAAAAACAGGCAATTCACCCTCAAATGGTTGTTAAGGTAAACGGGATTCGAACTCTTGGCTTTAGTCAGTTACTCAAAATTCCGCAAAAACCTCGCCAAATCAACAAAATTATGGTATGATTAGCAGTCAACAGTTCCTTAAAAAATGCCCCTGCTTTATAATGGCAAATTGCCTTTAAGCGTTTGAAGGCAGCTTGTCATTATAAAAAATATTCTTGTTATGGGAGGGGTAATAATTGAACGGCAATAAGAATAAGAGGATTGTCTTAAAATTCGGCAGCGAAGGCCTGACTGATCCCGGAGGAGTGAATGAAGACGTTATTTCCCATATCGTAGAAGATGTAAAGAACCTGTCGCAAAATGGTTACAGAGTGGCAATTGTCACTTCTGGCGCATTATCAATAGGTGCTGAAATCGTCGGTTTATGGGGCATCCCTAGCGATCAAGTTAAAAGACGAGTACTTTCAGGTGTCGGCCAGTGCAAGCTGATGAATATCTATCAAAAGCACTTTGGTAATACATTGGTTATTCAAGGCCTAGTAACCGAGGATAACTTTAAAACCGCTAAAGCCATGGCAGACATTCGAGACTCAGTATTCGAGACATGGTCGATGGGCGCTATACCGATTTTCAACTACAACGATTTTGTCGCGAGTGAAGAATTAGAGGCTGAGGAAAAACTCAATGGCAACGATCACACGGCATACATGATTGCTGAAGCAATTGATGCTGGTACCCTGGCTTTATTCACTAATGTGGATGGCTTGCATACAGATAACCCCAACGGCAATCCAGATGCAAAGCTGATCCCATACGTTCGTGAACTTTCAGATGAAATCCGTTGCATTGCTACTGGAGATTGCAGCGCAGTTGGAACGGGCGGAATGGTGACAAAAGTAAGGTATTGTTGGGACTTTGTTTCAGCAAAACCAGGCGAGAGAAAGGCATACGTCTTAAATATTAATAAGCCAGGTTTGATTACAGGCCTGCTTCTTAATGGAGCACATTACGGAACAGAATTCTATTGTCAAGAGGAGGTGAACTTAATTGAAAAAGCTATCGGATACGGTCGGGAATAATGACCTTGGAGTGGTTATTGAAACGCTTTTCAAATCACTGTTAAAAGCGATCGAGGAGCTTAACGACCCGATGTATAAAGGCGGTTATGTAGGCGTTTTCACCGAGGAAAGCGCAAGGATAAAGCTGCCTCTGTACTCTGGGCTTATAGGCGAAGTTACTTTGGTTGCCGCCGAGAGGTATTACGAGGCCGTGCGAGACGTTGCTTTTCTGCTTACGCATCATCCCGATGCTTACCGGATCATCAATAGTCCTGCCTTAGACTCAGTGACCACAGCTATTAGAGTTGTGAGGGCTGGTGTCTACATCTTTTCTTTCGCTGGGCTTCCCGGAGAAATAGGAAGCAAAGCTTTAGAGAATGGTGCAAAGGAACTCGGGCTGTAACGGTATTACCTTGATGACATATCTGTTGGATTTTCTGGGAGCGACTTTATAGAAATAGTCTTGAGATTTAATCGAGGCGAAATAGCAAGAATATACTCAGCATGCAAGTGTGCCCAGATGGGACTATATTGAGGAATCATATCTCAATCAATGGTCTTGTCTGGGCGCTTTTTATTTAGTGATACTTAATTCAGCTGTTTATACACCTTCCTTATCCTATCAACCCACTCCAAAAAGAGTTCGAAAGAAAGTGCATTTAGGCAGCCAAGAAAAATTGAAATGCCCTTTGAGGCATTTTTATTCTTTTGGGGGTGTGAGGGTAAGGTTCCAAGTGACAGCTTAAGAAAAGTACTTCTGTTTTTTCATTAAAAATACTCCACGATCGTGGGGTATTTGTTAACATTATAGATAATTTCTTTGTAGTTTAAAGGTATTAGGGGTTAATATCCAGTGCAAAAGCTCATGATCGTACGTTTTTTTGGTCTAGATTTATTTGATTTAAAAATCATAAAATGAGATTTATGCTATAATAAGGCACAGCTGATGCAATTATAATTAGGAGAAAATATGGCATACAATCGTCAAAATTATCTTCAGGTTTTAAAAGAACAATTGGAGCCTAATATTTTAAACCATTCTTTGGCGGTAGAAGCCTGTATGGGTGGATTGTATGATTATTTTGAATCCAATGGCTTGTTAGACACAAATGAGCCCCCAAGGGAAGATTGGCTTTTGGCCGGACTTTTACACGACATTGACTATGCCGGGGAATTTAAGGATGAACACCCTTATAAGACTAAAGAAGCTCTGGAGAAATATGGCCTTGGGGCTCCGGAAGCTGTGATAAGCATTATCAAAGCCCATGCTGCCAGATACACTAATGAGCCGCTCGATTCTAAAGCCGATTGGTCAATTTTTTGCTGCGATAGCCTTACCGGACTTATTGTTGCCGTTGCCCTTATTTTGCCTTCCAAAAAATTAGAGGACGTCAAACTATCATCAGTAACAAAACGTTTCCTAAAGCAGCCAAGCTTTGCCGCCGGCACCAGAAGGGACGAAGTGGCTATGTGCCAAAACCCAGAAGGTCTAAATATGCCATTGGAAAAATTTATTGAAATCTGCCTGAATTCCATGAAAGGAATAGTCGAAGAGGTAGGCTTGTAAATATCTCTTGTTTTCGGCTGAAAATATTATAATTATCGGAGATAAAAAAAGAGATTACTGTGTTACTAAAAGATAAACTCATAATCGTTACAGGAGGGGGTAGGCAGTATTAAATGGGGAGATTAAATATGGCGCAAGTAGACATTTTAATTAAAGGCTACAACCAAGAGGTAAGTGAAGAATTGCACAAATACGCCTCAACCACTACTTTGGTAAGATCGGGCGAATTTAATATTGTTGTTGATCCGGGAACCCATAAGTCAACAGATCTGTATGTGCAAGCTTTAAAGAAGTTCAATTTAACCCCGGATGACATAACCCACGTATTTACAACCCATGAGCATTTAGACCACACAAGAGACATCCCTTTCTTTAAGAATGCCACGGTAATTGATGGTGTAGGTTTTCATAAAGCGGACGAACACCGTTTTGACGAAAGTAAAGAATTGGGAATTGCTCCGGGCGTTAAGAGAATTGCCACTCCGGGCCACGGGCAAGAAGACCAGCATGCTTCATTGCTTGTTGATACGGATAAAGGTGTGGTGTGTGTTGCCGGCGACCTTTGGTGGTATGAAGATTTTACCCCCGTTGATGATCCGTATATCAGCAATCCGGAAGCCTTAGAAGGGAGTCGCAAAAAAATTCTAGAACTTGCCGACTGGATAATCCCCGGACATGGGGGAGTGGTGAAGGTTGAGAGGTGAATAAGTAAAGTGAACCAAAGAATAATTGTAAGCGCTTTAATTAAAAAAGATGATAAATATCTCTTTATCAAGCAAAATAAAGAAGGTGGAGCATATCCAAACACTTTACATATTCCTGGCGGTGGACTAGACACCAGTGAAGATTTAACAGAAGCAGTAAAAAGAGAAATTAAAGAAGAAACTAATTTGGAAATAACCAATGTTCAACCTTTTGACTTTGACTCTGATATTTTAAACTATAAAGGAGTGCCAACCCAGCTAATATTTCTTAGATTTCTGGCTGATTACCAAAGCGGAGAAGCAAAACCGGGCGATGATGCAAAAGAAATTATTTGGCTGTCGGCAGATGAAATAGGCAAATATAATCATAATGAGCCGAGTATCAGGCTTTTAAAGAAGTTAGCGATTATTTAAAGGAAAAATGTTGAAGAATGGAGATAGTAATGTCAAAACAGAAATTTACATTACGCGGAGCAGTTTATCTAATACTGCTCAAGGGTAATCAAATCTTGCTTCTTAGAAGGGCTAATGCCGGCTGGAAAGATGGTGAATATAGCTTAGTTGCCGGACATCTTGACGGTAATGAAACTGTTGCAGAGGCAATGGCAAGAGAAGCCAAAGAAGAAGCGGGATTAGAAATTAAATCCGAAGATTTAAAAGTGGTACATGTTGTTCATCATATAAGTAGCTATGAATTTGTTGATTTTTATCTAACAGCTGACAATTGGCAAGGAGAACCGAAAATAATGGAGCCGCAAAAATGCAGTGATCTATCTTGGTTTCCCCTTGATGACCTACCGGAAAATACAGTAGAAAATGTAAGAGTTGCTTTAGAAAATTACAAAAATAAAATTTTCTTCTCCGAATATCGCTGGGAATAGGCTCAAATTGCTTTTCTTTTATTTGGTTTAATTATAGATGGGAAAGGGGTATTATGATAAATTTTCAAGGAACGATTATTGAAGAATCTCTTGTAAGTAAAGAGGTTCTAAATAAAGTAAAGGTTATATCTACTGAGACTTCTCAAGTGACAGAGAGACACAAAACTCCTTGGGTTTCACAATGGACAATGTATCTAGTTGAAGTGCCTGAAAGCGATGCCGAAAAAATTGCAGAGCAAATTAAAGATTCTCTTGACCCTGATCACGCTTGGTATGCGGATTATAGAAATGAAGATTATCATTACGTGATCTTTAGAGATGAGGTTTTTTTAATCGATAGAAAAGACAAACAACAGTATGAAGAAGCAAAGCAACACGGAGCTGGTTTGGGCATACCTGATTATCAGTTAGATTTTAAATAATATTTGTAACACGTAGTCATAATAAAAAAGTCCTGGGTCTAATTGAAAAGATAAATTTAGGTTAGAAATTTTAACTTTGGAGAACAACAAATGTTTCATAAAATTAAACTAGAAAAACTAAAGCTATTTCAGGGAAATGGAATACGTTAAATATTATGCCAAATACGGGTGTTATTTTCATGAAGAATAATCTCAGCTATCAAACAACCAAAAGATCTTTAACCGACAAAGAAGCAGAGCTTTTGATAAGAGAAATTAGATCCTTGCCGGGCATTATCGCTTATACAAAAAAAGATCTTAAAAGATTTAAGGAAGTTTGGGTAGCTGAAATAGAGGGTAAATTCATCGGCGTTGTTGTAAATAAAGATTTTTGGCAGGATTGGACGGAAGTAAAGATTCTATTTGTCAAAGAAGAGTATCGAGATCAGGGGATAGGTCTTGATTTGTTTAAAACTGCCTTAAATTCGATTAAGGAAAGAAAGAGAAATTTATATGTTGTTAGTCGAAATCCTATAGTTGTAAAGTGGATGAAAGATGAAAAAATCCCTTTACTAAAGATTTATCAACTCCCTATCGCTATCCGGCTTAATATCATTAAAAAATCTCTAAACCTTCAACGCATTTTTGAGTATTTAAGAAAAGCCTTGATTTTAAGAAATAAGCACAAATGGGTTTACGGGGTGAAGCGTTACCCTAATGCCCAAAGTTTGTTATAATAATCATATGACTTGGCAGGAATTTGAAGAAGAATTAAATACTCTCTCTCAAAAAATCGATTTTACACCCGATATTATTGTTGGAATTGTTAGAGGCGGTTTGGTGCCGGCGCGGTTGCTATCAAAATCTTTAAAGGTAAAGGATATGTATTGCCTTACGGTTAAAAAAGTTGGCGAAGAAAGAAAAGTGATGAGTGAGATAAAAGAAGATTTTAATAACAAAAACATTTTACTAGTGGAAGATATGCTTGAGACCGGTAGGAGCTTGAAGGTAGCCGAAGATTATCTCCTTAATAAAGGCGCAAATGTGAAAACGGTTTGTTTCTATGTTATGTCAATTTCGGAAATAAAACCCGATTTTTATCTTAAGGAAGTCGAGGTTCTACCTGTTTTCCCTTGGGAGTAGCTTCCATTTTCAGAAAAAAATTGTATAATTTCACTATGAATAAATCAAATAATGAAACTTTGGAAAATATAATGTCAAAAACATATGCTGAAGGAGGTATTTTGGCTGCCGTGTGTCATGGTCCAGCGGCATTTGTGGGGGCCAAAGATAAAAATGGCAATTTTCTTGTTAGCGGCAAAAGAATAAATAGTTTTACGAATGCCGAAGAAAAAGCCACACCACATTATCAAGATATGCCGTTTCTTTTGGAATCAAAACTTATCGAGCAAGGGGCAATATTTGAATCATCTGGACTTCGTGAGCCACATCTTGCAGTTGATGAGCGTGTTATTACCGGGCAAAATCCCGAATCCATCGAACTTGTGACTGGCGCTATACATGCTTTATTGTCGAGGTAAGGTAAAGGATTTCTTATGGCTTACAATTCAAATTGGACCTACAACAATAATTAATTTTTCGTGATAATAAATATATAATAGGCACAGAAAGAGGTTGAAATGGTAGAAGAAAAGACTTTTGATCAAAAAAATAATGGTTACCTTGCACTAGCTGGGGTTCTAGAGATATTACTCGGAGCTTTAACAATTTTTGTTGCTTTTCTTTATGTTCTGTTAGCCCAGAGTAAATTGTCGGGATCAGAGGTTCCTTTTAATATATTATTAAGCTTTACTATAAATGATGTGACAACGTTCGCTATTGGTATTCTGCAAGTTATCTTTGGGGTAAGAGTTTTACGTAATTTTAAGAATGCTTGGTTACATTCGATTATTGTTTTGGTAACAACAACTATGATTGGTTTTTTGGTAAATACTTTATTTCCGGAGTTTGGTTATCCAGGCACTGCTATAATTGTAATTGATTTAATAATTATTCTATTCTTATATTTGGGTTATAAAAAAGGAATTTAATCTAATTATTTATCTAACAAAAAGTTTAAGATAAGATGGTTGGCTTCTGATGGTCTATCGGTTAGTGTTATATGCCCAGTATTTTCAAAAACCTTGATTTTCGAATTAGGAAGATTTTGATGAGCATTTTGAGACCACTTTACGGGGAAAAGCCGATCTTTGCGTCCATGAAGGAAGAAAATGGGAAGTTTTAGTTTAGATAGCTGTCCTGAATAGTTTGTAGTAGTGCCATGTAGCCTTATTTCTTCCTTAGCCCATAATTTGCAGGCATCTCTTAGTTTATTATCCTTCATTGCTTCTTGAATTTCTTTAACATATTCATCGGTTGCAGCCTCTTTATTTACGAGTGATGCGCGGATAAGGCTTTTTGATACGAAATTATTTTTACTCATTAAATGCCATCCAACATCATAAGCCATTGGCAATTTAAGGCCAAGTGCCATTAATAGATGTCTATTCAATTTATTTCCCAGTCCATAACTATCCACAAGGACTAATTTTTCTACTTTTTCTGGAAATTTTAGCGTAAAGCCGATGGTAATTGCTCCACCCATTGAGTGTCCGACAAGCGAAAATTTTTCTAAATCTAGTTTCTTTACAAATGTTTCCAAAATTTTTATAAAGAATTCGACTGTATGAGGAATATAAATTTGGCTGCTTTTTCCATAGCCAGGCCAATCTAGAGCAATAACCTGAAAATTGCCAGGAAATTCTTTAAGTACATTCTTAAATGTTATCCAGGCTGAGGCTTGGCCAGTTCCATGAAGGCACACCAACGGCTTTCCTTTGCCAACAACAAAATAATGGATATTGTATCCATTTACATCTATCCACTTTTCTTTTATTGCAAATTCTTTTTGCATATTGCCAGTTTATATTAATGTCGCTAAATATACAATTAGACGGAGTATTTTTTGTTTGCAGTAAATTCTTGTTATAATAAATCCATGGCTATAACAAGAACGCACATTCAACCTGCTTACAAAAAAGAAAACGGACTTTGGGTATTAGATTTAGGAACAATTGAATTACCAGACGATTTTGAGGTTCGCGAGAAATATATTACATACTTTCCGCCACAGCAATTTGGAGGCAATCATAAGCATCCTAGAAAGGAAGCATTTATTGGCCTTGGTGAAAATTTAAGATTTATTTGGCTGGATGATCAAGGCCAAAAGCACGAAGAAGAAATGAATCCGCAAGGAGAACTATACTTATTTATAATTCCGTCTCAAATTCCTCACGCAGTGATTAACAAGTCTCGAAAAATTCCAGCTATTTTGTATGAGCTGCTGATCAAAAGCAAAAAGGTGTAGAAATAGTAGAAGTGATATAGCAAAAACCTATCCAAGATAAACAAAATTGCCCATTTGGGCATTTTTTGTTAACATGAGTGCATGAATTCAGATGAAGCCGTTAAAATAGTTGTTTTTGTTCCAGAAACGCATGCCAATGTGGTTAGAGAAGCTATGGGCAAGGCGGGTGCAGGACTAATTGGTAATTATAAGTATTGCAGTTTTTCGGTTAAAGGTACCGGTAGATTTCTTCCTCTTAAGGGCGCCAATCCATCAATCGGCGAGGTGGGGAGGCTGGAAGAAGTAGCGGAAGAAAGAATCGAAACAGTTTGCTTTAAAAAAAATTTGGATAAAGTAATAAGGGCGATAAATAAAGTTCACCCTTATGAGGAGATCGCCTTGGATGTCTATCCGCTAATTTTAGATCCTCATGAAACGACTTACAAAAAGAGGGAAGAATAATAATGAAGGCAGGGAAAGATTATATTGGGGTCGGTTGCGGTCCGCTCATCGTAAACGATAAAAACGAAACACTTTTACTTAAAAGAGGGGCAAGCTCGAAAAATGAAGTCGGGTTTTGGCAGAAACCGGGAGGAGAAGTTGAGTTTAATGAAAGGGTTGAGGATGCCATAAAGAGGGAAGCTAAAGAAGAGCTTGGAATCGAAATTGAAATTCTAGATTTCTTAGGTTATAGTGATCACATTATAAAAAATGAGGGACAGCATTGGATTGGATTTAATTATCTGGCAGAGATTGTAAATGGCAAGCCTACCAATATGGAACCACATAAAATTGATGAGATTGGCTGGTTTAATATCAATGACCTTCCGGAAAATGTTAATCAAACAACCTTGGAGGCAATAGAAGTGTATAAAAAGATGAAAGGTAAGTAGAATGAAAGATCTTTACGATGTTATTATCGGAATAACAGGCGAGTTGTCTAGTGGTAAGGATACTGTATCTGCCTTTTTAGTAGAGGAGCATGGTTTTGTTCATGTTGCTACCGGAGATTTGCTTAGGTTTTATATTATGGAGCATCAGCTTGGTACAATAGATAGAGATTTGGAAAGATCAACTGCTAATTTTTTAAGAGCAGAGCACGGGGCTGATTATCTGGCCAGGCTTGCGCTTGAAGAAGAGGCTAACAAATTAGTGGTTAGCGGCCTAAGAAATCCTCACGAAGTTGATGCAGTTAAGAAAAAAGGTGGTTTTATTATCGCAGTTTTAGCTCCGATAGAGATTCGTTATAAGAGGCTTAAGGCACGCGGTAGGTTGGGTGATGATGTAACATTCGAAAAGTTTAAGGCTCAAGAAGAGGTGGAAATGGTTAATTTAAATCCCAATGCACAAATAATATCTGAATCAATCGCCATGGCTGATTATGAAATTGTGAATGATGGAACCTTAGCGGACTTACATCAAAAAATAGAAAAAGTCCTCTCGGAAATTGCAAAAAAGAAAGATTGTTAATAGATAGATAAAAGAGAAAAACCGCTTGGTATTTCAAGCGGTTTTTTGTCTCTTGATTTTGGTGGTAATACTATTTGCTAGGAGTTTTAGCGCTTTTGCGGGAATTTGTTTTCTCTTAGTCTTTGCATCTTTTATGATTTCTACGGCCTTAGTAAAGCTCTCCATATTATCAATATTTAATGCTGCATATATTGCCAACAAAATGAGAGCATCTGTTTTTGATAAGTACATTGTGCCGTTAAAAAGTTTGATGCTTTCGGTAATATCGCTCACTGTTATTTCTACGCCTCGTGGTATTGAGGAACTACCAGTTTTAAATTTTACCATTCTAATCCCTCCCGATCTTATTTTTAAAAGGCTGGCAGCCAAGGTTTGTGACAATTATATTCAAAATAACAATTTTTGGCAAGCATAAGCCAAATTATGCAATTCTTTATCTTTTTATCTTTTTGACTTTTTTTAAAAAAGGTGAAAAAATGTTTAAGTAACAAAAACGATAAAAGAGGGATCGATGGCAGTTATAGAAGTTAAAAATTTAGAGAAGCATTATGGGAATACAAAGGCGGTTCAAGGCATCTGTTTTGATGTAGAGAAGGGCGAGGTTTTTGGTTTTCTAGGGCCAAACGGCGCCGGCAAAACTACCACTATACGTTGTATTATGGATTTTGTGCGGCCAACGGCCGGCAACATTTCTGTCTTAGAGCTTGATACGCAGGCAAATTCCGAAGAGTTAAAAGGTAAAATTGGTTATCTCTCTGGTGATGTTCGGCTTTACGAAAACTGGACCGGAGAAGAGCATTTTGAGTTTATCCAAAATATTAGAGGTAAATCAAAAAGTCTATTGAAACTTGCAAAGGATTTTGATTATAATCCTAAGATTAAAGTAAAAAATCTTTCCTCGGGAAATAAACAAAAGTTGGGTTTAATTTTAGCTTTTATGTCGGAACCCGAGGTTTTAATCCTTGATGAGCCGACAACAGCTCTAGATCCGCTGCTTCAAAACGCCGTTTATGATGTTATAAAGAGCTTTAGCGAAAAGGGCCGAACGGTTTTTATGTCTTCTCATAATTTGGCGGAGGTAGAAAGAGTTTGCAGTCGAGTTGGCATTATTAAACAAGGGAAGATGATTACCACCGAAAACATCCAAAACTTAAAAGGCAAAAAGATTCATGTTGTAAATGTATCTTTTGCCGGTAAATTTAGTAAAAGTAGCTTTAAGGGTGATGGTATAAGCATACAAAAAGAAGTACCAGGCGGTCTCGTCTTAAACGTAAAAGGGGATATTAATCAGATTTTAAGAGAGATCTCTAAATATGAGGTTAAAGACGTCGAAATAAATCATGCAAGTTTAGAAGATATTTTCTTAGAATATTACGAAAGGAAAGAAAATGTTTCCAATTCTCTGGCGAACAATTAAAAATAAAAGAATAGCAATAACGGCTTTTGCGGTCTCCGCAGTTGGTTTTGCATTAATGTATGTGGCTCTGTTTCCATCAATTCAAAAATCTTCTGAACAATTAATTCAGGCGATGGAAGCCTATCCGGAATCGATGATGAAGGCTTTTGGCGTTGATAGCGTCCAGACGATGCTTTCTAGTTTAGAGGGATTTATAGCTACAGAGTTTTTTAGCTTCATTTGGCCTATAATGGCGGTAATTTTAGCTTGCTCTTTGCCCGGAACGGCAATTGCCGGTGAAATTGAAAAAGGAACAATAGAAATTGTGCTTTCTCAGCCGGTTTCGAGGGCTAAGATATTTTTTGGCAAATATTTGGCAGGAGTTTTTGGGATGCTTATTTTTTCGGTAATTCCGATTATCTCGATTGTTCCGATTGCTGCGTTTTTTGGAATAGACTATAACTTAAATTCATACTTTGTGGCATCTTTCTTAAGCTTTATTTTCGGCCTGGCCGTTCTTAGTATCGCTTCTTTTTTTGCCAGCATTTTTTCGGATAAAGGTAAAGTTTACTTTTTAACCGGCGGAATACTCATTTTAATGTATGTCTTAAATATTGTGGCGAACTTAAAGGATAATTTAAAAGATTTGCATTACGCTTCTTTCTTTTATTATTACAATGCTACCGGAGCGTTAGTGCATACCCAAATCGATAAGCTGGCTTATCCAGTATTTTTAGGAACGGCGCTGTTATTCACTTTACTCGGGCTGTTCTGGTTTACTAAGAGAGACATTGCGGTATGAAAATGTTTTCATTTTCCGGATTAGTTTTTTTAATAGACACGGTTATTCTCGGGGTTTTTTATTACAAGCTTAGGAGCGCCAAAAAGAAAGATCCTGAAAATAAAATTGTTAATATTTTTTTGCCGACTATTTTAATCTTAACCTCTTCGTATTTAGTATTTACTGTAGCTATCTTGTTTTATAACCAAAATCCCTTTTTGTTTAGTTGGCTTAAGATTATAGGCGATGCCTTTCTTTATTTAAGCTTTTCTTTTGGCATCAAGATTCCCTTTGTAATGAAATATCCAAAGATCAATCCAAAAATCCCTTTTGTTGCGCTTCTAATTATTACTTTTTTGAGCATCATGCTTAATATTTTTATGTTGCCGAGGCCACTGCTAAATGATGCCGGAATTATATATTGGAATCTAAATCCCGTATCTTCCTGGACGCTCTACATAGGCGCTCTTATGATGTGGGTACCAACCAGCTTCATCTTTTTTAGTACCGGTCTTAAGGCACCAAAACGCGAAAGGAGCCATTATTTTTTTATGGGGACGGCTTTCTTTATGATTAGTGTATCAGGCCCCTTAATGGTTGCTGTTAGGTATGATAGTCTGGTAGTGTTGTCTCAGATTCTAATGACCATTGGATTTATCAACCTATTTGCAGGGATGTTTGTAAACAAAAAGTAATTATTTTTCAAGTGTTTCGATGCAGCAATGATCTTGATTTTAAAATTCGTCTAGAGTCCATTAAAATTCTAAAAAGAGCGAGCATTACGTGCTAATCCGATTTTGAGTATTAGTTGGGGGTTTAGTTTATCAACGTGTACCTGAACGGTTTTATTTTTTAATCTAATTTATTCATAAATATTGGTAAGTTCAAAAACTTACGTTCGTTAACTTGCCCGATCCTAGTTTTTTGAGTATCGGGAATGTCGCCACGTTCGCTTAGGTGGGATTTGAGATTATTAGCATAATAACTAGACCCTAGAAAAATGGTGTGTTTGCCATAGCGAGTCGCTAGTTCATCGATAGAGGCATATAATTTTTCGATCTTCCCAAACTTTAACGGGTCCTCAAAGAGAGTAAGTTGAGTAGAATTATTTTCTTCAAGGCTTAATAAGATGATTCCTGTAGCTCGGTAAAGAGTCCCTGAATAATAAATTTGTTCAAACATTTTTTTGACCATCGGAATGGCTTCGTTTGGGAAAGAAGTGGGTCTGTTAAGCTTTGCTTCTAAGGAAGCATGTTTAAATTCTTGGGTTCTTAAAATGGCTACTATTTTTTGGGTGGCAAGGTTGTGGCGACGGGCTTTTATAAAGGCGTTTTCTAGGTTTTTAGAAAGCTGGGAGAATATAAAGTTTCTGTCTTTAGATGGGGGAGTAAATGTTTTAAATTTACTAACGGACGAGTAATCTTCCTTTAGCTCTGAGCTTACCGGGTACACGCTTTCGCCTCGAAGTTCCAGCCAGATTTCGACATGGGGTTTGGTAAGATTTGCCTTGATCCAAGGGTAGGGGGTTTTAACAAATTCGAGAGCCGTTTTAATACCGTGTTTATTTAGATGTTTGGTGGTTTGGGGTCCGATACCCCAAACCTTTTCTACTGGTAAATTTTCTAAGTAAAGACGGATATCTTCTTTGGAGATTATGGTGAGACCTGATGGTTTATTCCATTTGGAGCCGACTTTAGCTAGAACTTTGGTGGGGGCAAGGCCTACAGAAACGGTAATTCCAAGCTCTTTTTCGACAGTTTCTTTTATCCGGAGAGCAATTTGAGGGTAAGACATGTTTAGGGGGCGCCTTAAACCCGAGATATCGGCAAAGGCTTCGTCTATTGAATATTCCTCAATAATAGGACTGAAGCGGCGCATGATGGTAAAAATCCTTTTAGAAAAGAGGCTGTAAGTCTCATAATCTGATGGGACAATTATGGCGTTGGGGCAGATCTTTCTAACCTCAAAGAGGGGAGTGCCGCGGCCGATTCCCAGTCTCTTTGCTTCATAACTAGCTGCCGAAACAATACCTCTCTCTTTGCCGGTAATAACCGGTTTGCCTCTGTATTCCGGATGGATAGCTTGTTCGCATGAGGCAAAGAAAGAATCTGCATCCAGATGGATGATTGCCGAGCCTGAGTAAAATTGTTGTTCATTATCCTTCTGCCAAGACATTTTTAACTTCTAATGGTATTTTCTTACCACTGCTACGACTACTCCGGCGATATTTAGGCTTTCTTTGGGGACAATGGTTTTGAATTTGGGGTTTGCGGGGACTAAAATAATATGTCCGCCCAATTTCTCAAAAGTTTTTATTGTCCATTCATCATCAACCTCAGCTACCACCACGTCGCCATGTTTTGGAGTCCGGCCTCTTTCTATTAAAACCAAGTCGCCCGGGCAAATTCCGGCGCCAGTCATAGACTCGCCGGAAACTTTTAAAAGAAAAGTGGCTTCTCTTTTGGTTATTAAATATTGGTCCAAAGTAATGGTATCAGCCAGCTCTTCTTCGGCGGGGGTAGGGAAGCCGGCTTCTACCGTTCCCAATAGCTTAATGCCGGAAAATAGTTTTTTAGGAATAAGTCGCCCTTTTTGGTCCTTCTCAAGAAATCCGTCATCTATCAGTTTTTGGATTAAGTAGGCAATAGTATTTTTGGACTTTAAAGAGAATAAGCTAAGCATTTCTGAATAGCTAGGCAGGCGCTTATTTTCATCATAAAATTTATTGAGGAGTCTTTTCCTTTGCTCATATATCTCTTGCATAAGTTAATATTATAGAACGATTGTTCTAGTGTCAACATTTATTATTATAAATTAGGTAGGGGCCCATTTTTTCCCTTTGCAAAAAAATAACTTAAGAGCTATAATTAGTCCACTAATAAAGAGGACTTATGAAAATTTGCGTAATCGCTCCGACAGTAATACCGATTTTGGGTAAAAACCAAAAGTATGGCGGTATTGAGTTGGTAGTTTCTCTGGCTACGGAAGAGTTAGTCAAAAGGGGTCATGATGTTTATCTTTTTGCCTCAGGTGATTCTCAAACTTCGGCTAAGCTAGTTCCAACAGCAGAGGGAGCAATTGGTCAAAGCGTCTCTTTTGAAACAGAAAAACAGGCTAATGCCTTAGCTTATAAGATGGCAATTGCCGAAAACCCGGATGTCATTTGGGATCATACGTTAGCGGTTCATGCTCAGGTAATGCGGCAAAATCACTCACGTTTCTTGTTTAAAGCAGATATTGTGTTGGATCCGGTTGAGCTTATTGATACCGGTGATATTCCGGTTATCCAGACCCTTCATTATCCGCCGAAAGATCATCTTGTGGGATTGGTTGAGACGTTAACTGATAATGGACATTTTTGCGTAAGCATCAGCCATGACGAGGCAAAACGTTTTACTCCTTATATTGAAAAAGGCCAGCATTTAGGAACAGTTTATAATGCCTTGGATACCGGTCTCTATTCAATTGATCCAAACAAAACAGGGGATTATCTTTTGTGGCTAGGACGGTTTTGCATGGAAAAAGGCGCTCATATTGCCTTGGAAGTAGCTCATAAACTGGATATGCCAATCAAAATGGCCGGAAAAATTGCCGAAAAGCACGAAAAAGATTATTTTGATAAATTTATAAAGGATAATTTGGGGCCAAAGGATGAAGTCTTGGGTCTGGTGTCATTTGAAGAAAAAGTGCAGCTTTTTCAGAATGCAGAGGCTACTTTGATGACAAATTTGTGGGCCGAGCCATTTGGGCTGGTGGCGATTGAGTCTATGGCTTGCGGAACGCCTGTGATGGCGCCTTCTCTCGGTGCTTTAACCGAAGTAGTAAATGGTTCCGGAGTTTTGGTGCCAGTTGATGATCTGAGGCTTGATGAAAATGATCTCGAAGTTACCGAATCGCAGGTTAAATATATCGATCGGGTTGCTAAATATTATCCAAGAGCAAAGCGGATTGCGTCGGAGTTGCCTAGAGACAGGGTAGAAAAGATTTTTTCGATAAAACATAATGCGGATGGTTACGAAGCTTCTTTTGCCAAAGCTATGTACTTAAAGAAAGAAAAGCTCAAGGCTTTAACTTAAATTCTATAATAATTTCTCATTTAATGATTACGAAGCCAGGTTGTGATTTTGGCTGATTTAATTTTTTCTAGGAAATGATAATTTATTTAGATATTAGGGAGTAAAGCCGTATGAATGAATCGAAAGTGATCTCAAAGATAAATGAGATGATTGTTGTCGAAACTGCTGTTCTAAATAATTATCAAATTCATGGCGAGCTAGCGCCAAATGAAGAGATTTTAAATAAATTTGTAAGTTTTGCAAATACCTCAAAAGAGCTACTGGCTACATTAAGCGGGATGCTGGAGGCTTTAGGAGGAGAGTTGATTGATAACGTAGAGAGTATTTCTTATGATCTCAATGAAGCTTTTGAAGCGGTTATTGAGGCCGGGGTCTTTAGTAATAATGAGGCTCTAAGAGTAATATATGAAGCCTATTTGCTAGAGGCCTTAAATTATCGTAATTGGTCTATTTTAAAGGAATTGTCGGAGGAGGAAGAGGACGAGAGGTTCACTTTGGTGAAAGAGGCTAAGGAAAAAGCTGACAAGACGCGCAAATGGCTTAAGGATAAGATTGAAGAATTATCGTTAGAAGATCTAAAATAGGTTTTTACATAGGCGTTTGAAATTTTTTGTTGCAAGGGTTAATGTATGCTAAAATTGGGCTATGGGAGAATTCGATTTAGATCCGCAAACTAAAAAAGACCTTCAGATGTTTGGAAAAAGCGGCGAACTCGTAGAAACCAATGAGTTTTCGAGCGAAATAAACACAAAAGACGTTGAGACCAGAAGCCTTATTAGTATGGTTGTTAATTATTTATTACCGGTTTTTATGTCTTCCGGCTTCTTATGGGCCTTAAATAACTTTGCGAAAAACCTCTCAAGCAAAGTGTATTTTTCTTTTTTGGGAATAATAATATTGGGAATCATTGTTTCTATCGGGCATATTCTCGCTTTTTTTACTAAAAAAAGCTTTTGGCTATTTTTTCTTGTGGTCGGACTTCCTGGTATTGGTTTTGCTATTTACTCAATATTTTTTGCAAAATAAGAAGAAATTTTTTTATGGCGCTGTTGATTTCTATCGGCGCTTCTTTTATTTTTATTAAAAAGGGAGGGGGTGAAAAATTGATGGAGGAGAGAGTCGATATAGGCTGTTCGGCTACAGATTGTGAATATAATAACAGAGATGGTACAAATCCTCATTGTGTTGCCAAACATATTTATGTTCATATTCATACCGGCGCTTCTAAAATAGCGGAATGCGAAACATACACGGCACAGGTGGAAGATGTTGAGGAAGAGGAATTAAATTGTTAAAATAATCTCATGCAGATCAAAACCCTTAAAGTTGGTCCCTTGAGGACAAACTGTTATTTACTTATAAAAGAAAACGCTGCTTTAATTATTGATCCGGGAGATGAGGCCGAGAGGATAATCGCAACGCTTAACGGAGTATTTCCCAAAGCTATTCTTTTAACTCACGGCCATTTTGACCATATTGGAGCCCTGCAGGATTTAAAAGCAAAGCTTAAGGTGCCGATTTATCTTCAGAATGAGGCTCTCGATGAATATCGGGTGGCGAAAGAGCATGGGGAAGTTCTTGGTATTTCTATTCCCGAACCGCCAAAACCGGATTATGATCTTACAGATACTGTTAAGATTGATGGTTTTAGCGGAAAAGTAATTAAAACGCCCGGGCATACTAAAGGGTCGGTATGTTTTTTATTTGGCGACAATCTTTTTTCGGGAGATACATTATTTAAGGGAACCTGCGGTAGAACTGATTTGCCTTTTTCTGATCATAGAGAAATGATTATTTCTTTAAAAAGTCTTTTAAAACTCTTGCCTCAAACAGTGATTTATCCGGGTCACGGAGATCAGACAACTCTAAGAGATGAAATTCGGTGGATTGACGAATTTACAAGGTAAGATTTTGGAAATTTTGTAAGATTTGAGGTTTTAAAATTACCCTCTAAAAGTTTTAATTAAAGTAAAGTTACTAAGAGAGAGGAGTGTTTATATGCAAAAAGAAAAAAATGTTTCCAAAAGAATTGCTGAAGACATTGAAATAAAGGAAGGGCTAGAAAAGAAGCCTCATGAGGAATGGACCACCGAAGAAGCAGGCCATGTTGGCGGTCAAACGGTTAAAGGGATCATCGAGGAAGGAGAGCAGATGGAAGAAGGGCAGTGTGGCATGGCGGAGGAAAAAGAGTAATATCTTAGGATTTAAAAGCTTCGCCTACAATACTGCCATTTGTTTCTAGAATCTGGGTGACAGTATCTACTACTTCCTCAGGTGTGTGTTCTACCTTTACCATAAACTCGGTTGCGCCTTGTAAAAAACCCTCAGTAACGTTATCCATTTCGCCATAATTCGTTAAGATAATGACGGGAATTTTTTTAGTGTCTTTATTCTTTCTGATTTTTTTTAGGACCTGGAAGCCGTTCATTAGGGGAAGCATGACATCTAAGAGTATAATATCGGGTGCATTTTCTTTTGAAAGTCTTACGCCGGATGGACCGTCATTTGCAATAAAAACCGTAAAACCTTCCTTTGTAAATTTGGTTTCATAAAGTTTGGCAAGAGCTGTATCGTCTTCTATAATTAACACTTTGATCATAGCTAAATTATAGGTAGTTGGGAAAAATAATTCAAGTGAATTCTTATGGTTTAAGCTCGAGAGTCAAATAATAATCTAATCCCTGATCGGTTATAAGTCCGACAAATTTATTTAACTTATTTATGACCGGTACTTTACTTATATGCTTGGCATCCATTATAGAAAGTGCTTTTAATGCCTTATCTTCTTCGCTTACCACATAAGAGCTATCGATGGGCTTCATTATTTTATCGATAGTAGTTTCATCCCATTTATCTTCGGGAACAGACTTGGCATCATTTAAGTCAACGATACCAATTACTTGATTATTCTTAGTTACGGGAAAATTGTCAGTTTTAAACTTTGTGACATAATCTCTTATTCCTTCTGAAATTGGGGATCCAGAGGGAATAGAGATCGGATTTTCCATCAATTCTTTGACTTCAATTTTTTGAAGGACTTGTTTTATTTTAAGTTGTTGGAGAGAGGAGGAGGCCGCTTGATTTAAGAAAAAGCCAATAAGAATCATCCAAGTTCCGGAAATGTCGCCAACCAAAATAATTCTGGAAGCTCCCCAGGCGATGAGGCCAAAGGCGACTATTTTGCCTCCGGCTGCGGCAATCCGAGTGCTTTTGTAGAAATCTTTTGTAATATGCCAAATAATAGATCTAAGTATCCGGCCGCCATCCATTGGAAATCCAGGCACTAAATTAAATATGGCAAGAATTAAGTTTATCTCGGCAAGAAATAATAGGGGAAGGCGATAAATCGGTAATAAATTAGCAAAAGAAGAAGAGACAACCCAGAATAAAACAGCTAGAAAAAGGCTTGATAAAGGGCCGGCAGCCGCCATTTTAAACTCTACTTTAGCAGTTTGAGGCTCCTCGGCAATTTGCGAGGCACCACCGAACAAAAACAACGTAATTTTATGAATTTCTAGGCCGTTTATTTTTGCGACTAAGGAATGGGCTAATTCATGAAAAATAACGGAGGCAAAAAAAACAATGGAAGTAACGGTGCCTAGAATAATGTTTGTATTAAGAGAAAGCTCCGGGAAATTTATCGGATAAAAACCGGTTGAGAGGGTCCAGGTAACAAGAGAAAATATTATAAGCCAGGAGTAATCAATCTCAATATCAATTCCAAAGATTCTAGCAATTTTAAAAGCTCCTGTTAGAAACACTATCTGTCCTCCTTTTCCGGCTCTGGGGGTTCCCACCTCTGAGCCTCTTTCCATTTAATTTTTTTATCTGCATCTAGCTCTTCGTCGACGTCGTATGTCAGGCCAATGCCTTTTCCAATTTCGTCTATTTGGTCTTTATCCGGAGTAAGTACGGTGCCTGATATCGTTTCTTCACCAGTTTCTACATCGTATTTCCAGCCGGCATCGAGATCGTCAGCATATAGATTGATGTCTACTTCGGGATTTTCTAAGTCTTCAAGAATCTCTTGGCCTCCTGATGTCCGGTATAGCTCCCAATCATTTTCTCGGTCTTTTTTTAAAATTTCCTTTTCTTTTTCATTTAAATTTTTTGCTTTTTTTCTTATTGTCATAAAAAAAGTATAGCGAGCCTGAGGTTCATTAAAACTAGTTATTTCTATAAAAAACTTGTGTATGAGAGGTTAAACTTTAGGGTTTGAAAATTTACTTATCGCTGCTATAACTAGGCCGTAAATAAAGCCGGCAATGTGTGCCCAATAGGCAATGAGACCTCCTACAACTAGGCCGGTGTCGAGTGATGCAATTCCGCTTAAAACCTGGAGCGCGAACCAAAGACCCAGCATGATAGGGGCGGGAATTTCTATTGCGGTAATAAATATAAAGATAAATACCAAGGTAAGGACTTTGGAACGCGGAAACAGTAACAGATAACTTCCAAGAACTCCGGCTACTGCGCCGGATGCTCCAATCATCGGAATTGTTGATGTAGGATCGATTATGTATTGGGCAATAGCAGCCGCAATGCCGGACAGGATGTAGAAAAAAAGAAAACTAAAATGTCCAAAATAATCTTCGACATTGTCTCCAAATACCCATAAAAACCACATATTGGAAATAATATGAAGCCAGCCGCCATGCAAGAAGGCGCTTGAAATAAAAGGGTAAAGCGTCTCCGTGTTATTAAAATCAACGTTGCCTGGTACTAATCCGTACAAAAGAACAAATTCTTCTAATCCCAAATTACCCAGAGAAAGTTCATAAACAAATACGGCTATATTTATTAAGATTATTCCTATGGTTACAAACGGAAGTTTTCGAGATGGAATATTGTCACGAAGCGGGAACATATTTTATTTTACCCTCTGTTTAAAAATCTATTAATGATCTTTTTAATATTCATAAAGCATTACTTACTATCTAACCAATTCAAAACTCAAAAGTCAAAACTCAAAATTACAAATAAAAATTAAAAAATGGATTGTTTGGCTAGCTTTATAATTAAGCCGGAAGTCTAATTATTGTCCAATATTCATTTCTGTTATCTTGCTTATGATTGAATTTTTGGGCTAGTTAGAGTAGTTTAGGGACATGACAAGAACTAAAACCCCCGATCTAACCAGAGAAGAAGTAGATCTTTTAATTCAAGAGAGTACTAAGATTAATGTTTTTGGTTATAGCGTTGATGAAATTTTAAGGCTTTCGGTAGACAAAATAACTAAGCTTACGGGAGTCAAAAAAAGCAGTGTTATTTTTTTTGAAAGCGGGATTTCACAGAAGATGGCGGTAAGCGGTTTTTCTAAAGATAGTTTGCATGAGTTGCCATTTAATTCGATTAAGAGCAGCCCTATTTTGAAAGCAATCTCCAATAAGAAGGTAATGATGGCTAGCAACATTCATGAATTAGAGGACATGCCGCTATCAATGAAAAAAGAATTGGAAAAAGAAAATGTTGTTTCGATGGCTTCGGCGCCAATGATTATTAATGACGAATTAGTTGGTGTTCTAACTATTTACGGTGACGGCAAAAATCTTTTTAATGCCAAACAAATTTATATCTTATCCCTCCTTGCTTCTCAAATAGCTTTTGCAATTAATAACCAAAAACTAATTCGAAAAATAAGGTCCGAGAAATTAAAGCTGGAGACGGTTCAAGATGCTATCGAGGACGGGCTGATTTTATTTGATATAGGAGGGAAGGTAATTGATTATAATAAAGCGGCAGAGCGGATATTAGGAATGAAAAAGGATATCAGGGGATTAATTAGAAAAGACTACTTAAGTAATCAAAGCGCACATTTTAATCAACGCGTTGATTCACAAAGAGACCCGAATGAAGTTTTTTCGAAAGTGGTTGAGACCGGCAAAACTCAAGAGTATTTTTCTAGTCTTAAGCTTTCTAAAGAAACAAGAACGCTACAGACTAGATTGTCGCCAATTAAACGCGGCAATAAAATTATTGGTGTCACCAGCAATTTTAGAGACGTAACTGATATTGAAAATCAGAAAAAAGAGGCATTGCTCGAAAAAGAAAAGTGGCAAGCGGTTTTTGACCATACCGGTGATGGGGTGTTGGTGGTGAATAAAACTACCAGGAAAATACTGGCTGCTAACCCGGCCCTAGAAAAGATGGTAGGCTATAAAGAAGAAGAAATGCTTGGAAAAGATTTTCATTGTTATGTCGGGCTTGAAGTTGATAGTAAGGGTATTTGTAAAAATTGTCCAATTTCCGAAGCCTTACAAAAAATTGAGAAGAAAAATTATCAGAGTGAGACTATAGAAATTGTTCTTAAAAGAAAAGACAATAGCGAGTTTTGGGGACAGGTGTCGTTATCTGTTCTTAAAAAAGAAATAGAGCGCGAGTCGCTTATTATAATAACCGTAAGAGATATTACGAAGCTAAAAGAAGTCGATCAACTGAAAAAAGATTTTACCTCGATTGTTTCTCATGAGCTTCGTACTCCATTAACGGCCATTAAAGGGTTTCTCTCGATGATTATTAAGGGTGATGTTGGAGACTTGGAAGCAAAACAGCTTCATTTTTTAAATCGAGTTTACCAAAGTACAGAAAGAATGGTTTTGCTTGTCGAAGATCTTTTAGTTATTAATAGGATCGAGACTGAAAAGGTATCTGTAACTATTAAACCTATTTCTTTAAATAGAGTGCTTCAGGAAGTTATAGATGAACTTACCATAAAGAGTCTCTCAAAAAATATTAGGGTGAGAGTTTACATTCCTCAGAATTTTTCTAATGTTTCGGCGGATGCTGACCGGCTTAAACAAATCCTATATAATCTTATTGGTAACGCTATTAAGTATAGTCAAGCCGGATCGAAAGTAAGAGTTGATGTAAAAATAAATGATGAGGGGATGGCGGAGGTAAGTATAAAGGATCAGGGAGTCGGAATTTCGGAATTTGATATGGATAAATTATTCAAAAAGTTTAGTAGAATTCAAAATGAGCTTAGTGTTAAGGCCGGCGGTTCGGGTTTGGGACTCTATATCACTAAGAGTCTGGTTGAAACGCAGGGAGGAAAAGTCTGGGCCGAAAGCGAAAAAGGCAAGGGTTCGAATTTTACTTTTACCTTGCCATTATATAATTAATTTTAGAGGAGGCATAATGTCAAAGAAACAAACAGTTTTATTAGTCGAAGATGATATCATTTTGGTGGAGATGTATGAGACCAAATTGGAAATGGAGGGCTACAGAGTAGAATTAGCTCATTCCGGTAAGGAAGCTCTAGAGAAGTTGAAGGGGAAATTAGTACCAGATTTAATTCTTTTAGACATACTGATGCCGGATGTAAATGGTTTCGAAGTCTTAAAGGAAATGAAAAAGATTCCGGATTATAGATCGATTCCGGTAATCATGCTCACAAATCTCGGAGAAGCTAAGATCGACATGAATCAGGAGCTTATTTATGCCCTTGGCGTTAGAGATTATCTGATTAAATCCAGGCACACTCCCGACGAGGTCGTAGAAAAGATAAGAAAGGTTCTTCCTCTAAGTGACGTATAAAACAGAAGGAATTATTATAAAAAGATCCAGCTTTAAAGAAGCAGATTTACTTCTTAAAGTTTTTACTCCTGCAAAAGGTAAAATAACCGTGATTTCCAAAGGAGCTAGAAAAATTAAGAGCAAAATGGCTGGCAGCCTCGATCTTTTTTATTTAAATAATTTTATGTTTGCAGAGGGGAAGAACTTTGACACTTTGTGTTCGGCAGAAACAAAGGAAAGATTTTTGTTTTTACGAGAAGATTTAGGAAAGTTGGGCAAGGCTTATTATCTGGCAGAGATTTTAGATAAGATTATTCCCGATAGGGAGCCAAACCCTGCGGTTTATAGAGAATTTATTAAGGCTTTAAACGGTCTTAAAATAAGTCCCGAATTAGCATTAAGTATCTTTGAAATTAGAATCTTCTCAAAACTTGGCTTTGGCCCGGAACTGGAGTCTTGCGTTAATTGCCATGAATCTTTAGATCCTGGAAAATGCAGCCTAAGCAAGAATTTTGGAGGGGTTTTGTGCCACGATTGTTTTAGAAAAGATCCAGAAGCATATGCCGTAAGTGATAATGCTATTAAGCTTATGAGAATGATGCTTAGATTTGATCAAGACATTATCATAAAGGTTTCCAATTTGGACGAACTGCTTATGGAAATTAAAAAATTTAATGAATCGTACATCGAAAAGATACTTCATCGGTCTTTAAAATCTAAGCAATTTATTGCCAAAGTAAATATTATAAATTGACCTGGAAGCTAAAAAAGAGTAAAATAAGGCACATGCAAAAGGAAAAGTCAAAGCGCCAAGATGCTTGGAAAAAAAAGTATCCGACAGGAAAAAGCGAACTAGCTTGGAATGTTGAGGATTACGAATTTTGGGGTTGCGACGTGCCAGACAGAATGCTAAATAACCCTTCTAAGACAGAAGGCAAGATGATGACTGAAAGGGAAGTCGAGGAATGGGTTTCTGAAAACTTTAGGGCCTTTTCGGTGATAAAAGAAGAAAACCTGGAGCTATTCCATGCGTTGTATAAAGATTTTGTTCAAGATTTGGAATATCTAGTTAGCCTAGGAAAATTAGATGAAGAAGCGTTTGAAGAGTTAAGAAATACCGATTTTTTTGATTTTTAAAGGAGTTCTCATGGAAAAAACAGAAAAAGTGACGATGGAGAAAATTCAATCCCTTGCAAAGCAAAGAGGCTTTATATATCCATCGTCAGAAATTTATGGCGGCTTTGCTAATACATGGGATTTTGGGCCTTTGGGTATTGAGCTTAAAAATAATATCAAAAAGCTATGGTGGCAGCACTTTGTTCAGGAAAGAATGGACATGGTTGGTCTTGATAGCGCTATTATTTTAAATCCTAAAGTTTGGGAGGCTTCTGGTCACGTTGGCGGCTTTGCAGATGCCTTGGTTGATTGTTTAAATTGCAAGCTTCGTTTCAGGGCAGATCATCTTGTTGAAGACACAACTGGGGAGGACGTAGAGGGAAAATCCTTAGAGGAAATATCTAGAATTATCCAAAAGGATAAGATTGCTTGTCCCAATTGCAAATCTATAAACTGGACGGATGCCAGGTCATTTGGTCTCATGTTTAAAACATATATTGGGGTTGTCGAGGATACTAAATCGGCGGCTTATTTAAGACCGGAGACAGCTCAGGGAATTTTTGTTAATTTTAAAAATGTTTTAGCTTCTACCAGAAAAAGAATACCATTCGGAATTGGACAGATTGGCAAGGCTTTTAGGAATGAGGTGACGCCTGGTAATTTTGTTTTTAGAACCAGAGAATTTGAGCAGATGGAAATCGAATATTTTATAAATCCCAAGGATTGGGAAAAGAGTTTCGAGTTCTGGCTAAAGGAGATGCAAAGATTTGCTAAAGCCATTGGTCTTAAGGATGAAGATATTTATCTTCATGAGATTCCAGCCGAGAAGAGAGCTCATTATTCAAAAAGAACAATCGATGTTGAATTTAAATACCCATTTGGAACCAAAGAATTGTGGGGGCTTGCTTATAGAACCGATTATGACCTAAGTCATCACGAAAAGGCTTCTGGTGAAGATATAGTGTATGTAGATCCAGTGACAAATCAGAAATTTATTCCCCATGTTATCGAACCAACTTTTGGGGTTGAGAGAACCATGTTAGTGGCTTTGCTATCGGCATATGAGGAAGAAGAGATTGGGTCTGGTGATAAGATCGAAATAAGGACCGTTTTAAAGCTACCAAAAGAATTGGCGCCATACAAGATTGCAATCCTACCACTTTCTAAAAATGAAGACCTGATTTCTAAAGCTAAAGAAGTTTTTGATCTGCTAAAAACCAGTTATATGTGCGATTACGATGAAACCCAGAGCATCGGCAAAAGATATAGAAGACAAGATGAAATCGGCACCCCGTATTGTGTGACAATAGATTTTAACACTCTTAAAGATAATGCTGTGACTGTAAGGGATAGAGATACAATGAAGCAAGATAGAGTGGGGATTGGGAGCCTCAAAGAATATTTAGGGGAGAAGTTTTGTTAAGTTTGGCAGATACGACAAAGCCATAGAATAAAGAATTAAGAGTCTAGAATTAAGTGTTAAGAATTTAAAACTAGTTATTGCTATATTCTCTTATTCTTCATTCTCTCTTAATTCATTATTCTTGATTCCTTTCTGAGATTACCGAATCAGAGTTTGATCAAGCAACATAAATGCCAACGCTTATTATTCATTAAGCAATCGTTATCACGTATAGCGGTTGCTGTTTATTTTTCCAAAAGATTTAAGTATCTTTTAAAAGTTTTTTATTAAAAAGTGTTGACCGGGGGAGGGCTTGTGGTATATAATGGTTTCAAGTGGTAGGAAGTGGGGATAAGTGGTAGAAAATAGTGGATAACCTGCCTGAAAAGGGGATAAATGTTTATCGGAGAATATCAGCATAATATAGATGACAAGGGACGACTCGCGGTTCCTTCTAAGTTCAGGGCAAGTCTTGCTGGTGGGGCAGTGGTAACGAGAGGTTTGGATAGCTGTTTGTTTCTTTATACAAAAGACGAATGGCAAAAACTGGCCGAAAGGTTAAGCGAGTTACCAATTAGCCAAGCTAGCGCTAGGGCATTTTCTAGACTGATGTTAGCCGGAGCCATGGAAGTAGATATTGATAAACAAGGTAGAATTATCTTACCAGCTTATTTAAGAGATTATGCTGGCGTAGTCAAAGAAGTTGTTGTCGCTGGCTTGTTTAATCGGATAGAAATCTGGAGCCAGGATAAGTGGGGAGCTTACAAAGCGGAAACCGAGAAAGAAAGCAACGAAATTGCAGAGCATTTAGGAAATTTAGGTATATAAGAACCTTGACAATTAAATAGAAAATATATGTCTTAAGACATCTAGCAGTCAGGAGTCAGATCCTATGCACCTCAAAATTTAAAATCCATCTCTTTTAATAAAATCCACCTCTTTCACAAAACTTTCCACCACAAGATTCGCCCAAATGGCGAAGAAAAAATAAAAACAAAAACAAATCTGACTGCTAGATGCTTGAAGACATAAGCTACAGGAGGGTGGTTTAGGTCCCATAATAGAGTCCCTCATATAGGGACTCTATTTCATAGAGAAAAACAAAAATAAAAATTTAGGAGCAGAATTGAATTCGAAGAGAAATCCCAAGATTAACAAACAGTATCAAAAAAGCATGATCTTAGGTCCAGTAAGCATGTCATTTATGGTTATAACAATTGTTGTTGTGCTAATTCTTTTATATTTAGCCCAGTCTAGCCGTTTGGCGGTAAGGGGTTATGATCTAGCGGCCCTAGAAAAGAAGAAGGCGGAAATAGAGCTAGAAAGCGAGAAGCTCGAATTAGAGGTTGCCAGACTCCAGTCTATTACCGAAATTCAAAGAAGCACAACTGCAAGTAGCTTGGAGACGGTAAAGAAAATCAACTATGTTCCTTGGACTTCTACGGTTGCGGTTAAATAATGTGTTTTGAACTCTAAATTGATGTCAAGCTATGGAAATCATAATATAAAAAGACGAATCTCTTTGCTTAAATTAATGGCGATATTTGCGATGTTTGTTTTGGGAGGTCGCCTTTTTTTCTTGCAAATTTTAAGACACGATCACTATGCCGATTTAGCAAAAAACCAATACTATAGGCAATCCGAGCTTCCCGCCAAGAGAGGTAAAATATACCTAAAGGACAAGTATTCGGATGATGGAAAATCTGTTGTCGCTATGAATAACACTCTTGATTTGTTGTATGCGGTGCCAAATGAAATTAAGAAAAAAGGGGATTTGGGAGAAGCCGCAGAAAAGCTCTCGCCAATAATCGGCATTCCTAAAGATAAGATATTAGAAATGCTATCGAATTCAGATCATTATGTACCCTTAAAACATAAGCTTACCGACGAAGAATCTGAAAAAATAGGGAAGCTCGATGTTTACGGATTGGTCTTGGTGCCTGAATCTTGGCGTTTTTGGCCGGAAAAGTCACTTTTAGCTCAGGTTTTGGGATTTGTTAACATGGATGGAAAAGGGCAGTATGGCTTGGAGCAAGATTTTGATAAAGAGCTATCGGGTGTCCCCGGTAAATTAAAGGCAGAAACCGATGCTACGGGAGTCAGAATCGCTAATGGCGACAATGTTTTAGTGAGTCCTAAGGATGGTGATGATTTAGTATTAACAATTGATAAAAATATTCAAGCGAATACGGAAGAAGTGCTTAAGAAAGCCGTGGAAAGCCATAAAGCTGATGGCGGCAGTGTTATTGTTATGGATCCATATTCGGGTGGAATTATAGCGATGGCTAATTATGCGCTAAAACAAGAGGATGTAGACTTAAATAACTATCAGAAAATCACTGATTATGGATTTTTTGATAATAAGACTTTAAGGCAGTATGAACCTGGCTCAATTTTTAAGATAATCACCATGGCGGCGGGACTTGATTCCGGGAAAATTAAACCGGAGGATACATTTGAGGATAAGGGTCAGATTGTCATCGACGGACATAAAATAATGAATTCGGATCAGAAAGCTCATGGCATTGTTTCGATGAGCTATATCTTGGAGCAGTCTTTAAATTTGGGCACAACTTATATTATGCAAAAGATCGGCAAGGAACCATTTTACGAATATATTACTAATAAATTTGGTTTTGGCACTAAGGCAGGGATCGAGCTTAGTGTCGAGGATGAAGGTTATGTTAGTAAACCCAAGGACGTTAACGATCATGCCTATGCTTCGATGAGTTTTGGCCAGGCAATTACAGTCACGCCGCTTCAAATTACGGCTGCGATGTCAGCAGTTGCTAACGGGGGAAATCTAGTAAGACCAAGGCTAATTGACTCTTTTGTAAAAGAGGGCAAAAAAGATTTAAAAAAGCAAACAGAAACCATCAAGAGGGTCATATCTGAAGAAGCTTCTAGAAATTTGACAACTATGATGGTAAGTACAGTTGAAAAAGGTCATGGAAAACAGGCAAAAGTTCAGGGATATAAAACTGCGGGAAAAACGGGAACAGCTCAAGTTCCAGACCCCAAAAACGGTGGTTACGATCAAAGCAAGACAATTGGTTCTTTCGTAGGTTTTGCGCCGGCTTCAAATCCAAGGTTTGTTATATTCGCTAAAATAGATAATCCCAAAGACGTTATCTGGGCGGAGTCCACTGCTGCTCCGGTATTTCACGATATTGCAGATAATCTGCTAAAGTATTATCAAATTCCACCAGACGAAAAGTGACAAAATATATGGTAGGACATTGTTATTAAGGGTTAAATGGGGTAAAATCTTAAAAGTTATGTTATTTATCGATCAATTTATCTTACAGCAATTCTTAAGAGCGGGCTTGACGGCTTTTATTACGTTTGCCTTATCAATGACTCTAACACCGCTTTTTACCTATTTTGCATATAAAAATAAGTGGTGGAAGAATGCCAGAACTACAACTTGGATTAGTAATGGGAAAGAAGATGCAGAGGTTTACTCGAGTCTTCATAGTAGCAAACACAAGCGTCATATCCCAACAATGGCTGGAATCTTAATTTGGATCCCTGTTGCGATCATAACGTTGGTGACGAATTTTGACAGGACTCAGACCTGGCTACTCTTATTTGCGCTAGTTTCTGTGGGCATTTTAGGGCTTATTGATGATTATATTAATATAAAAGGATTAGGCGCCGGAATTGCAGGAATCAAGGCGAAAGTAAAAATTGGCTGGCTTCTAGCCATCAGTTTTGCAGGCGCTTTTTGGTTTTATTTTAAGCTAGGCAGATCCTTTATTGATATTCCTATTATTGGTGTTGTGAATATTAAATATTGGTACATTCCGTTGTTTATACTTGTGGTGGTCTCGGCGGCAAATGCAGTAAATATAACCGATGGCCTAGATGGTCTGTCGGGAGGCTTACTAATATTGGCATTTGGGGCTTATTCTATCATCTCTTTACTCCAAGGTTATTATGGAATCGCGGCATTTTGTGCGTCTATTGTGGGGGCGGTACTTTCTTATACTTGGTTTAATATTTTTCCGGCAAGATTTTTTATGGGGGATACCGGGGCGGTGTCGCTGGGGGCAACCTTAGGTGTGGTGGCGATGCTTACTGATACCGTTTTTCTTTTGCCAATTATCGCTAGCGTGTTCGTTTTTGAAACTCTTTCGGTTATCATCCAGCTAATCTCTAAAAAATTTTTTGGTAAAAAAGTTTTTCTTTCTGCTCCGATTCATCATCATTTAGAGGCCAAGGGATGGCCGGAACCGAAGGTAACAATGAGATTCTGGGTTATCGGGGCCATATCTGCAGTTTTTGGTATCGTCTTAAATTTATTAGGTAAGCTATAGTGAACAATCGAAATAATTATCAAACCAGATTGCCGCGACCTCATCGGCCGGATTATATCTTAGCTTTAATGGTTTTTATTTTATGTTTAGTAGGCTTAGTTATGGTTTTTTCTGCTTCGGTTGTAAAAAGCTATGCGGTAACAGGAGGCGAAACTACAACTAAATTTCTTTACCATCAAGTAGCATCATTGGCATTAGGTATCTTTGGTTGGGCCTTGTCTTACAGGATTGATTATCCTCATTGGCGTAAAATTGGTACAAAATTCTTTGCTATAACGGTATTCCTACTGATCTTGGTCTTAGTTACCGGTAGAGTCGCTGGTGGGGCTCAGAGGTGGCTAGATTTTGGAATAATCTCTTTTCAGCCGGCAGAAGCTATCAAGGTAGCTTTTATTGTTTATCTTTCGTTATGGTTTGAGCAGAGATTAGCTAAGATTAATACTTTTGAAGTAATTCTGCCCTTTATGTTGATGTTGGCGGCACTTTCTGTACTAATTTTAATGCAGCCCAATCTTTCGACAACCTTAATCATTGCGGCAACCGGGCTTGTAATTTATTTTATTGCCGGTGCCAATTTTAGAATCTTGGGGACATTTTTGGTTGGTGGCTTCTTTGCCGTTATGGGGCTTATTAAACTAGAAAGCTATCGTCTCGCTCGGTTATCCGTTTTCTTAAATCCCGAAGCAGATCCATCGGGACTTGGCTATCAGATAACTCAGAGCTTGATCGCGGTTGGCAATGGGGGGCTTTTTGGCGTTGGTTTTAATCAAAGCAGGCAAAAATTTCTTTATCTTCCAGAAGTTACAACGGATGCCATTTTTCCGATTATTGCCGAAGAATTAGGATTTTTAAGATCCCTTCTTATCCTGGGATTGTTCCTAGTCTTAATTATCAGAGGGTACAAAATTGCAAAAAATGCTCCGGATGATTTCTCCAGATTCGTTGCAGTCGGGATTTCTACCTGGTTTTTAGTGCAAATCTTTATTAATATAGGAGCAATGGTATCAATATTACCGCTCACCGGCGTCCCTCTGATTTTTGTTAGTTTCGGCGGTTCATCACTTTTATTTTCTTTATTTGCAGTCGGTATTTTACTAAACATTTCCAAATATACTAAAGAGGAGGTTATTCATGCGAATTCTGGTAGCTGGCGGGGGAACTGGGGGTCATATTTATCCTACTTTAGCGGTAGTAGAAGAACTAGAAAAAAAAGGCGTTAAAGACATAATATATATTGGTTCCAGCGAAGGGATGGAGACAAAGGTTATTCCACAACTTGGTTTGAATTATCATTTTGTCTCTGCTGGAAAATTTCGCCGATATCATAACAACCTGCTATTAAATATTGTTGATCCGACAACAATTTTTAAGAATTTGATTGATTTTTTTAAGGTTATAAAGGGTTTTTTTGAGAGTCGGGCCATTATTAAAGAATATGATCCCGATCTTGTTTTTATAAAAGGCGGCTATGTCGGACTGCCTATTGGTTTTGCAGCGGCATCTTTAAATTATCCGATAATCATCCACGAATCTGATAGCATTTTGGGGCTTGCCAATAGAATATTGTCGCGATTTGCATCTCGGATAATGGTTTCTTATCCAGAAAATTATTATCACGATTTGCCGCGAGCTAAAGTGGTTTATACCGGCAATCCTATAAGAAAAGAGATGTTAACAGGCAGCTTAAAGGAGGGTAGAGAAGTCTTTGAGTTAAATATTAAAGAACCGGTTTTGTTGATAGTGGGTGGGAGCCAAGGTTCTCATTTTATTAATTCTTTAATCGCCGAATCACTTTCGGAATTATTAAAGGATTTTCAAATAATTCACGTTTGTGGCGATAATGATATATCATGGCTTTTATATTTAAAATCCCAATTAGAAGATGATCTTAAAAATAAATATAAAGTTTTTAGTTTTTTGTCAAATGAGCTTCGGGATGCTTTTGCGGTTAGCGATTTGGTAATAGGCAGAGCCGGTCAGAATTTCATATCCGAAGCTTCGGCAATAGGAAAGCCAATGCTTTTAATACCTCTTGGCGTTAGCAGTTCGGCTCACCAGTTTAGAAATGCTCAAATTGTAACAAGGTTTGGAGCAGCTTATACTTTAACCGAGGATGATTTATCAAGAGATGTCTTTATAAGACAGATAAAGCTTATTTTCGAAAAGCCCGGCGAGCTAGCTTTCTTGGCTAAAAAAAGCAAAGAATTTGGAAAAGAAGACGCTTCGGAATCGATGGCTGAAGTTATAATGGAATATGCAAGATTAAATAATGAAGAGGAAGAAAAAGAAATAACCAAGGCGTCCAGGAGAAAGAAATGAACTATCATTTTATAGGAATTGGCGGTTCCGGGATGTCTCCTCTTGCTAATATTATGCTAGATAGAGGCGAAAGGGTTACGGGTTCTGATATGGAGGAGTCGGGAAATGTCAGAAAATTAAAAGATAAAGGAGCGACGGTTTTTATTGGGCACAGCAAAGAGAATCTTCCTCAAGATGTCGATGTTGTCGTGGTAACGCCGGCAATTCCTGCTAGTAATCCGGAACTTGAAAAAGCCAAGAAGTTGAATAAAAAAGTTATTCAAAGGTCAGAACTTCTGGGAAACCTAATGGCTCTTAAAAAGGGAATTGCAATTTCTGGTACCCACGGTAAAACCACAACTTCTTCTTTAATAGCTTTAGTTTTAAAGAGGGCTGATTTAGATCCGATTGCTGTGGTTGGAGGAGAGATTCAAAGTCTAAATACGAGTTACTTATCGGGTGAGGGAGATTATTTTGTGGCAGAAGCTTGTGAATATAACCGATCTTTCTTGGATATCAAACCCTTTGGCGCCATCATCACTAATGTTGAAGCCGATCATCTGGATTATTTTAAGGATTTAGGCGACATCATTGAGGCCTTTTCTAGCTTTGTGGGTCAGATTCAAAAAGATGGCTTTTTAGTAATAAATGGTGACTCCGAAGTTTGCCGTCATATCGCAGAGCGGGCCAAGTGTCAGGTTTTTTTTGTGGGTTTTGGAATAAGTAACGACTACAAGTTAGGTAATGTAAAATCAGATAACAAGGGGGTGAAATTTAATATTAATCATGATGCGGAAAGCTCTGACATTCAATTGGGAGTATCCGGGAAGCATAATGCTTTTAATGCGGCTACCGTTTTTGCAGCATCTAAATTTTTGAATATAAATGTGGAATCTGTAAAAAGTGCCTTCAAGGACTTTAAAGGTGCTAAGAGAAGGCTTGATAAAATTAGTGACAACCCCGTTGTTTACGATGATTATGGTCATCATCCAACAGAAATCGAAGCGACGATCAGCGCTTTAAGGGAAATGTATCCAAATAAAAAAATTTGCTGTATTTTTCAGCCTCATCAGTTTTCTAGGACCGCCCTTCTAATTAAAGAATTTTCTAAGGCTCTAAGGGCAGTCGATAGAGTCATTATTCCAAACATATATGAGTCGCGCGATAGTGAGAAAGATAAAAATAAAGTAAGTGCTTCTATGCTGGTAGACGCAATTAACAATGAGGGTGGAAATGCTGAACACATAGAGGATTTTGATAAGATTATTGACGATGCCATCTTAAATAATAGAAATGACGTCATTGTAACAATGGGAGCCGGCGACGTTTGGAAGATAGCTAAGGGAATTAAAGAGTCTATAAATGAGAAGAAATAGAAAAAGAAGACAAGTTGGGCGAAGGCAGTTACTTCATAAGCCGACCAAGAGAAGTTTTTCAAATAAAAAGAAAATTCCTTTTAAGGCCTATCTTTTTAGAATTTTTGTAATCGGCAGCCTCACCTTGTTTTATTGGTTTTTCGTTTCAAGCGCCTTTCAAGTAAAAGAAGTGAAGATAACCGGCCTAAGCGACGAGCAATCCATCCAGCTAAAGAGCCAAGTATCTGATTTTAGTAAAGGCTTTTTTAAAAAAAACTATTATTTTATCTCGAAAAGCAGCCTCGAGAAACATTTAAAAAGTAATATGCCGGAATTAAAAGAAGTTACGGTAACAAAAGAGGCAAAAGAAAAAGACATATCTATAAAAGCCTCCTTAAGAGACATAGCATTTAATTGGCAAGCTATGGGTGAAAAATATGTTGTTGATCGCGAAGGTGTAGTAGTGGAGATGGGTAAGACTAAAGAAAATGCCATAAATGTAATTGATAGCAACAATTTGCTGCTCCGTCCGGGGGATAGGGTAGGTACCCCGGATTTAATGCTATTTATCGAAAAAGTAAATTCCAGTTTCCCCCAAACTGGATACAAGATAGTCGAAATAAATATTACCAATGAATTTAAGAGAGAACTTAAAATAAAAACCGATGGCAATTTTCAGGTATTTTTTGATACTACTAGAGATCCTTTAAGTCAGATCGAAAGCTTGGGACGGGTTTTAAAAGAAGTTAAAAAAGAAAATCGAACCATCGAATACATTGACCTTAGAGTAGAAAATAGAATCTTCTATAAATAAATTTGGGTTTTAAACCTGTGAAACAGTGTCTGTTTCACAAAAAAGGGTGGAGTGCTATTTAAATTTAAATATTTAATTATTAATAATTAAAGCCCTTGTTACTGTTAATTAATTCTTTTGTGAAAAATAATTTTTAGTAGGCTAGAGAAGCAAGTAAAGACTTAAAAATATTTTGATAAATTAGTAAGAAAATTTTTAAGCAACTCAAGGATTTTTAAAAATAAAACAGAGACATGTTTAATGTAGGGCATGATTGCAAATAATATACTAGTTAAAAAGATGTAAAAATGGCTATTTTACGCTTATAGGGCCATTTCTAGTATTTAAATAGATGACTTACTTATCGTCTAATTCGATAATTACTCAGTGTCGCATAAGATACATTGTGCGACATAAGCCATGGATTACTTCTGGTCGTACATTCCTTTAGTTCTCTGTCACTCCCCCGACCTATTTTAATTATTTATTTATCATTAAATACTATTGTTTCTCCGGGATTTAACTCTTTAGGATTTTTGACGTTGTTACCGGCAACGATTATTTTTTCATGAGGATGGATCACATTAATATCCTTAAAGTTTTCATGCGTAATTACCTTATTGTTATTGTTTTGTGATTCATGTTTTGGTTTGTCTTCGGTGGTTTGTTTATGCTCATGAGCAGGTTTTACCTTTACCTCGGTCTGGCGGTTTTCATGGTTTGACGTCTGCTCTTTCTTACTTAAAGCCTCCCTAATTGCTTTACGGATATTTTCTTCATCTAATTTCTTTTGATTTCTTTGATCATTGGAGGAGCGATCACTAGGATTTTTTTGGCCCATTGGTCTTTTATCATGATGAATATTATTGGCATGATCTGTTTTGACATAAGAATTTGACGAATGTTTCACGGGTTGTTTCATGGGTGGTTTTTCTTGGTTACTTCTTGCAATGTATTTGTCGCTATGCCCTGGTTCCACTCTATCCCTTGGCGTTTGTCTATTTAAAGGAGCATTCTTTATTCTGTTCTCGGCGCTTACAGCAGGCGGCGTAAAATCCCTTTTAGGGTTATTCGAGTTGTTGTAGTTTGGCCTGTTGTCGTATCTATTATCTTTTCTCTCTTCTCTAATATCCTCGCCGTCTTCGTTTTGCGGTTGCCCTCCTTGGGTGCTTAGTTTGGCAATCATTTCTTCGACCTCGGTTTTGGGCTTGGTATACTGTTCTCTTGAGTTTTGCAAAATTTGGGTTGTTAGGTCGAGTTTGGCTTCCGGCAGGTTTAATATTTTGCCCGAAAATGGCTGTCTGGTAACGCCATCAATAAGCATTTTTAGATAGATATGCTGATTATCTAGATTGATTAGGTCATGTGACTCAAATATGCCGCTAAACTCGTTTTCTAAGAATGTGGCGTCTTTAGCACCAACTCTATAAGATACTAGAGTTCCAACGTTTCCAAAAACAGCGTCTCTAACTGTTTCATCCATCTGAGCAATGTATTGGTTGGCGACAATTAAGTTTAAGCGATATTTTCTAGCTTCTGATAATATCTTAGCAAAGGAGTCTGTGGCGAAGTTCTGGAACTCGTCGACATATAGATAAAAATCTTTTCGTTTTTCTTCTGAAACATCTGCTCTCGACATGGCGGCGAGCTGAATCTTAGTTATCATCATAGCACCGAGCAAGGCTGAGTTGTCCTCCCCTATTCTTCCGGAAGAAAGATTAATGATTAATATTTTTTCCTCATCCATAATTTCTCTGATATCAAAAGTGCTTATTGGTTGACCTACTATGTTTCTTATAAGAGGAGAAGCAATAAACTGACCAACCTTGTTTAATATCGGAGCAACTGCTTCTGTGGCAAACCTGTCATTATAAGTGGCATATTCTTTTTCCCAAAAGTTTTTTACGACCGGGTCTTTAATGTTCTTAATGACTTTTTGTCTAAAGTTTTTTTCGGTAAGCATTCTTATAACACCAAGCATGGTGGTCTCCGGAGTATCTAAAAGGGCCAAGATCGTGTATCTTAGAACGTATTCAAGTCTTGGACCCCAGCTATACCCGAATTGCTTTTTAAAAATAGATACGAATCCGGAGGCGATGGTTTCTTTAAAGTCCGGATTTGGGCATTCCATAGTATTAAAACCAATTGGAAAATTGGTGTCGGAAGGATTAAAGTAAACAACATCCTTGATGCGATGTTCCGGAACGTAGGTTATAACCTTTTCGGCTAGATCACCATGAGGATCAATAATACAGACGCCTTTACCGGCGTAAATATCCGAAATAGATAGTAAGGCAAGAAGCCACGATTTACCGACGCCGGACTTACCTATTACATAGGTATGTCTTCGGCGATCATCCATCTTAATGCCAAATTTTTGTCTAACTCCTCTAAAGTTTGTCTGAGCAAAGAGAGTTAGTTCGTCCGGTGGAGCTGATCCTTCTACGGGTAAGGTTGCCGGTGGCTCAGCTTTTTTAGAAGAAACCCAATTGATATTTGGAGTCTCTACGGAGATATGGGGAAGATGATAAATGCTGGCTAGCTCCTCGATGTTTAGAAGATAACCAGCGTCAAAATAGCGGGCCCGGTATTCGTCTAAAGGACCCCTGCCTTCATTTAATCCGGTGGAAGTGAAACCATTTAGGGTGGTATTAAACTGCTTAAAACTGCCAACCACGGCTTGAAGGCGATACTTCGCTTTTTCTTTCGTTTTGGCGAGGTACATTATTCTAATTTTGACGTCGTAGCCAAGCTTATTAGCCTTAGTGTCTATGGCTGTTAGTTCGGCTTCTTCATGCTTCGAAAGTTTTGGGGCAGTAGTCGGGGCAGCTGGTTCAGGAGCTCTTAAGGCCATTGAAATTAAAGTTTTTGGAAGTGAAATCGGCGCTCTTTTAATGGATCCCATAATTGAAGCAATGCTAAGTCCGCCCGAACCTCCGGTTCTTGTGCTGTCGGTATATTCTTGGGCTCTCGTTTGCCAAGAATTATCATGAGGCTTAGCAAGAATTTGAATCCAAACCTGCTCTTTAGGATCGTCAAGCTTACTTAAAACACTGGTGATGCCGGCTAGTGGATCGACTTCAAAGCTCTGAAAAGTTTTTATAGGAAGCAGGTCTTCTTTTTCTAGAACGAGTTCGGTAGAAGCGACGCAGTCGTCAATACCGTCGTCATCAATATCGATATCCGTTGAATAATCATCTACGACTGTTATTTCTGCCGAGGGATACTGGGCATAAAGCTGGCCTTCTAAATAATCTCTTAGATGTACCGGTACCCAAATATAAAATTGGATTGAATTTAAGGTGGCAACAATCTCAAACGAAATGTGCTCTTGAATGCTTCCCTCTTTTTGCTGCTCGGTTTTGTCTTTTAAAATCCCATGAAGTGAAGCAAACATCATTTCGGCCGCTACGGGGCCTTTATCGTTATTTTTAGGTATTTCCACTTTTAACAGCATATGTTCAAGGTTTTCTACCCAACCCTTTTTCCGGTAATTCTGGTAAGTTTCCCAGGCCAAAATGGCGGCGATTATCCACCAGGTATAAGTAAATACAAAAACAAGAACGCTAAAAATTCCCTGAAAGATTGATACTATTAATTCTAAAGACATTTGTTACTCCTTTACGGAGTAGGTAGCCTTGCCTACTCTTTTGAATTTGTTTTTGTTTTGAAGGTTTAAGATAATTGTAGTTTCTTTTACAATTCTTCTTTCCAGTACTCTTTCTATAATATCATTTTTATGGAGAACTTCCTCTTTTTTAAGGATGTCATAAATAATATCTCCAACTGTTCCGGAATTGTATCCCCATTCTGAAAGTGCGTAAATTCCCCTACCAATAAGCACAAATCGATTATCTCTGATGAGTTCGTTATGTACTGCCTGTTTGGTGATAGGTTTTTGGGAAAGGCTTCTTACTCGGTTTGCAATTTCTGAAAAGTGAAGAGGCTTACCTTCCTTTTTTAAAACGTAGTATGTCTTATCTTTTATGCTCTTAGGATTAATAGTCGGCCATACGGAAAGACCAACATAGCTATCATCAATAATAATATCCTTGCTAATTTTTAATGACTTCTCGACTAAATTATCCGATAAATCAATTTGAGATTTGTCTTTTAGTTTCTGATGTAATTTATTTATATGGATTGCTTCTTCGGTTTCTTTTAAGATATCTAAAGTGTGTTTAATTAGACTCTCGATTTCTTTTAGAGAGTATTGGGCATGTATAAATGTTGAGTGTTTTTTGTCGTCCTCAATGACCTCTAAGATTTCGTTAGATAAATTTAAAAGCAACCGAATTGCATTTAGTTGATGCGCGCCGAAGTCTTTTTCTATTTCGGTATGCAAAATTACGCCACGGTCTTTAATAGTATCAAAAAGTTCTTTATGAGAATTTGAATTGTCCAGATTATTATTTTTCAACCTGGTTAGAGCCGCCTTTTCGATTTGTCTTACTCTCTCTCTGGTAATGCCATACCTTTGGCCAATTTTTTCGAGGGTTGTTTTTGGCACTTCTAAGCCAAAACGAAGCGAGAGAACTTCTCGGCTTCTCTCTTTCTTTAAAAGCTCTAAAGTTTCTCTGGCTAATTTATTCAAATCTAATTCTTCTTTGTTGGTAGTAGCAGACATTTTCACCTCGCTTGCAAAGCGGCTTAAAAATAAACAAGTAAATTATAGCATTAAGATTTGACTTTGTCAACATCTTTGGCTTGGAACACCCCCACTTTCCGTCATCCCCGTGAAGACGGGGATCCAGAAGGCTTGGAAGTGCAACGTGCTTCCTGGATTCCCGCCTCCGCGGGAATGACAACTGGAGCTTCTTTTATATTTATAAAAAGTGTAGGTGTTTTAGATCTTTTGGCAGATTTTTTTGGCTAAATAAAAAACCGCCATCAAGTTTTGCGTGGCGATTTTTTTGATGTGAAGCTATTTATTATCTTCTTTTTGTTCTTCGTGACCGCATTTTATGCAGCGCAATGTTTTTCCTTTTTCAACCATTAAACCCTCGCAGTCCGGACATGGTTTAGTCGCTGGCTTATCCCAAGAAGCAAATTTACATTTCGGAAATGTAGAACAGCCGTAAAAAATCCGGCCCTTTTTAGTTCTTCTCTCGATAATGTCCCCTTCTTGGCAATCCGGACATTTAACACCCAAGTCTTTAACTAAGGGCTTGGTAAATTTACATTCCGGCCAACCCGAACACGCCATGAATTCGCCGTATCTTCCCTGCTTTATTATCATTGGGTGGCCGCTATCAGGACAGATCTCATCGGTCATCTGGACCGGCATTTCTACTTTTTTAATTGTGTCTTGTTTTTCTTCTAGCTGCTTAGAAAAAGGATCCCAAAAATGCTTGATCACTTCCTGCCAGGCGACGTCGCCTTCAGCAATTTCGTCAAACTCTTTTTCCATTTGGGCCGTAAAGGAAAGGTTTATGATATTAGAAAAGTTTTCTACTAAAAGATCGTTTACGATAAAACCAATCTCTTTGGGATGAAGTTTTCTGTCTATAACATCAATATAGCCTCTATCCTTCAAGGTGCTTAAAGTCGGAGCGTAAGTTGATGGCCGGCCGATTCCCTCTTCTTCTAGGACTTTAATTAAACTTGCTTCGGAATATCTTGGCGGGGCTAAAGTAAAATGCTGATTTGGGGTAAGAGAAACTAGCTTTAATTTTTCTCCTTTGTCTAGTTCTGGGAGAACATTCTTTTCTTCTTGCTCTTCCCTGGCTTTACTTTCCTCGTAAACTTTGGTAAAACCCGGAAATTTTATGATAGACCCAGTGGTTCTAAAGATATAGTCACTGGCTTTTATATCGATAGAAGTTTGATCTAAGACGGCGCTCTCCATTTGTGAGGCTAGTGCTCTTTTCCAAATAAGAGCATAGAGGCGATATTGATCTTTTGATAAGTATTGTTTTACTTTATCCGGTTCCTTTTCTATATGAGTTGGCCTGATGGCTTCATGTGCTTCTTGAGCCGCTTTTGCTTTTTTAAAAACTCTTGGTTTTGAAGGCACATATTCTTTTCCGTATTTGGACTCGATTAATTTTCTGATGTTTGCAATTGCTGCGTCAGATAGACTGGTGCTGTCTGTCCTCATATAAGTAATAAGGCCGACATGACTTTCCGGACCCAAATCGATTCCTTCATAAAGCTGCTGGGCAAGCATCATGGTTTTTTTTGCCGAAAAACCTAATTTTCGGCCGGCATCTTGCTGCAAGGTGCTGGTTATAAAAGGTGCTACAGGATTTCTTTTGACTTCTTTTTTGATTACATCTCGAACTATATAATCCGCATTCTCTAAATCTTTTAAGATGCCTTTTGCTTCACTCTCGTTATGTATCTCTAATTTCTTCTCATTTTTGGATATAAGACTGGCTTTAAACTCTTTCTTTTTCTTTTCTAGGATGGCATCGATTGACCAATATTCCTTTGGGACAAATTTATCAATTTCTCTTTCCCTATCAATAATAAGTTTTAAGGCGATTGACTGAACTCTACCGGCCGACAAGCCTCTTCTTATCTTAGACCACAAAAGCGGGCTTAACTTGTAGCCCACGAGTCTATCTAAGACTCGCCTTGCTTGCTGGGCGTCTACTAAGTCTTTATTTATTTTTCTTGGGTGCGCCAAAGCGTCTAGGATTGCATCTTTGGTAATTTCGTGAAAAGTAATTCGATCTACTTTATCTGATTTATGATCTAACCCGGTTGCTTTTAGTATATGCCAAGAAATAGCCTCGCCTTCTCTGTCCAAGTCTGTGGCTAAATATACTTTTTTAGCTGCTGACACCGATTTTTTTAGTTCATTAACAGTTTTTTGGGATTTTTTGGGAATAATATACTCAGGTTTAAAATTGTCATGAATATCAATGCCTAGCTTTGATTTTGGCAGGTCTCTAATATGCCCAAAACTTGCTTTGACTTGGTAATCTTTTCCTAAATATTTTTCAATTGTCTTGGCCTTTGCAGGCGATTCTACTATAAGTAAGTTCTTTGCCATAAGTATAAGGATATTTTAATTTTCGATTTCGTCAAGTTTTTTATTACCTAAGATTAACAAAGAAGCGGAAACAATCATGATAATTCCGCCTAGAATTTCGGTTCCCTTAGGCATAATTTGTAAAAAAAAGAAGGCTAAGATAAGCACAATAAAAGGCCTCATTGAATCGATAATAGAAACAACTTCCAGTTTTTCTAAATCATAAGCTTTGTATTGAAATGAGTATTGAATCACATTAGCGAGCATCAAACCTAATAAAAATAACGGGAGTGCTGATATCGATGGAAAGACCGGTTCTTGTAAGAGCAAAGCTAATAATAATAAGAAGCCGCCACCCAAGAAGCTCCTAAGTGAGTTTAGAGAAAAGGTTTCTTCGGGAGTAAAATGCTTTTTTACGATAGAACCGCTAATACTGAGCGAGATGGCGGCTAAAAAGATGGAGATAAATCCAGAGTTGGAATTTACGACTAAATTATCTTTAGTAATAATGGTTAGGCCGGCTAAGGCTCCGAACATGGAAAAATATTGGATTTTTGATAATTTATCGTCAAACGAATATTTGCCGATTAAGGTGCAGGCTACAATAAATGTTGTTGAGTAAACGAAAATTGCAGTCGATGGATTTAAGAGGCTTATGGCATTTACAAAGAAAAAAGCTGATAAAGTAGCAGTTACGGTTTGTAATATTAGCAACCTCGGCTTTTTTTTGATAATTTTAAGCACTTTCGTTTCCCTATCTTTAAAATAGTTAAGTGTTAAAGAAATTAAGGAGCCGATAAAAAGCCAATAAGCGGTAATCTGGAGGCTGGGAATGTGATTAAAGAATTTTATAATCACAGTTGCAATAGAGCCGGCAAGCATTGCCGAAACAGCATAAGTAATTCCGAGATAAGGATGTTTTTTGTAGCCCTTCCTGAATGGATAATAGTGAATCATATTTCTAGCTCCATGCCATCAAAGGCAACGTTAAAATTGTCTCCACCTTTCTCCTTTACGTACTTAACCAGCTCTTTGTGAGGTGGATTTCCTATGCCAATATGAGTAAAGTAAGTTTCCTTATTTAAGGGTTTTATTATCTCTAAGAGACGGTCGATTCCAATATGTCCGTAATGCGGCCCATTTAGTATAGAACCGTCGACAACCAAGATATCGGCCTCTTTTATTACTTCTAGCGTTATTTTTGGGATTGCTTCGATGTCCGGCGCGTAAAAAAGTCTTTTGTTCGTTGATATTAGGAGACCGTAATTATCCAGTCCCTCGTGATCAATCTTTAGCGGATTTACGGTAAAGGCGTCAAAATCCAACGCTTCCCCATTCTTATATATATGGGCCGAATTCTTAAACTTATATTCGTTTCTAATTCGCTTAAAGACTTCCTTTGGTCCGTAAAGTTTTACTTCTGCGGTTTGCGGTTCTTTAAAATTCAGCTTGAATCCATTTATATGGTCGCCGTGTCTATGAGTAAAAATAATTGCTTCGATAACGGGCATGCCGGCGCGGAGAAGCTGCGTGTAAACATCCGGTCCGCAATCTACGAGTATTCGATTATCAATAAGAAGGCTCGATCTAAGCCGCTGATCTTTGGGGTCTTTTGACAGGCAAATTTGTCTTCCTTGACAGTTAATTCTTGGTAGCGGCAAGGCAGAGCTTGTTCCTAGAAATTTGATTTTCATAAATTTAATATTAAAGCTAAAGTGGTTTTAACACAATGGCTTAGTTCTAGATATTTTTGGAATACATCGAGCCGCCTCGGTTTGTAACTAAGCCGTCAAGCTCCATAAGGGTCATTTGAGATCCAATATCCGTAACATTCAAGCTCAATTCTTTGACGATCTCGTTAATGCCTTTGGGCTCGTTTAAGCATTCTAAAATCCTCTCTTCTAGCTCGGAAAGGTTTATCGATGCTTTTTCATTCTCTTTGATATCAAAGTCTTCCAAGATATCTAGAGCTTTGGTAACTATCTTGGCGCCATTTTTTATTAAATTATTGGGTCCAATGGAATTTTTGTTTAAAATATCTCCCGGAATAGCGTAGACTTCTCTTCCCTGTTCCAGGGCGAAGTCGGCGGTAATTAAGGCGCCCGATTTTTCGGGTGCTTCCACTACAAGAACGCCCTTAGAGAGTCCGGCAATAATCCGATTTCTACCCACGAACTGGTATTTTCCTCCGGGAGTGCCAGGCGGATATTCGGAAATAATGGAGCCCTCATGTCCTAGAATTTTTTGAGCGATTTGGAAATTTACCGCCGGGTAGATGCGGTCAATGCTCGACCCTAGAACGGCAATGGTTCTGCCTTTAGAATCTAAGGCGCCTTTATGGGAGTAGGAATCGATACCGATGGCAAGGCCGGAGTTTATAGATATGCCATATTTAGATATCTCTCTGGCAAATTCGAAGGCAATAGAATGGCCATAATTAGTCGCTTTCCTGGTGCCGACAATGCCGACTCCTTCTACATTCAGATTAGTATTCCCTCTAATATAGATAACTATCGGTGGATCAGGGATATGTTTTAGTAAAATGGGATAATCCGGATTATTAAGGGTGATGGGTTTTACTTTTAATTTTTCTAAGATGGGTAGCAGTTTATCTGGACAGATTGTTCTCTTTTTTTCGAGAAAAAGTTTGGCAGTAGTCCTGTTGAGACCGACCCTTAAGAGTTCTTGTTCCGGTGCTTCCCATATGTTTTTAACTTCTTTAAAATATTCCAACAATATTGGCATCCTCTTGGGCCCTATAATTTGAGTTTTGTCTATTGCAAGCCAATATTTTAGGTCTTCGTCATCCATTAAACCAATATATTACAAATCGCTCGGTTAAAATAGTATTGACATATTTGGTTTTTTGTGGTAGTGTATTTTCATCTCATTAAGAGACAGAGGGTAAGTTGCTGTCTGTTATTTAATAAATGGGGATTAGGTTCGAATCAGCCGTTCACTGTAAAACTCAAACTTTCAAGGGGGAATCTTTTATGAAAAAGCTGATGAACGCCGTCGTAATTATTGCTGCGATTGCAGTAGTAATACATCTTTCTCTTGCCGCTCTGGCTGCAAGAGATAAGGAGGAAATGGATCGTCATAGGGAGGCGATAAAAATTCAAAAGGAAGTAGAAAGTGAGGGCGGATTTATTTCCATGCGAGACGCATGGGACCTAACATACAAGAAATAACAGCAACGCTTACCCCAGGAGGGTCTTCAACCGAAGGCCCTCTCTTCACGTCTATAGCCGTATTCTGTTTGCAAATCAAATAGAGATTGCTTCGTCGTCTGAACTTCTCTGAGTGACGAGGGGGTTGTGAGGAATTACCGAGAAAAAACCCTGAACCACCCTCACTTTTTAAAAAACAAGAAAAGTAACGCTAGTTGTCATTCCCGAGCAGGCGGGAATCCGGGAAGCTCACTATGTCCCCAAGCCTTCTGGATCCTAAGTATTCACGGGGATGACAAAAAAGTGAGGGTGGTTCAGGAATGGTTCAGGAAATGGTTCAGGAAAACTATTGACACATAAACAACCAAATGTTAAAATAGCGGTGTTAACAACTTTAAATTAGAATTATTTTATCCCTTACGGATATGCAAATATCCCGCAGGATAAAGCGGAAGCTTCGATCCGTGACCTATTATTTGGTCACCTTATGGTCACGGGGAGCTAGTGGTGAAACCGGTCGCATTTTTTTGTACAAATTTTCTTTTGTATCACCACTTGACCCGCTCGGGTCTTTTTTGTTTTTAATCTTCGAGCCGTCGAAACGGCCTACTGGCTTCACCTCGAGTAGGTCGCTTCGGCTGCTGGAAATAGTTCTAGCATGCACATTAAAAGTAAAATAGTTCTTTTTGGTGATTAGGAGGAGGTGAAAAACATTAGGAATATACCTGAAAAGCTGCTTAAGTGTCTTTTGGTAGCCCTGGTGCTTTGTATCTGGTTTAGTGCAATGATCGACGCTTCAGTAGTAATAGATGTGCTTAAAGAAGTTGGTGATCGGGTTGGAATAACTGATATTGCACAAGGTCCAGAAGAGAAGGTGCGTGAGCCACGGATTGTGATGGCTGTAAATAAGAGGTTTCAGCAGAAACTTAATGTTGAAATCAGGCAGACAGGCAATCTTAATGCGATGAGGCGGAAGGTTCCAGACAGAATGATGTTACATCATACTGCCGGCGATCTTAAATCCTCCCAAAAGTGGCTGACCGAAAGCAAGATCTCGTGCAATTATCTTATCGACAAAGATGGGACGATCTATGTCATTGTTCCGCCTTGGTACAAAGCAAATCATGCAGGTGACGTTAGTAATTCGCGCTTTAATAACACTAGCACTATAGGTGTTGAATTTGTTAATTTAGGTAACGGATACGATCCATATACTGACGAACAAATTAAGAGTGCTGCGTGGATTGCTCAAAAGTATGATGTTCCAAGAGGTAACGTGATAAGTCATCGTCGTGCAGCGAGGCCAAAGGGGCGGAAAGTAGATCCGGCTAGGAATTTTCCCTGGTATCGGCTCTGGGCATACGCCTACGACATTGACACTTATTTGCTGGAGCTAAAGACAAAGACGGACAACGAGTATTATTCTGAGATAGTAAACAGGAAGGCTGTTAGGTATGGCGTCTCCCCTGCTTTACTCGAACAACTTGTGTCAAAGGAGAGTAGTTGGAATTATAAAGCAAGATCGCGATCAGGAGCATTAGGTCTTGGTCAAGTTATGCCGAGTACACTCGCGAACATGAAAGACGCGAATGGGAATAAGTATGACTTGTCAGCTTATAAAGACAGTCCGGATATCCAGCTTGATGCTGCTGCTAACTATTTGTCAGAGCAAGTTGAAACTTTCGGCTATTCAAGTTTAGCACTTGCTGCTTATAATGCTGGCCCGGGAGCCGTTGTTAAATACGGCAAAGTGCCTCCCTATAAGGAGACGCTTCAATACGTGCACAAAATCAAGATCGCACTTCAGGAATCTGCAGAAGAAATGTCTAATAAGGACTAGAAAGGGTGTTTGGAAATGAAAGAGTATTTAAGAAGGTTCGTTTTGGGCGCAGTTCCGTCTTCCGTTTTGGTTGATACCGGTACTGCTCAAAAAGCCGCTGAAGCCGCTATTTCTACAAAAGCGATGGCGACAAATATTGCGATCTTTTTAATTCCGATCGTGATAGTACTGCTTGTTGTTGTTATAAATCGCTATCGTTCACGAGAAACGCTCAAGCGGGCCGCCGAAGACAACGAGCTTAAGATGCTTAGGAAGCTGGAGGATGAAGCCGAAGCCTATGCAAATGCAAAGATATTAGACATAAAGAAGGCCTTGCCTGCTCTTAAGAAGCAGTTTATTGCCGAGTTTATGGCGGAAAAAAATCATTTGCTTGTTACGGCAAAAGTCCAAGAACAAAGAAGTCGCGTCAAAGCACGAAAAGACAGTGCTGAACAAAGCAACACCGTTCTTACTAATGCTATCCCGGAGATTGAACAAGAAATCATGGAGTGTCACCAATTGGAGGATAACGCATTGCGATTAAAGAAAACGCTAGAAGGCGTTACTACTAGGCTCTAAATCGATTACTCGGGGCTTAGATTGCCTTCTGTTACAAGTCTAACTTGAACAGAAGGCAATTTTTTTTGTGTACTCTTTTAAAACAGAACTGAGTGTTTTCTAATTATGATGTTTTGCTGGTTATGGTGCTCTATCCGGTAGCTGTGAAAGTTCTGGTTTCTAACTAAGAATATAATCTTAGATACTTCAATTCTATTTTTCAATTTCTATTTAAAAAAAGACCTTTTTTAACGGGGCTTTAAAAAAACACTTGACAATAAAGCGAAAGTTTGATAATATGCTACGTCGACCGGTTGTTACGGTTGGTAAATAAAAAAGTGCTTGACAAGAAAACAAAAATATGATAATATAACTAGTCGATTAATTAGTAACCGATATCTTTTAAAAAGTTTCAAGGGTCAAAGTTGTTTGGAGAACCCTACTAACGAGCGGGACCTTAACCACCCTCCTTAAGGCCACTCGTTAGTAATGTTCTCCCAGCAACACGTCTGCCTAGTATTATACTAGAGGCAGATCAAGTCAAACCGACAGTTGTTGCAATTTGGGAGGCCTTTGCAAACTCGGAAAAAACCCGGCGTAAGTCGGGTTTTTTCTTTGTTTCTGATTTCTGTGCTATATACATAGATCGCTTTATAAATATAAAAAATCTTTAAATATCCTATCACCTATTTACCCATTAACCAATTAACCCATCTCACTTGCTGACGTCCGCAATCCCCTCTTTTAGAGCTTTAAGAATAAGCTCTCTTGTCTTTTCTAATACCTTATCGATAGTCCTTTGTTCTTCCGGCGAAAATTTCTGAAGGACATATTTCTCGGTGGGAATTTTTTCCAAAGCTTTTGTCTTAACTCCAATTCTAAACCTAGGAATGGCAGCGCTTCCAAGACAATCAATAATAGATTGCAGACCCTTGTGCCCCCCAGAAGAGCCCTCTTTTCTCACTCGTATTGTTTCAAGGTCCAAGTCGACATCATCGTAAATTACCCAAACCTTATCAACCGGCACATGAAAGTAGCTTATTACTCCCTGAACACTGGCGCCGGACAAGTTCATAAATGACTGAGGCTTAACCATAAAGATATCCTGATCCTTAATGGTGGTTCTGGCAATCTCGGCGTTAAAGTATTTATTTAAAACAAAGTCAGTTCGCTCCTCTCTGGCCAAATAATCTAAAAATTGGAAACCAACATTATGTCTTGTATTCACGTATTTTCTGCCTGGATTTCCAAGGCCTACTAACACAATCATTAAGCTCTCTCCTTTAAGATAAACTTTATCGGTGTGCCGTCAAAACCAAATTCGGCTCTAAAATTGTTCTCTAAATATCTCATATAAGAAAAGTGTATCATTTCCGGGTGGTTCGAGAAAATAGTAAAAGTTGGTGGCTTAACACCTGTTTGCGTGGTGTAAAAAAGCTTGGGTCGGATTCCTCTTTTCATTCCCGGCGGTCTTTTCAGGATCAATTTCTCAATAAGGGAATTGATTTTACTTGTCGAGATCTTTTTATTCTGTTCGTCAAAAATATGCTTAACTAGCGGTCCAATTTTATCAATATTTTTACCCGTTAAGGCTGAGGCAAATATCACCGGAGCAAAATAAACAAAATCGAACTTGCTTCTAAGCATAGCTAGATATTTATCCATAGTTTTTTCGTCTTTTTCTATGAGGTCCCATTTGTTAACAATAATGATTAGGCCCTTTCCCAGATCTTTGGTAAAGCCGGCAATATGCAGATCCTGGGCTACAACGCCTTCTGTGGCGTCAAGTATCAAAAGGGTGGTGTCGGAGCTGTCAACCGCCTTAAAAGCCCTTAAAACGCTAAATTTCTCTATTCCTGTTCCTATCTTCCCTCTTCTTCTTATGCCGGCGGTATCGATAATCTTTGTTTTTAGGTCATCAATCTGGTCATAAATAATATTAATATCCCTGGTTGTTCCCGGAATGTCTGATACAATTGCCCTTTTTTGGCCCGATATCTGGTTAATAATGGATGATTTTCCTACATTTGGCCTACCCACTAGGGCAATGGAAATATCAGCGTCCGGTATCTCGATTTTTTTGCCAGCAATTGATTTTAGATCTTTTATTAGCTTATCTAAAAAGTCCCCGATTCCTCTGCCGTGAATAGCAGAAACCGGATACGGTTCGCCAAGGCCCAATGAATAGAACTCTGACAACTCCTTCTCTATTTCCGGATTATCTACCTTATTTACTATAAGTATGCATGGTTTATTTAGCTTTCGCAGTTTTTCGGCTGCCGCTTCGTCTTGCGGAGTAATACCGGTTTGGGCATCTACAGCAAATACAAAATAATCTGCTTCGTCTAAGGCGACATCAATTTGCATTCTAATGTCTTCAGCTAATTCGTCTTCAAGCTCGGTTTCGATTCCGGCCGTATCCACCAAGATAAATTCTTTTTTATTCCAAGTAACGGCATCATAAAGGCGATCTCTGGTGGTGCCGGGTTCTTCTGAAGTTATGGCAGTTCTTTTGCCGGAAATTCTGTTAAATAAAGTTGACTTGCCTACATTAGGCCTGCCAACGATTGTGACGATTGGTTTGTAAGATATTTCTTCTACCATTTGTAATTTACCTTTATCCAGTTAATAAGGTTTTGGGTTTCTGTAAATCTATTTGCGCTTCCCATAACCACCGTTAATATTTCGTGATCCCCAACTTTTGCGAGTGAGATTAAGCATTCGCCGGCGGCATCTGTTTTTCCGGTCTTTACCCCAAAAACGAGCTTATTATCTAACAGTTTGTTCGTATTTTCAAGAGCATGTGTTAATCCGCTCTCGCTTTTTGCAATATAACTCTTTGAGCTAACCATGTTTCTAAAATCTGTTTTTAAGATCAAAGTTCGTGTTAAACCGGCAAGATCCTTCGCAGTAGAATGATGGTTGAAGTCATCTATGCCGATTGAATTTGTAAAGTTGGTGTCCGTGAGGTCGATCTCTTTTGCTTTAGCATTCATAAGTTTTGCAAATTCGGTATCATTCCCGGAAATCTCTTTTGCTAAGGTAAGGGCAGCATCTCCGGCAGACTGGACCAAAAGGCCGTATAACAGATCTCGGACGCTCATTTTTTCTCCCGGAATAAGGCCCATTCTGGAATCTTTGGAGTTCAGATTGTAATTTGGCACGGTGACGATTTTATTTAGATCTAATTCGTTAAACGCAATATGAGCTGTCATTAATTTGGTAAGGCTTGCCATGGGAAACTTCTGTTGCCCATTTTTATCGGTCAGAACAAAATTTGTGTTCAGATCGATAGCGTAGATAATTTCGGAACTTCCTGAATAAATAGATTGTTCATTAACCTTTGATGGTGTTTTGTGTATAGAGATGGGCTTGCCTTTTACCTGATTTGTTAAAGTCACAGCGATTTTTTGTCCATTCTCCGGATTATTTTTAATAAAATGATCCTCAATTTTTAAAGCTAAGGATTTGGGGAGAATTAAATCTGAGATTATTAAAATTATGATTACGGCTTTAGTCATTTTTTAGGTCGCAAATTTCTTTATTATTTAAAAAACGAAACTCCCCTTCTTCTAACTTACCAATAAGTAAGCTTCCTATTCTTATTCTTTTTAATTCTGTCACTTTATAGCCAATTGCCTCAAACATTCTTCTTATCTGCCTTTTTCTTCCTTCGGTAATAATAATGCTTATTTTATTGTCTTCTTTTGCTATTTTAGCCGGTTTTGTTTTGCCATCTTCTAGCAAAATCCCTTTTCTTAATTTGTCTAAGTCTACTTCTTTTGGTTCCGGAATCGCCTTAACAACGTATTCCTTCTCTTTTTCATGTTTAGGATGAGTCAATCTATAAGCTAAGTCTCCGTCATTTGTTAGGATTAAAAGTCCGGTTGTATCTTTATCGAGTCTTCCTACCGGAGAGAGATTGTTAAATTCTTCCGGCAAAATATCTGTTATTTTTTTCTTAGCATACGGATCTTTAAGGGTTGTAATGTACCCTTTGGGCTTGTTGATTACTAAGTAAACTAATTCCTTTGGCGATATTTTTTCATCATTTACGGCAACAGTGCTGTTTTCTGCTACCTTGCTCGTTAAAGTGGCCGTTTCGCCATCAATTTTAACCATACCTTTTTGAATTAATTCCTCAACGTTTCTTCTAGATCCGAGCCCTGCTCTTGCTAAATATTTATTAATTCGTTCCATAGCTGTCTTTCCTTAAGCTCCTGGGTAAGCCCCTTTTCGGATTTAAACAAAATCCCTTCGAATCCACATTCTAGGGCAGCATCTAACACATATTCCCTATCATCTATAAACAGGCACTCTTCTGGCTTTAAGTCTAGTTTCTCGGCTGTTAAAAGATATATTTCTTTATCAGGTTTTCTCATGTGCACTTTATAAGACAAGATGAATTCATCGAACAAACCGTTTAGCTTATTCACTTCTTTTTTTAACTCCGGCACGGTGTTACTTAAAAGGCCGACTTTGTAATGGGCTTTTAAAGATTTAACTAAATCAATCATTCTAGGTCTTAGCTTAGTGTTTTTGACCATGAATTTTTTTACTTTCCTCATATTTCTTTTGCCTAAAATCTTTGCGAATTCATCCCAGTACTCTTTGGAGGGAACAAGCCCTTTATCCCAATCGTGCCATAGGTTATTTTCGAAAGCGTGATCTACAAGTTCTTGCGGGTACTTACGGGTATCCAAGATTGCTTCGCGGGCCATTTTAAAACCGTCATCAGCTAAAACATCGCCGAAATCAAAAACGATGGCCTTAATCATTAGTAATTTCCTCTAGTTTCGGGATGTCTTCTTTGGACGAAAAACCAAAATGTTTTAGAAGATTAATGCTTGTGCCGAATAGGATCGGCTTTCCGGGGGTATCTTTTCGGCCTTTTTCTTCGATAAGTCCCCTAATAAGCAAATTTCTTACCGATTGATCCGAATTTACGCCTCGAATTTGCTCGATTTCGCCTCTGGTTATCGGTTGTTTGTAAAGGATAATGGCTAAGACCTCTAAAGCCGATTGAGCTAAGTCATTTTTTAACTCCTGATTTAAAAATCGCATAACCCAATTAGCGTTTTTGGGACTGGAGACCATCTCAAACTCATCATTGCTGCAGATGATGTTGATACCTTTACTGGAAAACTCCTCCGTGAGGTCATTTAAGGCCTCTAGAACGGTTTCTTTGTCTTGTTCTAGCGTCACACACAGTTCTTCAAGAGAAACCGGTTTCTCGGCTACTAGAAGCAGGCTTTCTAAGATTTGTTTTAATTCCATACTTTACACCTTTATGATACTTACTTCAGAAAAATTTGAACTTTGTTTTACTACCACTACTTTCTGCTTAACCATTTCTAGAATTGCAAGGAAAGTTATAACAATTTCTATTTTCGATTTCATCTCTTTTAGTATAGCCGATAGTTCAATGGTTTTGTTCTTTTTAAGAATTGATTCAATTTCAGCGTACTTTTCTTCTAAAGTTACCTGCTTTATAACGCTTTTCTCCGGGAGTTTTTCGGGGTCGGGCATTTTATTTAAAACGCTTTTAAAAATTTCTAAGAGAATTTTGGCATCTGCAGACGGCGGTTCAAAAAAATCATTCTTAAATTTGGATTTTCCTCTTGTGGCAAAACTAACTTCTTTTTTATTTAAGATTTCGTGCAGTTTTTTAGCAGCTTCTTTATACCTTTTATATTCTTCGAGCTGATCTTTTAGCTTCTCGATATCTTCTTCCTCTTCCTCGGTTTTAACTGAGGGCAAGAGAGCTCTTGATTTTAAATATAAAAGTTTACTTGAAATATTTAAGAATTCGGCAAGCTGGCCGGCGTTTACTTTAAATTTATCGATATAAGTTAAGTACTCCTCGGTAATTTTTGAAAGCGAAACTTCGGTAATCTCTAACTTTTCTTTCAGGGTGAGCTGAAGCAAAAGGTCTAGAGGACCTTCGAATTGTAATATTTTTATGGTGTAGGTCATAATCATATTATACAGGCAAAATGTTTAATAAGCTAAAATGTGACCAATGAAACTAGAATAAAGAATTGAGTATAAAGTATTTAGAATAATGAACATGAAATGCAGAGTTAAGCTTGAGAGTGCTTGTTTTTATTCCTATACTTTATTCTTTACTCATAATTCTAATTCTTTCTCTGGATTCTTATGGTCTCAATCTATTCATATCTCTAGGGAATAGGCTGGCTTCTTTCACGTTATCTAATTCCAGAAAACGAGCTGTTAGTCTCTCCAGTCCTTGGCAGAAGCCACCATGAGGCGGCATACCGTATTTAAAGACGTTTAAATAATCTTCAAATCCCTTTGTGCTCATGCCTCTCTTCCTCATTTTTTCTAAATGATCTTCATATCTATGAATTCTTTGGCTTCCGGTTGTTACTTCGAGGCCTCTAAATAAAAGATCGAAGCTTAAAGTTTCTTCGGGGCTTTCCGGATCATCCATTGTATAAAAAGGCCGCTTTTTGCTTGGATAGTGAGTAATAAAGATAAACTCGGTTCCCCATTTCTTATTTGAATACTCACAGATTTGCTTTTCGTGCCGGGGTTCTAAATCCGGTTCGCCAACGCATTTTTCCCCATATTCTTTTTCTAGAATTTCCTGAGCTTCTCGAAGCTTAATTACCGGAATTTTTACATATTCGGGCAATGTTGCTCCCAAAAGCTCAAATTCGGCTTTGGCATTTTTCTTGAGGCTTTCTAGAATAAACTTAATTAACTCCTGATGAATGTTTATAAGATCCATCCAACTATCTATAAAGCCCATTTCCATATCAAGGCTTAGGTATTCGTTTATATGTCTCGATGTAGAATGAGGCTCGGCTCTGTAGGCATAAGCCGTTTCAAAAACTCGTTCAAATACGCCGGCCATTATCTCCTTATATAGTTGTGGGCTTTGCGCAAGAAATGCTTTCTTCTTAAAATATTTTATCTCGAACATTTCGGCGCCACCCGTTTCGGCGCCTGCTTCAACTATTTTCGGAGTGTTAATTTCGGTAAAGTCGTTTTCCTTAAAGAAATCTCTCCAAGCCGAAAGAATCTCGGCTTGGACCTTAAATATTGCTCTTTGCTTGGGGGCTCTTAAAGTAATTGGCCGCCAATCGAATAAAGTATCCAGATTAACATTAAGGTCTTTCTTATTGATTTCTACTGGCAGATCTTCTTTTACCGGCGATAAAACCTCTACGGTTGTTACGTGAATTTCTGCCCCACCAGGAGCCCTGTCTTCTTTAACGACGTTACCAATAATTTTAACCACAGTTTCGGTTGTTAAATCCTTTAGCTTTTCTATGGCCTCCTCGCCCCCTACAATAGCTTGCACTAGTCCGGATCGATCGCGGATTACCAGGAAATTTATGCCGCCCAGCTTCCGGATTTTGTGAATCCAGCCCTCGACTAAAACTTCTTTACCGATAGATTTTGGAACTTGAGATGATAGTGTTCTTTTCATGAGCTTAATTATACCTCTTTTTTCCCTTAATTTCTAGATAAAATAAAACAAGCCTTCAAGTTACTCTATCCTGTTTGGCTTGTCTATTTTTTTAATTTCTGCCTAATACTTCTTTTACTTTATCAACCACTTCAGATAGAGTGACCTGAGATTTTACAAGGTATTCGTCGGCGCCTAGCATTTTACCCTTTTCGATGTCCGAAGGTTGGGACAAGGCTGACATCACAATAATTTTAGTAACTTTGGTTTCCGGAGTCGCTCTTAAGATGTCTAAAACATCAAAGCCACTAATTTTTGGCATCATAATATCAAGAAGAATAATATCCGGTTTGTCCTTTACAGCTACGGATAAAGCTTCTTCGCCATCGGAAGCTACAGAAACGGTATAGCTTTCGGCTCCGAAGCGAGCAGAATAAATATCTCTTAAAGCAACATCATCTTCAACTAGTAGTATTTTTGGCATTTATCTCTCCTTGTTACAATTATGGAGTCAAACTATTATTTAGTCAAGACACATGTTAATTTTAATCAATTGACCTAGGGATTGTAAAGAAAAATTTTGAGCCCTGGCCTTTTTTGCTTTCTACCCATATTTTCCCGCCGTTCATTTCGACCATCGATCTGGTGATATACAAACCAAGACCGGTGCCACCCACTTCTCTAGTTTCGTAGTCGGCGACTTGATAAAATTTTTGGAAAATATGTTTTTGGTCGTCGGGCGAAATACCGATTCCAGTGTCAGCTACGCAAATGGTGGCAAAATCTTGGTCATAAGTTACCGATACTTCTATGTGTCCTTCCTTAGTATATTTGATAGCGTTTTCGGTCAAGTTATTTAAAACCTCGCGTGCTTTGTCGGGATCTGCCATTATTTTTGTAGAAACTCCTATCGCCTTTTTTCCGGCAAAACTAATATTGGATTCGTTAAATTTTAATTTTAAACCCTTTTCTGTTGCCATCTTGTTAAGTGTCTCGATGACTGAAGAAATTAAATCTTTAATCTCAAAGGATTGTTTGCTTAATTCGAACTTGCCTTCTTCTATTTTTGAGATATTTAAAAGGTCTTTCATGAGTCTGGACATGCCCAATACCTGAGAGTGGGCCTTATCAAGGTATTCTTTAGCTTTTTCGTCAATTTTAGCAATTTTTGGGTTCGTGGCAAGATCGATATAGCCCTCCATGGCCGTTAACGGAGTTCTCATTTCGTGAGAGGCCGTAGATATAAATTCATCTTTTTGTCGCTCTAATTGCTTTTGTTTTGTAACGTCTCTAAAAACGCATAGGCCGCCAGTTGTATTGCCGGAGAGGTTTTTTATTGGTGCATATGAGCCTGAAACTTGAATAGTCTTTTTGTATTTATTAATAAAGCACATATCGTTTTTTACGACACTTTCACCGCTGCTCCAAGATATAAGCATCGGACAGCTTTTTTCGCAGATGTTCAGATCCTGGTCATCTTTTAATTTCATAACCGTCGAGCAGTTTAGACCGATTGCGTCTTCTGCTTTCCAACCGGTTAAGTCTTCTGCAGCTTTATTAAAAATTATAATTTTTCGATCTTCATCTACTGCATAAACACCATCTGCCATACAGGAAAGTATCGCATCATCTTTACTTTTATCGGCCGTTAATTTTTGAACCATGCCTTGCATCTGAGACTTCTCGCTTAATGTATTCTTTAGGAAGCCGCCATAATAAGAAGAAATTACAGAAGCAAAACCGATGCCGACAATTTGCGGGATAACTATTTTTACGTTGTTTACGGAAATGGGCTGGTTTTCAATTAATGAAATAAAAATCAGATAGAAAACAGTGGATCCGGCAGTGAGATAGCCGGAAATTCGAGAATTTAGAAATGCAAAAACTATGGCAAAATAAACTATAAATAGATAAGGACTGCCTATGCCTCCAGTCAAATCAAGAAACAAAAATCCAATTATGCCGTATAGTGCCACTTCTGTTCTAAGAAACAGTCTATTGCTATTTTTCTTAAAGATCCCGGCAAGAGCAATATTATATAGAGTCAGAGCTAAAGTGACAATATAAATTATTAAATAAGGGGTTGAATCTGATTCCGGGTATGCAAAATAAATGAGGGTGTAAGTAAAGATTACTACTAAACCGCCGACCATTGATAATATTCGCATAAGTTTGAAATTCGCATCGTCCACAGACCCATTTTAATCAATGGCTTTGGGATTAGCAAGTGGAATAAATTCTATCTTAACGCTTCTTTAAGCACTTCCCGCATTTCATCAACAAAGATAAAGTTTAGTTTTTGCTTTACTTCTTCGGGAACTTCGTCTATATCTCGCATGTTTTCTTTGGGTAAGATAATTGTTTTAAGTCCCATAGTTTCGCCGGCTAAAACTTTTTCTTTAACTCCGCCGATTGGTAGAACTCTGCCTCTAAGTGTTATCTCTCCCGTCATTCCCACTTCTTTTTTTACTGCTCTTTTTGATAAGGCGGAAATTATCGCTGTTGCAATGGCGATTCCAGCCGAAGGCCCGTCTTTTGGGATTGCTCCTTCTGGTACATGAATATGAATATCCGCTTTCTCATAAAAACTCGGTTCGTAACCGTATTCTTTAGCGTGAGCTCTAGCGTAGGTTAGAGCGGCTTCCGCCGATTCTTTCATAACGTCGCCAAGTTTTCCGGTAAGAATTAGATGCCCCTTTCCTTCCACCGGCTGGGCTTCAACAAATAACACTACTCCTCCGGTTTCGCTCCAGGCCAATGCCGGCGTTACTCCGGTTTCATCCTTTCTTTCTTTAATATCGGTATGAAACCTTGGCGCCCCCAAGTGCTTCTCTAAATTTTTCTCATTTAGTTCGAATGGCGGCTTCTTGCTATTTTCTGCAATTTTTCTGGCAACTTTTCTAAAAATAGAAGCGATTTCTCTTTCTAAATTTCTAACGCCGGCTTCTTTGGTATAAGCATTTATGATCTTTTTAATAACGGAGTCTGGAAAAGCAATGTCATTTTTTTTAAAGCCATGTGTGTTTTCGAGTTTTGGAATCAAATAACGTTTGGCAATCTCCAGCTTCTCTTTAACTGTATAGCCCGAAAAAGGAATCATCTCCATCCTGTCTCTTAAGGGGGGTGGAATGGTATCTAAAATATTGGCAGTTGTAATAAACATGGTGTCCGAAAGATCAAAGGGAATTTCGATGTAATGGTCTTGAAAATTATTGTTTTGGGCCGGGTCCAAGGCTTCTAATAAGGCTGCTGATGGATCACCTCTAAAATCAACTCCTACTTTATCAATCTCATCTAACATGAATACCGGATTTTTGGTTCCGGCCGATTTAATGCCCTGAATGATTCTTCCGGGTTGTGCGCCCACATAAGTTCTTCTAAAGCCTTTTATTTCGGCTTCGTCGCGGATGCCACCCAGAGACATTCGGGTAAATTTTCGGTTCATGGCTCTTGCAATGGATTGGCCGATCGAAGTTTTGCCCGTTCCGGGCGGCCCGACGAATAACAATATGGGACCTCTTATCTTGCCAACCAGCTTGATGACGGCCAGGTATTCTAAGACCATCTGCTTTACTTTCTCGAGGCCGTAATGGTCTTCGTTTAAGATAGCCTCGGCTTGTTTAAGGTCTATTCTGTCGGAGGATTTATTAGACCAGGGCAGATCCGTTAGCCAATCGAGGTATGTTCTAATCCAAGAAACTTCAGGCGAAAAAGCTGGCATTTTTTTAAGCCGGTCGTATTCGGCGAGGGCGGTTTTAAAAGCATAATCCGGCATCCTTGCATCCTCAATCTTTTTCTTAACCTCCGCAAGTCCCCCATTTTCTTCGCTGATGCCGAGTTCTTTCTCGATAGATCTAAGCTGCTCTCTTAAGTAAACCTCTCTTTGCATTTTACCTATCTCCTCGCTTGTGCGGTGCTGTATTCTTTGCGATGTTTGGAGGACGGCAATTTCTTTGGCTAAATAAGTGGAAAGCAACTCGAGCCTGCTTGCGATATCTGTCATTTCCAACAACTTTTGTTTATCCTTGGTGGTGATATCCAGGGCAAAGGTAATAACATTTGTAGTCCTAATCGGGTCGGAGAGATCGAATAGAGAGACCAAACCCTCTAAGGCAACGGTTTTTCCCAGCTGTATTACCTGCTTAAACTGATCTATTACCGACCTAAATAAAGCATCGTTTTGCCTGGATGGATTGTACGTTTCTTTCAGCTCCTCAAATGTGCCCTTAAGAAAATGATCTCCGGGATTTATCCTTTTTACCCTAACGGTAGATATCCCGTCGGCAACGACAACTAAAAACCCCTCAGGTAATTGTCTTACCTGAGCAATATTGGCTAGCGTCCCTACTTCGTAAAGGTCTTTTGGCTCCGGGTCGAGAATGTTTTTGTCTCTTTGAGTGAGTATTATAACTTGATGATTGCTTTTCATGGCTGTGTTAACCGCTATCTTGGAATTTTCTCTCTCAAAAAATATCGGTGTTATGACATGAGCAAATAGCACCATATCTTTAACTGGTATAATGGGAAGCTTTTTTTCTTCTTTTTTAACAAGTCTTTGGAAAAAAGTCTCGGCCATATTTTACCTTGCCGTCTCTTTTACGAATAATACATAAATTAAGTAAAGTCCGGCAAGACCGACAACAGCATATATTACCCTTGGAAGGACCGAAAACGTATTTGTCGCGCCTCCGCCAAAGATTGCCGCCACCAAATCGAAGCCAAAAAACCCGATTAAGCCCCAGTTAATGGCGCCGACAATAACTAACGTATATGCAAGCCAATCGAGCCAATTTAACTTTCCCACTTCATTCACCTCCTCTTTTTATAGTTTGGTTTATGATGATAGTTTAGCTCAGATAAAAAGGTATTTCACGAGGCAAATAAACAAAAAACCCCGATCGGGCTTTTTTGTTTTGGGCAAAATTAAAAAACAAAAGAAATTACTGGCATCTGGAAAACGGGTCTTCCACATGCCTGTAAAGACTGTCGGTAATCAAACGTCAGTTGTGACGCAGATTCTAGACTAATTCCTAAATTGTGTTACAATAAGTCGACGTTTTAAAGGTAAGTTCTTTGGATAATTTATATTAAATGCTTAATGATAGATAGCATTTTTAAGATAGACGCAAAATTATAAACATTGGAAAATCTTCGGAGGTGGGTTTATTGATTAGGAAAATGATTGTTTGGGTCATAAAGCCTTGGAGTAATCAAGGCAGTATCAATCTGTTTGGTAGAAAGTATATGTTGCCATCGACGCCCGCGGTTGTGGCTGGGGCTGTAAGAAGCCAGGATATTTTAGAGGTAGATGTGAGAATCGTCGACGAGAATGTCGAAGAGATTTCCTTTAAAGAACTTCCTGATGTCGTCTTTATCTCTTGCATGACTTACGAAGCGGCGCGGGCATATGTTCTGGCACAGAAATTTGCCATTCGAGGTGTTAAGGTGGTATTAGGTGGTGTGCATCCGACAGTCATGCCGGAAGAAGCGTCATCGTATGGTGCGGTGGTAATCGGTGAAATTGAGCCAACTTTGCCGCAGCTAATGGCAGATCTTGCCAAAGGAAAGCTTAAGGATGTCTATGAGAGGGTTGGCAGAACCGACCTTGATGAGCTGCCAAGGCCGGCTTACGATTTGCTTCAGCGGAACAAGTACAATAACACGCATTCGTTGGAGCATATTCATGGTTGCGCTTTCGACTGCGACTTTTGCACTGCCAACATAGTTTTTGGCGACAGGGTACACAGAAGAAGTCCTGAGCTTCTGGCCCAGGAATTCCGGGAATTGCCGTCCAGATTTGCTTTTTTGTCGGCAAACGATATTATGGCGGCTGGTCCAGGATATGCCAAAGATGTTTGCCGTGCATTAGTGCCATTGAACAAAAAATGGTTTGCACAAAGCTCGGTGGGTGTGGTTCATGATCAAGAGCTAATGGAATTACTCCCCAAAAGCGGCTGTGTGGCTCTTCTAATGGGCTTCGAGACGCTTACAGGTGATGGGACAGACTTGAAGAAAGCAAAAAATCACGGCTTTTCAAGCCTGTATGATTACTATGGTTATGTAATCGAGAAGCTTCATAGTCGCGGCATTGCAACTGTGGCCTGTTTTATCTCGGGGCTAGATGACCAGAAGGATGACATCTTCGAGCTGGTGGATAGGTTTATTCGAGAAACAAACGCAGATATCCCTCAACTTACAGTAGCCACGGCTTATCCAGGCTCCAAACTGCGAGCCAACATAGAGGCTGAAGGGCGTCTGATTTCCGGCATGGAAAACCGTTGGGAGTGTTACGACATCGTGCGCCCAACGCATTATCCAAAAGGGATGACTCTTGATGCGCTTTTGGAAGGATATCAATGGCTTGGGGATCGAGTTTACAGCAAGAAGGCAATATTACAACGAATTAGTAGATCGAGAAAGTATTTGCCTTCATTATACAACTCCATCGGAGTGCTCGGAGCTGTGAACCCAGTGTATAAGAAGCTCTACGAGCAATCCAAGAGCATACCTAGCGTGAATCCACCAGTTGGATTTTACAATCAGCGTGATAGTTTTGGATTGATCATCTCCAAAGCCATGAGGACAACAAGACGGTTTCTTTATCCGTCTTAGTCCAGAGACATCTATCAAAGTGAATAGCGAAAAAGGAACCGGCAGCGAGCCATAAACTCAAAGCCGGTTTTCATTTAGTCTTGTTCTTATTATTACTCAGATTGATAATCCGAAGTATTTAAAATAAAAAACGGCTCTTAAAGAGTCATCATGCTATTAGTCAAAAGCTATCATTAAAGATTTTTGATTTTTCTCTGGCAGCCCCAACGGGATTCGAACCCGTGTTACCACCTTGAGAGGGTGGCGTCCTAGACCTCTAGACGATGGGGCCATAGTCTCCATGACGTGAAAATTTTATCATAAAATCATACGGTTTTCAACGAAATAATGGTTTATCAGCACGTTGCGAATGTCAAAATTCAAAGTTCGAATGACAAATCAATGATAAATAACTAATGTTTAATTTTTGACCTTTGTTCTTTGGATTTCATTTGACATTTGAGCTTTGACATTCGTAATTTCTGAGATAAAAATAGTCCCGAACCTGAATCCTTCGGACGATCCTTGGGACTGCGGGCTCGGGGCTATTTAAAATCCCCCTCAAACTTTTAACTACTAGCCACCAATTTTAAACATTTTGGTGCCGCAAACAGGACAAGTGCCCTTGGTTGCAGGCTTACCGTTTTTTAGGGTAACCTTCTCTTCGTCTTTCATTTCTTGCTTAGCTTTACACTTTACGCAATAACCTACTGTTGCCATTTGTCTTCACCTCCTTTCGGGATAAATTTTTTATTAACATAACGCTTGCTTCTTATGAAGTCAAGCCATTTACGCTTAAAATTCTATCGAACCTGAATTCCTTGTCAAGCCTTTTTGCTCTGCTAGCCTAATTTCCCAGTTTCTTTTTCCGCTGCTTTAAGATTCTTGTATATATCGTGAACCGCGACGGCTCCCTCTGATGCCGCTGTTACAATCTGTCTAAATTTATTTGATCCGGTGGTAATATCTCCTGCCGCCCAAACGCCGGGAACGTTTGTTTTTTGGGCGGTGTCGGTTTCGATAAACCCTCTATCATCAGTCTTAATCTCCAAGGATTTAATAAGGGCGACGTTCGGGGTGGTACCGATTTCTACAAACACGCCGTCAACCTTGAGGTTCTTTTCGCCATCAAATTCTTTGTCAAGCTCTATCTCTTCTACAAAATTTGTGCCGCTTACCTTAGTTATGTTTCTTTCCAAAACAATTTTGATTTTCGAGTTGGCTTTGGCTTTTTCGATCCAGACGGGCATAGCTTTAAGGTCTTTTCCTCTGTAAATAAGATAAACTTCCTTCGCAACGTCTGCAAGATATAAGGCGGAGGTTAGCGCCGAATCGGACCCGCCAACTACCGCAACCGACTTATGCCTATAAAAAAAAGCATCGCAAGTAGCGCAGTACGACACGCCCTTCCCCATAAATTCGGCTTCGCCGGGGATGGCTAATTTTATTCTTTCCGTTCCGATGGTAAGGAGGATGTTTTTAGCCTCAACCGATGCCTTTTCGAGGTCGCTTGAATCTAGGATGATGTTAAAAATTCCATTTTCTTTTTTGATGCCTTTTATCAGGATGTTTTCTGTTTTAACCTCGAGGTGTTTAAGGTGTTCATTAAACCTCGTAACCAGCTCTTCTCCTGTAACACCCGGAATGCCGGGATAATTATCGACTAAATGAGCTTCGTTTATTTGACCGCCGGGTATTTGGCCATAGATTTTAAAATTAATTAGATATCTTGCAGCATAAATTGCAGCAGACAGTCCTGCCGGTCCGGTACCAATTATTGCCAAATCGAGCATTTTTCCTCCAAAAGTTTAAAGTATATTTGAAACTTGTACGGTAAGTAAGCTAAATAAGGCGGCCATCAGAATCGAAGCTAGACCAAAGTGGAACCTATGATGTTTGTCTTTGTGATGACCCTGCTTGTAAAGCATCCAGCCATCAGCTAAAAGCATTAAAGCGATCATAGCCCAGGCCGCAGTATATGGAATATTTTGAGAGCTTGTCATGCTGGCTAAATTTAGCTGTTTTGTCTCTGATTTGGCGCCAAGAACGGTTACCGGTTTTACTCCCCTCTCAAAAGGCGCGGCAAAAAGCTGAACGATAATTGTGGTATTTCTTCCCTTAAAACTATCGGAGACTACGGCAATACCAATATCTTCATAATTGCTGTTTAAAAGATTATCCTTGTGGGTTTGGCTGTTCATCCAGGCATTAACGGTCGAATTTGCATCTGAAAATCCTTTTGCCAAGTTTTCTCCGGCGTAAGAATAATTATAGCCTGCTTCCTTGATGGCCTCCCAAGGCTCTTTTCCATCCGGAGCAAAATGATCCCAATAATCCTTGGCAAACATATCCTTAGCTCGAGCGATAGCGGCTCCCTGGAGTTGACTGTTTTCTTTTAGTGCCGGCAAATTTACTTTTTGCCTTTCCGAATTAGTAAGAGATACTATTTGATGAGTCATGCTTTCTCCTACCTGGGCTGACACCGAGACAGTATCAAATCCGATCCCAAAAGCTAAGTGGCTAAGCATGAGGCCAATCGAGTAAATAGAAATAGCCTTATGTCTCATGGCATGAGGCCTAAAAAGATTATTAGGATGAGGAATAAATAGCTTGCGGATGATTTTTTTCATGTAGTCTTACGCTAGCATAAGGATGATTTCAAATCAAGATTATTAGGCTGGAGAGCAGAAAAATAATTTCCTTCCATTACATCACCAATATCCATCCGGCAATAATTAACTGTGCTATTCCCATAGCAAGCTTCATTTTTTTCTTATTCTTGTGTTCCCATTCCTTGATAAAAACCATCTGTTCGCCTCTTAAAACTACAATTAAGAGGATGATGAGCGGCAGAACGAACATAAAATTATAAAGACCCAGATATATTAATGCTTCAACTGAAGAATAAGTTTCTCTTAGTATTTTTAAGGTGCCAACATACACCGGCAGCGAGCAGGGAGATTCAAAAAAAGTGACTAAAAAGGCTAAGATGATAGTTGAGGGAATCGTGGCCATTTCCACCACCTTTTGAAGCTTGCCCCTGACTGATTTAGGTATCTGAAGGCTAAGCCCCTTTCCGTAAGCAAAATAATCTTTAATATTTATAACGGCGGCTCCGAAAAGGATGCCAATAATTAAAAAGTTGATCAGTTTGGAGATTAAAGTGAATCCGGTTGATCCTGTAATGCTATATAGGGAGTTGAGCAAAACTAGTCCCAAGAGGAAATATGCTATGTAAGTAGTCGCAATGTAAGAAACACCGATGCCAAGGCTTTTTTCTGGCCTTTCGGCAAAGATAATTAAATAACCCAACAAAAAAAGAAGCATTCCGATAGCGCAAGGATTAATGCCGTCCGTAAGTCCGGCGATAAGTATTAAGGGCGCGGTCGAATATCTGGCAGATAAATTTATGAGACTTTTTTCGTCACCCTTTGCGGTTTTGTAGCCTTTTTCTTGCCAGCCGGGCACACCCTCATTATAAATTCTTACGTTATTAAAATCCAAACTGGCTAGTTTATCCTTTATCTCTTTAGCAATGCCGCATCTAAATTCGCAATATACTACAATCTCGCTGTCTTTAGTAAAAGCCTTTGTTTTTTCGGGGACCTCATTTGGTGTTATATTCACGGCGCCGGGAATATGCTCCAAGGTGTATTCGGTAGTACCTCTCCCGTCAATTAGGTAGAAAAAATCCTTACGGTCGATTTTAGCCTTTAGTTCTTCGGCTGAAATAGACCCCATTAGCTTAGAAGCATTTGGTTTGGTGAGTTCTTTTTTTATAAGAAAAGTTGTGGCTGCGAGGCAGCCAATTATCAAAAATATCGAGATAAGCCAAGATGGTGTTATTTTTTTCATAAGCATTACCATCTTAGCAAAACGTTTATTTTTTTTGAAGGATTTTTATAACTTCCTCATCTTCTACTTGAGGAAATTCTTCATAAAACTCCCCGACAGCAAAAAAAACTTCCGGCGTTTTTAGGGCAATAAATTGATCGACTTTTTCGTTAAAAGCCTTTTTTATCTCCTTTGGAACTATCGGAACGGCGGCTATTATCTTTTTTGCTCCTAACTTCCTAAGAGAGTTGATGGCGGCAAGCAGAGTAAAGCCGGTAGCCACGCCATCATCTACCAAGATAACGGTTTTTTTCTTTAAATCTGGTAGATCTCGCCCATTTCTAAACAATTCCTTTCTGCGGGCTATTTCTTCTTTCTGATGTTTAATCTCATGAGCGATATATTCCGCATCGATGTCCGGCAATTCAGAAATTAACTCGTCGTTTAATTCTAGTAAGCCATTTTCGGTTATGGCGCCAATGGCATATTCAGGATTAAGAGGAGCCGTAATTTTTCGGGAAATAAAAACATCTAAAGGCCAATTTAAAGCCTTGGCAACTTTGCAGGCCGGTACTACCCCACCTCGAGGAAGCCCCAAGACTATACCATTTTCACTTTTATATTTAAGTAAATGAGAGGCCAGTTCTTTGCCGGCCTCAACTCTATTTTTGAACATATTTTTTATTCATTAGTTATTATCAAAGTGCCCCACATCGGAATCTGCGGAGCACTTTCTTTTCTTATACTTTACGTTGCTTTTGTAAAGTATCTTACGATAAAGAGCAGGATTATTGCACCAAGCGCAGCCACAAGAATGCTTGTTAGACTTAATGGTCCAGTTATGCCGGGCCCTCCTAGGGCCTGAAAGATAAAGCCGCCAAGCACAGCACCGACGATACCGATAATTATTGTTCCAATGAGTCCACCAGGAGCCTCTCCCGGAACAATCAAGTCAGCAATCCAGCCGGCAATTAAGCCAAGCAACATCCAAGCAAGAAGATTTAACATATTTTTCACCCCCTTTCTAAATAATTTCTAATGTAATTCTTCCCTCTTCCGTTATTATAATGATATTTTCCACTCCATCATTTTCATCAACCGTTATTTCCTGAGGATTATTAATCGTATGAGTAATATTATCCGGATTTTCTCCGGCTAGGTCGCCTGCGATTATTTCGATATGGGGCGTTCGATTTTTTAGGTCCGGTTCAATAGCTATTAGCGGCAAGGCTTCGAAAATGACGGTTTCCTCTAATCCTGGCTCCTCTACGCTCAAGGTTGAATAACGAGTTTGGTAGTTGGATGAAAAATCCGATAGATATTCTTTCCACTCTTCTTTTTTAAGCACTTTTTCAGCCATTATTCTACCTCCCCTATTGCGTCCCAAATGCCTGCCAGTGAATTATACTGTTTGTTCGGCAAGGTATTTAGAACGTTTATTATTTCATTGCTTGCTTTTTTGTCTTTTGCAATTTTAATAATCTCGCTCCTTGATTTTGGAAAATCTGTTCTTTCTAAAATTCCAGCAATTTCTGAAGAAGAAATCATTTATGTTGCCTTTATTTACGCTTCTTTTATTTTAGTATGATTGTTTTTTTGATGCCTCATTGTTTAGTAATAAAAAAAGTGTTTAAAATATAGATTTTTTTGGAGGAGTTCTTGCTTTAAGAAAATTCGAACTCTTGCATTGGCAACCGTTGAGTGATAAATTAATTCCTAGTAACAGGAGTAAAAATGGCCCAAAAGGTTGAATTTAATTATGGAATTGGTATTAAAAATCCGGCGAACTTAAAAGTTGGCGACCAGATGACAGTTATTAAAAAGGGTTATCGAGTTTGCGAGATGTGCGCTACAACTGATCTGCTAGATGATATTTCGAGGGATAAAGTTGGCTCTCTTCAGGTTTTAGAAGTGATAGTTAAGCGCTCCGAGGAACTAAAAAAAGAAGACCTGGTTGATATTGGTTTCGAGAAGATTGACGAGATCGAAGAGTATCTCGAAAGAGAGTATCCGAATTATCTCGGCGACAGAAGCCTGGTCTCGATTATTACTTTTGAGAGAGTAAGCTAAGCCCTAAGTCTAAAACCAAAACCATAGCTTTAGAATATAGGAATTTCTAATTGCTCTAATTACTAATTTCTAATCAATGTCTAATGTCTAAGTTTCTAATTCTAACTTTTAGTCATTGTATGAATTGGGATTTTTTAGATCAATTAAGTCAATTAAAAATAAGATATTAGTTGCCTATTTTTCCACCGTCATTCCGGCTTGTTCCCATTCCGTGATGCCGTATTGAAGGTTATAGACTTCCTCATAGCCTCTTAAAACTAAGCTGGCGGCGGCAGTTCGGCTTCGGTTGCCGCTATGACAATATATAAGAATCTTTTTACCTTTAGCTAAAGGTTCTTTATCCAACGTTTTATCAAATGCATCTATCGGTATCAATTTAGCATCTCTAATGCGGCCGGAATCATATTCCGTTTGAGTCCTGACATCGACTATTAGGACGTTGCCATCCTTTAAAAGTTCATCAAATTCTTTAGTATTTACATTTTTGTAATTAGACACCGTTTTCTCCTCTTTTTCGCTGTTGTTGTGAGCTTTTTTTGTATTTTTTGTCTGGCTTTGGAAGACGAAAATCATTCCTAAAACCAAAGCTACGCCTACGACCAAAAGACCAATTTTCATACGTTCTCCTAAGTTATCTTGGTTGATTATACATAGGTGAAAAATTTTGAAAAGAGTGTTTTTTATAGACTTTATTTAAAGTTGACTACTTATCGGTTGTAGTGTAACTTAAAATTTGAGTAAAACCGTTTCTGTTGGAGGCTTGATAGATTAATCGGATTGAGGAGATCGATTCAAAAAAATGTATATTTGCTAAAGGAGGTGCCACATTTTATGCCGGGCGGAGTTAGAGAGCTTATAGAATTACTGCGCAAGAAATGGGATCGAATCCTTAAAAGATCATGGTTGCCATTACCGGGCATAATCACTTGCAAATGAGGAATTTAAGAATCGACGATAGAAGGACTACCAGAACGAGCATTGCGATGCTCATGTTTTTTAGCATAAAGGTTCTGGTAGTTTTTTTAATTGTTTTGAGGTTATATTTCGCTTGACTGAAAACCGCTTATGATCTAAAATTCCCTTAACTTACAAAAAAGAGAAAGAGCACCTTTTAAATTCGCAGCAAGTCATATTTATCAAACACAGTTTAGCTAGAAATTGTAATGTCGGTATTGGCAGAAAGCGGAGGTGTGTTTTGGCAGGAGAACCTAGGAGTAGACGAAAAGGTAATTGGCAAGTGGTCAATGGCTCGGGCAGAGTAATTAAGGCTAATATAACGAAAAACGAGGCGAAGAGAAGATCTAGATCTTGTGTCAATTGGCATTTTGAAGAAATGACAGCCGAAACAGAAGTAAAAAGCTTAGGGTACGTGCAATGATGACTAACTAATAATATAAGAATCTCTGGACTTAGAGGGATGGTTTTATGGGTAAAGACAGACGAGGCATAGGCGAACCAAAGAGAGATTGTATCCTCTTAAACTCTCAAAAAAAACCTGTTGAAACGAATATTTCTATGGCAAGAGCCATCAAAAGAAAAGGGAAGCATGGCGATTTTAAGATCAGGCACACAGGAGTGGCTTTGTCGTAGCCTGTTATTAAATCCACCCACGACAAGTAAAGCAGTTTTTATCTTACTGAGACTTTAATATTGTAATTTATTACAATGTCTCAGTAAGAATGAAACTGTTTTTCTTTTTGTTTACTCGTCAGCTAAGCGAAATTTGTATGCAGCAATTATTAAAGCGGCTACAACCCAGACAATTACTAGTATAAGATTGCTGGGATTTGCAAATGGCGAAGCGTCTTCTAGGGCGACTGATCTCATTGTTCGAAGGAGCGGCGCTAATGGTAGATACTGAACAATAGAATATAGCCATTTAGGCAGCTGATCTATCGGAAAAAAGACGCCGGATAAAAACATCATCGGAATGGCGATGGCAGTAGACATGCCTTCGGCTGCATTTGTTGTCTTGGAGAGTCCGGCAATAACAAATCCGATGGACTGAAACAGTAGAGCGCCAAGCAGCGCTAAAACATAAATAAGAAAAATACTTCCGTTTATATGGGCGTCAAACATATAAAAACCAACAAGCAAAATAAGTGTTACTTGGATCACATTTACTAGAAGCCTAGATGTTACTTCGGCCGCAATAAAATGCCAAACCTTTAGCGGTGTAGTAGTAAGTCGCTTTAAGATTTTGTCTTCCCTATATTTGCTCATAGCAATAGACATTCCTTGAATGGAGGAATTCATTAGGGCCATGCCGATAAGACCCATTAGGATAAAGTCGAAATATCCAAATTGTTTCGTGTTGGTTTTCTCTTCCTCTACCGAAAATATAGGTTTAGCCTGTTGGATCTCAAGATTAGCGGCCGTTAAAAATTGGTTCGTAAAGCCGATGAGTGTTCTTCCGGCTTGGCCGGCTGGATCGTAGACAACCTTTATATTTTTTGGAGCATCTGGCTTTTGTTCACCGAATCCTTTTGGAATAACTATAGCTCCGGAAAGCTGATCTTTCCCAATTAGTTTTTTTGCTTCTTCAACGTTAATATCATCTTTAATTGTGAATATCCCCGAATCCCTAGCGGCTTTATCAAAACTTTTAGCCAGTTCTGTGTTTGACTCGTTAATTAAGGCAACAGTTCCGACGCTGTTATTACCCTTTCCAAAGAAGGAACCGAATATAAAAGTAAACATCAGGGGAAACATAAGAGACCAAAAAAGAGTTTGCTTGCTTCTAAGAAGCATTTTGATATCGGCAAGTAGTAGTTTTTTCATATTATTCCCCACCTATTCTTTTACCGGTTAATTCTATAAACAAATCTTCTAAGGTAGATCTCCCCACTGTTATACTTTCGGGTTCTAGTTTCTGGACGATCTTTATAGCTTTATTTAGGTTGACCTGAGTCTTTAGCATCATCTCAAAGTGGTGCGACTTCCCGGCGAGCTCATTAACTTCTCCTAGCCCTTCCAGCTCTTTTAGAGTTTCTTTTGAGAGGCTTGTGGCGATAAAAGTTGTTTTGAAGGGATTTTTGGTGCTCTCTATAAGTTCGTGCGTTTTGCCCATCATCAAAATTTCACCCTTTTCCATGATGGCAATTCTATCGCAAAGCATCTCGGCCTCTTCTAGGTAATGAGTAGTTAGGATAATAGTTTTTCCTTTGGCTTTAATCTTTGTAATAATATCCCAAAGATTTCTTCTGGCCATGGGGTCCAGGCCGGTTGTTGGCTCGTCTAAGAAGACAATTTCGGGGTCATTCACTAAGCTTGCAACAATAGAAAACCTTTGTTTTTGGCCGCCGGAGAGGTTGTTTACGGTTGCTCCAGCTTTTTCCTCAAGATCTACCATTTTTAAAAGATCATCCGGGTCTAGGCTTTCAGTGTAAAAACTTCCAAAGAGGCTTAAAATCTCTTTTAAGGTTAGATAGTTGTAATAAGCTGATGATTGAAGCTGGACGCCAATTCTCTCTTTAATCTCAGAAATCTCATTTCTAACGTTATGTCCCAAAACCGAGATTTCCCCGGAGGTAGGTTTTCTAAGGCCCTCTATCATTTCCAAAGTGGTGGTCTTGCCGGCGCCATTTTCTCCAAGCAAGCCAAAGATTTCGCCCTTTTTAACCTCAAAAGAAATCCCCTTTACTGCAGTTAGGCCTTTGTACTCTTTAACTAGCTTTTCTACTTTGATTACTGTATTCATAATGTCCTCTGTTACCATTGAATAGTATTATATATTATCCTAATCAGTATGCCAAATATGATAATAATGGTGCCGATGTTATTTACATGCTTATTTTTTCTTATCCTTTTTCCAAACTTGATAAGAATAAAAAGGGTTTGGCTTGGGTAAATATGCTATCAGAGTCAAAATAACGGTGGCAATAATTGGCATTGAGATTAAAGAATAAAGTTTAGGGCCCCAAGCGTCGGTTTCGCTTTCTATATTCCAATGTCTGAAAGCGAAGGATACAAATATAGGGAAACCGCAAAGCTTAAGACAATAAGCGTCCAGTCGGTTTTGGAAAAAAACAAAAGCGGCGCTTTCTTCATAAATGATCCTAGATAACAACTCTATTATAACGGGTTGGGAGTATTATTTGACTATTATCTTGCCATTTTCTTCTGGATGGTTCTTGCAGTAATACTCAAACTCTCCCGTTTCGCTAAAAACCACTTTTAGGGAGTCGCCAGGATTTATAACATTGCCATTTAGCTTAGGATGATCTGAAATTATGGAATGTTGCTCTCCATCATTGTTGTTTAAGGTTAGTTCGCCATTTGTAGTTATCGAAATTTTAGTATTTTGATTTGGCGACAAGGAGAGCTTTACTTTAGTAGTGCCTCCTCTAGATGTTTTAGGTTCTTCGGTATGCCTTGGTGTCTCTGATGGAGCTGACGTTTTTTCTTGTTCTTCGGCTCCACTACCAAGATTTAGGTCAGGGTATTTTTTAGACTTCAGATTATTTATATAAATAAATACTCCAAGAATAAATAATCCTCCGATTACGATTAAAGTCATTTTTCTATTCATAAGTTCTCCAAATTAAAGAATCCTAGACACATCTTAAGCCTTGGGATTATAATTTGCCTTATGCTTTTACCAAATATTTAGATAAATTAAACTCTAATGTTTGTTATTTCTAGCAAAAAAGCTTTACCACTCTTACCGCCGTCATTCTGAACTCGTTTCAGAGTCTCCCCAGTTGTAGAACAGGAGGCATGAAACAAGTTCAGGATGACGATTATGGGTTCTTTATTTTAAAAGTGAGGGCGGTTCAGGCAAAAAGCTTTACAATCTTTTCTATTATTTTTGTGGATGATTGTCTTGGGCCAATTTTGCTTATTATGAGTTTGGTATTGGTGTTTATAAGTTTTTTTTCTCTTTTTTTCCAGTATGGTAACACGGCTACGTATTCTGGTTTTAGTAAATTAACTATTCTTAGGGTATTGTCTCCCCCCTTTTTTGTAGTCGGTACAATAAAAGAGTAATCGACATATTTTATAGCGTCAATCATGGCAAGCCTTTGACTCTCGCTCATGATTGGCCTCTTTGCTCCTTTTTTAACTCTTATTCTCTTATCGGATAGGACACCGACAACCAACTTATGATTTGGGCAACATTCTTTGATGTATCTAAAGTGAGCGATATGTCCGACATGTAAAATATCAAAAGCGCCGGAGGTAAAAATAGTCTTATCGTCCTGAAGTTGTTTTAGATTTTTCAATTTGATGAGCATATTCTTACCGCTTTCTTAAGTTTAAAATAACATTTCTTTATAAATAAAAAAAGCCCGCTTTAACGGTGTCTTGAAGGGTATTGCCAGGGGACGAGAAGATAAAGAAAGAACGAACTTTCTACAATCAATATGCGATTGCAAATTCTTTTTTATTTTTCTTCTCATCATCCCCTGGACTTTTGTCTGTCTATGCTAATACGAGGCGGCGGTTGTCAATTGCTGTCATCTCGTATGTGACGATCGTTGGAGAAGCCAATGCTTCTACATAAACGATCGTAGCTTCGAAGGCGTTGTTTCTGTTTCTTCTCGCCTTCGAAAATGGACCTTCGAAGATGTCATGACCTTTTGGGTCAAGATTGCGATCTTCCAAAATTTCCAACGCTACTTGTGTAGTATTTCTTATTGTGTTGTTCACGGGGTCCGTGGTTGCCAGCGCGCTTGCATACAAAAACAAGTTACTGTACGGATCCATCAAAATGCTCTTATTTTTATTCAGTACTGACACTGTATTCTCCTGTTCCAATAGACTGTATACATTGCGATGAGCGTGGTACTTAGTAGCGTCTCTTGCCTCCTTTTCAATGACAGTGGCTTATGCTTGTTTGAATCCTAACTTTCGGGATCATTATTTTTTAAAGTGCCTATTTCTATAACATTTCATCTCGTTCAAAGCCAATATTGTACATTATTCTCGTTTATTTGTCAATATATTTTTATGAAAAAAAGAAAATAATCCTTTGAAATTTTGGAGGAATTTACAGCAACAGTTAAAGTTGTTTTACAGTTAAAATTCTAGAATATCCTCTTTGCAAGCATATAGTTTAGTCAAAATCCTAAACCACGTCAAGAAAAACTTATGCTTAAAACAGCATGTCCATTTAGACATGCGTTAGGTTAAGGTCTGGTTAAGAAGCTTTGTCTATTATTTCTTCCAGTTTATAATCAATTAGTTTATCCGGACCGTCGAAATAGAATATACCTATAAAATTTTTTCCCTCGAGCAACATTGGCAGCCAGTATTGGTCACCTAGCCACATTTTGTTGTCAGGAATGTCGCTCAAGTTAAACCATTTTGGCTTCATTTCATTTGTTTCGGTGGGCGTTCCTTCGAATTTTGTCAGGCTAAAAAAGTGAACCTCAATAATTTCTTCGTCCATGCCGTCAAAAATAATAATGCCTCTCTTAGTCATGTCGCGAGCCTTTATGCAGATTTCTTCTTCTAACTCTCGTTTGGCGGCTTCATAAACACTCTCCCCTTTTTCTACTTTTCCGCCAAAACCATTCCATTTACCTTTGCCGAATCCTTTTTTCTTTAAGCCTAAAAGAATCTGATCATCTTTAAGAACCGTACAAAGAGTGGTTACTCTCTTAGTTGTTTCGCTGTCGTTTTTCATCTTATAAGACCTTTAGGCTATGTAAGTTGCTGCTCTCTGCCTTTTCTCTATTTTCTTTTTCAATATCTTTTTTCATTTTTTCGATGAATTGTTCCCTATCCTGCCTTTCTTTCTCCTGATTCTCGGTCGCATTCTTAAGAGCAAAGTAGCTAGCTACAATGACAACTAATATTAAAAGTGATGTAATAAAAAAACGTTTTTGGTTATCTTTCATTTCTATCCCTGCTTATTTATAGATTATGATTTAATTGTAAGGAAAAATGCTAGCAGTTGCCAGCAAATTTTTGAATTAAGACTGGACAAATATATTGTTATGTGATATAGTAAACAAGTTGTTTTTATGGATGCGAGCCTTTTTTAAAAAGGATGTTTAATACAAATACTCGGGATTTCATACTAGCGACGTAAATAAATTTAAGTTCGCTGTATGCGAGAACGATCCGTCAAGATTTTTGAAGAAAACTTAGGCGGACAGCCCAGCCAAAATAAGGCGGGCAGGAAAGAGTGTTATGTATCAAAAATCTTTTAATTCTGTTTCAAAAGGCAGAGGTAAAGGCGGCTTCAACTCGTCTAAACCAAAAAGCAAATATAATTTTGCTTCAAGTAATTCTAATAATAGCGGAGGTCAAACTAGTACTTTTCAGGGATCACGAGGTAATTTCGTGCCTTATGGAAGTGCTAGCAGAAGCCAAAGTTCTTTTACTAGTTCCGGTTATAGAAAAAATTGGTCTAGTAAGCCTCGAAGAGGTAATTTTAGGCAGGCCGAAGATTACTCTAGGTATATCAAAAAGGCGGCTCCCGTGAGCGAGTCCGAAGAATATGTTTCAGAACATCGGTTTGCTGATTTTGATATCTCGGCAGAGCTAAAGAAAAATATTGAACAAAAAAATTATACAACCCCGACCCCTATTCAGGATCAATCCATCCCCCATCTTTTAGAAGGTAGAGATGTTATTGGTATTGCTAGTACCGGTACCGGTAAGACAGGAGCTTTCATAGTTCCTCTTATTGATAAGATTTTTAAAGACAAGAGTCAGAGAGTTCTTATTGTTACTCCAACCAGAGAGCTTGCCAGTCAGATTGACGCCGAGTTTAGAGAATTTTCCAGAGGAATGAGACTCTTTTCGGTTCAGGTTATTGGTGGTGCTAATATCGGAAGGCAGATCTCTAACCTCCAAAGACAACCCCAATTTGTTATTGGAACGCCGGGCAGAATCAACGACCTTATAAAGAGAGGCAAATTAAGACTACCTGGCTTCCAGAATATTGTTTTGGACGAGGTAGATAGAATGGTAGATATGGGTTTTATCGAGGATATTCAGAAAATTATGTCTTACCTACCTCAAAAAAGACAATCCTTGTTTTTTTCCGCTACAATTTCGCCAAGAATAAACAGTCTTATCCAGACGTTCCTTACAAATCCGATTACGGTTTCTGTTAAGGCGTCTCAAACATCCGATAATGTCGAACAAGATATCGTAAAAGTACCAAGGGACCAGCAGAAAATTGAAGTTTTACATGAACTTCTGATTCAGGAAGAATTCGAGAAAGTGTTGATCTTTGGCAAAACCAAAAGAGGTGTTGAGGAGTTATCCAGAGAACTAGCCGTTAGAGGGTTTAAATCAACTTCTATTCATGGCGACAAGCCTCAAAACAAAAGAGAAAGAGCCTTGAGGTCGTTTAAGCAAGATGAACTAAATATTTTGGTGGCTACTGACGTAGCCGCTAGAGGCTTAGACATTGATGGCGTGACCCACGTTATTAATTACGATCTCCCCGAAAGCTTTGACGACTATATTCATAGAATTGGCCGAACCGGCCGCGCCAACAATCGCGGCGTCGCTCTAACTTTTGTGAAGTAAATTCGCGACTTACATATTTAACGCATCAAGCACTCAATATTATTCTTCGATTTTATGGAGAAGTTATCTTAATTCTCCTTTGCCAAATATGGAATTTATTGTTATAATACCAGCAGCGCACAGATAAAACAGTTGCTTAGTTAAATGCCTCAATTGATAAATCTATAACTAAGGGACCAATGGTTAGGTTCAAGTCCTACCTGCTGGCTGGAGAAGTAGCTTTCATAAGTAAAGGATAGACGGGAGACAAAGAAACGAAGGCGCCAGTTTTCGTGGAGTCGCTGGTGGAATACCGTCCTGTGAAAGTAGCACATCGCAAAAAGAGAACAAACACACAACCGGAAAAGGTGCTCGAAGGTTATAACTGATCCTAAGTAATTTCAAAAGCTCTGTGCGCCCTTTTCCTAAATAGAACAATTCAATAAAAAGTTCTAGATTCCTGATCAACGGATTATATTTTTTAATGGTCTAGTCGGGAATGACATTTTTCTTGATATTTTCCTGCCGAGAAGACCTGGGTTGGCCTAGGGGATTTTTGCATTAAAAAGCCCCGGTTTAAGGGGCCTCTTTCGTCTTTTCTCTATTCATAATTCTTGACTCTTAATTCTGGTCAAGGTAGCTCTTCGCTCAAACAACAAGACATCTTATTTCCCTATTAGCCCATCAACCAATTAACCTATTCGCCTATTTATTTCCTTGCTCTAGATCTCGCTGTTGCATTTAAGAGCCTCTTTCTGAGTCTTAAGTATTTCGGAGTTACTTCTAAGAGTTCGTCATCTTCCAAGAAGTCCAAGGACTGTTCTAGGGATAAAACTGTTGGCGGAGTTAGGGCAATGGCCTCATCGGAACTAGAAGCCCTGACATTGGTAAGCTTCTTTTCTTTAGTTACATTTATTTCTAGGTCGCCTTCACGGGCATTTAGGCCTACAATCATTCCCTCGTACACTTGTGTCTGGGGATTAATAAAGACTGTTCCTCTCGCTTGGGCGTTATTAAGACCATAAGCCACGGCTTTGCCCGGCTCGCTGGCAATTAGGGCGCCATTTCGGAGACGTGGAATAGGTGCGCCAACCGGCTGGAATCTTAGAAATAGAGAGTTCATGATGGCTGTGCCGCGCGACAAAGTTAAAAGCTGGTTTCTAAGGCCTAACAAACCTCTAGTTGAGATTTCAAACATAAGCCTTGTAGTGCTATCGGCATTCTCTTCTTGGGCTAGCAAGTTGCCTTTACGACGGCCAACTTCTGAGGTTACCGCTCCGACATGCTCGGTAGCAACATCTATCGTTAATTCCTCTATTGGTTCATTCTCCTTGCCACTAACAATCTTAGTAATTACCTGAGGTTTTCCAACCTGAAGCTCAAAACCTTCGCGTCTCAAGTTTTCGATGAATACCGACAAATGAAGCTCGCCACGTCCGGAAAGAATATAGTTCCCCTCTCCTCCCATCTCCATTTTTAGAGAAACATTGGTTTCTAGCTCTTTATTGATTCTTTCCAAGATCTGACGGCTGGTTACAAATTGACCTTCTTTGCCGGCAAACGGAGATGTATTTGCGCCAACAGACATTTTTAAGGTAGGTTCTTCGATTTCGATGGTTGGCAAGGCTTCCGGGTTCTGGCTATCGGCTATAGTATCGCCGATGCTTGCGTTTCTTACACCGGTTAGAGATACAATCTCTCCGGCGTTAGCCTCTTCGATTTCGATCTTTTTTAATCCTTGAGAAACGTAAACCTTATCGATTCTAGATTGCTCGGTAGTACCATCTTTTTTAATCAAGGTGATGGTGGTTCCAGGCTTAATGAAGCCGCGCTTAATGCGGCCAATTACGTGTTTGCCCTGAAAACTGTCTCGGTCTAGCGAGGTAACAAGCATCTGAAAAGGTTCGTCATGCGCTACGTCCGGAGCCGGAACATGATTTAAAATAGCATCAAAAACAGGTGTAAGGTCGGCTATTTCGTCAGAATTTTCCGGCATTTCATTCCAGGCTTTTCCATCACGTCCAACGGCATAATAAACAGGAAAGTCTAACTGGTCGGTATTGGTAGCTAAGTCTAAAAACAAATCGCTAGTCTTAGAAATTACTTCATCAATTCTAGAATTAGGCTTATCAATTTTATTTATGACTACAATCGGCTTTAGGCCAATCTCTAAGGCTTTTTTCAATACAAATTTGGTTTGCGGCATTGGGCCTTCCTGGGCATCAACTACGAGGATGGCGCCGTCTGCCATATTTAAAATTCTTTCTACTTCTCCGCCAAAATCGGCGTGTCCCGGGGTGTCAATAATATTAATTTTGGTTTCCCCATATTTAACGGCTGTATTTTTGGATAAAATAGTAATGCCTCTTTCGCGCTCCTGATCGTTGGAGTCCATAATAAGAGTCTGACTAAAAGCCGCCTCGTTTTCTCTAAAAGTTTTAGATTGTTTGAGTAAACCATCGACTAGAGTGGTTTTTCCGTGGTCTACGTGAGCAATAATGGCAACGTTTCTTAAATTCATATTGAGTACCAATCCTTTATTATTTAATGCGAAATCCGGCTCCAACGGATAAAAAAAGCCTTTTCTGTTGGCATTTCTCTAGGTATACCTGCCTGTTCGAAGGTTATTTCGAAGGCGAGTCTAGTGGAAAAATTTAGTAATTAACAACCTCATTATTCTACGCTAATTTTATGCTTTTGTCAATAATTTTGCCTCGTTTTTCTTGAGAGATGGCCATATCTCTGATATAATCCATATCTAAAACGGCGATTGATTGTGCCTTTATAACTTGGTCTTATGATAAAAAAACAATAAGGAATCGGGGTGACAGCGGATGGATTATGAACTCGGTAGTTTATTAGAAGAAGTAACATGTCTTAAAATTGAGGAAAGAGAAGCAGGTAGAGAAGAAAAAGAAAAGCAGGTATACATTCCGGAATTGTTAGCCAAATTTAAAGGTCTGCTTCTGGAATCATTAGAAACATCGGGTAGTACATATTTTCCGGATACGTCGGGGCCAGGATTTCGAATCGGCGTTTATGACGATGGTTGTTGTAGAGGTGTAGACATCGAAATTTCCGAAGGGCTAATTTGCTATAATACGAATCCGATTGACATGTTCTCGTACGATACTTATCGAGCGGCCGATACTTCCATGTTAATGACCTTTCTAAGAGAAGTGCCGGCAAGCCCAGAAGAAGTCTGTTTTTACGGCGTTAAGCGTATTTGGATTGATCGAATTTCGGATGGCGCTAGCATACCGATAACCGACAAAAAACAGCTGCATACTGTGCATCAGGCAATGAAAAAATGCTTGCGGTTGTCGAAGGTGGTTGAAGAAGATCTGTCAAATTGTCCAATTGTTGCGATGGTGGATTGTTATCTTTCCGAGTGCAAGGACTCGACAAGGGGAACGCATTTCTCCTACACTATTTACAGGAACGGGTTTCTTGTCCTAGCTTTCTACGAGAATGATCTATTTAAGAGATGTGTTGTAGCACAGACGATAAATCCAAAAATCATGCATGACCTCTTGGATCAACTGCTTAGTAAGAACCAGCAGAAATTACAGGGTGAAAGCGGCTTTACGGTTGGCAAACAAGGATCTGGTTTTGTAATCGGAGATATATTGAGGAAGTGGAGCTGGTAGCGGTAATTCTTTGTAGAAGCAAAGTCAGAAAGTTAGGCATCGATTCACGAAAGGAGGTGTGTAATGTCTGAGAACGCTGACAATAATATTCCATTAGACATGAGTGGGCCGGTAACCATAATAGGCGGTTGCGGGATTCATGAAGGCACGTATGACGCATGATCAAATAGTGTACTGCAAAAAGATAACGCAAATGGCATTTTGTAAAAGGGTCTCCGGTAACCGGAAAACAAAAATTCCGGTTACCGAACCCGAAAACAAGATGCTTTTTTTATCCCTGTTCTCGCTTAAGTGATTTTAAGAGCTCTAAGCTTTTCTACCCGGGCTTTTGTTGTCGGGTGGGTGCTAAAAAGTGATAACATTCCCCTACCCCTTAAAGGATTGGAGATATACATATGGGCCGTAGACGGATTGGCGTGACGCATTGGAATTCGCTTGGAGGCTACTTCTAGTTTCTCTAGGGCACTGGATAATCCCTGGGTATCTTTTGCAAAGCTGGCGCCAGTGGCATCAGCATGAAACTCCCTGGATCTGGAAATAGCCATCTGCACCAGCATGGCGGCAATGGGAGCGACAATTGCTAAAACTAGCGTGCCAACGATATTTCCCCCATCTTCTTCGTCATCTCCGCCAAAACCACCGAACATAGCGCCCCATTGGGCAATCTGGGCAAGGTATGAGATTACGCCGGCCATCATTGCGGCAACGGACCCTATTAAAATATCTCGATTTTTTACGTGCGCAATCTCGTGCGCAATTACTCCCTTAAGCTCATTTTTATCGACTAGCTCCATTAACCCCCTAGTTACGGCAACAACTGCGTGGTTATGGTTTCTGCCGGTAGCAAACGCATTGGGCTGCATATCGTCTGTCATGTAAATTTTTGGAACAGGTATGCCGGCACTATGGGAAATCTCTTCTACCATATGATACAATTCCCGTTCTTTATCTTTGCTTACCGGTTTGGCCTTGGTCATCTTAAGTACCATTTTATCCGAAAACCAGTAGCCGAAAAAGTTCATAGCTAAGGATATGCCAAGCATGATAAGCATTCCTGTTTGGCCGCCAAAAGTTTTTCCTAAAAGTACCATCAGGGCGGAGAGAAGTCCTAGAAGTAAAAAAGTTTTTAATATATTCATCGTAATCCTCTTTTTAACAGCATCTATTATATAAGTAAATCCAAAAAATTTAAATAGTTTATCAAAATATTATTAAAGTTTGGCTCGGCTCGGAATTCCTTTTTTGTTGTAAAATCTCCCGCTGTCCGGCCAGGACGACAGTTGGGGGGGGAGATCTTCTGCCCTTTATTATTATCAAATTGAAATTGGTTACTTTAAGATGTCAGTGGTCCACGTGATCTCTTTCCCCGTATTCTAGCTCCTTTGTGTCACTTTCCGCCAACTCCTCGTTTTCTAGCTGGATAGTTGACAAGGAAAACTTATATTTTATATCTAAAATTTCCTTTGCTTCTCTTAGAATTCTTTCAGAATCTTTTAGGTCTTTAACTATTAGGTGTCCGCTAAAGGTTTTGATATTTTCGGCTACCGCTCTGGCATGAAGATGGTGAGTTTCTATAACGCCGTTTATATTCTTTAGATCTCTTTCGATATCAACTAGATATATGTTTTTGGGGGTGGTATCGATTAGGATATTAAAAGAATCCCTAATAAGCCCATAAGAAGCCCAAATTAATACAAAAGCAAAGATGATGCCGGCCCAAGCATCAGCCACAAAAACACGGCCAAAAAAGATAAAAGTTGCAGCAAGGATTACGGCAATGCTCCCCATAAAAGCATTAACAACATGCCAGAAAGCGCCCCTGATGTTTAAGTTCTCTTTTTGGCCGCGATACATTATGTAAAGAGCGGCAATTTCTAGCCCTATTCCACCAATACCAACAATAAACATTGGTGTAGATGGAATCTCGATGGGATGCATCACCCTATTAAAACCGCGAGTTAAGATAAAACCTGCCATTCCCAAAAGAAGCAGGCCATTAACAAAAGCGGCTACGACTTCTAGCCTTAAAAATCCAAAAGTTCTTTCCGGTGTTGGTTTTCTAGCGCCTAACTCTATAGCAATTAGCGAGATTCCAATAGCCACAACAGTTGATAATTCGTGAGCGGCGTCAGCCAATAAGGCTAAACTATGGGTTATAAAAGCAACGATAATTTCAAAAATAAAATATACAAAGATGAGGATAGCACTGATACGCAAGGCTTTAATGTTAGTTGTGGTTCCGTGATAACCGTGCTCCATTATTTTTGTAGATCTCTTTTTCTTTCCTCGTATTCTTTTTTATCGATCTCGCCTTTAGCAAAACGCTCGTCTAAAATTCTCAGGGCATTTTCCCGACCTCTTGCTTCGGGTCGCTCCAGCCACCCAGCTCTTTTTATGAGCCAATAAATAAAGTAGATAAAAGCCGACCAAAAAAGAATACTAAGCACGGTACCAACCCAAAACGCTGTTTGACCAAATCCTAAACCAAAATTATGCGGACAAAACGGACACATAAAACCTCCTAATTTTATTTTATGCTATCTTTTAACTGTTTCTTTGGTTATTCGGCTAATAATAGTTACTTAATATCCCCTTCTTTATCGTCAAACCGAATATTTTACGCTAGAATATTAATATGGAGAAAAAAGAAAAAACAAGGTCATATTGGCACGTGGATGCAAAATGGATCTTTGGCATAAAATCGGTTTTTTTGTTAAGCGTCACTTTGCTTCTCTTTAATTTATCATTCATTACCGCCAAAAATCCTGGTGTCGAGCTTATGACAACAATTGTAGCTACTTCTTTTAGTCGTCAGGGATTGGATGATGCTAAGGATTTTGACGAAGTTAGGAAAAAGATTAAAAGCTCTCCGGATGGCAAGTTTAAGCCCATCCCAAATTTAGAAATATATGTCAGTGAAACAGACTTAAACACCAGGACTCCTCGCGAGCTAAGAATGTATATTTTTAGACAAATAGTCGAGCCAGCTTATGATAATGGACTTGAAGGGGTAAATATATTATCTCATGATCCGGAGCTCGTCAAAAAAATGAAAAAAGAAGCGGGAATACTTACAATTATCAGTGCAAAGAATCATAAAACTCTTAGTCTATTTTCGTTCGTTTTTCTTGTTATTTCTCTAGTTTCTATCTCCCTTGTTGCCTATTTTAGCAAAAGGTTCGGTAGACTTTTTGCGCCCGGATTCATTCTTTTTCTGGCTAGCTTTTTGCCGGCTGTTTTCGTTTCTTTTATCAATATGGCTGCAAAATCTCACCCGCTTAAGACTCCAAGCGGCGAAGGATTGGGAGCTTCTGTTTCTTATGCTTTATCTAACGTATTGCCACTTATATTACCAACAGTTCAGAAAACCTATGTCTATACTCTTATTCTTGGTCTTCTACTCATGATCGCTGCCTTAAGTGGAAGAACTATCTCTAAGCATAAGAAACAACTGTTTGATTTAAAATAATAACCCCGATGTTGCACATCCTTAAAAAGAATTGGGGCTATTGCTTGCGAGTTGAAAAAATATTAACCAGCAGAGATGGTTGCTTCTAGCATTTTAGTAAAATTAAGGAATTGTTCTTCGAGGGCAAATTTATTTTTAACCGTTTTTATACCGGCCTTAATAAACTTATCTCTAGTTTCATTATCAGTTATAAGTTTCTCTATTCTTTGTGCGAGCATGCTAGAATCATCCGGTGGAATTAGATAGCCATTGTATGAATCACTGATAATCTCGGGTATACCTCCAACTTTGGTGCCTATAACCGGCAAACCGCTGGCCATAGCCTCAATAAATACCTGGCCAAATGTTTCGTTTTCGGAAGGCAAAACAAAGACATCGGATTCTCTATAAACCAGGGGCATTTCATCTAACGTAAATGTTTTTACAATTGTTTTGGATTCAATATTATGAAGCTTAATATAACCCATAAGCATCTCATGCGCTCGATTAAATTCATTAATAAGCCTTACCGGCGGCTTCCCAACTGCAATAAGCAGCCTTAAATTTGGATAACGAGGAGATATTTTTGAAAATGCTTGAATCAAATTGATCAGCCCTTTTTCCTGAAGGATATTTTTTGTACCCGTTATTATTCTGGTAGCCGTAAGAACAATTTGATGTTCGGACGATAGGCTTAATTTTTTTCTTATCTGACTAGATATTTGGATTGTCTTTAAAAGTGGTAGTGTTTACGCCCAGGTAATCTGTGAGCAAGCTATCTATATCCGCGCCTTTATGAAAGCAGTCGCCCGTTACGCTTTTACTGACACAACTGATGCGTTTCCACATTAGCTGACTGATAAGTTCTACTTGCAAGGGAGTAGTTGCAAACGAGTGAACTCTTAAAACCAACGGGATATTATTTAATCCCGCCACCATATTAAGAAGCAAGCTATAAGCAGGAGGCAAGCCAAGATGAAAATTTTCGGCGCAGATTATTTCGATGTCATGTTTTTTGATAATATTTTCGATTTCTTTTGAAAATAAGAGAGCCTTGTTGGGAATCGCTTTTTTGCCGCCCAAGCCACTTGCCAAATTTAGATTTTCATCAAAATAAATGGTTAGATGACTCTTTTTCTCAGAGTAACTTTTGCCGGAAGTTGGCAAGACAACTATAATCTCAAACTCCTTTTTATTTTCAAAATAATCCATTAGATTGACAAGATAACGCTCGACGCCGCCGATACTTTCAAAGGGCGAATTTGGACTAATAAATAAAATGTTCATAAATTTCTCTTTCCGATCTGTTGGTTGATCTCTTGGGCCAAGGTTCTTTGCTTTAATTTTTATTAGTTTCCTAAATATTTAAAAAAGACCTTAGCAAGTAAACTAGATAGAAAATAAAATTTGCTAATCACTTAAGAAGATTGAGTTCCATAAAAATAACTAGAGGTTTTAGATGCCTAAATAGTATAACTATTTGATATGTTAGATATATTATACGCCTTTTTTGCTAAATTAGATAGGGCGAGTCTTACATGGCGGATTCATAATTATAAATTTATTTCAGAATCTAGTTTATTATTATATTTATAGCACATGTAGCACATCTTCTGGCGCACTAAGTCGCTTGTCGGTAGTTGGTTACGAAATCCACTACTCTTTGGTCCATTATTATGTGTTTCTGTTGGATTGATTTTTTAAGTACAATGCCGTCTAGGCTGGTGCATCTGCTTAAGGCGACATACATCTGGCCATGAGCAAAAGTACCCCAGCCGATATCAACAATAATTTTTTCAAATGTTTTGCCCTGGCTTTTGTGGATGGTTATAGCCCAAGCAAGTTTTAAGGGATACTGGGTAAATGACCCTACGGTTTTAGATACTAAACTATTGTTCATGTCATCAAATTCAAAATTAAAGACTTCCCAGGTAAAAGGAGTTACGTTCACTACCCTGCCGGACGATAGCTCCACCTTTAGCACATCTTCGCTATCAAAATTTTCTAAAATATCGACAACTTTGCCGATACTACCGTTTACCCACCTTCCGGCCGGATCATTATTTAGAAGCATCACTTGGGAACCCATTTTTATTTTAAGGCCTATGTCCGTTGGTAAATACTTATTGTCAAATTTGCCGGTTACTTGGCCCTCAAATTGATGGTTTTTTCCATCAAGTAAGTTTAATCGCTCTTCATTAACTGCGGCAGCCATTTTATTGGTTGTCGTAAGATAAATATAATAGTCCTCAAAAGAAGGTTTAAAGTGCGGGTTATGCCTCTTATTTAAGGCTTCTAGTTCTGTGTTTGTGGCTGTATTATTTCTGATAGTGCTGAGTAAATTAATAAATTCGTTATCTTTTTGACGATATATTTTTTCTAGCTCAATAAAATCCAAATCAAATTGTTCTTCAAACAAAGAACCTTCAAAAACCTTGGCATCAAAAAAGTATTCACTTTTGTAACTACCTTCAAAAATCGATTTTTCATGAGCTGTGACTACCGGCGGAAGCTGATAAAGGTCGCCGACAAATATCATCTGAATGCCGCCGAATGGTTTGCCCGTTTCTTTACCGTTCAGGCGCAAAAACTTGTCGACACAGTCCAAAAGATCAGCTCTAACCATGGAAATTTCGTCAATGATTATGGTGTCTATTTTTTGGTAGAGATTGGCCTTCTCATTCTTCTTTTCCTTTAGCTTTTTGACCTTGGCTAATGTAATATCCGGTTTAAATTTAAAAAAGGAGTGGATTGTCTGTCCTTTTACATTTATGGCCGCCACCCCCGTAGGCGCTAAAACAACCACCTTTTTCTTTGTGTTCTCTCTAAAATAGTTAAGCAGGGTTGACTTTCCGGTGCCGGCCTTTCCTGTAATAAAAATATTCCTTAAGCTGTTTTCCATAAGATTGTAGGCTCTTTGAAACTGATCATTTAGCTCGATATTCGTGGTTTGGATGTATTCAGGAGTTTTCATACCTCCCCATCCTAATGCATTTTATAGTTAATAGCAAAACGGAAATAATATTGTAGGAACAAAGAGGGTATATCAAAACTGCCCATACTCAATCTGCCAAAAATTTTCCTATTATAAATTTCACCATTTTTTCCTTGAGGGGATGCAAGTATAATTCCTATATATTATAAAAAGGAGGAAACATGAAAGGATTTAAAGACAATATCGAAGTATTAGCATTAGGAAATGAAAACTTTAGAAAGGTTTTGTATACGGGGTCTCATAGTCAATTGGTAATAATGAGTCTCAAGCCGAAACAAGAAATTGGTATGGAAGTGCATGAAGAAAATGATCAGTTTTTTAGATTCGAAGCTGGCAAAGGCAAAGTAATAATAGATGGCAATGAATATGAAGTTGGCGATGGCGATGCTGTTTTGGTGCCGGCAGGCGCCCAGCATAATGTAATTAATATTTCTGACAGCGAAGGTTTAAAACTATACACTATTTATTCTCCAGCTCATCATAAAGACGGCATTGTTGGGACTACAAAAGAAGATGCAGAGACTAATAAAGAAGAGTTTGACGGCATTACCTCTGAGTAATTTAGTAATCGCTTTGAGATTAATAGGCTTAGAGGTTCTTAACGATGAGGCAGATGAATCCCCCACCCTCTATGTAATCGTCAACGAAGATTGGCTTTTTATTCATTTTTAGTAAAAACCGTGATATAATAGACATATGGAAAATACAAATAGCGACCTTATGTGTAAATTTATCGAAGAATATAACCAGCTTTACAATACCCCTGATCACAAAGTAAACGAGATTATTTGCGAGCAATATCGAAATGAGCATCCGAATGAATTTAAAAATTCCGAGTGGTCCATAGATAAACATAGAAAAAGACTGATGGATTGGATGTCCAGGCAAAAACCCGAAACATTAGCCTTGTTTGATAAGTAAAAAGACTCCCCTATGGAGTCTTTTTAGACTGAAATAAAAAAAGAGCAGCCAAATGAGAGCTACTCTTTAAATCCGATTGCTATTATCGTTAAGTTGTCATTTCCCCAAAAGTTGCCGAAGACATGTTTTGATATTTCTTTTACCAAAACAGCTGGATCTGGAATTTCTCTTGCGAGAATTTCGACTTGGGTATCGTTTAGAAAATCCCATAAACCATCGGTGGCAACAATAAGATAAATATCTTGGTCCGAAATGCGGTGGGTAAAAGTGTGGGGTGTTGGAATGATTCCGGCCGATCTGTAATCTTTATCTCCTAGTGACCTTGTGGGCTCTAAACCATATTTCGTTGTGTAGCCAGCAACGTAGATAGAGCGACTTTTTATCTTCTGAAATATTATACTGCTCTTAGCTGCCACCCTTGCGAATTCATCGGGATTAGTCATTCGATGATCTTTAGTAAGTTTTAACAAGCCCTCGCTAGTTATAACTATAGCTCCAGAATCGCCGACATTGGCACCATAAATTGTGTTGTCCATAATAAGGAAGGTGGTAGCAGTAGTTCCGGAGTCTAATGCATCCTTTCTAGCAAGTTCATCAGTTATTTGCTGATAACTGTTCTCAAAGGCCTTCTCGATACCTTGATTAAGATATGATTTAAAATATGTCGTAAATTTTTGGGAAGCATAATTTGCAGCAAATGATCCGCAGTGTCCGTCAAAGACGCCGCCCAAAATCAAGTTGTGTCCCATAAAGTTCGATTCTAGAAAGAAGGCATCTTCCATAACGGTTTTTATGCCTTTCATGCATATCGTTCCAATCCTCATATTTGCCCCTCCCTAGGGATGTAATGTTAATTTTCTTAGTATTTCTGATTTAGTGGATTATACTCTAAAAATCCCTCATTTGCCATAAATAAAATCAAAAATTGCTCCGGTCTCCGCAAGCAAAGAGAGACATAAACGAAATAACTATGATAAAAACCTTGCTCCCGCCTAAGGGCGCGATCTGAGCTTTAGCGAGGGAGCGGTTAGGTTTTTATGAAGGAATGAGTCGCAATGTCGACACTTTGTCGAGGATCAGCCGGAAGACTTTTGCTACTTTTGGTTTTTCAAAAGTAGAGATGATTACGAAAAAGGTTAAGAACCATAAAAAGAGGTTCATACAAAATAATTAAACTGACGCTAAAAGAGCAAGCAGATTGACGTAATAGTAGCTTAACTTTTAGAAAACAGTTATACTTAAATTACTAAACAAAGGAGAATATGAAACTTCCAAAAATTCCAAAACCAACTAAACTACCAAATCTGTCGAAAGTACCTCAAATTAGCTTCTTAAGGCGTTTTTCGAATCTGATTCCCCTTATTGGAATTGCAACTTTAATGTCGGGACTTATTTTTGTAGCGGTTCAACAGAGCTATCGCGAGGCAGCTAATGATCCTCAGATTCAGAATGCTGAAGAAATTGCGGATACCTTGATAAGTAGTATTCAGGCCCCGCCGCCATCGCCGGAAAATAAAGTCGATTTTTCAAAAAGCATGTCCGTGTTTACAATAGTGTATGACGCAAGCGGCAACAGTATTTATTCTAATGCTGCTCTTGATGGCAATGACCCGACCCTTCCTCGAGGTGTGTTGGACAACGCAAAGAAAAAAGGAGAAACTCGATTTACTTGGAAGCCTAAAAAAGGAGTAAGAGCGGCAACAGTTATTAAACATTATAGCGGCCAAAGTACCGGCTATGTTCTAGTTGGCAGGTCTTTAAAAGAAGTTGAGAAGAGGGAGCTAAATCTTGCAATTGTGGTGTCGGTTGCCTGGCTTTCCTCTATTGCCTTTATATTTACCTCAAATCACTTACTTACTAGAACTCCTAAGCCAAAAAAGAAAAAACAATCTGCCGTTTCTTCTGACCTGGAGAGTTAGTTCTTATTCTGATTAATTCTTATTAAGGGTCTCGGCTAAGAGCTTGGCAATAGAAATTGTAGTGATTTTTACTCTTTTGGTCTTTAATTCTTCCGGTGCATGATAAATGGAGTCAGTAACAATAACTTCTTTTATGGCACTCTTGTCGAATTTTTCTAAGGCATTTTTGGAAAATAAACCGTGAGTTGCAAGTACATAAATATCTCCAGCGCCGGATTTTTTGGCGTGTTTGGCGGCATTTATGATAGTGCCTCCTGTGTCGATCATATCGTCTATAAAGATAACATCTTTGCCTTCAACATCGCCGATTATCTTGGTCGATTCCTTCTCGATAATTCCGGCTTCGGGTCGATATTTAGTAAAGATGACATAATCATCAATTTCCAGCACTTTGGCAAACTGCTTAGCTCTTTTTACCCCGCCGGCGTCGGGAGTGGCAACCACAAAATGGTTTTTTATATTTTCTTTGATATAAGGCGCAAAGATAGTTAAAGCGGCAATATTATCGGTTACAATGTTGTTTGCAAAGAAACCGGTGGTTTGTTCGGCGTGGATATCGACTAATAGGATACTAGTGGCATTTAGGGATAAAATATCGGTAATTACTTTGAGGCTAAGGGGTTTGCCTGGCTTATCTTTTCGGTCTTGGCGACTATAGCCAAGATAAGTGGGAATAAGAGTAATGCTCTTTGCTCCTGCTCTTTTGGCGGCATCAGACATTAAAGCCATTTCAAAGAGATTCTCAGTAGGCGGATTGGTTGGATTTATGATATATATGTCTTTATCTTTTATGTCTTCTAGGATTTGGATGTTAATTTCCCCATCATTAAAGGTCTCTATTTGAGCCTTCCCGAGCTTAATGCCAAGCTCCTTGCAAACATTTTCAGCTAAAGTCGTTCCGGAACTACCGGAAAAAATTTTGATGTTGTTCATATTAATGCCTCTTTCCTATTCATTCCCATCTCATATTAACTTTACAGTTGGAGTTACAGTTAATCTGTTAAGCGGTGAGAGCGGGAGTATTAATGCTTTTTATCTTTTCTACAACTTTTTCGATGGAAAAGTCTGGGGTAGAGGCTCCGGCTGTTATCCCAACTGTTTTTATGTCCTTAAGCCACTCTTTCTTTAGCTCTTTTTCGGTTTCAATATGATGGGTTTTTACAATTTGCCCGCAAATTTCTTTTAATTTTGTGGTATTTGACGAGTTCTTGCCGCCGATAACAATCATTATTTCTACCTCCTTAGCGAGTTTCATGGCGGCCTTTTGTCTTTTTTCGGTGGCATCACAAATAGTATTTGTAATTGCCACGTTTTTAAAGCGTTTTTTAAGAGCACATGCTAAGCTATCAAAGGTCTTAAATTTTTGGGTTGTTTGAGATATGAGGGCTACTTTTGATTCTGGCGGCAGGTCTGGAATATCATGTTCGTATTTTAGTACAATGGAATTTGGAGCGTAGCTTTCGATGCCAATAACTTCCGGATGGTCTTTTTCTCCCAATATAAAAACCGAGTAGCCTTTATTGTAATATTTTTCGGCGAGTTGCTGAACTCTCTTTACGTAAGGGCAAGTAGCGTCAATTATTTCTATGTTGTTTTCTTGGATTTCCTGTTCCGTTTCTTTTGGGATGCCGTGTGCTCTAATGACAACTTTCTTACCCTTAATATCGCCCACCGTGTCTGCTACATAGGCATTTCTTGTTTCCAAAAATTTTGTAAATTCGGGATTGTGAATTAAAGGCCCAAGCGTGTTTATTACCTCGCCATTAACTTCGGCTAAAGTCATATCAGCCGCTCTTTTGACGCCGAAACAAAATCCAAGCTCTTTAGCTATTTTGATTTCCATAAAATCCTCTGTCACAATTTTTCTATTTCTTTTAATAATTCCGGCAAAAGTTCTGCTTCGGATACGGTTTTTAGTACTTTCCCCTTCTTAAATATTACCCCGGCACCTTTTCCGCCGGCAACGCCGACATCGGCTTCCTTTGCCTCTCCGGGTCCGTTTACAACGCAGCCCATAACGGCGATAGTAATCGGTTTATCTATCTTCTGAACTATTTCTTCTACCTTATTTGCAAGACTAATAAGGTCGATTTCTGTGCGGCCGCAGGTCGGGCAAGAAATAAGGTTTGCTCCCCTTTCTCTTAAATTCAAGGATTTAAGGATCTCCCAAGCAACTCGAATTTCTTCTGTCGGATCACTGGTTAGAGAAACTCTTATGGTGTCTCCAATGCCTTCGGCTAGCATAATCCCAAGCCCTACAGAGCTTTTTATGGTACCCGTTTTAGGGGTGCCGGCTTCGGTAATGCCTAAGTGCAAAGGATAGTCTACTTTTTCGGAGAGTAATCTATAAGCTTTAACGGTTCGCAAAACATCAGAAGCCTTAAGAGAAACAGCAATGTCATGAAAGTCTAGTTTTTCAAGAATGCGAATATGGAATAAGGCGCTTTCAACCATGGCCTTGGCAGTTCGTCCGTGTTTTTGTTCGATATCTTTTTCCAATGAGCCAATATTGACTCCGATTCGAATCGGAATATTTTTGTCTTTACAAGCCCGGACTACTTCTTTTACTTTTTCTTCATTGCCAATATTGCCCGGATTTATTCGAATCTTGTCGACGCCGGACTCGATTGATTTTAGAGCAAGTTTGTAGTCAAAATGAATGTCGGCCACTAAAGGAATGGAAATTTGTTTTTTTATTTCCCTTAAAGCCTCGGCAGCCTTCATATCCGGGACAGCTGCTCTGATTATCTCGCACCCGGCCTCTTCCAGCTTTTTTATCTGACTGACGGTTGAGGCGGCATCGCGGGTATCCGTGTTGGTCATAGATTGAATAGCAATCGGATTATCGCCACCTATTTTAATGCCGCCTATTTGAATTGTCCGCGTTTTTCTTCTTGTCATTTGCTTTATATATTAACATAAAGCTTGAGCTAAAAAAATAGTTAATCGTTGATTTGCTTATTGTTGATTTTAACCTCAAAAAAAGCTAATTGTTCCTTTGGTCTTACAAAGAAGAAAAATTTGAAATAATTAACCTTTAAATCTCAAAAAAGCTCCGATACCGCCTTCTTTTCTAAGTTCTTTGTTATCCGTAAATTCGATAGCGCCTTCGTCTGCTATGACCTTTTCGACAATTACTTCACCTAGGTGCACTTCTCTTACGGCTTTGTTGCCGCAGACGCAACGAGCATTAGTCTCGTAACTGTTGCACGAGCGGCATAAGTAGCCTTTAGCCTTAATATCTTCTAGAGTTTCTGATCTAAAGGGAAGAGAACCTGAAAATACCATGTTCCTTACACTTTGATGACAGGCATAACGAATCTGATTTTTGTCATACATCTTGGAGCGGTATTAAGTATAAAATTATAGTCGTTTTTTTAAGCTTTAAAAAAATAGCTCAACCGGTTTGTCGAGTATTTTTTGCTGAATATAAATGAAAATTGCCCTCAACGTGGTGTTGTTGAGGGCAATTTGCCCAATGTTTATTAGTTCGAAATACGCGGCTTATTTTTTGTTAAGAAATCAGGAACTACTGCGTAGTCGAATTTCATACCTAGGCGTCGGATACTTCTTTTGAAGCTTTTCTTTAAGCTTTATCGCTTTAGCTTCCGTTAGTCGTTTTCGACGTGAGATTGTGAGATGGGCAGGATTAAGCCCATATGAATAGCCGGATTCCCAATCTAAAAGGGTTACCTCCCACGTTCGTTCGGTTAGCTGAAGCCAGAGGCGATAAACTGCTGCAGCCAGCAACACAAATGCAACTATAGCAACGAGTATGTAGCCAATCATCATTTACCCCCTCTCTAACAAAGATAGCATGTTGTAATTATGCTTTTGCAGTCATGGCTGTACAGAAAAATTTTAAAGCTACTTACTATGGAATGAAATTATATCCTAGTAGTAATTTTTTTACAACTTTCATTTCATAGCCTCTTCAAAAAGTTCAGGAAATTCTCTTTTACCCATATCACCAAAGGTAAAATGTCCATATCCGCTAAACTCCCTATATTTAACGTCCTTGATAACGGATAGCAACTTCTTAATACTATTTTTGATACTTTGACCATCGTTATCAGAACCAAATATTACTAATCCTTTAGTCTTTGATGCTAAATCAAGGTCTATTTTAAAATCATAAAAACCATTAACAGTTCTTTCGGGGTCAAGAGAAGGGGCCACAAGGATAACTTTTCCAACCTTAACATCATTTTCGCTTAACCAACGGACAAGCAAACGGCTCAAAAAATATATGATAAACTGAATGGTAAATATCAACAGACCTTTTTAACTGAAACTCTGTAAGCTAACAATAATTGGTTATCTTGATTTGATAGCATTATCGCCATCTGCTCTAAATAAGTATATTTTTTAGTAATATCTTCTCTGCTATAATGCACCCTGAGGAGGAAATAAATGGCAGAAGATTTATTAGAAGTTCTAGACGAAAATGGCAATCCAACCGGTGAGATTCTTCCAAAAAAGGAAGTGCACCAACAAGGAAAGTGGCATCGCTGTACGCACATTTGGCTCTATAATTCTAAAGGGGAGATACTCTTACAAAAACGATCAAAGATAAAAGATGTCCATCCCGGGTTGCTATATGTGTCCGGGGGTGGCCACATTGATGCAGGCGAAACTCCTGAAGAAGGCGGCATAAGAGAACTTAAGGAGGAAATAGGTTTAAAGGCTAATGTTGAAGATCTGAAATTTGTTTATGTAAGAATTGTTGACGCCTTTGTTAATAACAAAAAGGCAACATATCAAAATAGAGAGTTTATAAATGTTTACCTCTTAAAGCATGACGGTTCTATATCCAACTTTAAACTGCAAGAAGAAGAGGTTGAAAAGCTTGAGCTTAAACCACTGGAGGTTTTTAGAATGGAAATCAATGATCCAGAGAAATATAAGGAATATGTACAAGCCAAAGAATATTTTGAGAAAGTTATTGATGCTGCGCTGGAGTTAGCTAAAGCCCAATAATCTCTTTAATGCTAGTATTTTGAATTCCAATAGCTGGTTGGGGTTAAGAGTTCGAATCCCCTTTTCCTCAAAATATTTTGAGAACAAATTTTGCTATTTTATAAAATTTAATAGAGCTCAAAAAAGACCCATTTCAAGGTCTTTTTATATTTCAGCCGGGGTGCGTCCCCTTTGCTGCCTGGATGCACTTTCTTTCGAACTCTTTTTAGAGTGGGTTGATAGGATAATGAGAGCTTTTAAGGAAGTTACATAGTTAGTGGTTGCAGCTGTGGAATTTCTATTTTTGGGACTTTGATCCGATTATTGAAAGAATTTCTTCAATATCGCTTATCTTTGTAACATCTATTATAACGTCTGCATATTTTTGGTATTGTTCAGATCTTTCTTGAAATAATTCTTCGAAGGTCTTGCCTTCAATTCCGATCAAATGAGGTTCGCCTCTGACATCAAATCTCTTTTTAATGTTTTCCAAGGAATCTTTAAGATATACTACAACTGAAATTTCTTTAAGTAACTCCATAGCCTCATTAGAGTATATAACACTGCCTCCGGTATCAATTGCCGATTCGGATACTTCTTTTAAGTTAAGAATGGCTTGCTCCTCGAGTTTTATAAACTCACTGTCAGAAATCGTTTCTTTGTTGACACCCTTCAGGTTGGCTAAATTGGTAATAAGTTCATCTACTTTAATGTGTTCATATCCGAAGTTAATTAGCTTATTACTGAAATAACTTTTACCGACTCCAGCCATACCAATAAAACTAATATTGTTAACATTATTGCAAATCATATCAACTCTTTTTAAGAATATCAAACGACTTTAATTTAAGGACTTTTGTAATACTGTGAAGTTTTTCAAATGAGGGGTTTACTTCCCCCCTTTCGATTTGAGCATAATAACTAACATTAATATCTGCGGCAGCAGCTACTTCTGATTGGGTTAGTCCGGCTTTTTCTCTAGCCTTTTTTATTTTCTCACCCAATTCTTTTCGGATTGTCTCATTATTATCGTTTGTCATATTGCTGATAATATACCACATTTCACTACTAAATAACAGGATAATAGCATTAGTAGACTTATGAAAAGAATGTCCGAAACCACTTGGTTTTCTAGTTAGAGTAATTTCTTATTAAAATTAGGTTTTGCTAATTTTGGGTTTTGAGAGTAGGATTATTTGCATTTGCTCCCAGACATTTATCCCATTCATCCCAAGAGATGGTTATTCCGGGGAAAACTGGTTTTTTAAACGGCCAGGATGTTTGTAACCACTCTTTAATAGTTTTAATTAGAACAGGATGAAAATTCTTTTTTGCCTCTTTGGCGGTAACCCAAGAATAAACTAAAACGTCATAATCCGGATGCAGCAAAGGAACTAAGTACACACAACCTTTTGAATACTTCTCTTTCGGATCAAGAACAATATAACTAAACTCTTCTCTCTTCATAAAAAGGTCATGATGAAATTCCAAGTCATACTGGTTTTCTTCTAACGTAAGATCGGCTGTCGGCCATTTTATGGAAGGACCAAAGGTGCCCTGCAGATGTTCCAAGTTAGACATAATAGCCTTATAATCCATTTCTGTATATTTCGGAGACAACGGCCTAAGAGTAAAGCTTTCTGTTTTCAGTACCAAAGGTACTTTGAGGTTAGTATCGACAAATTTCATATATCCTAATCTTAATCAATTTTATTTTAAGCGATAAAAACAAAAATAGCGAATTATACTTCTTAGAACAAGATGCTCGGGTTAAAATGGGCACTATCTTCTTTTTAATGGATTTTCTTCTTTGCCGATCATCCGAACGTGGCCTTCTTTGTTTGGGTCAAAGGCAGGAGTTACCACAAGCAGCATTTCCATTTTTCCAAAATAATGAATTCGGGTTTTTGGTGGGATTGCTATCAAGTCCGTAGCCTTAACCTCCACTTGTTCATCATTAAGAACAAAGATGCCATTACCCTTGATAACATAGTAAATAAAAGTGCTTTCATCATGCTTAAACTCTTCAAAATGCCCTTCTTCAACCGAAATACGAACAATACTTGCAGTTGGCGCAACTTGGCCGAAAACAGTTAAATCGGCACCATATTTATTGATATGTTTGGCTTCTTGAGCCGTGTATTTGTACTTCATTTAGTTCTCCAAACCACTTAATTTTAACTTATCTTTTTAAAAAAGGGTAACTTTTTTATCGGACCATAATCTATGGCTGTCAAAATTGATGCTAACTTTAGGATTTATTTAAAGTCATTTAGAACAATATTTGTGTTCAATCTCTATTTCCTAACCTTTATATGACATTCGGTTAAATTTTTACCTTCAAATATAAATTCGGCATCAAAACATTTGCCATCTAAAACTAAGGGAAACCAAATATTATCGCCTTCCCACATTTTGTCATAAGGGAGACTATTATTATTAAACCACTTTGGTTTCATTTCTTCGGATTCGGTTAATTTTCCCTCATAGTTGGAAAAGGTATAAATATGAGTCGTAAAAGTATCAAATTCAATTATTCCAACTTCTTTTAAGTCGGTGGGAATAATTCCTGCTTCTTCTTCAATTTCCCTAAGAGCAGCTTCGGTCATGGTTTCACTTTTGTTTCTTTTACCGCCAAAACCATTCCAATAACCTTCGCCAAAACCTCTCTTTTTCATACCCAAGAGAACTTTGTTATCCTTTAATCCAATTATGATTGATGTTTGCTTTTTAGTTTGATTAGACATTTCCAATATCCCCTGGATAGATAATTGCATATCTATCATCTGTTTCCCAAACTTTTACCAGTTTTAAAGAGGGTAAATCGGGTAACAATCTTTTAAGAACATAAGTAGCAATAGATTCCATACCAGAGGATTTTGAACCATCATCCTTGAGGATTTGATTTAAATTCTGATCCTCAAGCTTTCCCAGAATTTGTTTTAATTTATCAATAAGGTCATGATGATCAACACCAGAAACATACCCTGTATCGTTATCGATTGGCCCACCTAGAACCACTACAACTTTAAAATCATGCTCATGGTTATCTTTCCCATGAGAAGCTCTAAATCTTTGAATTGTTCCGATCTCTGCCATTTAGTCCTCCTTTAAAAAGCCTAGGAATGCTTTACCGAAATCACTTATTCCATCTACAACAACAGTAGAGTTATTATTTTCACTGTCAAATATAACTGGTGTAGACTCTCTCACATCTAAAAGTCCGTAATTACCCAGTGATTTCACAAGAAAATTGATATTTCTCATAATTTTTTGACCTTTTTCCTCTCTTCCTAACGCCCATGCGATTTGTCCCGCATTAAGATTTGTCATTTTTTCTTCAATATTATCCCTTGTGTAGCCAATTTCTGAATTTTTCTCAACAAACTTATCCTGCAATTTACCGTTCCAAATTGAGATAACCTTAAGCTCATCAAACGTGATCTGATTCAAAACGGTCATTAATTTTGTATGATAATCAAAGTCTTTCTCTATACCTTTTCCGACATTTAATAAATAATTTCTTAGCAACTTTCTTTTTTCTTCTAATGTTTCTTTAAAATAAGCATCTAAGATATTTAGAAAGATAGATTTAAATTTCTCACTCTTAATAATATCTGGAAGGAACTGATCTCTATGTTTATCTATAAATGTAACTAACTCATTGATTCTAACCTGGCCGAAGGATCCCCAGGCATTAACCATTCCTAATCCGGTGTAAAAAAGAATTGACCATACAGGGTTGACTTGGGTAAGGCCAAGAATAGTAGTATAAATAATTTGTGGCAAAGTTTTTGCCAAAATGCCAAGAGCTTTTTTTGTTGAAATTTCATCTTTCATCGTTACCACTCTTAGAATTTAATCCTATTTTGCCTATCTTCCATTGTTAATTCGTCTAGCCTAGTGATAAATGGATCAATTTTAGATAGTTTGGTAGTTTCTTCTAATAATTTCTTAATTGCTTCTTGGTCTTGTTCGGTAAAAGTAGTTACATTTTCGCTCAAGAATTGAAACTGCCCTTCAAGTCTATCAATAGCTTTTAAAGCCCTGGCTTCATTGGTTTTTTGTTCCTCATACTCTGACCATAGATCATAAATTTCTTGTCCATCAGCTCCCGGCATTGCTCTAATATTATTCATTGCTGCCAACTCTTGTTCTTCTTTTATGCTTAGCCTTTCATGGTTGTTTATAGATTCTAATACTGGCACATCCTTTGCTTCAATTTCAGCTAAGTCATGAATAATCGCCATCTTAAGAATCTTTAGAAAATCAACCTCTATTTTTAGTTTAGGCACTATCAAAAGTAGCATTAAAGAAACTCGCCAAGTGTGTTCAGCTACACTTTCTCGGCTCTCATCACTTTTAAAAGCTTTTCTTAGTTCTGTTTTCAGCTTCTCTGCATAGTGTATAAAATCGATTATTCTTTGTGTTTCGTCCATATTATTCCTTTATATTCTTTTTACAAACTCTTTAATTACATTCTGAAATTCAAAACTAGCATTACTTGGAATTTCTAAAGCTTTATTACATTCCTCAACGCCAATATCTTCAATTAGCCGTTCCTTATTTACCTCGACAAGGAAAACAGCATCTTTTGGGTTAGACATTTCTGGATGGGGTTGGGTTCCATAGTGAGTTACGCCAGAAGCAGTTTTTATTCGAAAGGCATGGATATATCCATTTCTGGTTGCAAGAACATCTGACGCTAAATTTGGATTATCAGGTAAAGTTTTGACATAGTTAATATGGTAATGGGAAGCCCAGAAAGTTTTACCTAACTTTCCAAAAATAGGATCATTTAATCCTACATCTGTTAGTTCGTGAAGCAAATATCCAGCCTCGGTTTTATCCAACCTTCCGATTTCACCACCAAATATATGTGCTAAGATTTGAGAACCAAAGCAAATACCAAAAATTGGCCCCTTAAAATTGGCTATTTCTTGAACTGCCCTATCAATCCAAATATAATCACCTTCCAATCCTTGCCCTGATCTAACCATTTCTTGATAATGTTTAGAGATAAGCTTAGAGCCCGATAGAATAAGAGCATCATATTTATTTAAATCGTCTACTTCCCTAAAGAATATGCCTTCACCACTTACATTGCCAGAAAGTAAAGCACTAATCCGTTTTACATATTGCCTTCGATCAGGGTTTTGATCTGGATTAAAGTCAATTATTCCGATAGTTTTTGATGCGTTTACCATATTTATGCCTCAGTATATATAGTATCATTTGATGCTTGAATAACCTTAATCTGGCATAGCTCCTGAAGACCGGCATACCCACGCTCACGCCCTAGACCAGAATTTTTAAAGCCACCAAAAGGATCACAAGGACAAAACCTTGATTCGGTATTTATTGCTACCGAACCGGCATCTATTTTGGATGCCACCCTGTCAGCTCGATGTTTATCAGCCGACATTACCCTTGCCCCGAGACCATAGATAGTATCATTAGCTAATTCTATGGCTTCTTCTTCTGTCTTAAATGTTACTAATGGAAAAATGGGGCCAAAGACTTCTTCATGCCAAACTCTCATATCTTTAGTAATATCAGTCAGTAAGGTAGGAGCAAAGAAAGCACCTTTTAAACCTTCGGGGAGTTTAGTTTGGGCAGCTATTTTAGCGCCTTTGTCTAAGGCATCTTTAAGTTGTTCTTCAAGTAGGTTTTTTTGTCTTTTGGCGACTAAACTCCCTAAATTAGTCTGCGGATCAAGAGGATTTCCTACCTTTTGGCTTTCAATGATTTTCTTAAGCTCAGATATAAGTTCATCAGCAATGTTTTCATGTACAATTAGTCTTTTAAGAGCACTGCATACCTGACCATTATTTCGGTATCGTCCATTGAATATGACAGGAGCAGTTTTGGAAACATCAACATCCTCAAAAACAGCGCAAGGGTTGGAGCCTCCCATTTCAAGAACAGCTTTGATAAACTTCTCGGCTGCTGTTTTGTATAACGCTTTTCCGGTTCTGGTGCTACCCGTAAACCAAATTAAGTTAATATCACTTTCTGTGAGTTTCTTGCCAACATCACCAGCACCGTAAACTTCGGCAAAAACACCTTCCGGTAGATTGTGGCTTAACATTATCTCTTCAATTAACTTACCCGTTAGTGGTGATTCCTCTGAGGTTTTAAAAACTACAGTATTACCGGCAACTAAATTTGGAAAAACTCCCCAAACCATCATTCCAAATGGAAAATTCCAAGGAGCAATGGCTGCTGCTACGCCGTAAGGTTCGTACTTAATTCTATGCAAGGATTCACTATCCTCTAGTGTTATTTCATCTGCTAAAGCTTTGGGACCATTTTCTAAAAACCAAGTTAACTCCTCAGCGTAACGAGTTACTTCGGATATACTTTCTGTGATTGCTTTGCCTGTTTCTAAACTAATTAGCTCAGCAATTTCATTAGTTCGAGTCTTAAATTCATCACGAATTGGCTCTAGTAGTTTAACCCTTCCATCAACGCCAAGTTCTTTCCAAATAGTCTTAACTGCATTGGCTTTAGCAACTTTTTCCTTAATTTCTTCATCGGTTGAAATTTCTACTTCACCAACTTTGGTGTAGTTATCGGCAGGATTGGTTGAGATTAGTTTATTCATTTTAAACCCCCATCTTTTTAATTACTTTAATGGTGCCAGTAATATCATCGCTCTCAGAAGAACAAAATCTGACGGCTTCTTTAGCTATTTCTTCTGGTTCAATGGCATCTTTAATGTATTGGGGAAAGTATTTTTTATATTCCTCGGTTGCCGTATCAGAAGGAGAAATACAATTTACTTGGATGTCTTTGTCAGTTAATTCTTGAGATAAACCAACAGTTAAATCTTCGATAGCTTTTTTAGAAACATAATAAGGCAGCCATCCCTTAGCTCCGGATTCAAAAGTGCCAGATAAATTTAATATTTTACCCCTTTTAGGCATTAAAGGAATAAATGCGTGTGCTAAAAGTGTTGGAGCAGTAATGCCAACATCATAAGTGTCTAAAATTACGTTTTGGCTAAATTTTTCAAAATCGGTATCTGCATAAACCTCATCCTCGCCATGCCAAATACCGGCAATGTTTGCTAAAATATCTATTCTTATAGTATCGCTTTTAATTTCACCTATCATTTTATTTACAGATTCAATGTTGCTTAAATCAGTAATGAAAACTTTAGCCTTGCCGCCATTTTCTTCAATCATTCTTTTGGTTTCACTCAGCCTATCTTCTCTTCTTGCTACCAAAGCCACAAAAGCCCCTTCTTTGGCAAATTGGACAGCAATAGCCCTGCCAATTCCTGTCGAGGCTCCTGTTACAATTGCATATTTATCTTTTAGCTTCATGCTTATTCCTCGACTTCTTTAAAAATTCAAAAACCTTTTGGGCCACTATTTTATGTGATTCAGGTTCCAAATGAATACTATCAAGATCACTTGGTTCAATAAATTCTGCCAAGTTAATAAATCCGCATTGATGTTTTTTGGCTACTTGTTCTAATTCTTTTCCCAACTCAAGTGATTTTTCAGGAGAGCCTGAAAAATGAGGTTTTACTTCTTCGATTTTCGGTTTGATATAGGTAGGAGATATTAAAAGAATTTTTGCTTTAACCCCGTCTCTTTCAGCGTATTTTTCTGTAAGCGTTAAGAGCTCATCAATACCTTTAGCAACATCTTTTGCTGTTCGGTTAAAAACTTTCTTAAAATCATTACTTCCTAAAAGTAAAATAACATAATCAAGCGGAATTTGAGACCTTAAACAAGGAAAAAGATAATCTTTTCCGTTTTTGTCTTCAAAACCTGGAAATGGATCATCAACATTTGTTGTTCGGCCTATTAAACCTTCTTCAATGACTTCATAATCATTTCCAAGCATATTCTGTAAAACCCCTGTCCAGCGAACATTGGCAGGTAGCCTAGTTCCGACTTGAAGCGGAATATCGCCCCAGACATTTGAGTCTCCGAAAATTAATATTCTTTTTGCATATGGATTTGTATTCATTTCATTCCTCGTTTTTATTCATGAAGTAACTTCGAGATTAGATTCTTAATATTTTACTTAATTTAAATCTTTTGAACTGTTCCAGAATTTAAGTCAATTAAGATTTTATTGCCATTTTTTAAAGCTTTAGTGGCTGTATGAGTACCTACAACACAAGGGATCTTTAACTCTCTACTAACTATAGCAGCATGGGAAAGTACGCCGCCCATATCAGTAACAATTGCCTTAGCTTTCTGACAAGCAAGCATTAATTCTGGAGCAGTAAACTCGGCAACAAGGATTTCGTCTTTTTCCATTATATTCTCCTAAACCAAAACGATTGCTTAATTTTGGCTTCATTATACTCTTAAATCGCTTAAGATTCAATTAAGTTTGGTCATAGTCATAACGTTTTAATAACACTCTTTAAGACTTGGAATTTCTAAAAGAAGTGCTTTTGGGTTTGGATTATACGGCGAGGAAAGCGTCGTCAAACTCGTTCTTCCGGTGGGGAGCTCCAGTTTTGACTACGCTTGCTTCCTCACCTATTTGTGTCTGGTATCAAAAGCACGCATTTTTTAAAAGAAAGGAAAAAGACATGGGAAAGGAAAGGCTAAAAACAGGGCTAAAGAAACAGGTAAACGAGACTAAAACGATCTCAAATTATCCCCTTGACACTGTGGATATACCCATAGTAGACTATGAATATAACCATAGTAAGGAGTTTGCAATGGAAACAAGTACAACAAATGTTTTAGACAGGCCAGGCGTGTTTACAAATGGTGCAAGTGTGCCAAAGAACACTGAATTTGCAACTGGGAAAAGATCTTTTGAACTCCCCTTTAGCCCTAGACAGTCATTTAACTCTTTAGTGCAAACCTTTTCTGAACGTCAAGTAGATAATCGGATTCATTATACAGGGTACAGACATGTTGGACACTTTTAGTAGAATATTAAACAATAGAGAGGACTAAAAGTGAGATACAAGATGACCCAGAAACAATTAACCATTTACGGAGCTAGGCTCCGGCTCGCTTGGTTTGAAAAAGCCAAGGAATTAGGATCGGCTAAAGCAGCTTGTAAATATTATGGTATTGAAAGAAGTACATATTACTACTGGCACAAAAGATGGGTTGAATCAGGTAAAAGTCAAAAGAGCCTCTACGACAAAAGCAAAAAACCCTTAACAAACCCGAGGTCCTATGATGAGGATATCATTGAACTAATTATTAAACTAAGACAGGAGAATAACTGGGGCAAAGCCAAGATCCAATTTGTGCTGGAGAGAGATTATGGCATCAAGGTTTCTGATCGAGGGATTAACAACAACCTACATAGGCTAGGGTTAATTAAGAAAAAACCCAAGAAGAAACGCATAAGTAGAAATTATTGGGATTATCCCTACTATCCGGGGGAAAGGCTTCAATTGGATGTAAAGCACCTAAAAAGAGAAGCCTATCAATATTCCATCATCGATTGTGCTACCAGAATTAAATTTAAATATATCTATGACAATATCACTCCCTTAAACACAGTTGATTTTGTTCTTAAGGCTAGGCGGTTCTTTTTACCGGCTTTTGTACCAGAGATTATCCAAACAGACAATGGTACGGAGTTTACCTACAATCACTTCCTAAAGATTAAAAGAACTCATCCGCTAGATGAGCTATTACAGAAGCTAGGCATTGATCACATCCTCATCCCTCCAGCTAGTCCCAACATCAATGGACGAGTTGAGAGAAGCCACCGAACCGATCAAAGGGAAGTGTATTCAAAACTAGATAGCTTTAGTGATATATTGAAGCTACAGAAGTTGAACACAGAAAACTGTGTTAAGTACAATATTTACAGACCCCATGAATCTTTGTCTAACAAAACACCACTTGAATACCTTAAAAGTTTAGAGGGCTATGAGAAAGCAAACTTAGATTTTAGTGTCCTAAATGTCTAGACCCTGTACCATAATCGGATTCAAAAGGCTCGGACAATCATGGGAGAAGCCGTTAGTATGCTATCAGATGAAGATCTTGATTCCTTTCTTACTGAATTTCAATACCTCTTGGAATGTTGGCTTAATGAATATGAAAGACAGGTTTTTAATAATAAAACATTGAAGGAGCTAATAAGGGAGGGTTAAATGAGCCAAATAAACTTTGGAAAAACCGCATTAAGACCTGAGAAGGCAGTAATTTATGTTCGGGTATCAAGTGAGGACCAGGTTGAGAATTATTCGTTAGGTACACAAGAAGACATATGCAGGAAAGATGCCAGAAACAGAGGCTTTGATGTTTTGCAGGTTTTTAAAGAAGAAGGACGGTCAGCAAAAACCATCAATGGCCGCCCGACTCTCATTGAAATGCTAGAGTTTTGTAGGAAGCAAAAAAGAGAAATTGCAGCCGTCATTGTGTATCGTCTTGATCGCATTTCCAGGGAAACGGCAGATTATTTAGTAATAAGAAGAAAACTGACTGAATGTGATATTAAATTAGTTTCAGCAACTGAACCAACAGGTAATAGCCCCACAGAGAAATTTGTGGAAACAATGCTGGCCGGGTTTGCTCAAATGGATAATGATGTTAGAGGTGAACGAAGCCGGAATGGTCTTAGAGCAAGGTTTCAGGCCGGACTCGCAGCATATGTACCGCTTGGGTATATTAATCAAAACGGCTATGCAATAAAAGATCCGGCAACTTCTGACAAGATAAAAGAAGCCTGGGATTTAGTGGCTACCGGCACAAAAACATTAAGGGAAATAGCGGATATCCTAACCAAGCAAGGAGTTACTCAGAGACAAAAAGGCGGACCCATAAGGCCGCAAACAATCAACAGGCTTTTCCATAACAAGTTCTATACTGGTAAAGTTATTTCTAAAAAGTACGGCCAAGAAGTTGAGGGTCAACATCCGGCCATGATCACCGAGGAATTATTTTACAAAGTCCAGGCTATCCTGGATGGTCGGAATACTAATATTTCTACGCCGATTATGAGAAGGAATCAGGACAATCCAGACTTCCCTCTTAGACGCATTGTAAGATGCAAGCATTGTGATAGTCCCCTTACGGGCGCCTGGACTCAAGGCAAGACAAAGCGCTATGCATATTATTTTTGCCCTAATCGCTGTAGCAAGTCTTTTTCTGTAGACGAACTAAATCTAGCAACGATGGATTATTTAGCCCAAATAACTCCCACTGTTGAGACTTTAGAGCTATTTAATACCTTTCTGAAGAAAACGTATTATCAGAGGATCTCAACGCTGCAAAAGAGACGAGAGGATGCCGATATTGAGTTAAAGAAGCTGTATGGGACACGCCAAGCGCTTATACAAAAGAATCTATCGGGTGTTTATTCCGACGAGATGTTTAAAGAGCAGAATAAGGTGTTAGAAGAGAAAATAAAAGATATTCAAGTAACTAAAAATGATGAGCTTATTGGTAAATATAATCTTGAAGATATAACTAACTTTATAAGAAGTAAGTTCGAAAACTTGTCACAGACCTTTGCTAATTCCAACCTGGATCAAACACGAATTCTCTTGAGTTCGATATTTCCATCCGGACTGGTATGGCAAGATGAACGTTATTCGAACTCCGAGATTTCGCCTTTCTATTGCATAATTATCGACTTTCAGCCGGGGTGCGTCCCCTTTGGCTGGGGAGGAGGGATTCGAACCCCCGAATGCTGGGACCAGAACCCAGTGCCTTACCGCTTGGCGACTCCCCATAATCAGGTAGCAGGAAACAGTAAACAACTTTAAAATACTAATTTAGTTTAGCATAAATTAGTATTTTTTCAAGAAAAGAAAGCAACGAAAAGAGTTATGAAGATTATCTTTTAATTAACCTTGAAAGGGTCGCACCCTCTGAAGGGAATGACCCTCGTGCATTACATCAACTTAATGATTTTAAAGCGGCTTTAAGTCTTTTTAAGGACACTTCTTTTGGCAGGACCGTTAAGAGCTCGGCGGGGCTTGGGGAGGCTTCGGAAAAAGATAAGGCATATCTTACCGGCCAAAAAACATCGCCATTTGATAAATTATGCATATTTTTGGCCTCATTCATGAGGTTGTTCATTTCATCCACGTTTAGCGGCCATTTAGACATTGGAGTATCTTCAAAGAGAATGATGACATCTTCCAGCCCTTGTTTAGTGGTTTCGATGGTACTCTTTCTAAAAACTAATTTTTCTGGATTTAAAACCAAATCTTTAAAAAAGTATGCGGTTAAATCAATTACTTCTGATAATATTTTTAAGCGTTCTTTAACTAGAGAGATTACTTTTTCGACGTAAATTCTATCAAAATCGTCATTAATCAGCTTGGCTTCTTTTAGATATGGTATGCATTCGGCGGTAATTCTGTCTAAGGAGAGTTTTCTGATCCATACACCGTTTAGCCAGTTTAATCTTTCGACATCAAATATCGCATTTGACTTTTGGACTCTAGCTAGGCTAAAGACTTTTTCAAGTTCTTCTTTTGAATAAATTTCTTGTTCAGTACCGGAGGACCAGCCGAGAAGGGCGGCAAAGTTGATTAAGGCTTCTTTTAGGTAGCCCTCTTTTTTGTACTTATCGATAGAAATATCACCAAAACGCTTACTCATCTTCTTTTTGTCGGGTGTTAAGGTTAGAGGCAAATGACCAAATTCGGGTACCCCGGCTCCCAAAGCTTTGTAAATTGCAATTTGAATCGGCGTATTAGAAATGTGGTCTTCCCCCCTTATAACATGGGTGATTTTCATGGTGAGGTCGTCAACGACGACCACAAAATTATAGAGTGGCATACCGTCGGACCTTACGATGACGGGATCGCCATATAAAGCCATGTCAAATTCGATGTCTCCTTTTATTATATCTTTGTATTTAATAATTTCAGGATTCAATCTAAGCCGTACAACCTTGCTTCTCCCCTCTTTTTCGTACTGTTCGATTTTTTCCTTAGAGCATTCGCGGCATTTTCCGGTGTATTTAGGGGCTTCTTTTTTCTCGGCTTGAGCTTTCTTTTCTTCTTCCAGCTCTTCCGGGGTGCAGTAGCAATAATAAGCCCTGTCTTCTTTAAATAGCTTATCGATATAAGGCTGGTATAATCCTTCTCGAAATCTCTCTATTTGCCTATATGGAGCAAAATCACCTTTGTACTTATTGGTGCCGGGAATTGGCCCTTCGTCCCAATTGAGTCCCAACCACTCCATTCCTTCCATTATGTTCTCTTCAAATTCCTTGGTGGACCTTGATTGGTCGGTGTCCTCTAATCTTAAAACAAACGTGCCGCCCATTTTTCTGGCATACAAATAACTAAAAAGGGCGGTTCTCGCGCTTCCGATATGGAACTTTCCCGTAGGAGATGGGGGGAATCTTAATCTTATGTTATTCATAAAAACCTCTTAAACACGCTTAATTTTACTTCTATGAAAGGGTTTTGTCAATTAGCAGTTGGTTGAAGCTCTGGCTCCTTATCGTTTATGGGGGTAGGAGTTTTGGGTCTAGTGATGATTTTGTAACCCTCAAGCATGAGTGCAAAAATCGAGATGCCAGATAGAATTACCAGCCAATGAATTAGCTCTAGTGGTCCCGTAGAATACATTTTGTTAAACAAAGGATTGTAAATTACGTTTAAGAGTAAAAAAGCGGAAAATAAGTTGGCGTACACAAGTCGTTTATTCTGGCCAAAGCTTTTGACTATAGAGAGATGTGGTGCTCGACAATAGAAAGTTACGATTATTTGGCTTAAGGCAATGCCAGCGACGGTGGCGGCGTTTCCCTGGCGATATAGAAAGTCATTGGATGTCATTCTTTCGCCCCATTGCCAACCGCCGTTTACCATAACAAAGATAAATGAGAGGACAGCAAAGAAGGCAGCAAAAAAACCTACGATTACTAGATCTCTAATCATTACTTTGTTAAAAATCTTTTGCTTCTGATTGCGTGGTTGTCTAGACATAATCTCGGGGTCTTCCGGGTCAACGGCTAAAGCTAAAGAAGGTGCAATATCGGAGCCCAAATCGATTGCAAAAATTTGGATGGCCGATAAAGGTGAAATGCCAAGTGGGATGCCTAGAATAATGGTAATTAACTCAGCGAAGTTCGAGGAGAAGACGTACCTGATGAATTTTTTCATATTGTCGTAGATGATGCGGCCCTCTTTTATGGCCGAGATAATAGAAGCAAAGCTATCATCAGTTAGTATCACTTCGGCCGCTTCTTTAGAAACATCTGTGCCGGTAATTCCCATTGCCACGCCAACATTGGCTTTTTTAAGAGCAGGCGCATCATTAACGCCGTCTCCGGTAACAGCCACAATTTGGCCATTTTTTTGCAAGATTTTGGTAATTCGCATTTTATGTTCGGGAGCAACGCGGGAAAAAATGGCCGATTCGTTTATTTTTAAGATCTCGGATAGCTCTTTATCAGATAAATGATTAAGTTCTGTTCCGGTTATGACTTTTAAATTATCACCAAGGCCGATTCTTAAGGCAATAGCTTGGCCTGTAAGGGAATAATCACCTGTTACCATAAAAACCTTAATACCGGCCGATTTAGCTAAATTTATAGCCAATTTTACCTCTTCCCTCGGAGGATCGATGATGGCAGCAAGTCCTAAGAAGATTAAATCGCTTTCCACTTCTTTTTCGGTATATTCATCCTTTATGTCTATGGGTTTATAGGCAAGGCCCAAGACCCTCATGGCGTTCGAGGCATATTCATTATTTTTGTTTATAATTTCTTCTCTTAGGTTTTCTGTTAAGTTTTGTTCCTTGCCATCAATTAAAACCTTCTTACAAATAGAAAGAACCTCGATGGGAGCGCCTTTTGAGAAAACGTGAGCTTTACCATCTATAAGATTGACGGTGGACATCTTCTTTCTTTCGGAGGTAAAGGCAATTTCTGAAATTTCTTTGTATTTAACGGCGTAGGGCTCTTTTTTGATGCCGGCCTTCTCGGCAAGTACTAGAAGAGAGCCTTCGGTTTGGTCCCCAATTATCTCTTTTTTATCTTTGTGATGTTTTAGGTGGGCATTATTGCAAAGAACGCAAGCTTTAAAAAATAGGTCTAACTTTTCTAACTCCTTAGCCGATAGTTCTTTATCACCCGCTAAAAATTTGCCGTTCGTCTGGTAGCCTACGCCCTTTACGTGAATATCCATTCCGAGAGCGTAAATATCTTTGACGGTCATCTCATTTTTTGTTAAGGTGCCAGTTTTGTCAGTGGCAATTACATTGATGCATCCCATGGTTTCGACCGCGGATAATTTCTTTATAATGGCTTTTCTTTTTGCCATTTTCTGAACGGCAATGGCGAGGGCGACGGAAATAGTGGCTGGTAGGCCTTCCGGAACTAAGGCTGCTGCGACCCCGATAGTAAACTTTATGTTTTCTAGTAGTCCGTATCCGAGAAAGAATCCAATGATTCCTAAAACGACAGCTAAAATAAAGACAAGTCGGCTCACGATTTTGCCGATATTGATTATTTCTAGCTGTAGAGGACTTAACTCTTTTTTGGTTTCGGTGGTAAAGCTGGCGATTTTTCCAAACTCGGTATTCATTCCGGCGCCAACTACTACTCCAATAGCATTGCCGGTAGAAACACTCATCCCCATAAATACCATATTATTAATATCGGTAATCGAGAGATTTGGTCTCTTTTCTACTCCGGCAAATTTTTCCTGTGGCTCTGATTCGCCGGTCAAGGCAAAATCGTTTGTGTAAAGGTTGTTGGCGGCAATTAACCTTATGTCGGCCGGAATTTTGCCCCCTTCCTCTAAAACGACGATGTCTCCGGGAACAAGCTCTGAAACATCAATGATATCTTCGGAATTATTTCGAATAATGGTGGTTTTTTGAGGTACCATCCTCTGCAATGCCTCAATTGCCTTTTCGGCTTTGTACTCTTGGAAAAATGAGATAGTGGCGTTTAGAATAACGATACCCAAAATTACAAACCCATCTATTAAGGATCCTAATATAAAGCTCAAAGTACTTGCAATAAGAAGCATGACGGCCAAGAAATCCACAAACTGCAAGAAAAAGTTTTTTAGTGCTGAATGTTTCTTTTTGTTTTCGATTTTATTCGGACCAAATTTAATTAAGCGGTTTCTGGCCTCATTGCTAGAGAGCCCGGCTTCGGTTGTTTTGTATTCCTTTAATACCTCGTCAATGGGTTTTAAGTAAGACATTATCCAAATAGCCTCTTTTTCTTCTGACTTGTTTTTGGTGCGGTTCTGCCTTTGATTAAAAATCTTTCCGGGTCCTGATCGAGATCGACAAAATCATCAACTTCTTCTAATAATCTTCCTGATGTGCTGCGCCCAAAAGAAATAACTTCGGCTCTGACACCCTCTGCCTTAGCGTGAGCTAAGAGCATTTCGAAATCGCCATCGCCGGAGCATAAGATAATAGCATCTAGCTTTGGTGCCATCTTAAGGATATCAACAGCGATGCCAACATCCCAATCCCCTTTTTTAACTCCGGACACAAATACCTGAAGCTCTTTAGATTTAACTTCGATTCCCATATTGGTTAAAGCATCAAAAAAGTTTTGCTCTTCCGGCATCTGCGCTTTAATAGTATAGGCGATGGCCCTAACGAGTTGTCTGTCGGCAACGGCAGTTTTTAAAATTTCGCCGAAGTTAACTTTTGCGCCGTAAAGCGCTTTTGCAGAATAATAAAGATTTTGGACATCTATAAATACTCCGACTCTCTGTGCTGGGTTTTTCATAACATTTCTCCCTTTACGAGTAACTTACTAGGTTTTAATTCTATATTCTTTATCTTAGCATTCTCATTAATTTTTGTGGAGACTTCTTTATTTAAAATGTTTTCTATCTCCTTTTTGATAACGTTTCCGGGGAGGCCGAAAATCTTAATTTCCGAAATCTTTAAATCGATTTTTTCGTTCCTTACTTCCGGTACAATTATGGTCTCAAAGCTATAGGGGATTATTTTTTTTCCTTCGGCCCGGAGGGTAATATCGCTAGAGCTAATCGACACTTTAGGGTTTTGAAGAACGCCTTTGCTATTTTGTGCAATTTGTTTTTCTAATTCTTCATCCGTAAAAGTCATCGTAAATCCCATATCTTTGTTGATATCGGCCCCTGGCTTTGTGACAAATGGTAGATTAACCCTTCGTTCGTTTATCAAAACCTCGTTTTTAATGTTTTTTGAGACCTTAAAAAAAACAAAAATTCCTAGAGTGACTAGAATTACAGTAAATAAAGCAACAATTGTATAAACGATTTTCATTTAAAAAGAAATATTGCCGGCGGGCAAAGTTACTTCTTCCCATTCTCCGGTATCAGAATTTTCTTTATAAGCGGTTACCTTGTTTGTTGTTTCGGTCTCTGATGTCTGATATTCCACCTTTGCTCCGGTGCCGGACGTTCTATTATAATGAATTTTTTTATCAAGGATGAGGGGTCTATTGGTTCTTTCTAGCTTAATGTTTCCAAATGGCGAATCAAAATAAACTCTGTTTATGGTGCCCTTAAACTCGTTACCAACGTCGTCTTTAAAAGTAAAATTCTCATTTTCTTTTTTGTCGATACCAAATTTTTCATCAATCAGGTCTAGAAGATCAAACCATTTTTCATCTACCATAAATCACCTCGTTTATTTTTATGACAATAACATAAAGTCATAAAAAAAGGAAATTTTAGTACGTAAATGATTATTGAGCTGATTTTTCTTCCGGGATGGGAGTTATCTCGCTTGGTTTAGATTCGCTCTCTGCTGTCGAAAGAGCTATCTGGAAAAGCATCTCTTCGGAAAGATTTGGACCATCGATGGTGTACTTAAATTTGTCAGACATCCATCTTATCTTATTTCCCATTATAAAGTATTCGGTATCGTTTTCGGTTAAGGATTTCCAATCTTCATTTTCTTTGATCTCGCTCGAAAACTTTTCCGCAGTTAAAGAGGCAACTTCTTGAGTATATATCACATCATATGTTTCGTTTTTAAATTCTGGTACGTAATAATAATGAAGCTCGACTTTTCCCTCGGTAATATTACTGCTTCTAGGCTTAAAGCCTTCGGGAATAAATTGAGGGATATTGACAACAAATTTGGCGTTACTATTTAAATCTTCGGTAAAATTGTAATTAATTTGCTCATTTTGAGAAGCTTTATTTTGTAGATAGTAGTAGGCTGCTCCGGCAGCAAGAGCAATAAAAATAATCGCAATAGAGATGATGAAGGGTCTACTAACACCCTTCTTTTTCTCCTTTTTGCTTTTTTGAGGGATTTTATTAGCGGGCTTTATGCTTAGATTTGTTTCAGCGGCCTTAAACCACTGGGAAACATGGTGATGATGATTAATGTCCTGATTTTTAACTGTGTCACCATCGATATTTTTACTTCCTATCTCTTTTTCGTTCTCAGAAAGTGGGCTAGGCATAGGAATTGGCTTGTCATTTACCACGCTTTTATCTATAAAATTATGAGCCAAATTTTCTAATTCCTTTTCCCCTCTTAAAAGAACCGGTTTATTAATTATCTCTGCAGCGTTTTTCTTAAGGTTGTCCGGTAATTCTTTTTTGGGACTTCCTTTTTTGTTTTCATCTTTTAGTTCGCGATTAATATCTTTAAAAATTTTTCTGGAAAATAAGGAGATTTCATCGAATGGTTTAGTCTCTGCGTCAATTTCTTTCGAAAGTTCCTCTGATGATGCAATTCTGTTTTCGATGTTTTCTATTTCTTTTTTAATTTCTTGAAGAGTTAATCGATCTTCATGTTTTTGTTCCAGGCCTTCGGTGCTCTTTGTGCTTTGGTTAATTTGGGGAGATGGAGAGATGATTTCAAGTAGTGATTCAAGGCTAACCGTAGATGCGTCGGCGGTTAAGGTTTGAGGGATTTCAGAAATATTGTTATCGGATGCAAAATCAAAGCTGTTTCCTTGCTCTTTCTCTTTATTAATTAGTTCGGCAGCATTTAGGGAGTCAAAGCTGACATCTTTATTATCTCCAGCCGTTTCTTCTATTTTTTTACCGCAAACGGTACAATAATTCTCACCTTTTATTAATATAAAAGATGCTGAACCGCAATTATCACAAGTAATTTTACCCTCCAAGCTACCCTCCAAGCTAAAATTAAGGCTTAAAACCCATCCCTTGTTTTAAGAAGTCTTCTCTCATTTCTGGAGTTATCTTAATTTCGCCAAATTCTTTTTCGTATTCTTTTATAGCATCGTTTATAAGGCCGGACAATTGCTTTGCGTGCTGTGGAGAAAACGCGACCCTCGAAAATATGTTTACCATGTTTAACTGAGGAACTTGCTGTCCTAAATCCAAAGTAAAATTTGCAAGAGACCTGGTAATGCTAAAAGCGTCTGTATAAACAGCATTAATTTTGTCGGGCTGGATTTGGATATTAATTGGATTTTTATTCATTCTTTGCATCCTGGTAAGGCTCAAGAAACATATCTGTTGATAGATAGCGGTGATACCCTGTAAACGATTGATCGTCATTATCTATACTATCATATATAAAGTTATATGCCATATTTACCTTAAAAGATGAATAATCAGCCATCCATAAAGCAACGGCCTCAATGGTTTTGGGCCTTATTGGCGACCCGAACTCTATTTCACCATGGTGGCTTAGAATCATATGTAGTAGTTCGTCTAATTTATCCTTTGGAAAACCCTGGGGTGCTTTTTGAGTAAGGTATTCGCATCCTATATAAATATGACCGAGAAGCTTTCCCCTGTTTGAATGAGTAATTGTAGTATCGACATTAAGTTCAAAAACTTTACCGATGTCGTGAAGAATTGCACCGGTGAATAGTATGTCTTTTCTTATTTTAGGGTAGCGTCTTAAAAGAGAATCGGAAATTTGTAGGCAATCCAAGACGTGTTCCAGTAGTCCCCCGACATAGGAGTGATGGATCGTCCAGGCTGCCGGAGCTTTCTTAAAGAGTTCTACAAATTCTTTATCTTCGAATAAGTTTTCTAAAAGACCTAAGAAGTCTTGATCGGTGATTTGGGAAATAAAGCTTTTAATTTCTTTAAACATTTTTTCCCTATCTTCTTTTGCAACTTCGAGGTAATCACCTATATCGTAAGAATCGCAAGGTAGCATGGTGGTAATAATAAATTGCAGATTGGTGCTATAGCTATCTATATTGCCGGAAACGTAAACAACATCGCCAAGCTTTGCCTCAGCACAGTTTGGAATGTTATCCGACCAAATCTTACCCTTTATGCTGCCCGTTTTGTCGCCAAGCTCTAAATCTATATATTGCTTATTGCTTTTTGAGGTAGCTCTCTTAAGGGATTTAATCACAAACGGCTGTCCAGCCACCCTATCGCCTTCTTTTAAATCTTTTACGTAGACCTGTTTAAATAAACTATTGTTCATGTAAGTAGTATACAAAATGAACGTAGTTTAGGCAACCTCATAGTAATAAGATAGCAATATGATAGTTCGGATTCTCGGATTGGTATTAATAAACGCGGCTTTATTTCTAGTATCAGCGGTTTTATTGTATTGGATTTTTAATCTTTTAGATCTGGTTGCTTTTTATCCGCCAGCCTTAGTGATGGATTTTGTAATATTTATATTTATCTCCGGCTGGCTTATCGGAAATGCGGAGCTGTAGACTCAGCTGTTAAAATGCTGCTCAATGTCTTTAAAGGTGATCTTTGCAAGGCTTAAAATTTCTTCCTCTAGTTTTCCGACAAGGCTTAGGTTTCTTAAAATTCTATCCTTTTTACCAGGGAGTTTTTTGAGCCAAGAGAAACCCCTTTCTTCCAGAGAAACAATTTTGGTTGAGGTAATTTTGTCAGCATAGAAAAGTATCTTTTCTTCGATCGTTTGAGGGTTTAAGTCTGATGTTCCTATATTTCCCACCCAATGTTTTTTAACTAATGGAGCAATCTCGCTCATACCCTTTTTCGAGAGTATTTGAGCGGCAACATGTCCGTGTTTTTTATAATCTGAACCAACTATTGCTTTGTCTAGGTCGAGCAAAATGGCAGCCGCCTTTAACTTTTCAAGTTCAACATTTTGTCCATTAGTTATCATTTTCTGGCCGATAAAATCCGAAACCTCACAAACCAAAAGAGAATGCTTGATGACGGGTTCGGGCAAGTCGTATTGATCTAAAATCTTTAGTGCTTGTTTTTTTGTTGGAATCATGTGAGTGGTCTGATTGCCGAATGGCTTAATGGCCCTTTTTCTATTCGGCTATTGGGCCATACGGCAAGCCGGTTTTATTATTTTGATAAAAAGCTTCGTTTGTAATCCTCTAGATGCTCCAACGCAATGCCGGTGCCCTTGGCGACACAGAGTTTCGCGTCGTCGGCAACTATACATGGAATTCCGGTAGCTTGCGTTAAAAGTTTGCCGATATTTCGAAGTAATGAGCCGCCGCCGGTCATGACCATTCCTCTATCAATAACATCGGAAGCGAGCTCTGGCGGAGTTTGCTCCAAGACAACTCTTACAGCCAAGATAATTTTGTCTAATTCATCTCTCATAGCTTCGGTAATTTCGTGGGAACTTACGGAAACCGTTTTAGGGAGTCCGGCAATCATATCCCGACCTCTTATTTCCATTTCCTGGTTCTTTTTTTCATGAATAGCACTGCCAATTTCTATTTTGATTTCCTCTGCCGTTCTATCGCCGATGGCGAGACCGTATTTTTTTCTAATATAGTCGGCAATTGACTGGTCGATTTTATTGCCACCGACCCTTACAGAATTAGAAGCAACGATGCCACCCAAGGATATGATTGCAACCTCAGTAGTGCCGCCCCCAATATCGATTATCATATTTCCGGCCGGCGAATCGATAGGGATTCCGGCGCCAATGGCTGCTGCTACCGGTTCCGGGATAATATAGGCTTCTTTTGCTCCTGCTTGTTTTGTAGCATCAATTACGGCTCTTTTTTCAGTTGACGTAACGCCAGCCGGTACTGAAACCATAATTTCAGGTCGAAAAAGTCTTACTCCCCCGCTAACTTTATTGATAAAGTAGCGGATCATTGCCTCGGTTACAACATAGTCGGCAATGACACCGTCTCTTAAGGGCCTATAGGCTGTAATGCTATGGGGTGTTTTTCCGACCATCAGTTTTGCCTCTTCGCCAACAGCTAGGATTTTCTGATCATTAGAAATAGCTACTACCGATGGCTCGTTTATTATGATGCCTTTTTTGGGAACAAATACCAAAACGTTTGCTGTCCCGAGGTCAATTCCAATTCTTTTTACTAACATAAATAAGTTCCAGTTTAAACTAGTGTTAATATTAGCACTTTTGATGATCGAATAAAAGTTTTTTAAAAGAGGTTCTTAGCCCCTTCGCTTTCGACTCTGGTTATTCTGGCACCGAGTTTTCGGAATTTTTCTTCTATATTTTCATAACCTCGGTCAATTATCTCGGCGCCATTTATCTGAGATTCCCCTTGTCCTAAAATAGAGGCGATGATTAGAGTTGCGCCAGCTCTTAAGTCTAAGGTGTCGATATCTGTGCCAAAAAGCGGTGTTGGACCATAGATAGTTGCTAAGTTAGAATTTTCGATTGCTATCTTAGCGCCCATTTTTTCAAGTTCATAAAGATAATTTAATCTTCCATCGTAGATTGTTTCGAATATTTCGCTAATCCCTTCGGCCTGAGTTAAGACTACGGCAAATGGAGCTTGTAAATCAGTTGGAAAACCCGGATAACAGTTTGTTCGAATCTTGGTTGGCTTTAAAGCTGTCCCTTTTTTGATGTGAATAAAATTTTTACCCAGCTCAAACTTGGCATTTATTTCCCTAAGCTTAAACAAAAAAGCATCGTTATGATGAGGGACAAAGTTTTTAACAATGACGTCGCCGTGAGTTGCAATTGCTGCTAAAGCAAAAGTACCAGCCTCTATCCGGTCGGGAATAGTTTTAATTTCGGTGCCATGAAGCTTTTTTACGCCTTTAATTTCTAAGATGTGACCTTCGAGCCATTTGATCTTTGCGCCCATTTTGTTTAGAAATTCGATAAGATTTAAAGTTTCCGGTTCGGCAGAGGCTAATTTAATGATCGTTGTGCCTTCGGCAAGAACAGCTGCAATCAAAGCATTTGCCGTACCGGTGACGCTAAAGTTTAAGTTTAAAGTTGTTCCCATGATCCCTTCGGTCGAAATTTTGTAGTGGGAGTTCACCTCTTTTACTTTGATTCCAAGAGACCTGAAGGCATTAAAATGTTCATCCAGAGAACGCTTACCAAGATTACAGCCTCCGGGAAAAGGTATTTCCACTTTTCCAAATTTCATGAGAAGCGGAATAGTAAGCATTATTGAAGCCCTAAGTCTTCCCATCAGCTTTCTGGAAGGTTTATAACTATTAATTAAAGTCGGATCGATGTTGACGACATTTTCCTTAAAGGAGACCTTGCCACCAAGATCTTCGATGATGGCAAGAAGATTTCTGATATCTAAAATATTTGGCACGTTTCTTATAGTACTTGGGCTATTGGCTAAAAGCGAAGCAGGAATAAGCTCTAGGGCAGCGTTCTTAGAGCCGCTTACTTCGACTTCCCCTTTTAACTTATTCGGTCCTTCTATAATTAATTTTTGCATAGGCTATATTATAACATAAAAAGGATTGGTTGTACACTTGTTTATTTATTGCACTCAAGGTATAATTATAGTCAAATTTAGTATTTATGAAAAAACATTCCGGATCACCCACAATTTTAAGCGCCTTTTTTTACCTGCTAGTCGGCATCATTTTTGCGATATCTCTTTATGCGTTAACCAATGTAGCAAAAGGCAATCATTTTGATTTTAAGACTAAAAGTTGGTATCCAAATGGCATGATTATATTTACATCGAGGCCGTCTGGAGCCAAGCTTTATATTAACGAAAAACTTTCTAAATACAAGATTGGTTCCAATATGTTTCCAACTAAGTTAAATATATTTGAGCCGGGCGAAAACAGGATCCGAGTAGAAAAGAAAGGTTACCTTTCTTGGAATAAGACTATGACAGTCTACGGAGGTTTAGTTACTTGGGCTAACTATATCTGGCTTATTTCGGAGCATCCTATATACGAAAACATTACCTCGAATCAAAGAATCTTAAGGATATTTCAGAGCCATGATCTCGGGAAGTTGATACTTGAGGAAAATGAAGGTGCAAAGAATAAATATTATCTATATGAAACTTCGGAAAATAAGCAAGTAGAGGTTTATCCAAAAAGCAGGCCGGGGGTAGTAAATGCGATAACAAACATTACTTGGTCTTCGGGTAATAATAAACTTCTTTTAGAGGGGGCGGCAGTCGAGAAAAAATCATTTGTAGTTCTTTTTGGTAAAGATTTTTCTGAAGAATTAGATTTGACAGAAATTTTTAAGCTTAATTTTGATGAGGTTAGCTGGCATCATACTTCGGACAACGAGCTTTTTTGTATCCAGGGCGGCAATCTTCATCGAATAAATTTACAAGATAAAAGCATATCGGCCGTGCTTGCAGAGAATATTCTTTCTTTTGAGGTAACTGATAAAAATAAAATTATATATATCTCGCCAAATAAAGATACAAAAGATATAACACTTTCTCGGATGGAGACAAGCGGCCAGAATAATGAAAAGATATTAAGCAGTTTGCCGCAAAGCGATAAGTATAAAATAGAGTATCAGTCGGCCAATGATCATATTGCATCATTATCTCTAAAGGACGGGATTTTAAATATAATTTCAGAAATTAATGGCAAATTAATAACCCAGGAGCTATCAATATCTGCTACATTTGCCGAGTGGTCTGGCGACGGTAAGAGAATTCTTTTTGGAAACGAAAAAACGGTTTGGGTTTACGATGTCGATAAACAAAAAGAATATTCGCTTATCAGCGGTAAAATTATAGATGCAAAATGGTACCCTGACAGTAATCACATAGTTGTAAAGGAAAATGATAGGGATATTCTTCTAGAGTTTGATGGAGCTAATCAGGTTGTTCTGGCCGAAAAAGCTAACTCCCCCCTTTATTTTCTAAACGATTTTAAAACGTTTTATTTCTTAGACGCCAAGAATACTCTTTTAAAAATTACGACAGAGTAACTATTTAAACAAAGCAACTAATGATTCGAGAGCGTAGTTTAAAAGCGAGTCTTGTTCTTTAGGTAATGCTTCGGTTTCTTTAATATCTTCTTTTTTGGGTGCCGGTGTTGTCTTAGAAATGATAACTTGTTCCGGATAGGATTGCTTCAGCCTTATAACTAATCGTCGCCAATCTGTTCCGGGAGGAGTACATGTCATAAGGCTTAAAGTTGGAGTTGATGTTGGCTGGAGAACAGAAACATCAGTTGGATTTACCACGACCTTGTCGCCAACGATATACTCATAAACTAAACCGTTATAATAAACAGTAGCTGTGTCCCCAACTGCTAATTTGTCTAGCAAACTGAATACATAATTATAGCTGCCCTTTTCCCACCAATAGTTAGAGCTATGGCCGGTAATAAAGGTATTTCCAATTTCCCCCGGCATAGCAGTTCCGGCATAATGCACTACCCCGCTACGGAGTCCCTCTTGGATATCTTTTTCGGCGCGGGAACTTACAAATACAATCGGTACATCGACGGTGATTTTAGGAACAATTAGGCGGCTTTCTGCAGTTGGAGCAGATTTTTGCTTAATTGGAGCAGGCGTCGGTATGGGCGTGACTTCCGGTTGATTTCTTGTGTTTTCGGTTAGTTGCTTCATTTGAGAATAACGGTGATAATATAGCGGCATGTTTAGAATAAAATAGAATCCTAGCAATACCAAGAGAACAACCAATAAATGTTTTGCTACCTTATGATAGTTAATAGTAAACTTTTCCTTCACTGACTCTTTATTTTTCCTAGATCCTAGAGCACTGTCTTTAAATAAATCAGCGTACTTTTCGTACAATAAATGGGATTTATTTGCTTTCTTTTTCTCTCTTTGATGGTTTAAAGTGAAATCATCTTCGGAAATATTCTCTTTGATGGGCTCCTTGGATCTCTCTTTTTCGTTATTAGAAGAAACGTCCTTTTTTTTCTTTATATGTTCTGGAACATAATGGTCGAAGGAAATATGGTCGTCATTTTTGTCTTCGCTTGGTTTTTTTCTTATCATTGACTTTTTCGCCTTAAATTATTATAATAAATTATCGAATTTAAACATATTTAGCCGGGGTGGTGAAATGGTATACACGCACGACTCAAAATCGTGTGCCCAAAAGGCATGAGGGTTCGAGTCCCTCTCCCGGCACCATTTTTCGCACCTTTGGAGCTTTAAGTGGCCGGCCGGTTAAAATGCTGTCTGTCTTTTGGCATATTAATAGTCTAATTAATTGGCATTAAATAGCTATATTTTAATTTACAGATCCAGAACAATATTATAACACATTTTAAAATATTATCAATGGTTTGTAGAACCACCCCCACTTTTTTGTCATCCCCGTGAAAACTTAGGATCCAGAAGGCTTGGGGACATAATGAACTTCCTGGATTCCCGCCTGCTCGGGAATGACAACTAGAGTTATTTTTCTTGTTTTTTAAAAAGTGAGGGTGGTTCAGGATTTGTAGAAGAAATGCCTGGATATGCTTTTTAAATCTCTTTTTCTGCTTCTTTTAGGGCGGCGGGTATGTTCTTTATGATACCGGTGTTGGAAATTTGCTGCGGATTTGTAGATATTTTTACTTGGTTTATGCTTATTTTAAAAATATAAATTGCAGTGGTAATAGCTTCTAACGGCTTTTTTTCGTTTTGGGATAAAAAGGCACTGACAATGCCAATTAGAACATTTTGATGACCGGAAGTGTTCCGTACTTCCGTTAATATTAATTTATCTTTGCTGGCAACATAGATATCGCTATCTATAAGAACGATGAGCCATCCAAGTTTTAAGGCAACTTCGTTTAAGTATTTTGCCTTGTTATTTGATAACATTGTTAAATTAATATCCTCGTATTCAAGGACTCTCAAAATTTTTATTAGTTCCTGAGGCGTAAGTACTAAAACTGTATTTTTCTTTTTAGAATTCCGTTGGTCCGTAAACTTCGTAAGACTTGAGCCATTCTTTTTAAGTAGCTCAAATCCCACAAGTAGGGCGTTGATGGCATTTGAAGTAATCATGATGTTTTTAGATGATTTAAAAATAACTTCCCAAATTAGTTGTACTGTTTCGGCGTTTTGGCTCATGCCCGGTCCGATTAGCGTTAGGTCGCTCTCCTTGGCAAACTTTAGAATTGTTGATAAAGATTTAAGAGACATGCTTCCGGATAGAGTTTCCTCTAAGGGTAGCGACATTTCGGTAGGTAGAATTTCTTTATAGGTCCTTAAGAGACCTTCTGGAAAACCTAAGATTGGTAGACCTAAGCCCACCCTAAAAAGCGTTTCCATTATTTGGATTGGCACGATTTCTCTTCCTTTTGATCCGGACAGTACTAAAATACTTCCGGCTGTTTTTTTGTAAGAGTAAACCGGCTTGTTCCATAATATTTCTTTAAAAATTAATTTTTCTTGCTTTGTTATCTTCATTTCAAAAATTATAGGGTCTGAATGATATTTACTCTTAATTATGTTAGCAAACATTTTGATCTTAATTAAGAGATTTTACAATACATGTTTCAATAAAATACCGAAATTTTAGGGTATGGCCAGTTAATTATTGGTCATTATTCTAGCATTAGCTTTGTTTGTGGTAGCTATTAAATATTTCATAAAGAGAAATCCCGAAGGAGGTAGCAACATTAAGCGAGTTTGCTTTACCGAACATTGGTATTTCGACTGCAATATCAGAAAGCTCTAAAAGTTCGTCTCTTATCCCGGTTAGTTCATTTCCAACAATAAGACACAGGGGAAATTTATATTCTGCCTCGACATAGTCAATGCTATCGTCGGTTATTTCTAAGGAAACGATCTGAACACCCTCTTTTTTAAGCTTCTTTACAACTTCTATTGGGTCCTTATGATATTCCCAGGGAACGGCATTTAAAGTAACGAGAGCTGTTTTTGCCAAATCATCTCTTGGAGGAGTAGCTGTAAAACCGGTTAAGTATACTTTCTTTACAAGAACTGCATCGGAAGTTCGGAACATGGCTCCTACATTATGAACGCTTCTTATATTATCTAAAATTACATACAAAGGGTTTCTGGGGATCTTTTTATATTCCTCAGCCGGCAACTTCTTTTTTACTTGTTCTTCGTAAGGCAATTTATTCATGAAGCATAATTTTAGCAAAAATATTGGTTTTTTTCAACAAGTCTCTTAAAGAATGATATAATCATTTCATGAATGATAAAAACATTTCTAATTTCGTATTTGAGATGAGCCAACTAAGAATGTTAAAGCATGTGGGCTGGAATCTGATTGGAAACGAAAATCCTCACAGCGTGGCAGACCATACAACAAGAGCGGCCCAGATTGGTTTTATTTTAGCTAAGATGGAAAATTATAAAGACCCCCATGAGGTCTCTACGATGGTGGTTTTTCATGATATGGAAGAATGCCGGGTTGGCGATTACCACAAAGTAGCAAATCGCTACATTCGTGTCAATAAACTAGAAGTCGTAAAAGAACAAACCATAGGGCTTGGGGAAATTGGCAAAGAGATAAGGGAAATGTGGGAACACGTAGAAAATAAAGACACCGCAGCTGGAAAGATTGCTAAAGACGCAGATCTCTTAGAAACCGCTTTTGCAGCTAAAGAATATATGGAAAAAGGCTATAAAAATGCTGAGGATTGGATCAAAAACGTGAGAAAAAGGCTTATAACCGAGTCAGCTTTAAAGTTAGTCGATGACCTCGCAAATGCTAATTCTAATGACTGGTGGCAGGGGTTAAAAGAGATACCGGATGTTATTAGGTAGCAGCATTAATTCTTGCTAAATTGTTCTTTTGAGGCTAAAATTATAGCCATGATTGTGAAAAACATCCTTCAAGCCGGCCACCCTTTACTTCGCATTAAATCTAAAGAAGCTTCCAAAATAGATGTCAAAATGACAAAACTTGTGGATAATATGGTTAATACTCTGAAAGCCCAAAATCTGGTTGGGCTTGCTGCACCCCAAATTGGTTTCAGTTTAAGGATTATTGTAACGGAAATTAGAAAAACTGAAATAAGAGAGGTTGAGGAAACAGATGAGTTGAGAATCTTTATAAATCCTAAGATAATTTGGAGTTCTAAGAAGGAGATAGTTGATTACGAAGGTTGCGGTAGCGTGGCGGAGGCTAATCTATTTGCTCCCGTAAAAAGACCCGAGAAAATTAAAGTCAAAGCTTTGGACAAAAATGGTAAACCGTTTGAGCTTAAGGCCGAGGGTTTGCTCTCTAAAGTAATCCAGCATGAAATTGATCATTTAGACGGAATTTTATTTGTGGATAAAATCGCTGATACCAAGCAAATAATGGGCCGCGAGGAATACTTAAAAAGAGTTAAGAAAACTAAGCCTGGGGGGTAAATGCTTTATTTTATAACCGGAAATGAAAACAAATTTAGAGAAGTAAAATCTATCCTGGGCGGCGTAGAGCAATTAGATGTCGATTTATCCGAGATTCAGGAAATTGATGCTAAAGTTATAATTAATAGTAAGCTAAAAGAGGCTTTAAAGCATCGTGAGGGCGATTTTATTGTAGAAGATACCTCTTTGTACTTAGATGCCCTAAATGGCCTTCCGGGGCCTTTAATTAAGTGGTTTTTAAAGACTACGGGGAATGATGGTCTGGCAAAGATTGCTTTGAGTCTAGGAAACAACAACGCTGAAGCCAAGACGATTATTGGTTATGTGGAAAAAAGCGGTGCGGTAAGCTTCTTTGAAGGAGCCGTTAAGGGAAGAATTGTAGAACCTCGGGGAGATAGCAGCTTTGGCTGGGACCCGATTTTTATACCGGATGGTTATAACAAAACCTTTTCCGAAATGAGTGAAGAAGAAAAAAACTCTATTAGCATGCGCCGCATAGCGCTAAATAAACTTAAAGAATACCTCTCAGTTTAATTAAAAAGAGATTGTAAAAGAAAGAGGAAATTATCTCCCTTTTTTCGCGCGATCGCGAAATAAACGAGATCTAATAAAATCGATAGTAAAATAAGCTATTTTTTGCTAGATTATGTAAAAGGTAAAGGCAAAAAATGGAAAAATATAAGAGCAAATCGTTTAAAAAAGGAGATAAAAATGATAACATCAACTACCCCGTCAATCGAAGGGAAAAAGATTACAAAACACTTAGGGATTGTAAGTGGTGAGGCGATTCTAGGCGCCAATATCTTTAGAGATATGTTTGCCTCAATCCGAGACGTCGTTGGCGGTCGGTCTGCTGCTTACGAAAATGAGCTAAAAAAAGCTAAAGAAATTGCCTTGAGTGAGATGGCGGCAGAGGCAGAAGGCTTGGGTGCTAACGCTATTGTGGGAATCGATTTAGACTACGAAACAATCGGCCAGAGTATGCTGATGGTAAGTGCTTCGGGTACCGCCATAGTGGTTGAGTGATAATCATAAAGTATAAAAAAAGATCGAGCGCCAGAATCTTATGATTCGGCGCTCGCCCGTATGTTTTGCCTGTCAGCCCAATGATTACGCTGCTTTAGAAGAAGATAGCAGATTGGTTGATGATTTTGAAACGGCCGGGGCTGATTTGTCAAATGATATGTTGGATGGTTCTGTATCGATCGCATTAGAATAAATCGCCATTATAACCTTTTCCTTTGCATCCTCGCAGTTTATAACGATACTTGCAGGTTCGATGAGGCGATTCATTATTGCAAGAACACCTAGCAAGTGGTCCCCGAGGACAAATCGTTTTATATCCGGTTCAATATAGTGCTGGATCTTATACCACGTGCTTTCGTATCGATGCAACCTTATCTCGGGTATTATTAATTCGACACTTTGGCTGCGATTTACATATCCCCAGTTGACTTTGAATAAGAATTGACCAAAAAATCCTACAGTTGAGGCAATTTTCGAATCACGGTGTTCTATCAGGTGCACCCCTTCTCTCGTTCGCGCTATATGGCTAACCTTTTCCCTCACTTCCTCATCGTCCAATAATACTGAATTCAGCATGTCTATATACTGTTTCATTTGTGATCCCTTCTTTCATTTGGGCGGTATATATTGTTCAAGTTGCGTGTAATGACGGTTTCAATAACCGTACAAGTTTCACAAATTTCTGTCAAGCATAGACGTTTTAATTTGGAAAAATGACCAAAAAAATGGCAAATTGAAGAGAATATTATTTATTTATTCGAATATTCGAGGTAAGGGTTATGTAAAAATAAACAATTTGTTTATGAAACAAAGCTATTATTTTGTCTTTAAGGAACTGATATAATAGTCGCATCATGAATTAATTTACAAAAGGAGCAAGAATGGAGATAAAGAGCAATGTAGTTGAAAGTAAGGCGGTTAAACTGTCTGTGATGGATGGCGAGAAAGAAGCTGGTTGGGCATATTTGTTTCTTATAGCTAACGATCGTCATAAAGAGTCTTATGGATATCTAGAGAATGTTTACGTTCACCCGGAATACCGAAGCCAGGGATTGGGCAAGAAACTAGTTTATGGCATTTTTGATGAGGCTAAAAAGCATGGGTGTTATAAAATTGTCGCAACCAGCAGATATTCTAAGCCGGACGTTCATGCCATGTACGAAAGATACGGTTTTAAAGATCATGGTAAAAATTTCCGAATCGACCTAATAGACAGCAAGGTTTTGCAAGCAGATTAGGAAGGAAAGATTAGCATTTTATTGACAAGAAACAACTTTTGATGTAATATCATAAAGTCAAATTTTCATTTTTAAGGAGTTTATTCATGGCACACACAAAAGCGGGCGGCTCTACTAAGTTAGGTAGGGATTCGCAATCAAAAAGATTGGGTGTAAAATTATTCGGCGGACAATTTGCCAAAGCCGGCAACATTTTAATTAGACAAAGAGGCACCAAATATAGGCCGGGTAGCGGCGTTGGTGCGGGTGTTGACAATACCCTGTTTGCTACTATTGATGGAAATGTGTATTTTGAGCAAAAGAATGTAAGGAAATTTACCGGAAAATCCGACAAAACCACTTTTGTAAACATAAATCCAGTAAAGTAAAACCACCATTCTGCATTATAAAAGCCCCTTACTACGGGGTTTTTTGTGTTATCTGTCGATTACGCTTGTGCCTTGCATTGATTTTTTGGGTATTTTTGGTATAATTACATTTCTTGCAAAAATGGATCGCACGATTTAATAGTTCAAGGCTTTAATCTTCTACTTTTGAAAGGGGTCTGCATATGGGAATTCCGAAAAGTGTAAGGAAGCTCGCTAATTGTTTCAACAGAAGGGAGGCGAGAAAAGAAAGAGAAAAGAGGATAGCTAGGGAGCTAGGTATTCCTCCAGCAATGGAGGACCTAAAGTGTCCATTTTACGGGTTTGCGCTCATCGATCAGTCTAATGTCTATATGATGACGCATCTGGGTAGTAATGGCTGAGCCTTCGATTTTGGTGAAGCCCGTGGGGCTAAATGTAACGGCCAAGATTGGCAAGCTGATTGGAAGAACTGCCACTGTTACAATCATAAAGGAACGGCGGAGGAGATCGAGTATCTAAAGGATAACTGCGTCGCTTACGTAAAATACGGCGAAGAAGACTCTGCGTTGCTTTTGAGGCATTGGTTTGATAATCTGCTGACGGAGCACGATGAAGTAACCGCGTAAGCAGCTTTCGGGATTTTTTTACCCTACTTATGTAGGACGGGGTTTCGAGCGGTGATGACCTCGCTGGCAGTAACGCCAGATCAAAGAACCGCTAGGGCTTTAAGTTATTTTGACAAAATTTAATTCACAATAACTTAGCCCTTTTTATTTAAAATAATAACTATCTTTCTAAAGTTAAATACCGATATTTATAACCCTCATTTTCTTCTTTTTGATCTGAAACCTTCTTTGTAAATTTGGAATAATCCGGGAAGAAAGTATCTGCTTCGTATTCGCCTTCTACTATAGTTAGATAAAGCCTGTCTGCTATCCCGATAGTTTGAGCGTAAATCTGTCCGCCACCAATTACAAAAATCTCTTCTCGATTAAATCCCTTTGCCTCTGTAAGCGCTTTCTTAAGGGTATTGCAGGTTACACATCCTTCGTATTTATTATCCCTGTTCGAGGTAAGAATTATATTTAATCTTCCCGGTAGGGCGTTGCCGATTGACTCGAACGTATTTTTGCCCATTATTACAGGGCATCCTAAAGTCAGCTCTCTAAACCTTTTTAAGTCATTTGGAATATGCCAAAGAAGTTTATTGTCTTTACCAATGGCTCTATTTTCGGCAATGGCGCAGATAATACTAATTCTTGGTTTGCTCATTAGCTCTTCTTATCTTTTTGGACAAACTTCTTCCACGAATCAGTGACGAGACCGCCGCACACTGCTAATTCGGCTTTTATTGGCGGATGAGGATCGTAGCCTTCCAGAGTTACATATTTAGGCTTGAATTCGTCGATTTCCTTAAAAGAATCAGCGATTGATATCTTTGGGAGTGGTCGCGGTTTCCTAGTTAACTGTTCTTTTATCTGGTCAATGTGTGTGTCATAAACATGAACGTCGCCAAAAGTATGAACAAACTCGCCTGGCTCGTTTCCGGTAACCTTGGCTAATATGTGGGCAAGAAGCGCGTAACTAGCGATGTTAAAAGGAACGCCAAGAAAAATATCCGCTGATCTTTGATAAAGTTGAAGGGATAATTTACCATCTTTAACATTACACTGGTACATATTGTGGCAAATTGGAAAACGGCAGGCTTCTTCTTTCTTAGCCATCTCGTACAGATATTCCGGGTTCCAGGAGTTTACTAAAGCGTTATGAGCATCCGGATCTCTTCTTAAGGTATCAACTACCCATTGAACTTGATCTACTCCTCTTCCGTCCTTAGCTGGCCATCTGCGCCACATTTCGCCATAAATATTTTTTAGCTCCCCGTACTTTTTGGCGAATTTGTCGTCTGTTGCGATTTTATCCACAAACTCTTCTTTTGTAAGTTCCGGAACTTCCCCTTTTTCCATCATTTCTCGGTAAATTCGGTACGGATAATCATCCCAAATATGAACGTTATTATCCACTAAGTATTTTATGTTCGACTGTCCAGTTAAAAACCAATAAAGCTCGTATAAAAGCCCTTTAAAGTAAACTTTTTTAGTTGTAAGAAGAGGAAAGCCTTCGCTTAAATCAAATCTAATTTGTCTTCCAAAAACGCTATGAGTGATATCTCCGGTTCCTTTATCTTCCTGAGGAATGCCATTGTCTAAAATATCTTGTAGGAGATCTAGATACTGATATTCCGGATGCTTTTTCATACTTGAACCTCCTTTCCTTCGGTGGTTACTCGGCCGCCTTGCCATTGACCGCGGTACAGATTAGTAGCTCCATTTACCTCATGAAACATTACGTGAGCAACACGGGCGCCTAGCTCAATCTTTACTTTACAAGGACCAGCATTGGCGATCGCAAATGTCAGTTCGCCAGAGTAGCCGGGAGCGCCTTGAGAAGATCTAAAAAATATTCCCATTCTTTGCATGGTAGTTCTAGGCTTAAAGACAGCTACAAGATTTTCGGGAATATTTACGGTTTCGATTGTTTTAATCAAATAAAAATCTCCAGGATTTACAGTAACAGATTGGATTTTGCCCTCTTTGAATTTGGCGATGCTTTCGATGTCGCAAGTTTTTCTTTCCGTTTCTCCTAAATAGCCTTCTCCCGAAATCTTAAAAAACTCGCCGACTCTCAAATCGAAACCAGTCCCTTCGGGATTATTCAGTTCTCTGTCGCAAAGATTTTCAACTAGTTTTTTTGTCTTTACTAATTCCAGTAGTTTATCTACGCCTAAAACCATTCATTGCTCCTTTTCTTGTTCTAATTATTCTTAGGAATATTAACTGTTACAGTTTCGACCTTAAGCGGTTTTTTGCCTGTTATATCTCTACGGCTCATTATGTCTTCGGTAAGCTTAAAAACATTCCTCGCTTCAGTTTTATCAATTTTTTCGCTTGTGATTCCGGATTCATTAATCATCTGTTCGACGATATTATTACTCTTAAATCTATCGTTAAAGCCTTCGGCGTAAACAATATGGGTTATTCCGGCATTTATGACAAGCTTTAGACAATCGGAACACGGGAAAAGAGTAACATAGAGCGTTGCTCCCTTAGTGGAAGAAGTACCAGAATACGCAGCATTTATAAGAGCGTTAGCTTCGGCGTGGGTTGTGTAGCAATAGCGGTAATCTTTTGCTCCTTTTTCATCTCTTTGCTCCCGCATTTGCTCCCTGATACAAAAACCCTTTCTGGTGCACTCCTCGACTCCACTGGGAGCACCATTGTAACCTGTAGAAAGAATTCGTTTGTCTTTAACGACTGCGGCGCCAACTTGCCTATCGAGACAGGAACTTCTGGCAGAAACCAGATAAGCAAGGGACATAAAAAAGTTATCCCAACTAGGTCTAATGTCTTTATTCACGCCTATTGTTCCTTAGTTACGTTAACTTTTACGGTGGCCGTAACACCATTTCCAAACTTAATTTCTACGTCGTAGACGCCAAGTTTCTTAATAGGCTCCATAATAATATTGTGCTTATCGACATCAAAATCTTTTTTTGCTAAAGCTTCGGCAATATCCTTAGAGGTAACCGATCCAAAGATTTTATCTTCGTCGCCTGCTTTAACAGGTATCTCGACTTCGATCCCCTTAATCTTAGCGGCTTTTTTTGTAAGGGCATCTGCCTTTTTCTCTTCCTCTTTTTTGGCCTCTTCTATTTGGCCCTGAAGCTTTTTTATGTTTTCTTCGGTTGCTACTTTGGCAAATCCTTTTTGTATAAGAAAATTCCTGGCATAGCCATCGGCCACTTCTTTAATGTCGCCGGGCTTTAAGCTGTCAACTGATTTTAAAACTATTACCTTCATACTTTCTCCTTTACCCTCGCTTTAACTTTTGCAATGCTTTTTATATAACCATCAAACAATGGATGGGGCCTAAGCGGTCTTGATTTAAATTCCGGATGAAACTGGACACCAACCATAAAAGGATGATCCTCTACTTCGGCAATCTCCACTAGTTCTTTATCGGGTGATGTCCCTGCAATTAGGAGGCCATGTTTTTCTAGTTCCTCCCGATAATCGTTATTAAATTCAAACCTGTGCCTGTGTCTCTCGTCGATTTTGTCTTTTCCATACATGCCGAAAGCTTTTGATTTTCTATTTATAACACAGGGCCAGCTACCAAGCCTCATAGTTCCGCCTTTTTTGGTGATGAACTTCTGATCTTCCATAATGTGAATTACGGGATCAGGGGTATTTTCGTCAAACTCGGTCGAATTTGCGCCTTTAAGTCCCAGTACATTTCTTGCAAATTCAATAGTCATGATCTGAACTCCCAAACAAAGCCCCAAATAAGGTATTTTATTTTCTCTTGCATATTTAGCGGCAGCAATCTTGCCCTCAGTGCCCCTATTGCCGAAACCACCAGGTATTACTATTCCATCTAGATCTTTAAGCAAAGATTCGCCTTGCTTTTCGACAAGCTCGGCATCAATCCACTTAATATAGGGTCTAAAACCATTTCTCCAGCAAGCGGATTTTATGGATTCAGTAACAGAGGCATAGGTATCCCAGTTTGCCATATATTTGGCGACCATGCCAATCGTAATTTCTTCTTTTACCGAGTTTATTTCGCCAACCAGTTTTTCCCAATCTTTTAGATTTGCCTTTTTATTAGGAAGTCCAAGCTTGTTGCAAATATACCTACCGACTCCAGCTTCCTCAATATTAATAGGAATTCGATAAACTGTATCGATGGTTGGCATCGGGATAATGGCTTCTACGGGAACATCGGTAAAGACGGATAATTTATCGCATAAAGATTTTTCTATCGGATGATCGGCTCTAATCATCAACATGTCGGGTGAAATTCCGGTAGATTTTAAGTCTCTCACGCTATTTTGAGCGGGCTTAGTCTTTAGTTCCCCCGAAGTTTCAAGAAAAGGCAGGTAGACAAGATGGGCATAAAAAACATTTTCCTTGCCCACAATTCTTTTAAGCTGTCTAATGGCTTCTATAAAATGGACGCCTTCATAGTCGCCGATGGTGCCGCCAAGTTCGCATATTTGAACATCGAAGCCTTCAGAAGCTTCTAAAATCATTCTCTGAGCTTCTTGAATGACATGAGGAATTACCTGGACTGTTTTACCGAGGTATTTACCCTCTCTCTCGGCATTAAGAACATTATTATAAATCTGGCCGCTCATAACGCTTGACTTTCTAGAGAGAGCGGTGTCAGTAAATCTTTCGTAGTGGCCTAGATCCAAATCTGTTTCGGCGCCGTCATCGGTGACAAAAACTTCCCCGTGTTCCCCGGGGTTTAAGGTGCCGGCATCAAAATTTAAATATGGATCTAATTTCTGTAAATTGACTTTAAATCCCCTAGCTCTAAGGATCGCCCCAATAGAAGCGGCGGCAATTCCCTTGCCTAGTCCGGACAATACACCACCAGTAACAAAAATAAATTTTGTCTCTTTTTTCATTTCCACCTCTTTATCTTAGAAGCTATTTAAAATCTCATGTTGAATTGAAAACTTATAATTTCGAGCGAAAAGCGTGAACAGCGAGGAAGAATACTTAACGTATTATGACGTGCTTTGAACGTTTAGCAGCCGAAATTATAAGTTTTCAAACGACAAGCAATATTTTTCTTTTATTATCTCTTGCGGTGAGATTTTAAATAGGTTCTTAAATAGTCTACAATTTTGAATTCAAATACTCAAGAGCTTTTTTAAGCTGCGGATCTTCATCGGCGGGAAGCTGAGTTTCGTCTGTTTCAACGTTTATGTCGGGAGTTAACCCTTTCTCCGTTATTGAGTTGCCTTTTGGCGTATACCAATGTGCTATGGTTACTCTTAAGCTTGAATTATCGGGATAGCCTTTAAGTTCCTGAACCGAGCCCTTGCCAAAAGTCTGTTCTCCAATTAGAATTGCTCGGCCATGATCCTGAAGGGCGCCGGCGACAATTTCCGAAGCCGAGGCTGATCCTTCATTGACAAGTACTGCAATAGGGATCTTGGCGTCGGTAAATGTCCCAATTAGCTCGGCTTTATGGGTCGCTGTAACTTTATCGCCATGTTTTTCGATTACGACGTCTTCCCCTTTCTTTATAAACTCCGCTGCTATTTTTACCGAGCTTTCGAGGTAGCCACCCGGGTTATTTCTTAAGTCTAGGACAATCGCTTTTACATTCTTCGACTTAAAATCTTCCAAGGCCGTATCGGTAAGTCCTGCGGTATCGTCAGAAAATCTTCTAAGTTGAAGAATACCGATGTTATCTTTTATTTCGGAGTAAACACTCTTTACATTTATCGTTTGTCTTTTTATGGTGACTTCCGAGCTTTCGTTATTTCTTAAGATTTCAAGCTTAACATCTGTTCCCTCCTGGCCCCTTATCCTAGATACTGCCTCGTCGATTGTCATATTGGTTGTGGTATTATCATCGATCGTTATAATGGCGTCACCCGGCTTTAAGCCGGCTTTTTCGGCCGGCGAGTCAGGTAAAGGAGCAATTACGGTGATCTGATTCTTCTTTATACCAACTTCGGCGCCAATACCGGAAATATTGCCGGAAAATTCATCTTCAAATTCTTTGGCTTCTTCGGGTGTCATGTAATAAGTGTAGGGATCTCCAACAGCGCTAACCATACCGGAAATAGCGCCGTTAAGCATCTTTTTATGGTCGACTTGCCCATCATATTTTTCATCAACTTCGTCCCAGATTTGCCAGAAAGTGCTAAAATCGACGTCTCTTTCGTTTCCAATTTTATTTAAAATTCTGGGCACAAAGCCTTGATCAATCTTTAAGTTCTCGTGGCCGGCAGCCCAACCAAAAGAGTAAGCAGCAACAATAATAAGCGCAAGTGTCAGCTTCTTTAGGGCATAAACAAATTTTTTATTTTTTGATAAATCCATAAATAAAAGAGATTACCTTTTAAATAAAGTATATAGTTTTTAGGTCTAAAAGTAAACGACTACATTTTTACAAGAAATCGTATGGGTTAGCCGTGCCTTCGTATCCAGGGCCGTGATATGCGCCATCATAAAGAACAAAATCAGTATATACGCTAAAGTGAAGATGCGAACCGCCTGGTCCCTTTGGCCAGGAGGATCCAGTAAAGCCCTCATAACCGATAATTTGGCCCTTTGTAACGGTATTGCCCTTGTTGACCGCAAAACTGCTTAGATGACCATAAAGAGTGACTAAACCATTCGGATGCTCAATGGCAACCCAATTTCCCCAGCCATAAGAATTTGATTCATTGCCCCTATCTAAGACCACACCCTCTTGTGCGGCATATATCGGTCCGTTATAACCGTAGGCGATATCAATTCCGTTATGAATTTTGCCGCCATATGGACCCGAGCTATTACCGCATTGGGCAAAGGAAGTACAGCCATAATCTTGAGTTATAACGCCGTTAGATGGCATAGCTAAATATCCGTTACCGCTGCCGCCCTTATAAGACGACTTGCTGTTGGCAATACTCTCTTTTACGGCTGCTTGATATTGGGCAAAAGCTTCAGCTTGTTTTGTTTGAGCTTCGGAAAGCTGTTTTTTATATTCCGATTCCTGACCTTTCGTTCTGTCAACTAAGCTCTTTTGAATTTGTCTTTGAGAGTCCAGAACCTGAATCTTTATTTGCTGTTCTTCTTGAAGTTTAGCCAAACCTAATTTTTTTTGATCCAGCGCTAATTTCTTTTCTTCTAATTCTTTCTTTAGTTTTTGGATAGACTCTAAGTTTTCGTTAACTTTTCCCTGAATGGTTTCAACGTATTCGGCTTTATTTAGGTATTCGCTAAAAGACTGGGATCCGGCGATCATCTCTAATGTTGTGGTATTACCATAAGTATAGAGTTCTATTATGTATTCTCGTAAAATATCTTGCTGATTCTCTATAGTTTTTTGAGTTTCTAGAATTTTATTATTAGTAGCCTCGATATCTGCATTCGTCGATTTAATTTGATTTCCATAGATATTTATTTGATACTCTACAGCTGCAACTTGATCATCCATATAGGAAAGCTGGCCCTGAAGAGTGCTTACTTCGTTTCTTTTAGATTTTAAATTTTCTTCAATATTTTTTACTTCTTCTTCTACTTGACTTAAAGTGTTTTTTGACTCATCCAAGGAAATAGCCAAAACACTATTTGGAAGTAACACAAATATGCTCAAAGCATAAATAACTACCTTTAAAGGTAAATTCATAATTTGCTTTCTGTATGAGGACTTTTTTATCCAAAAACCAACCATTTTTCCTCCCTGCACTTATTATAGCACAGGTCGGGTAGAGTCAAGGTGATAAAGTTACAATAATTACTTAGTGAAAGTATAGGTCTATTATAGATAGATGACTAAAAATTCAAAGTTTAAAATGCAAAAGTAAAAATTACAGTACAAAATTTAGAATTTATTAACCTCTTAATTTTTAACTGAACCTTTGCATTTTGAATTTGTCAGGAGACTAAATTAAAGCAGACTTGTAATGCACAAGTCTGCAAAATAGTTAAGGTCTTGATTAGTGGCTACTGCATATGTCCGTACAATGTCATGAGGCCATTGCCGTGGTCTACAATTTTATAATGGCCATAGCCATTTGGCATCCAGGCATCGGTAACAACGACTCCGGGAGCCGCCATGTGGATTGGGTTGCCGTAACCGCCGGACATATCGATTCCGTTATGGAAGGAATAAGCAGCATTCCAATTTGGTATGCCGTAATACTGCGTAATTATTGCTCCATTTTCGGGCCAGGCTAGTGTTCCCGACTGAAGTAGCGGTAGCGGATCTACTTCTACCCCGTTTCTGTAAACCGTAAAGTGCAGGTGGCTTCCGGTAGAGTAGCCGGTACTGCCCTCATTTCCAATTACTGCCCCTGAAGCCTGATATCCGCCAGATTGAGTAGAAACTGCCGGTCTCCGACTTCGGTTTAGTTCCTGAATCATCTTTTGAATTTCGTGCTGGGCCTGGACTTCTTTCTCTCTGGCATCGGCTAGCATATTTTGGTAATTAGCTTCCTCGCCCTTTGTCTGGTCGAGAATCTTTTGCTTCTCCCCTTTCTGAACTTCTAAAGCCTGTTTCTTCTGATTTTGATCTTTCTGTAAACTTTCGGTTTGTGATTTTTGCGCGTCCAATTCTTTCTTTTTTGTTTCGAGCTGGCGTTGGAGATCCTTTACTATCTTTACATTCTCGTTTATCTTTTCCTGTATTTTTTCCACATACTCAGCTTGGTTCATATACTCGGAAAAATTATTCGAGCTGGCAATCATTTCAAAGGTTGAGGTATTTCGGCTGGAATATATTTCAACAATATATTCTTTTAATAATTCTTGCTGCTTTGATAATTTTTGCTGCACTTCTACTATTTGTGCGTTTGTTTGGACAATTTCTTCGTTAGTCTTTTTGATTTGTCCTTCCAGGATGTTTATTTGCTCCTGGACGGTTGTAATCTGTGCGTCCATAAAAACAAGCTGGTCGCTTAAAGTTCGGACTTGGTTTTGTTTTTCTTGTAACCCCCCTTGAATTTCTTTAATTTGTGTTTCGATCTGGCTTAGCTCATTTTTTTTGTCATCGATGGTTGCTGCCAAGACCCCATTTGTCGGCATAATCACCATTACCATCACTAAAACAACCTTTTTGGCTGTTTTAAATAATTCGTTCATTGTCCCCCTTTAAATTATCATAAAAATTATGACCTTAAGCACTTTAACAAAGAGTCTTGACGATTGCAAGACCTCTTCTGGGCCTACCCTAACTTTAGGTGTTTTCTTATTGCAAATAGAGAACTTAAGACGCCGATAGCGGTTCCTAGGGCGAATTCGGCAAGAATTACCGACCACAAATTAAGTCTTAAAAAGTTAAAGATGTTAGTAATGCCGAAAAATTGACTTAAGGACGGGGCGAATACCGAAAATAAAGGATACATAATAGCAATCGAAACGATTGTTCCAATAATGCCATAAATTGCACCTTCGAAAACAAAGGGCCCTTTTATGTACCAGTTTGCAGCGCCCACTAACTGCATGATCTCGATCTCTTCTTTCCTGGCAAATATAGCAAGCCTTACGGTGTTAAAGATTATGATAAGCGAGATAAAAGCAAACACTGTAGCAAGGATCCAACCAGCTTTTTTGGTAAAAACGGCTATTTTGACAATTTTATCCACAACCACTTTTTTCTGACCTTCGTAAGAAGGATGATCAACGACGCCTTTAACCTTATATTCTTCGATTTTTCCAGAAATCTGGTCTTGTTTTGATGGATCCTCAAAGTCTACCTGAATACTGGATGGCAATGCATTGGCACCGGAATTTTCTAAAGCTTCCAAAAGCTTCGGCCGATATTTGTACATTTCTCGATAATCTTTTATAGCGTCTTCAGAAGACGTGAACTTAATCTTTGTAACGTTATTGTCCTCTTTAAGCTCGTTTATAAACTCGGTGATAAGTTCAGTTGTGATACCCGGTTTAAAATAAATCGACATATCGGCCTTATTTTTAACAACATCGGAGCCTTCTGAAATGAGCAAGGAAATAATTGCAAAAAAAGAGATTATCATTAAGGTAATAACCATCATGCCGATAGCGGCTACGGTAAGCCAGCCATTTCTGATAAAACTCGTAAAGCCTGATTTAACTATCCTTATAAAGCTAACTGCTGCCATTTCTCCTCCTATATTGTGTAGCGACCTACTTCTTGGTCTTTTGAAACCCGACCCTGATTAATTGTGATAACCCTTTTTTTAATGGCATTAACGATGTCTTTGTTGTGGGTCGTCATAACTACGGTTGTGCCGTATTGATTAATTTTTAAAAGTAGATCAATAATCTCCCAGGCGTTTTTAGGGTCTAGGTTTCCGGTCGGCTCATCGGCGATTAGAATCTTTGGTTGTCTTACGACAGCTCTTGCTATTGCCACACGCTGTTGCTCTCCACCGGAGAGCTCATTTGGGAAATTATTATGTTTTTCGGCAAGACCAACGAGCTGCAGGATTTTTGGAACGCGGTTTTTAATTTCTTTAGCCGGCATCCCGGAGGCTTCTAAGGCAAAAGAAACATTCTCAAAAACGGTTTTTTGAGGCAAAAGCTTATAATCCTGAAAAACAACGCCTATTTTACGTCTGAGGTATGGGATGTCAGATTTTCGAATCGATGTCAGGTCCACGCCGCCAACAAAGATTTTTCCGTAAGTTGGCCTATCTTCCATAAAAATGCATCTAATAAGAGTTGATTTTCCGGCGCCGGAAGTGCCGACAACCGTTACAAACTCTTTGGGTTTTATATGAAGATTAATATCCTTTAGAGCTGTTGTGCCATTGGGATATTCTTTTGTAACTTTTTCAAAATATATCATTTGCGATCCCTCCAAATTTTGTAACGCTCGCCATTATAATAGTTAATTTTGCATATAGCAAGTATTTTATTTTTTTCCTTACGCTTTTTAAAATAATTTCCAGTGGATGAAATCCTAAATCCGAAATAATATTACTAATGTTTCTTTAGTGTTTCTTTTTTTAGATAAGCCTCTATAAACTCATCTATCCCTCCATCTAAGACTAAGTTTACGTTTGATGTTTCGTATTCGGTACGATGATCTTTGACTTTGGTGTACGGTTGCATCACGTAAGACCTAATCTGATTTCCCCATTCGGCTGAAATCGCCTCGCCTCTTATTTCGGTCATTTTTTCCTTATGCTTCTTTTTTTCTAAAATTGCTAGTTTTGACTGCAGAATCTTTAAGGCAGTCTGTTTGTTTTGAAGCTGGGATCTCTCATTTTGGACAGAAACCGACAGGCCGGTTGGCAAATGAGTTATCCTTACCGCAGAATCAGTAGTATTAACGCCTTGGCCGCCATGTCCGCCTGCTCTAAACGTATCGATTCGTAAATCGGTTTCATTAATCTTAAATTCCGGTTCCACAAATTCCGGCAGTACATCTACAAGCGCAAAAGAAGTGTGGCGAGCCTTATCAGCATCGAAAGGCGAAATTCTGACCAATCTGTGCACCCCTGCTTCTCCTTTTAGGTATCCATAAGCAAACGGGCCGCTAACTTCTAAGGTTACGCTTTTAATTCCGGCCTCTTCTCCCGAAGAAATAGAGGTAATTTTAGTTGCAAATTCGTGAGAGTCAGCAAACCTTTTATACATTCTAAGGAGCATCTCGGCCCAGTCCTGAGCTTCGGTGCCACCAGCGCCGGCAAAGATGGAGAGAATAGCGTCGTTCTCGTCATATTCGTCCGATAAAAGCATCTGAAACTCCATTTTGTCAAATTCGCTCTGAAGTTTAAGAGTATTATCGTGAATGTCAGCAACAAGTTCCCGGTCTGAGACTTTAACCATCTCGGAAAGGCCCAAGTATTCATCGACATCAATTCTTATTTGTTTCCAGTTCTGTATAAAGTTCTTTAGTGAGCCAATCTTCTTCATAATTTGGGAGGCGTCGTCTTTTTCCCAAAAACCCGGACTTAAGGTTTCGTGCTCTAGTCTTTTGAGTTCCTCCTCTTTTTTATAAATTTTAAGAACCCTAAAGGCTTCATCAATTCTTTTTCTAAGGCTTTTTAAAATCTCAATACTTTCTTCCATCACGTATAGTATAACAAAAAAAGAGCCCTTTAAAAAGGACTCTTTTTTTCAATATTTATTTGATTTTATCTTGTTAGAACTGTTTTAGGGTGTCAAGAAGGGATAATTTACTCTTTCTTCTTAGATAACCTGTTAGACCAAGTCCTGATAAGCTAAAGAGTACAGTTGATTCAGCGCCGGCATGTGGCAGGTCAGTAGTTTGGGTTGTTGCCGCCTGAGTCTGCTGTTGCTGAGCTTGGGCTTGCTGTTGTTTTTGCTCACCGCCGCCAGTTTGCTGCTGCTGTTGTACATTATTTGTGTTTGTATTAGTCACATTATTGTTAATCACTATATCCTCTTTCTCGCAACATGGAACAGGTTGTGGTTGAGGTTGTGGTGCAGGCGGTACTGGCTGAGTTTTCTTATGATTACCGAATTCGATTTTAGTAGTTTCGCCGCATTTTACAATTACTTGTTGATAGTTTTGAGAAGTAGCATACCAATTGGCTTCAAGGCCTTCTTCTAGGGTATAAGTCCCGGCAGGAAGATTGCTAAAAAGCATAGTTCCTGTTGCATTATAGACGGTTTGTGATACGCCATTACCTTTTACAATAAATTTGAATGGATTGGGCAGGGTATGTTCTGCGTCCGTGCCAGTCTTGTCAAATTTTGCGTTTTGATTTGTATCCTCGAACTTAATTACTTCGATAGAACCCTTTTGAGGAACTGGTGCCGGTTGAGGAGCTGGTGCTGGTTGAGGAGCTGGTGCTGGAGTAACTGCTGGCCATCTATAAACATTAACCGGATTGCCGCAAGATTTAATTACGGCGTAAGAAGCATTGCCGTTTTTATCAAGTCTTACATATGCTTGTAAGCTTGTAACGCCGGATGCAAATGAATCTGCGGGCTTTCTCCAAAGCAGATATCCGGTATCTCTTACGGTATTTCCCAAATCTAGTCTGCCGGCAGATAAAGCATCCATGCCGACAACTTTACCGTTAACCTTAATTTCACCGGCTCTGGTTACTTCACCATTTGTCCAACTAGGAATTTGAGCTGGATCCAATCCCCATTCTTTATAGTAAATCTGCTGAAGCTGGGCGGCAGAGTGCTTGCCATCACCATTAGCGATTCTTTCCTTAAAGTATTCTATAGAATACCGTCCATCCTTCATGGCTCCGCAATACATAACGGCGTTGTTGTCGCAGTCAGCTTTTTCTACTGCGAAAGTTGGCAGCATGGAAACAGAAAGCAATGTTAGGGCGACAAAGCTATAAAATAGTTTGTCGATTAATGTTTTTTTTCTTCTTTGCATAATTTTTTTACCTCGTTTAACAAATAAAAAGGGCCCTTTTGGGTCCCTCCGATATTAAATTGACTAATAACTATAGCATTAACTTAAAAAAATGTCAATAGTTATTTAGTTAATCGCTAAATATACTTAAGACTATCAGATTTAGGACTATTCTACAAGGTTTATTTTGCATATCCAAGCCATTATTAGACAAATTTCGGATGTTACTAAAAAAATTCCATAGGACGTGTTAAGGAGAAGACCAATCCGATCACTATAAATATTGTTAAAGATTTCTAATTTACCCACCTATTTAATACAGCTTTAGAATAACTAAAAATAATCTAATTGTAATCAGTAAAAAATACAAACAACCTTTGTATTTAAGAAAGGTTGTTTGCTTTAGTGGCCTTAAATGAATTTAATTTACTGGAGAAGGATTTAAGCAAAAGTCTAAGATTTGTAACGCTTCGTCAATGCTGCCTAGAACTAATTCCTTTTGGCTTACATTGATCTCGATATTGTAGATTCCGCGCGGTTCCTTGTGCCAGTTCCAGCTTGTAAGACCCTTTAGTTTCTTTTCTGTTTTTGATTTTTGACTGATTATTTCCAGTACAATATGCTCAAAAACATGGGCAATTGATGTGTCTTCTAGTTCCTCAACGAACGTTAAATTTTTGGGATTATCACACTTGTGATGCTTAATATCCGGTAGAATTTTAAGAAGTTTAATCCCAAAATCCGGGACCTGGTAGGTAAATCTTCTTTCATTCGAAGTATTTACCTGGATTAGCGCCTCTCCCGGCGTGAATTTGATTCAACTAATTTGCATTTAGATATACCCTCCTTTGCGGAGTGTATTATAACAAAATTACAATATAAGACAAGATAAATGTTTAGATTCTGGCATATTGCACGAAAATTCAAAAACTTTGAAGTTTTATCTCTGCGGCTCCGGCATTGATATTCGCTGCGCTATCGTATTTGGTGTTATTTGTCGTATTGGCAAGCCAGGTAGTTGGGCTCGGTGGGGAGCTCCAGTTGGACTGATTTGTAACTTCGTTTTTGTAGCGGCTAAAATACTCGCTTTTAGAAATGGGATTTAGGCCGGTACAGCTTACTCTAACTGTAATTTTTTGAGTTGAGGGATCGTCGTACCTGGTTCCTGTGGTTTTTATGATACCTGTCCCACGTTCTCCTTCACGCTCGATATCATTGATAAAGATTTCTCTGTTGCAAACCATGGAACTATTAAGAGTAATTGATTCCGTTTGCGGCGTATTTGAAAGGGTCCAGGAGCCTGAAACGACCTCAGCTTTATAAGAAACGCCTTTAGATTTGTTATATATATCATTCCAGTTAACTGCGACAATAGCCTTTACGGCTTCGATGCCTTCAGTGGCCAAGGCCGCAGCTTGGGTCTGTCGGCCGCCGAATTTAACAGAATGAATTGACGCTAAAACGGCTGAGGATAAAGTAATCGCCATAATCGAGAAAATCGAGATCGCAATTAAGACCTCTATTAATAACGAGCCATTATTATCTAATTTACTCATTCCAGAACCTCAATTTTTCCACTACCCGCAATGGAAATGCTTACGCTCTCATTACTTAAGATGTTTATAATTTTAAAGGCAATATTGTTTGCGGCAGTACCGTAATTACTTGTTTCGCCAGTCATTTTATCAAAAATAATATCATTGCCGCCACCATTTATTGAGACCGAGTCGAATTTTAATTGTTTGGGTAAGTTGTAATATCTTTTGTTCTCGCCTGCCATGGAATCGTCAAATAAAGTCATCTGGAGGCCGTCATTGTTTAAATTTACGCCCCATTTTTTGTTTAGTTTTTGGCTCGTGGCGTTAGATTGAGCTTCTCTCATAAAAGCGGCAACTTGTCCTGAATTCTCTTTAATTTCCGTGCTTTTTTGATAATTTAGATAACCGCTCGCGGCCGAAATTGATAATAGTCCTATAACTGAAACAACAATAATAACTTCTATTAAAGTAAAGCCTCTTTTTAGTGGTGCATTTTTTTTCATATGGATTTTATATGGTTGCTTGTTGGATAAATTGATATATTGGGGTAATAATGGAGATTGCCAATCCGCCGATGCCGAATCCAATAATTATAAGCATGACCGGCTCTATAATGGCCGTCAGATTTTTTAGAACATTGTCGACTTCCTCGTCATAAAAGTTAGCAATATCAAGAAGTAATTCATCTAAAGTACCTGTTTTTTCGCCGACATCAATGATTCCGGTGATGATGTTTGGAAAAAATTCGGAATGTCTTTTTAGGATTTTGGCAAGCGATACCCCCTTTTCTATTTCGTGAGATGAACCATCGATGATTTTTCGGTAAGTATCATTTAAGGTCTCGGCAGTAAGAGATAACGAATGAACGATGGGTATCCCTGCTGAAAGTGTGCTCGAAAAAGTACGGGCAAATCTGGCAAGCTGGACGTTTTTTGCTAGACTTCCTATTTTGGGGAGTTTCAAGCTTAGTTTGGAAATTATTGCTTTAAAGCGCCTGGTCTTAGTGATAAAAATAAATGATACCATCATTAAGACAACAAGAATTGATATTAAGATTAACCTCTCGCTGATAAACATACCGACGGCTAGAACTATTCTGGTAAATATTGGCAGCTTAACTCCAGATTGAGCAAAAAGACCGGCCAGCCTGGGCAGAACAAAGATAACAAGAAGGGACATAACGGATAAAGTAGCGCCGATTAACACGGCCGGATATATAAGGGCATTATGTACTTTGCTTTTTAGAGCATGATCCTTTCTTAATTGGATTCCAAGTTTTCTTAAGGAATCATCGAGTTTTCCACTTTCTTCTCCTGCTCTTACGATATTAATATAAAAAGACGAAAATATCTTTTTATAATCCGTAAGAGATGAGGAGATACTCTTTCCGCTCTCAAGATTAGTTTTTATATCATTTGCTAATTTCTTTAAAGTTGGGTTATTAAAATCGTTACTGATGATTTCGAAGGCATCTACTAGTGGGACCCCGGATCTTACCATGGTAGCTAGATGCTCTGTAAATATTATTCTGTCAACGTCGGAAACTCTGCCAATTGCCCCGCTTGCCTTGCTATATATTTTTGAGGGATGTTTGTCTTCTCTTACGGCAATCACAAATAAACCTTGTTTCTTAAGAAAAGCTAAGACCTCATTTTGAGATTTGGCTTCAATTCTTCCCTCTGCGGGTTTTCCCTCTTTGTCGACTGCTTTCCACTTGTATAGCATATTTACTCCCTAGTCACTCTCATTATTTCTTCGTAAGTTGTGATGCCGGCAGCAGCTTTTTTAAGACCATCTTCTAGCATAGTCTTCATTCCATTTTTTTTGGCTGCGATCTCGATTTCTGCTTCCGATACGCCGTTAACGATGAGCTTTCTTATTTTTTCATCAACCTTTAGCATCTCGAATAAGCCGACTTGGCCTTTATATCCTGAATCATGGCACTCTTTGCAGCCCTTTCCTTTATAGACCATATTCGGTAGCTTAAGTTTTTCGATTTCTTCGTAAGTTATCCCCAAATGCAAGAATATATCTTTGGCATCTTCCTTAGAAATAGGATTGGAAGCGACACAATGAGGACAAACTCTGCGGACAAGCCTCTGGGCAATAATAAGATTTATGGTTGATGATAGCAAAAAAGGTTGAATTCCAATGTCCGTAATTCGGGCGATTGTGCCTGCCGCATTGTTGGTGTGCAGGGTGGAAAGTACTAGGTGGCCGGTTAACGCTGCGTGAACGGCAAGTTCAGCCGTTTCTTTATCTCTTATTTCTCCGACCATAATGATATCTGGGTCTTGCCTAAGTAAACTTCTTAAACCATCCGCAAAAGTAAGACCCGTTTTGGTGTTTACTTGAATTTGATTGATTCTCCCGACATCATACTCAACCGGATCTTCGATGGTTGAAATATTTACTTCGGGCCGGTTTAAAAGATGCATGACGGTATAAAGAGTGGTTGTTTTTCCGGAGCCGGTAGGACCGGTGGATAAAATCATACCATGAGATTTTTTGATTTCTTCTTCTAACGTTTTTAACTGATCTGATTCGAAACCGAGACTTTCAAAATTTTTAGGTCTTGATGACTCAGAAAGCAATCTCATGACAATTTTTTCACCATAAATCGTGGGCACAATAGAAACTCTTATGGCGACTGCCAGGTCATCGTTTTTAAATTTAAATCTGCCATCCTGAGGTAATCTATGCTCGTCAATTCTTAAGTCGGAAATAAGTTTAACGCGAGCTAGGATTGCTGGCATTACAAGGTCCGGAGCAGTAAGAAGGTCTTCCAAGATTCCATCTACTCTAAATCTAACTAAAACCTCTTTTTCTAAGGGTTCGATATGGATATCCGAAGCGCTTTTGGAGACTGCATACTCAATAATGTTGTCTAAAATTTCTATTATTGGAATATCTTCTGCCATTTTTTCGGCATCCTTAGCTCCTTCCCCAATGGCTTTTTCGATATTCTCATTTATTACCTTGTCAAATTCTTTGGAAACATCCACTTTGTATGCCGATAAGGCTTCTTTCAATCCTTTTTTGGTGACAAAAACAGGTTGAATCTTCTTTTGTAGTTTATGCTCTAAAAGTTGGATTATTTTTAAATCTCCGGGATCTTCCATCGCTAGAGTAACACTATGGTCATCAACCTTAACGGGAATAACCCGACTTGTTTTGGCGAGGCTTTCCGGAATTAATTCTAAAAGCTCTTTAGGAACTTTTTCGCTGGAAATATCAAAAAAAGGTACTTTAAAATAATCGCATAGAATCTTAATGAGATATTCTTCCGAGATCATACCTTTTTCAATTAATACTTCTTTGATGTCTCGTCCGAAATGACTGGATTCCTTGGCGGCAGAAGTAAAATCTTCTTCGGAAATAAAGCCCGATTCAATTAGCGATCTTTTAAGTTCTGATTCCGTTATATGAATCACTTGCCCTCCGAGTTATTCATATCTTTATCGCCGTCTGAATTATATTTAGAAGACTTAAAACAAATCCTGATAAAAGAAGATACGGATAAATGGATAGTCTCTCGATGCAGGCCCTTTTAAGATGAATTGATATGTGAACTAAAATCATTATTATAAAGGCAGAGGCAAGAAGGATTCCGGACCGCTCCCAGCCTACAAGAAAGGCTAAAACGAAAAAAAGTGCTATTTCCTCTTTTTTTACTGCCTTGGGGCGGAATTTTAAAACCACAATTAGGACAAAAGACAATATTGCTGCCATTAATAAAGAAAGGAGAAAATTGTTGAGGATGAGATTATAAAGAACTAATTTAAGATAAGATGGGTTTTTTAGTGCTGATGCTCCAAAAAAATTATTAGGCAGCTTATAAAGATAGATCTGAAAAGAGTACCAATATGCAATTTCAATGATAGATACGCATAAGACGGCTGCCGTTAATAATTTTAGTTGCCTAAAGGTGAACTGCCGCCTTTTTAATAAAAATAAGTAGGCTAGGAGTAGAGCAAGAATAACTACCACAATATGTTCCCACCAAATAAAAAAAGGTGCCGCTAATTTAAGATAATTAACAATATTCTCTACTTGCATAAATCAATTTTAAAACAAATGTTAAACAATATCAAACGCCTTATGTAAAAAGGCCTCCTTTTGTAAAGGAGGCCTTTTTACATCTTTATTAAGTCTAATTACTTGCAAAGGTTATGTTTGTGCCGATCTCGTATCTATCTCCATTGTTGCCGCCATCGTTGTCTTCTCGATCGTCATTCTGGCTAGACTCAAGCATACAGTCTAATTTGTAAGATGTACCATTGTGGGCAAACCGGTAAACATAGTCATTGGCTGGGTTTGCAGGATCAACTTCATTTCGAGGATCAACAGGGAGGGCAGAAATCGGAGCGCCGGAAGAAACGGCACCAAAATTCACCGGAATCCAACCATTGCCATTGTTAAGTTGTAAGTTGGCTGCAGCAATATCGGTGAATATATCAGGATCCGGAAGTCCTGCAATAGTAAAAGGCGTTAGATCGGCGACACCGCTTGCGGTTGCGATGGAAGCATAAGTTGTATTCGGTGTGCCACCAAGAGAAATACTGGTATCGGCCAAAGCCAAGTTAATAGCAGTTTGCATAGTGCCAAGATCGGAAATTCTCTGTGAGTCTCGGCTTCTTCTTAACATTTCTGCCGGATTGATGGCAAGTGCTACTACTGCCGCCAAGATTCCGAGAATACCGATAACGATCAAAAGCTCGATCAGCGTAAAACCTTTAGTATTATTTCGTTTCATTTACCCTCCTTGTAACTTGTAAAAGGTTACTTCATTAATTTTTTTTAATATAATTAATAATCTCAAAACAACCGCTTAGTTGTCAATATGTTTTAGACATATTTCTTAGCGGCTTCGACGATATCGTTGGGTTGAAGCCTAGATTTTACCAGATATTCTTTAGCTCCGAGGTTAATGCCTTTTTTCTCATCATCTTCGCTGCCGACAAGATTTGTAAGCATTATGACCGGAATATCCTTTGCGTTTTCCATCTTTTGCTTTGCTTCCAAAAACTCGAAGCCGTTCATTTCCGGCATCATAACGTCTAATAAAATAACATCAAAGCTTTTATCATCTTCCAGCAATTCCAGACCGCTTCTCCCATTATCAACAACGACAATATCGTGGCCTTCAAATTGAAATTTTCTCTCATACATTCGCGTCATTAACTGATCGTCGTCAACTAATAATACTCTCATGATTGTTGTGTTATCCTTTGATTATCTGTAACTATTTTAACAAAATTTACGCTAATGGCAAGGTAAATGCAAAAATTGTTCCCCGGCCCGGCTCAGATTTATCGATCCAGATTTTTCCGCCCATTGCTTCCACATATTGACGGCAGATATACAAACCGAGGCCGGTGCCGCCCTTTTGATTCGTAAGAGTGAGATTAACTTGGGAAAACTTCTGAAAAAGCTTCGTCTCATCTTCTTTTGAAATGCCAATTCCGGTGTCTGCAATGCTGACTTGGAGTTTATTACCAACTATCGCATAACCAATTGATATGCCGCCTCCCTCTGTAAACTTGAGAGCATTTCCAACGAGATTGGTAATGACCTCAATAATTTTGTTCTCATCCCCCACTACTTTGACGCAGTCGTGGTTTAACGGTTTAAGATACAGGTTCTTTTGTGAAGCAATTCCTTTAAGGGTATTAAAAACGTATTTGATGGCCGTGTCGATGTCAAATGGACTAATATTATATTGCATTCGTCCCTGCTCGATTCTAGAGACATTCAACATGTCTTCCACCAAAGCCAAGAGGCGCTGGCTTCCGATATAGGCATCGTTTAGATACTCCCTCATCATATCGTCAACTTTTCCTGCGTCTCCATCCAGGACCATTTTAATGTTACCCATGACTGCTGTCATTGGAGTTCTGAGTTCGTGCGATGTTACGGATAAAAATTCATCCTTAGCTCTATTCATTAAGACCTCTTTAGTAACGTCATGCATCGTAAGTACTTGTCCGATAACCTCGCTTGAATCGCTTAAAATTGGAGAGATAATAGCAGAAAATGTAAAGTTTGTAGTTTTAGTAAATGCAAGATTCATTTTCTTTTGAGCGGCGACATGGAAGATGTTACAACCACGGCAATTCTTATGGAAGCTGTTTTTACCTGCCGCACAAATATATTTTTCATCTTTTAAGATACATTCCATTCTATGTCCCATTTTTTCAACGTGTTTGCGATCATATGTGGCACCGAAATCTGACAAAAGGGTTTCTAGCTCATGAAATCCAAGCAGACCGGCTACATTTTTTCCCAAAACGTCTTCCTTTTTTATGCCAAAATTATTTTCAGCTATCTTATTTATGTCTTCGATGTTGCCCAAGTTATCCACAACCAGTAATCCCTCCCCTATGCTCTTTAGTATGGCCTGTTCTTCGCTTTCTTTGACTTCAATTTGGTTAATAAGCTTGGAATTGCTAATAATGACACTCGCCACATTGCTTAACTTTTCATAAAAGTCCTTGACCTTACTGCTTTTTATGTCTCGGTTGGGATCAATGCAGCAAATAGTGCCAATAATATTTTTGCCGTCATATACTGGCGCAGTGATCATCTTGCTGTGGTCAAAATGCACTTTTTGAGGACAAGCATTCTTTTCGCTTTGAATATCGCTTGTTTGGATAACCGTTTTAGTTTTGTACGCTATTCCGTTTAATGATTCATCGGTATCTACATCTAATAGTTCGATTTCCTTTGGCGTAAATCCATAGCTTCCTTTTTGAGCTACGAGGCTATTTGAATCCGAATTATAAATAAATATTGCAGATTTTGGCGCCTCCATATTAAGAGCAATTACCTTTGTTACATAGCTTACCATCTTATCCCAATCGGCAGACCAAGTGATTGTTTGGGAAACCATGTTTAGAGCATCTGACTCCATTAGAGCTACTTTTAACTGATCTTCTGAGTTGCTCATGTCCTCTAGGATACTAAGCATGGCTTTTTTAAAATCAGTAAGTTCATTAACGGTTTTTTCTATTTCCTCATTTTTATTCTGATATTCCTGGGTTCGTTTCTGAACCATTACTTCCAAGTGGTCTGCATATTTATTGATGTCATTGTTTTTTTGAAATGATTCTTTCAATGTTTTATACAAAAGATCGATAGTCTGAAGAACATAAACCGAAACAAAATAAAAAATAGAAATTGTGATGATGTCAGTTGCAAGTTGTGATCCAAAAACATATAAAATGATAAAGGTTACGTAGCTAACAAGAGTAAAAATAATTAGGCCAAAGGCAATTTTCCATTCGCTCTTATGAGAACTTTTATTTGCAAGCTTAAGAATCTTGGGGTAATTTATCGCCCCATAGGTCATTATTACAATTGCCAGAAATGAATAAGTGTAAAAATAAAACAATTAATTTCTCCGAAACATCACATTTAATATTTTTTATTCAGTATTTGGATCGGTCTCTTTGGCCAAAGCTCTTTTTAGGTTTAGTATCTCATTTTTTAATTCAAGCATTTTTAATTCTCGGGAAACGACGAATTTTTCCAGGATAGTAAGGGCTCTATTCTTGTCTTCAAGGACCGCAACGTGGTATTTTAATTCGTCTTCCTGCTTAAGAAAGTCACCCATGTCTCTTAAGAACGAGGAAATTGCAATTGGTTTTCCGTTAGTATCAGTTATTAGATTTGCAGAAATGGCAACATTTATTATCTGGTTATCCTTTGTAAGTCTCACGCTTTGGAAATTATGATACTTATTTTGGTGTAAAATTTCGATACATTGTTTTGTCTCGTCTATTTTGCCTTTGGGAATAATCTCAAAGAAGCTTTTTCCAATCATCTCGTTTCTATTAAAGCCTAATAGTTTCTCGGCACCGTCATTCCATTCCAAGATTTTGCTATCAAGGCTCACAATTATTATGGCTTCTAAGGAGCGTTCAATGACATTGGTAAATAAGATGTTGTTCTCCTCGGCTTTAAATTCATCAGTAATTCCTACTCCCGTACACATCACATATTCTTTTTCATCTATTTTCAAGATGCTTAAGAACCAGGAAGCAAATATTTTGTTTCCATCGCTTTTTGTAAGTTCATTACGGCATTTATTGGTCGCTGTTTTCTTTAAGATTAAATCATTAAAGTGCTCTCGCATTTGAGGTTCAATGTTTTTGGATATTAATGTGTTAAAAAACGAATGCTCCAAAACATCATCCTTTTTTAAACCTATCTTTTTAAGAAGTCTATTGTTTGCATACCTGATACTCCCCTTAAAATCTAAAATAACAACGAATTCTGAGAGATTTTCCAAGGATTCATTAATACTCATTTTAGAATTGATTTCGATGTGTTTTTCGTCTCTATTTGTCATTTTAACCCTCGATTACTTTTTAAGTGATTCATAGCCTTTAATATTAAAATGGGTTGGTGCTCCGGACTTATTCAAGTCTTCGTTTGTAATTTCCCTTACTTGTCTTATGATAAATAAAATTACAAACGTTAGAACAATACAAATTATAATAGCCACGCCTGATATAACGCTAATCTTTGCTTTTTTGTTGCTGATTATATCCACTAATCCCTCGTGTAAAATTCTAATTTAATATTTGCGATATAAGAGCTGTTGTCGCCAGCTACGGCTGGCTTGGAAATATCTGTATTGGTAATTAGGCTGTAATACTTATTTTGATCAATCTTTTTGACGCATTCCTCTATTTCTTTAAGGCTACCCATTATCTGGATCTCGACTGGAATCTTATCTTGCGCTGCGTTATTGTTTGAAACCTTAACCGATTTAACTGCAACTGAGTCGTTAATTAGAGATTCGAGGTAAGCTGTAACTTCTTCGGGATTGCTTTTGGTGGCAAACTTGGACTTTAATTCTTCCAGATGAGGTTTTGCTAATTCATATTCAGACTCCAGTGATTTCTTAAAAATAAGCTCATTATTAAGCTGGCTTTTTAAGCTTTTTTGTTTTTTAATATCTCCGGCAACTAGAGATGTAACCTTACTAAAATAGGCAATACAAATTATTAAAACCATAATTGCAGCAAAAGTTTTTGATGAGACATAGATTAGATGTTTCTTGTTCATTTAGTTTCCACCTTTGCCGTAATCGAAAAATTCAGCTTATTTTGGCCATTATCGGGTATTGTTAAGTTTGCTTCCTTAAAGTTGTTCGAATTTTCTACATCTTCTTTTAATTTCGTTATGGATTCTCTTTTATTGCTATTGCCTTCGATACTGATAACGCTGTCCATCGGTTTGAAGTCGATTTTTGTAATTGTTACTTCGCTCGGAATTTTTTGAATAATTTCCAGTAACGAATCCTTTACTATTTTACTCATCCCTTCAGCGGTTTGGGCTTTGTTCACCATATTATTAAAGTCGCTGGCATCTTGCTCTATCTTTTTGAGATCGCTTTTTTCGCCAGGGGAATTTAATGACGCGGTATCGCTGGTTTGTACTCTAATGACCGATAGTAGCGCTAAAAATGCGATAAACACGAAAACAACGATAAGGCTTGTAAATACCAACATATTGCTGATCCCGTTGTAAAAAAGAAATATCCTATGTTGAAAGCATTTGTGTTTAATAGCGGGAGTCAAAAGATTTAGCTGATATGATGGCTCCTCATAGTATGATTTAACGGCTGCTCCAGCAAGACTTAAGTTCTTTACATGAGTGTCGTTAAATATAGTCTTTGGCTTAATCTCTTTTATATCAATATTAAGCTTCTTTTTTAAAGCGATTAATACTTTTTTGTTTTCTTCCGCGCTTCCTATGTCAAGGTAAAAAGAACTAATAGGAACCTCTCTTCTGTCGGATGCGTAGTAATTAAAAACTCTTAATATTTCTAAAAATGTTTCTTTAATTTGCTCGTTCGAGGCTGCCTTAGTGCTTTTAATAAATCGAACATCACCCTTCTCCACGACATAAACCGTAATTTCTCCTTTTTTTAAAATAGCACCGATAAATGAACTTTCTCTATCGTGGTCGGCCGTTCTAAAATGGGAAAAAGCATAGGTCTCGAATGATTCGGGAATTATTTTTGCTTTAATAAAGGCATTGGCCATTTGGTCGATTAATAATTTTGAAGTAATCCCAACCAGATAATCATTTTTATCTCTGGTGCTCTTAAGATTTTCTATTCTTTTCCATTCAATAATATTGTTTTCGTCGTTGGCGTCCCCCAGTTCGGCGTTTAACATAATAGCGGATTCTAGATCACTTTCGGCTATATTTGCCGGGAGAGTTAGATTAGTAAAAAAGGCTATTCGATCGGGAAAAGTAACAGTAATAATAGATTCTTTAAAAAAGCTCTTATTCCTCTTAAAGAGTTCGGTGAGCATTTGCTCCAGGCTTTTTACATCACCTTTTGAGGCAAGGCTAATATTTGTCTCGAGTTCAAAGGAATTATAAAACGCGACTTTACGCTCCCGGTCCCGCTTGGCGCCTTGAATAGTAATGCCTGTCTCGTTAATTTGTATTCCAATGGAATACTTCAATTCTTAAACCCTCCTTGTTTAGAATAATTTTATGACGCGATTATGGATTGGTGGCCATTTCTTTTATTGACGTTACAGTTATTTTGCCGTTTAAGTCCTTCGTGGCATTTGCCACCATCCTTTTAGCAGGAAAATTGGCATCGCCTGAATAAGCTATCGATTCAATGCCAAAAGAAGATGTACCGCATCCTGATATATTTATTGTAACAGAATAGCCGTTTTCTGATAAGCTATAGGTTGGATTGCATTGATTTTTAACTAGCTGAATTAAGGCGTCCTTAATGCCGGCCTCTGCTGAAGTCTGGGCATCTCTAGATCTTTTATCATCTGCGCTTAAGTTAATCTCGCTAAATGCCCGGCTGGTTATGGTAACAACGACAATAATAAGAATGCCGGTTATAGTGATGGTGGATATTAAAAGAGCAGCGCCACGATTATTCATCTAAATCCTCTTTAAGGCATAAGTTGTTTGATATTCCTCACTAGTAATTAAGTTACTCCCTTTGTAATAGCGTATTTCAAAGTTAATCATTACTGTTTTAAGGGTAGAGCCATTAGCTGTGTTGTCTGTTGTTTGAAAAAAAGGCGTTGACCCGCCTCTTTTAAGTAGCTTTATCGGTGCAGAGGTTAGTTTTTCCGGACTTGGATTGCCTTGAGGTTTCTCAAATGAAATAATATTGGTGGAGGGATCGACGCTAAATTTAACGGGAGTTGGGGCGTCTGTTTCAGGGTCTTTTACGGTTAGAAAAAGCTCGTCGCCAGGCAAAGATACAGAAACGGTGGCTGGATCTGCTTGATTTATATTTTGGCTTAACTTTTCTAAGACAAATCTGGCGTTTTGATGCAATTCGGTTTCCGTTTTATTTTTTTCTGATGATTTTAGTAGCGGTACCGTTATGCCAACTAAGGCTACCATAATAAATCCGACCAGGCCCATATAAATAGCCAGCTCGATTAAGGTTGCTCCTTGGTTGTTTATGTTCTTAAAAGTATTCATCTAGGGCGAGTAGTTAATCTTAATTTTATTTATGTTCGGCGTAACACTTGGGTCTCTGGTCGAAAATACGACTTTATATTTGTAATAGCGACTATTATTGTGTCTCGGATGGATAGTTTCACCGGACGATTCATAAAAACTGAATTTTGTGCCATCGGGGCCCAAAAACACCCATGGTCCACTTTCGATATTAGAAGTTGCGATTTGGACTTTTATTTTTGCGTTGTTAGGAAGCGTATTTGCATCCCAAGATATTGTATTTAAGGCCGACGCTCCTCCCATATCGTAGGTGGAAGAAGTGAGAGATCCTTGAGTCGGATAGCCATTTTGAGTGGAATACTGATAAGTAATTGTTATAAAAGCATTGGCTAACGAAAGCGAGCCATTTAGAATTTTGTAGTCTAAAGTGTATGAATAATCGCCCGCATCTTTTATGTTAGAGAAGTTTTCCATGGTATCAAGATTTATTATAAAATAAGGCTTGTCTGATATGGTTGTTAATTCGTGGTTTACTGTAGATCCCCCAATACTAAGCTCTATCTGAGGATTTGCGGCAGATTTCGAGACACCGGAAAACTCGATAAAAGCGCTTCTAAGAATTGGCTTAGTGTCAGGAATGCTTACAGTAAAAATAAAACTCCCCGTTTGACCTTCATTTAACGTATTTAAACTCTGGCCGACAAAAAATTTGATTGTTTTTGTGGGATATGCGGTAGCGGCATTCGCTTGATTCGCATTCGCATTAACAACAAATAGGATCGATATTCCGTAAGTTATAATTTTTTTTAGCATATTTATTAACAAGTTAGGATGAGTAAGTATAAGTTAAAATAAGTTTGGCACTCCAAAGTGAGATATCCGCTCCGGTCCCTTTTACGTTTAGAGTATGGGAGCCTCCAATGGGCAGAAATGCTGTTGCATCGTAAAGCACTTTAAAATGAGTGTCATTATTTGACTGTAGGTTTAAAGTTTTTGCATTGCCGCCATCAATGTTTACGTCTATTAGGAGTTGGACTGCCGGTGTTTTTGTAACTCCGGTTATCTCAAAAAAAGCAGATTTGACAGTCGGATTGCTCTCCGGAATATCGACACTAAACGGCATAGCCACAGTAGTGCCCGAAGTTCTCATGGTTGCATCTTGTCCTATAAAGCTTTCCACGGTCTTTATCTGGAGAGGGCCGCTGGCGGTGATGGTAACTTGACCTGGCGAATAATCCCTAGTATCAGGGTTTACCCCATCAGTAGCAACACCATATATCCAGTATGCTCCCGGAATAATTCCGGTTGTATTCCAGGCACAAATGGCGCCCGCACCTTCTGGTTGATCTTGGCAACTAGAAATAGCGGTGCCAGTATAATCCTGTCCATCATCCCAATAAAAATCGACTGTGGCTGCGCTGTCCGGATCGCTTAGATCATAAGCTAGATTATAGCTTTGCCCAACCGTAACCGTATCGCCTGTTCCATCGGGTTCATTAACGGTAAGAGTCGGCGGTGAATCGGAAGAGGTAGTATAATCGATTAATAATGAGATGTTATCAATCTGTCTGGCCACAGCCGCACTTACACTATTTCCTGTTTGAAGATTGCCGAGAAGCTTTATTTTAATAGTTGTATTGGACGGTTTTAGGGCAGCGGGTAAGTTTATGGCAGTAGAGCCATTTCTTGTTGCCCAGGACGTAGTTACTCCAAAAGTAACCCCATTTTCTACGGTTGTAATATTGCCATCAGCAACGTCTGTAATAGTTAAGTCTCCTGATGCTGACGCTGAGCTACCAGTGGTATATTCTGAACAGCGCCAATCAAATTGGCCGTCCACAGAATTTACGGTAGCTCCGGCCGGAATTCCAAGACTTTCCCATGTAACGCCAGATAGAAGCCATCCCGCCGTTGCGTTTATCTTGTTTTTACCAGAGATTCTTGTTTCCAGTGCTCCGGCTGGATTACCGGCTCCGGATTGGTAAGTATCAATAGTAAATGCTCCTCCGTTCCCAACCCAGCTTTCATCGGTGGTATCAAAAGCGTAGCTTTTTACAACAGAAGCAGCCTCAGTTTTTTTAATGGGAAACAAATTCAGAATAATTATAATAGAAACAAAAATGCTAACAATTGCCAAGCTTTTGTATAAAGTAATCTTTGAAATCTTTTGAGACATCCGTTCTTCCTTGTTTTTATGGAAGCGATAGTAGATTCTGAAGCCATCCCTCCGCTTTGTCTAATTATAGTACAGTTATTAGTTATACCGCAAGGAATAGTTGGCCTATTATTAGATTTCCTTAATCATATAAGTGTTATCTAAATGGTAACCAAGATTTGAATAATAATCTCTGGCGCCGATACCGGAAATAACGGTTATTTTTTTTAGGCCGTTTTCTTTTGCGATTTCTTCGGCTTTTTGGATTAAAAGCTTGCCAAAACCTTGATGTTGGATGTCGCCGTCTTTTCCGATTTGAATCTGTTTTCCGTACGTATGAACTTCTCTTATAATCGCAGAATCCTTAATGACATCATAAACTGTATCCTCAGACGGAATTCTGAGCCTTAGCAAAGAATAAAGAGTATCATCATCCTTATTTATGTATTCCAAAAAATATTCCATGCCCTTAGAGGCTTCGTATTTAGTAATCCTTAACTTGGGGTTTACAATCGCCTTATTTTTTACTTCTCGGCATCGGACGCAGTAACAGAGCACCTTTTTATTGCTAAGTATTTTTTGTCTGATATTTGATATTTTGCTTCCGGCTATGATATCGGTGGCGGGGATGTCTCGTCCAAGCCTCTGAATTCTAACGTAAGGGGGGACATGCTTTTTTATCTCTATTAGGAGTTCTTCTAGGTCCCTATCGCCTATTGGCTGAAATTTGCCCTTCTGATACCAATTCTCTAGTTCGGAAAGTTTGGTAACCACGCACGGGTAAATTTTTAACAAGTCCGGTTTGAAAGCGGGGTTTAGGAATAATTCCTTAATACCATTCATATCATCTTGAAGGGTAGATCCGGGCAGCCCCGGCATCATATGGTAGCAAACCTTAAAACCCGCATCTTTTAATAGCTTAGTGGCTTTAACAACTTCGTGGGCTGTGTGCCCTCTCTTGTTTAGTTCTAAAACATTGTCATTTATCGACTGAACGCCGAGCTCAATTCTGGTAACGCCTAGGGCTCTTAAAAATTTGGTTTCTTCCTCATTAATCCAGTCTGGTCTGGTTTCTATGGTAAGACCTATAATTCTGTTCTCTGCTTTCTCATTATTTTCTTGTTCTTCTAAAAGTGCAAAAGAGTTTTTCTTCGGAATTTCCGGCCAGCCATTTACAGCGGCAAAACAAGCAGTTACAAAGCTCTCCCTGTATTTTCTTGGCAAATTAGAGAATGTACCGCCTTGGATTATGAGCTCAATCTTATCTAAATTATGTCCGGAATACTGAAGTTGGTCGAGCCGAGACTTAATTTGGCTTACCGGATCGTACTTATTTCTTACTGCTCTCATCACGGCTGGTTCGTTGGAAAGATAGCTCTTAGGAATATTTTTCTCTGTCGGGCAAAAAATGCATGTTCCCGGGCAAGGATACGGTTTTGTAAATACAGAAACCGATACAATTCCAGAAGCGGATCTTACTTTTTTTATCATTAGACATTCTTTTCCCTCCTTAGAAATTTCTATCTTATCCTGATGATTATAAGTCCAATTAATGACCCATTGAGGAATAGTGTTTATCTTATAGCTTTTAGAGACCCTTTTTATTGTACCTTCTAATATATCCACTTTCATGATATTATTTGCTTTGATATTTTCCAAGACCTCCAAGGAGGCTTTAAAAAAAATTTCATTCGGTTGTGGAAAGTTTGTAGGAAAATTCATAAGTTTAAATTATATCGTAAATTGTGCTGATTTGAAAGGAAATTATGACTAATGAGTACAGAGATAATCTTGACGCCATTCTGTCCGCAGATTTCTTAAAGCTTAAAGCCAAGTATCAAAATCAACGGGTTGGAATATTGTTTTCGGCAGGCGTTGATAGTTCAACTATTGCAGCTTATGCCAGAGACTTTGGTCTCGAGCCTGTTTTGTATAATTTTGGAACGGAGTTTTCGAAAGATAAAGAATTTGCGTTTAAATTAGCCGCTGATATCGGGCTGCCCTTAGTTTTTAAAGAAATTTCCAGAGAAGAGATTGAAGAAATTATTCCCTTTATTAAAAAGGAGCTTCAGAGTATCCGTATTGAGCCAAACAATATGCAAATTCCTCTATCTGTAGGCGTATACCTCATTGGCAAGAAGGCCAAGGAAGATAATATTGAGGTTTTGCTTTGCGGCCAAGGTTCTGACGAATTGTTTGGCGGTTATAAAAAGTATGAATCTTTAGCCGAAGACCAGCTAGAGGCGCAAATGCAAAAAGACATAAAAAGCGTGATGGCTTCCGATTTAAAAAGAGACAGCCATATGCTTTCTTTATCGGGTATTTTATTAGAAGCGCCCTATACCAGCAAAAAATTTATTAATTATGCTCTTCGTATTCCTGTAGAATACAAAATTCGGGATGACATAAAAAAGTTTATCATAAGAGAAGTTGCTAAAAAAAGAAATTTGCCCGAATATATTACTTCAAGGCCGAAGAGTGCTATGCAATATTCATCGGGAATTCAAAAAATTTACGATAAAATCATCAAAGAGCGAAGAAAATTAAGCAGTTAGTTACTTAGACTTTATAGTGCAGACAGCATCGGTTTTAATGATCCAATAGTTGCAGTTTTTTATACTCATTTCCTCTTGGGATAGTATTTTAACGTCCTCAAATAAACTTCTAATTACTTTAAGGGGTCCGCCATGAGAAATTACAAGCACGTTTTCATAATTTTTGGAGTCTACTTGATCTTCGATAAAATCTCGAAGTCTTTTTTTTAAGTGAAAATATGATTCACCGCCTCTCGGTGTAAAATTTTCGGAATATTCTTCCATAAAGGACGTCGATTCGCCTTCTAAGATGCCGGCGTCGCATTCTTTTAGTCTCTCGTCAAAGATAAGGGGCGTATTTCGATGAAATTTTTTTACCTCATTTACGGTCTGGCGGCATCTTTTTAGAGGTGAACAAAAAATAGCGTCAAAATAGATATCTTTGAGTTCGATAGACAGCATCATGGCTTGCTCAATTCCATCATCATTTAAGGGAACATCTAACTGTCCGGTGATTTTTTTTAACCTGTTGTATTCAGTCTCACCATGCCTTGCTAAATATATGGTTCTTTTCATATCTAAATTGTAACACGAAGGCATACATAAGTTAAAATTTCTAGCAATAAAAAATAATAAATATGTTCATTAGACTAATGAAATTTTTCTCAAAGGGGCTATGCTGAAAATAAAGACACTTGAAAGGAGGTGAGAAAAATGGAAAGAGATATGAGTGTTGGAAACCGAGCCTGGATTGGTATTGTGGCAGGTATTATTGCTACTCTTATTGCTGGAGTTATTTTGTCTCTTGGCGGTGTTCCCGGAAATGTTTTCGGAACCACAATGGATGTTTCACTTCTCGGAGCAATAGCCGCTGGGGCGATAGTTGGGCTAATCTATGGTTTAGTAGTTAGGCCGACAAGCAATTACGTCTCCTCTACTGTTAGCGGGTTGATACTTGGTCTAATCCTATGGGCAGCCCTTGCCTTAGTTGCGCCATTATTTGTGGGAGGAACATTATTTGCCGGATTTAATCTGGCTAGTCTAATTGGCCTCTTGGTATTTGGTGCAGTCACCGCTCTTGGTTATTCACTAATTGCTAATGCTTATTATGGCTATGAGAGTGACTTCGAAAGACCCGAAAAGACAGTTGGAATGATGGGTGGAGAAAAAAGATATGAAAAACGCGCGAAGAAGGAATCTATCGACGAAGACGATGACGAAAATTTATAAATAGGCAGGTAAAAAAAGGAGCTTTCAAAATGAGGCTCCTTTTTTAGATTTCATTTTCTATTAATGGAGTCGATGCTTTTTTTTGGCGATGTTTTGTGGATTATTTTTGTTTTTTGACTCATAAGCGATTGATGATCTTTTGTGTCATAGCCAATTATGTCTCTGTAAAGTTCATCTAGGGTAAACGGATCTTTTTTACTTTCAATCTTTTCATCTACATTCCTAAGAGTTTCTGGCTGCAATTCCTTTTTTTGTGATCTTAAAAAAAAGAATAAACTAATAATCGTAAATATTGGCGAGACTATAGATACTATGAGTTTAAAGCTATAGATCTTTACACCCGCTTTTTCAGTCTTTGCTCCGGCTACTTTTGGTAATTCAAATGTTAGCTCTTTAGATATGGTGGTTGAATCCCCTATTGCTCTAATTTTATAAAAATATGAAGTATCCTTTTTAAGATTCGTTAGCTTCATGGTATGCTCCTTGCCAGACAGAGAGTGGCCGATCTTTATTGGATAACCGCTTCCATTTATGTCTTCCGGATGGCTTTTTGAATCATAAACTAACTCTGCTATCGTGTCGTAGCTTACTTTCCAACTAATTTCAGCAGAATCCTCGGTGAGGTAATGAATATTTATATCGGAAATAAAAGGAGGATCATTAGGGTATATTTTAAGATCATCAAAATTAGTTTCTCCTAAAAAGGAGAAAAATGATACCGTGCCCTTTACGCTTTTTAATTCACCTTTCCAAGCGTCGCTCTGATCGTCCCAAATTATACGCGAACCATCGATCCAAGTTTGAATTTCTCCACTATTTAAGGCCGAAACTTTAATTCCGTATATCCTTTCTTTTTGAAAAACATAACCCTTGCTTTTTAAAAGTTCGTATCTTCCTTCTATTTTTTTTATTAAGTGGATCTTGCTTTCATTGGGTCGTAATGACAATTCGTAATAATTATCATCGTTGTTATATAAGAATCCTATGCCAAATTCAGCCGACTTATCCCAGTCTATAGGCTTGGCATTTATGGAAACAGTGTAGTTTTCCCATTCAGGGCTAGCGTCTTTTTGAATAAAATGTTTTGCATTTTTTACCTGCACTTGGCCCTTGTTTGGAGTAGGGATATAGGTATTGCCCACTGTCTTTATAATTTCGGGATTTAGAAACGCTTCTTTAAGGGGCAATTCCAAGGAGTCGCCGGCAAATGTTGCCGACGCTGTGCAAAATACTGTTATGAGTAGGATAAAAAATTTAGTCAAAAAAGTCCCTTCTTTATATATAATAGAGCTTTTTTTATAAGGGCACAACAAGTAATGCCTCGACGCATTAAATAATTAAACAATCTTATGACCTTAATGCCGGTTATGTTTATAATATTGAATTAGTACTTTACTAATTCAATATGTTTGAGAGGGCACCGCAATGTCACGAAAACCCTTAAGGCTCACAAACTCTAAACATTATAAACCCCTTCGTGTTATATGTAAGCGATGGTTTAGGCGTGCAGAAAATAAAAAACCCTCCCACATTTCGCCGTCAGCTGCTTCATTTTTATAAAGTTTTTATTGGACTTCTGAGCTTACCCTGCAAATTATGTTTTGTTAGGTTTTTGCAGCTATTTTCCACAACATTTCTTATACTTTTTGCCGCTGCCGCAAGGGCAAGCATCATTTCGGCCAACTTTTTCGCCGGTGCCAGATTTTTTCTTGGCGGGTTTTCTTACCTCGTCCGCGGGTCTTCCTTCTGAAGATTTTTTGGCAGCTTTAGTAAGCTCTGTTTCTTGTTCCCGAGGCTCATTTCTTGCGATTGTTACCTTGTAAATTGTATAAACAATTTCAGATTCGATTCCTGCAGTTAGGGTCTGAAACATATTGTAGGCTTCGTTTTTATATTCCACTAGGGGGTCTTTTTGTCCGTAACCCCGAAGACCGATTCCATCTCGAAGCCGATCCATGGCCTCTAAGTGTTCTATCCATAAACTATCAATTACTCTTAAATACACGGCTTTTTCAAGGACATGCATCAAATCCGGAGTGGTTTCATTTTCTTTGGTAGCATAAGCTTCTAGGGCATACTCTTTTAAGATCTCTTTAGCTTCATGAGGCATTGCTTTGGATAATTTTTCCTTTATTGATGGGGAAATTGGCGAAATATTGTTTACCGCTTCAAAAATCTGTTCAGAAACATCTCCTTCCCCAATGTTAGACCGAACATCAACGATTTTTTCGATTTCGGATTGAATCATACCGACAATTTCATTTCTCAGGCTCTCTGATACTAAAACCTCGCTTCTTTTAGAATAAATAAACTCTCGGTGTTTATTCATAACGTCATCGTATTCCACAAGATGTTTTCTGATGTCGAAGTTGTGTCCTTCAACCTTCTTTTGAGCAGATTCTAAGGCCTTGGATATCATCTTATTTTCAATGGGTTGGTCTTCCGGGACTCCGAGACCATCCATTATTCTAATTACCCTGTCGGACCCAAAAATCCTCATCAAATCGTCTTCTAATGAAACATAAAATTGAGAAGATCCGGCATCTCCCTGACGTCCGGCACGTCCTCGAAGCTGATTATCAATTCTTCTGGATTCATGCCTTTCGGTGCCGATTACAGCGAGTCCTCCAAGCTCATTTACCCCTTCCTCTAAGACGATGTCTGTTCCTCGACCGGCCATGTTAGTAGCCACGGTAACAGCGCCTTTCTTGCCGGCTTCGGAAATGATTAAAGCTTCTTTCTCATGGTTTTTGGCGTTTAAGACTTCGTGTTTGATGCCAGCTTTTTTTAATAAGTGCGAAAGAAGCTCGTTATATTCGATAGAGATAGTACCGACAAGTACCGGCTGGCCTTTTTCATATCTTTCTTTGATGTCGCGAACAACAGCATCGAATTTGGCTGCTTTGTTCTTAAAAACCTTGTCCTGAAGATCCTTTCTGACCATTTCTCTGTTTGTTGGTATTATCGTTACCTCGAGCTCATAAATCTTGGCGAATTCTTCGGCTTCGGTGGCGGCAGTACCCGTCATTCCCGAGAGCTTATTATAGAGCCTAAAATAGTTTTGAAAGGAAATTGTTGCCAAGGTAAGGCTTTCCTGCTTGATCGCTACGCCCTCCTTGGCTTCAATCGCTTGATGAAGCCCTCCTGAATATCGGCGCCCAAGCATCAGTCTTCCGGTGAATTCATCAACAATAACGATTTCGCCGTCTTTAACAACATAATCGCGATCCTTCTTAAAAATAGCTTTGGCCTTAAGAGACTGCTCAACATGATGAACCATTTCTATACCATGAGATTCATAAATATTATCCACGCCTAGCATTTTTTCGAGCTTTTCGATACCTTCTTCCGATAAGGAAACGGCTTTTAATTTTTCGTCGAGGGCGTAATCGGGACCTTCGGTAAGTTTTTCAACCATTTTGGCATATTCATAATATTTGTCCGTTGCTTCTTCGGCGGGGGCGGAAATTATAAGAGGCGTTCTTGCTTCGTCAATTAAGATAGAGTCAACTTCATCCACAATAACAAAGTTATGTTTTCTCTGAACCATTTGCTCGGCATTTTGTACCATATTGTCTCTTAAGTAATCAAAACCAAATTCGTTATTTGTTCCGTAGGTGATATCTGCGGCATAAGCATTTTTTCTGGATACGGGACGTAGATTTTTTGTTCTTTCGTCCAAGACATTAGGGTCTTCATACTTTTCATCAAATAGTAATGATTCCTCATGGATAATACATCCCACACTCAAACCAAGAAAACTATATAGTTTTCCGTTCCAGCCGGTGTCGCGCTTAGCAAGATAGTCGTTAACCGTTACAACATGAATACCGTCTCCGGTCAAGGCATTTAGATAAGCAGCAAGGGTGGCAACGAGGGTCTTGCCTTCACCCGTTTTCATTTCCGCAATTTTACCCTCATGCAAAACCATGCCTCCAATTAGCTGGACATCATAATGTCTTAAACCCAAAACTCGTCTCGAGGCCTCTCTTACGGTTGCAAAAGCTTCGGGCATGATATCGTCTAAGCTTTCGCCGGTACTAATTCTCTGCTTAAACTCTTCAGTTTTTGCTTTTAACGCTTTATCATCAAGTTTCAAGTATTCCGGTTCTAGCGCATTAATCTTATGAGTAATTACTGTTAATTTTTGGACTTCCTTTTCATTTGGATCACCCAATATTCTTGTAAGTAGCGCCATTTCTATTTCCTTTCAAACCATATTTTTATATCTAGCCTATTTTATCATTGAAGGCACGAAAATTCTATAGAAAATAATCATTTTTTAAAGAAAAAAGCTCCAAGTTGGAGCTTTTTATGACTTATGAGTCGGACAATTTTATTTTCCAAATAGTCTTGAAATAAATCCCTTCTTCTTTATCGGCTCATTTGGTGTATTTATGGCGGATGCATCTGCTCCTGCCATATTTGCGGAAGGATTCATGGCATCTTGCATAGGGCTTTCTATTTTAGGCTGCACCTCGGCACTGTTTTCGTAAGCATTTAGGTCTGTCATAACTGCATTTTCAGCGTTTGCTGGAGGAGTTACAAAACTTTCGGTTACGCTATCTGTTGCAGGGTCTTCTGAAGGCGTGGTTGGTTCTTCGGCAGTCTCAGCAGGACTTTCATTGGATAGGGCTGCTAATTCGCTAGCAGCGCTCTCAACTTCCGAAATGCCTGTTTCGGTAGCATTGGTAGCGATACTGGGGGAGGTACTTTCTTCACCTTCTGGGGTGAGTGATGTTAATTCGTCTGCATTAACAACTTCATTTACGGTGGAAGCCGGTGCTTCGGTAACTGGTGCCTCTACAACGCTTATAGGCTCTTGGGCAGCTGTTTCTGTAGCGCCGTCTGTTGGATTTGTCTCAGTTCCGGCAAGGTTATCATTTAAATCCATTTTAATCTCCTTTACTTGCGGTTATTTTTTAAAATACCTCGAATAAGGTCTTTATATTTTGCGATGCTTTTTGGGTTTTGCTTTTCTTTTTCTAAATTATGTTTGGCTTTTTCGGTTGCACTGTCGATAGCGGCATGCATATTATCCTTAGTTTCCTTTATGACAAGATCTTTTCCTGCTCTATCTATTATAATCTCTGCCAGATAAATGTCACCCCTTTTATGATGTCCATCGTCCACTGACAAAATAACGCTTACTTTATTTATCCTGCTGTCGTATTTCGAAAGTCTATTTACTTTTTCGTTTACAAACTGTTCTAACGATTCGGTAAGCTCAAAATCTTTGCCTGTAATTTGAATGTTCATATAACCTCCTTTAGTTAGTGAATAGCGATCAGTAAATAGTTGAAATTTTTTATGTTCACTGTTCACTGTTCACTGTTCTTTTTATCTCTTTTATCCCAATAAATTTCTGCAGAATTTCCGGTATCTTAATTGATCCGTCTTCTTGTTGATAATTTTCAAAAAGAGCAATCAATATTCTTGGAGATGCGATCATGGTGTTGTTTAGAGCATGCGGATAAATTATTTGACCGTCTCGAGTTTTATATTTTATATTTAATCTTCTAGTTTGCCAGTCGGTGAAGTTGGAAGCAGAATGTGTTTCGCCGTACGAATTTCTGGATGGCATCCAGGTTTCGATGTCATACATATCATATTTTCCGGCTCCCATATCTCCGGTTGCAATCTGAAGAACTCGGTGCGGTAAATTCAATTCTTCAAGCATTTCGAGAGAGGTATCTTTAATCTTTTGGAGCCAGTCTTGAGATTCTTTTAGGTCTGCTTTACAAAAAACGACTTGTTCCACTTTCATAAACTCATGGAGCCTATAAGCGCCTCTTGTATCCTTGCCATAGCTGCCGATTTCGGACCGGTAACATTGGGAGAAACCGCATAATGTTACCGGAAGATCGTCATCGTTTAAGATTTTATTGGCCTTATAAGCAAGAAGAGATGGTTCGGCCGTTCCAACTAAATACAAAGGTTCTTTAAGATCAACATCTTTAGCGTTTCTATTTGCATTTGTTACCTGATATGTTTCGGCTTCAGCAAAAGGAAATTGGCCGCTCCCAGTTAAGGCGAAGCTTCTCACTAAAGTTGGAGGGATCATCAGGGTAAAGCCTTTTTCCTGAAGCTTTTTTAAAGCATGCCACATGAGGGCCATTTGCAAAAGCACGGCTTCGTTTTTAAGATAATATCCCCTAAATCCAGAAACCTTAACGCCTGATTCAAAGTCGATTAAGTCAAGATCCTTTGCAAGCTCAATATGATCTTTTATGGGGAAATTAAACTCGGTTGGCTCGCCCCATCTATATATTTCTTTATTGGCTTCTTCGCCGCCTAATGGTGCATCCGGTGAAGGTATGTTTGGAACAAAAAGCATGAGCCTGTCGAACTCCGCCTCGATTGTTCTTAACTTATTTTCTTTTTTGGCGAGCTGTTCTTTTACTTCTTTAATTTCTTTAATCTGCTCCTCAGTCGGTTTTTTGTCGGACTTTCTCATCTGGCGAAGATTATCCACTTCTTTTATAAGTCCGACTCGATTTTTATCTAGGGCAAGTAATCGATCAATATCAACATCGATCCCCTTTATCTTAGCGGCTTTTTTTACAATGTCAGGGTTTTCTCGAATGAATTTAATATCTAGCATAAGCGTTGTTTCCGTTTATAAACCGATTATACCAAAAAAATTAGATCAAAGGAAAGATTATTAACAAACTGTCTATTTTAAAGCTTCCCTTAACCTCTTAAGAACAAAGTCTTTATCAAGAGAACTTATAAACCAGCCGGCTTGGGGACCGGAATCTTTTCCTAGAAAAATCATATAAATAGCGCTAAAGGCATCTTTCGGTGAGATATTGAAACTATTCTTAATTGCATGTAAGCGTTCATGAATTTCCTGTCCGTTCCAGTCGGTTGTCTGGAGTTCCTTTTCAAAATTTTCTAAAAATCGTTTCTGATCTTCGGAGAGGCTAACTTCAGGCGCAGCTTCTTTTACCTGAAACTTAAATTGCTCCGGGGCAAAGTTGGTAAGCCATTTTTCGGCATAAGCGATCCTTATGGTAATTTCGTGTTTCTCTTCATTGGTAAGAGGACTTCCCTTTTCGGTTTCCGCATCTTTAAAGATGTCAACTCGGGGAAGTTGAATCGAGTAAGCAATTTTTATAAATCTTGGTCTGTAACCGGTGAATGGCTTACCTTCCTTTTGCGAATATTCAGCTACTTTTGCAAGATCCGGAAAGTCCGTTTCTCCCTTATAAGCTAAAATGGCTTTATCATATTCATCGAATAGTGTCGGAATAGTGGCGCCTTTAGGATTAAATTCAATTGCTCTCTTGTAATTTCTAATCATCATAAATCTGGTTATTTCGGGAGGCAAAAGTTCTGCGACATCTTTAGCGTTGGCGCCAAGTCCTTTTGAACCACTCATCTTCTTACCTTCGAAAAGAAAAAATTCATATGGAATATCATAAGGCGGCTCTATGCTAAAGACCTCCCTTGCGACATGGTTGCCCATATCCCTTGTTCCTGTAGCTGCGGAATGATCTTTCCCTTCACCCTCGACTGTAATGCCTAGCACCTTCCATTTTGCCGGCCATTCGATTCGGTAAGGCATTTTACCGGTTCCGCCAAATGGAGAAATCTTTCCTTTGTGGCCACATCCCTTAGCCCATTTAACCATTTCGGGCTCACAAATATATCCAACTTCTTTTCCATTCCAATTTATAGTTCGAGTGGTGCCGATCTTGCCGCATTCTTCGCAAACTGGATTAAAGGGATACCATTCATCACCTTTATCAATCCGGCTAACTTTCTTATAGATTTCACGAATTTTCGGAGCATTATCAAGCGCAACACGGATGGCCTCATCCATTTGACCGCTTTTATAAAGCTCGTAAGCTGATAAAATTTCTGGATTAGTGCCAACAATTTCCATGGTTTTAATGAAATCATCAGCAAAAAAGTCGGCGAGCGTCTTTCCTTCTACTTCTGACGGAATTGATCTCATTGGCATGCCCATGAATGGTAGGTATTTTTCGGCATCCAGATAGATAGGTAGGCCGTCCATAGGATCAAAATCATCCAGTATAAAGGAATAAGCAGTATTTATTTTCCTATTCTTAAGAGCTCTAAAAATAGTATCGTGAATAATAATGCCTCTTAATGAACCGATATGAGCAAAGCCTGAAGTAGTCCAAGCATCATCAACAAGTTGAGGGCCTTTATCTTTCAAATCGTTAGCTATTTGGTCTGCCCAAAACATAAATTACTCCATTTAAAAACCCGACAGTTTCGCCGGGTTTCTGATTTTATTCGATGTTAGTTATTTTATAGCGAATCATCCCGGCAGGCACTGTCACCTCTATCTCTTCGCCTTTCTTTTTACCAATAAGCGCTTGCCCTATCGGAGATTCGTAAGAAATCATTCCGTTAAGGGGATCAGCTTCGTGTGCTCCAACAATTTTAAACTTCTCTTGGCCACCCTCAACTTCGACATGGACAACATTACCTATGTCAACGGCATCGGAGCTTACAACTCCTTCTTTGATGGTAGCGTTCTTGATTAAATACTCTAGTTCTGCAATTTTACCCTCAACAAAAGCTTGTTGGTTTTTCGCTTCTTCATATTCCGAGTTTTCGGATAGATCACCAAACTCAATCGCATCTTTAATTCTAGCTGCTACTTCGTGTCTGGTTTCTTCTTTCATTTTTTTAAGATCGGCCTTTAGTTTGGCCAAACCATCTTTTGTAAGAATGATTTTCTTTTGCATTTTTCACCTCGTTTACCCTGTTAGATAAAATTTTCTTATTACCTAATCCCGTTTGTTGTCTTACAGGTTTTGATAATAAGAAAATGAGCCGCTGGAGCCCACGATCATTATCTTAAATGATGATGGAAGAAATATAACATGGTTATGTTTTCGCTGTCAAGTATAAAAACTTTCGTCTGCTTTGTCATAATAACCAAAAAGCTAAATTACTTCTTAAAATAATATTTATAAACATCTTTAGCAACCGGAGCGGCAAATTCCGAACCCTCGCCCCCTCCTTCTACAAGTATAAGGAGAACAATTTCTGGATTTGGATAGGGCGCAAAGCTGGTAAACCAAGCATGCCGATGTTCGTTATTTGCGCCATACTGCGCCGTGCCTGTCTTTCCTGCTATCGGAACCGGCAAATCATTTAAGCTTCTGGCGCTGCCTGCTGTGACTGTTTGTCTCATGCCTTCTTTAACAATATCTATGTTTTCTTTACTAATAACGTTTTCGGTTTCCTTTTGTGGCTCAATTATTTTAACGCTATTTTTATCGTTAGAATCAACAATTTCTTTTACTAGTCTTGGTTTATAAAGCGTGCCGCCATTTGCAATTGCGGAAATTGCTTTTGCCATCTGAATCGGGGTTATTTCTAAGTCTCCTTGACCAATACCAAAATGGTACGTATCTCCTAAATACCAGGGCTCTTTCTTGGCTTCTTCTTTCCATTTTGGATCCGGGATGCGGCCGATGCTTTCGCCGGGCAAATCAATTCCGCTATCCTTGCCAAGGCCGAATTTTTCCAGATAAAGTTTCATTTTGTCAGCTCCCAGACCCTTAATATTTTCCCAGCCCCCGGAGATAGCATAAAAAAAGGTGTTTACAGATTCGGCAATCGCCTTTGTAACGTTGGTCATTCCGTGTCCACCCGGCTTCCAGTCTGGAAAACTAAAGTCGCCGATTTTAATTCCTCCATTAGATAAGATGCTTGTGTTTCTATTAATTATCTTTTCTTCTAGCGCTGCTGCCGCAAAAAGCGGCTTAATAATCGATCCCGAAGGGTATTGTCCGAGAATGGCCCTAGCAAGCAAGGGTTGGTTTTCATCTTCGTTTAATTTTTTAAAATCGGCTTCTGAAATCCCTTTAGAGAAAAGATTGCCATCGTAAGTGGGTAAATTGACCATGGCTAAAACTTCGCCATTATTGGGGTTTAAGGCAATTGCAGCACCTTTTTTGACCTTTGCTTTATCTAACGACGCCTGAAGGCTCTCGGCCATTTTTTGCTGCAAGCCATAGTCAATACTTAAGACCAAATCTTTTCCCGGACTTGGTTCAATCTCGCCAATTAGTTTTACAATCTTGCCGGAAGCATCAACTTCGCTTCTTTTGGCTCCGTCTTTACCTCTAAGATCATTCTCGTACTGCTTTTCGATGCCGCTCTTGCCAAAATAATCAGTTAGATGATACCCTCTGTCCTTATTTTGGCTAAGCTCATCTTCGGAAATTCTTCCGACATATCCTAAAACGTGAGCAAGTAAAGTTTTGTCCAAGTAGTCTCTTATTGGATTAACGGAGACATTGACGCCAGGTAAATCCAAAATTTTACTTTCTAGAAGTAACGAGGTATCTCTATCAATTGTTTTTTTGATAAGAATTGGCTCGCTTTGCGTAAGACCCTTTTCTTCCGAGGCTTTCTTAACTTCCTCTTTCGGCATAGAGATTATTTTTGCCAAGTTCTCGTAAATCTTATTTCTATCGTCCTCTTTTTTGGGTAAGTCGGAAGGGATTACTGAGACTTCATAATTACCAACATTTTTTACGAGTAAGGTTTTGTTTCGGTCATAAATAGCGCCCCTTTCGGCTCTTATAACCTTTTCTCTAACGCGGTTTCCCTCCGCTTTTTTTAAGCTGTTTTCGCCGTTTACGATCTGGAGGAAATAAAGTTTGCCAATTAAGATGGCCAGACAGAAGACAAATATAATTCGTAGTAATTTTAAAGGATTCTCCGAACGTTGTTCTTCATAGATTCCGGCGTCAGCGTCGCCCGGAAGAATGCCATCAATCCATTTTTCGTGCTTTTTTAAGAAAGATTCTTTAAGCTTCCATTTACCGGGATTGGCACTCATTCCCACAATTGCATTAAAAACATTCCTTTTCTTACTCATAATGAACCATGCCCTTATTTCTTTCAGAGAATGAATATATAGCTTGAAAAAGTGGCTTTACGATAATGGACGCAACAATACTAGCCAGAGCGCCCACGGATAACTGTTTCATTATCGTAACAATTGAAGTGAGGCCAATTCCTTTTAGGGTTAAAATAACGCTTAGTAGCTCGAAAAAAATTAGGGTAAAGCTTGAGATAGCTGTAATTATAATAACCAAGGAAAGGCTCTTAGATCTGCCAATATTATGCTTAATAAAGTCTATGGTGAGTGAAAGCAAAATAAAAAAGACGATATAAAAGCCAAAGATTCCCGTCGACATAATATCCATTGCGATGCCTAGTACCAAACTTAACGGAAACGCCTTTTTAAAATCCTCATACACTAAGAGATAAATAAATATGACTAAAGCAAAATTCGGAATTAAGCCGATATGTTTAAAGGATTCAAATAGCGAATTCTGAATAGTCGCCACAAGTATTAAAATAATAGTGGAGATTAGATACCACATTAGTTAACGATTAAAACCTGTTTTAGAATTTTAAAATCTGCGGCTGGGCGGACTTCCGCCTGTTGAAATATGCCATTGTCTTTATTTAAAACCTCTTCGATCTTTCCAATAATTAGGCCTCTAGGAAATTCTCCACCAAGACCGGATGTGAGAATAATGTCTCCCTTAGATATTTTCTCACCTTGCGGTACATTTTCTAATGTTAAACCAAAACCGATTTGACCCTTAACAAGGCCGGAGGCTAATGTTCCCTGAACGGTTACCGGAATGCTTGACGTTGGATCAATTACCAAAAGAACCATGGCTGAGTTTTCGCGAAGCTCAATCACTTTGCCAATTAAAAAACCTTCCGAAATAACGCTGCTGCCTTCTTTGATACCATCTTTACTCCCCTTGTTTATCGTAACCGCTTGCCTAATGTTACTGGAATCAAATGCGGAAATATCAGCCGGAATCCAATTAACTTTGCTGTCTTCGCTGAATCTTAGAAGTTTCTTTAGATTATCGTTTTCTCTTTTATCCTCATCTAGCTCGGCTATCTTAGATTGCAGTTCGTTGTTCGTTTTTTTAAGTTCGTTGTTCTCGGATTGGAGTTGTCCGATATGCGTTACTAAACTGTAATAAAATTTTATTTTTGCACTGAATTCAGATAGAACGACTCCTATAGGCGACGTTGTCTGCTGAAGCTTTCCTTCTACTTTATTAGATACCCCTTTATAATGTAAAAAGATGATGATGAGTGCAATGCTTACTATAAGTGTAATAAACTTTTTCTTATTCATAACTAAAAATGATTACCTGGGTGTTTTATAATGAGTTTTTACGAGAACGGTTTTTAGAGCATCAATGTCTTCTAAAATTAATCCGGTGCCTCGAACGACACAGGTTAACGGATCGTCAGCCATGTGAACTGGCATTTTAGTGGATTGAGATATAAGAACATCAAGCCCTTTAAGCAGCGCACCGCCGCCTGCTAAAACAATACCGTTTTCCATGATATCCGCCACTAGCTCTGGCGGAGTTTCTTCGATAGTTACTTTGATTGAATCAACTAAAACGCTTATCGATTTGGCCAGAGCCTGTCTAATTTGATCACTATCAACCTGAATGGCTTTAGGTAAGCCGGTAACTAGATCTCTGCCTCTCATAACCGTCTGAGACTTCTTTTCTGAGGGGTAAGCGGAACCAATATTAATTTTGATGTCTTCAGCCGTTCTTTCACCCAGAAGAAGATTAAATTCGTCTCTAGCATATTGAATTATGTCATCATTTAGCTCATCACCGGCAACTCTTAACGATCTGGAAGCTACGATTCCGCCCAAGGATATTACGGCCACTTCTGTAGTGCCGCCTCCGATATCGACAATCATTGTGCCGGAAGCTTCTTGAATAGGCAGCCTTGCGCCGATGGCGGCAGCCATAGGCTCTTCTACTAGAAAGGCTTCTCTAGCGCCGGCATTTTTAGCTGCATCCTCAACTGCTCTTTTTTCCACTTCGGTAACACCGGAAGGGATTCCAACCACTACTCTGGGCCGCGGAATCAAAGCAAAGCTTTCTTTGTGAACTTTCTCGATAAAATACTTAAGCATGATCTCCGTAATTTCGAAATCAGAAACGACCCCGTCTACCAGGGGTCTGGAAGCTACAATATTAGCCGGTGTTCGCCCAACCATTTTTTTAGCGGCCTCGCCAATAGCTAATATCTGCTTGGTTCTAACGTTTAGAGCAACAACGGATGGTTCATTAACAACAATACCCTTCCCTTTAACATAGACCAGGGTATTTGCGGTTCCTAAATCGATACCGATGTCGTGTGAAAAATAGCCAAATAATTTGTTCAACATAAGCATCTAATACTTTATCACGTTTAGAGCGACCGAGCAAGGACAATGGCCTTATGGCTCTATACGTTTTCGGCGATTAATTCTAAAAGATTTTCTTTCCTTATTATTTGGGATGAATCTTCATGGCGCATCTTAATTTCCAGGTTGTCATCTTGAATCAATTTATCGCTTATGACGATTCTTATGGGTATCCCAATTAGGTCGGCATCATTTAACTTTACTCCGGCAGACTCATCTCTATCATCTAGCAGGACTTCATAATTCTTAAGTTGCTTGTAAAGTCTATTTCCTTCGCTTAATGCTTTTTTACCGATAGGAACGATATGGATCTGAAATGGCGCAACTTCTTTCGGCCAAATGATACCTTTTCCGTCGTAATTAACTTCTACTATAGTGCCCATCAGCCGTCCAAGTCCGATGCCATAAGCTCCCGTAACGACAAACCTATCCTTGCCATCCTTGTCTTTAACATTAAAGTCAAAAGCCTCGGCAAACTTGGTTTTTTGCTTAAAAATGTTCCCAACTTCGACAGCTTTAATCTCTTTTAAGGACTTATTGCTGCATTCCGGACAAATATTTTGCTCATCCAGAATTTCCTTATTTATCGCTAGCCCACACTTCTCGCATAGATAAATTATATCTTCTCCGGCCGGAGTTTCGGTCTGAAATTCATGAGAATACTTTGAAAATGTTCCACCGGATGCAAATGTCAAATAAGTTTTATCACCAATACCTACCTTATCAAAAATTCTATTGTAGCTGCAGACAACTTTTTCATAAAAATCATCCAAATCTTTTTCGTCAATATGAAATGAATACAAATCTTTCATTAAAAATTCTCTTGATCTTAAGATACCGGATTTAGCTCTTTTTTCATCTCTAAACTTCTCCTGTATCTGAAACACTTTTTTTGGTAAATCTTTGTACGAAAAAATGAACTGCTCGGCAAGAGGGACGACTATTTCTTCATGAGTTGGTCCAAGCGCATATTCGTTCTTTGAGTAGTAGCTAGTAAATTTAAATAAATCATCCATTGTTTCCCAGCGCCCGGTGCGTACCCAATTATCTTTAGGATGGAGGGCGGGCATTATGAGCTCCTCGGCACCTAGAGAAACCATTTCTTCTCTTATGATATTTTCGATCTTTTTTATAACTCTTAGGCCAAGAGGCAAGTATGTATAAGTACCAGCCATAAGCTGGCTTACAAAACCGCCTTTTACTAAAAGTTTATGATTAACGCTTTCGGCTTCTTCTGTTATTGCTCTTCTGGTCTTTGAGAAGCTTAATGATTGTAGCATAAGAGTCTTTCATAAGTATTAATTGCCTATAATTCCAAATCTAAGTAAATCTTTCCAAGTAATAACCAGCATTAAAAGAATAAGGAGAGAAAAACCGACCAGAATTGCAATCTGTTTAGCTTTCGGATTTATCTTTTTCTTAGTAAGAGTTTCGTAACCCAGAATAAACAGGTGCCCACCATCTAGCGCTGGAAAAGGCAGAATATTGATGACGCCAAGGGTAACGCTAAGCATTGCGATAAACTGCATTAGGTACCCAAATCCGGTTTTGGCAACAGCGCCCCCAATAATGGCAATGCCAATTGGACCAGTCACGTTTTCCGAGATAGTAAGAGACTTTATTATTCCAAGAAGAAGGCCGAAAAAGCCCTCTAGAGTAAGTATGGATAAGTTATAGGTTAGGATAACGGCATCTATGGGAGCAAAATACCATGGCGCCCTAATGCTGCCTTCTTCTCTTGGCGTAACTCCTATTACAAACATTGCATCTTTTTTAACAGGGGTTAATGTTTTTTCGAATTCGACACCATTCTTTCTAAACACCACAGCTACCGGCTGACCTTTCTTTTCGTAGATTTTATTTTGAAGCGTAACGATGTTATTTATTTTAGTGTCGTCAACAGACACAATCTCCGTGTCAGTTTCTACTCCCGATTTTGCAGCGGGAGCTTCCGGATCAAGTTTTTCGATAATGACTTTCTGGTTGTCCACGACGCCCGGTAACTTTTCTAGGTCCGGAATAATTGGTTTAAAGCCAATTACAAAAGCGAATATCAGAATCAAAATTGCCAGGACAAAGTTCATCAACACGCCGGCCGTTAAAACAAGTGCTTTTTTAAGAGGCGACTTAGAAGAAAAGCTTGCGGGGTCATTGGCGCTATCATCTTCCTCGCCATATATTTTTACATAGCCGCCAAGCGGGAATATGTTTATGGAATAACTAGTTTCACCGCGTTTTGTGGAAAATATCTTTGGTCCGAAACCAAAGGCAAATTCTTCCACTTTTGCGCCGATTTTTTTAGCCACAATAAAATGCCCGAATTCATGGACGAATACCAAAATCCCGAAAACAAAAATAAATGTAAGGAATGCGATCATTAATAACTCCTCTGGAGCATGTGGTCTGCCCATGTTTTTAAAAGATTTTTATATTTTCTAATCTTTTCATTAATGCTCTTAAGTGAACTTAAAAGCATAGCAGTAGAATTCATTTGCCAAATCTCCTCTCTCTGTCTGCGAATTCATCTAAAGTTTTTAAAAACTCATCTGCGCTATAATCGGGCCACAAAATACCGGTAAAATAAAATTCTGAATATGAGCTTTGCCAAATCAGAAAATTACTTAATCTTTGAGCCCCACCCGTTCTTATTATAAGATCGGGATCGGGCAAATTGTTAGTGTCTAAAACTTGAGATATGGAATCTTCGGTTACTGGCTTTTTTTCATTTATAAGCTTATTGACGGCCCTTATTATCTCATTTCGTCCGCCGTAATTTAAGGCAACATTTAATATAATTGTCGTGTTATTCTTTGTTTTTTCGACTGCGTTTTGAATGCTTTGCTGGAGTCTTTTCGGGAATGGAGAGACATCGCCAAGAATCTTTAGCTTGATATTGTTTTGATGAAGTTCATCGGCTTCATTTTTAATAAAATTTGACATTAGAGCTATCAAATCGATAACTTGTTTTTGAGGTCGTCCCCAGTTTTCGGTCGAAAATGCGTAAAACGTTAAAATATCGATTTTTTCTTTAATCGCCTGTTTAACTACTTCTTTAAAAGTCTTTAAACCCTCTTCGTGGCCTCTTTTAATGCTAAGATTGTTTTTTTTAGCCCAGCGACGATTGCCATCCATTATGATAGCAACATGCCTTGGTGATTCGGTCACGTCTCCTCCTAGATTTCCATCATTTCTTGCTGTTTTGCAGCAACAATTGAGTCTACCTTTTCATTATATTTAGAAATGATTTTGTTAGCTTGTTCATCCAGCTTAAAGGCCTCATCTTCGGTGATCTCGCTAGTTGTTTTTGACTTTTTTACCTTGTCAATCACCTCGTGTCTAAGATTTCTTAGTGCCACTTTCGCGTCTTCGCCTTTATCCTTAACAATTTTTACTAGATCTCGCCTTCGTTCTTCTGTAAGGGGCGGGATGTTAATTCTTATATTATCGCCCATATTGACAGGGCTTAGGTTAAGCTCGGATGTTCTAATAGCCTTTTCAATAGTTGCAACCAATGATTTATCCCATGGTGTAATAATAATCGATTTTGGATCAGGCACGCTAATACTTGCAACCCCTTTTATTTGCATTGGGTTGCCATATGCTTCGACATGAATATCCTCAACCAAAGCTGTGCTTGCTTTACCGGTTCTGAGGCCTGATAACTCTCTTTCTAAGTATTCAATTGCCTTTTTAAGATCACTCTCGTACTTATTTAGAAGGTCTCCAGTCATAAATCTCCTTTTACTCCCCTATTTGATAACGACAAAATCTGCGGATTTGGATATTCTCGCCAAGTTTTGCGATAATATTGGTTAATAAATCGTTTACTTTAATCGAATCATCTTTTATATAAGACTGTTCCAAGAGCACAATTTCGGAAAAGTACTTATCAATTTTTCCCTCTAAAATCTTTTCTATAATATTTTCCGGTTTATTCTGAGCTTTAAGCTGTTCCTTATAGATTTCCTTTTCTTTCTCAATCAAGTCTTTAGGAACCTCATCGCGCGATACGTAAAGCGGGCTGGCTGCTGCAATATGCATCGCTACGTCGTGAACAAAATTCTTAAAGATTTCATTTCTGGCAACAAAATCTGTTTCAGCGTTTACTTCTAAAAGGACGCCGATTTTATTACCGTGGACATAAGCATCAATTATACCTTCTTTAGTCGCTCTGCCTGCTTTCTTTTCTGCTTTGGTTTGACCTTTTTTTCTTAAGTAATCTTGAGCTTTTTTAAAATCACCGCTTGTTTCTTCTAGAGCTTTTTTGACCTCCATCATTGGAGCGCCAGTTGCGTCTCTTAATGCCTGCACTTCTTTCGCAGATATCGCCATCATTACTCCTTTTGTTGTAATTTTAGTTTTTTAAATTTGCTCTTTTTCCTTTAAAGTTCCGCTACCCTCTAGTATAGCACTAGCTACGGCGGAAGTAATATATTTTATTGATCTAACAGCATCGTCATTACCCGGGATAACATAATCTATCGGGTCTGGATTAGCATTAGAATCGACAATGCCGATTACCGGAATATTCAGTTTGTTAGCTTCGCTTATAGCAAGACCTTCTTTATGGGTATCAATAACAAATAAGGCATCCGGTAGCTTTTTTAAATCTTTAATGCCGCCAAGATATCCTTTTAGCTTGCAGAATTCTTTTTCTCTTAGTATATTATCTTTTTTAGATAATTTGGCGTCGGCGCCTTCTTCTAATTGTTTCTCCAGGTCCTTAAAATAAGAAATTCTTCTGGCAATTGTGGAAAAGTTAGTAAGCAGACCCCCTAGCCATCTATCATTAATAAATGGCATTTTAGCTCTCTCGGCTTCAGTTTTGATGATCTCTTTTGCTTGTTTTTTTGTTCCTACAAAGAGGATCACCCCTCCTTTAGAGGCGATTTCTTCAGCTACGGCAATTGCTTTCTGCAGCTTTTCTTGAGTTTGAACGAGATCAAAAATATGAACCCCATTTTTAACCGTGAAAATAAAAGGCGCCATTTTTGGATTCCATCTAAACGCTTGATGGCCAAAATGAACACCTGCTTCCAACATTTCTTTCATTGATGTTTCTATCATGTTTTCCTTTCTCCTCCACATTTTTCAACCCCGATGATTATCGGGGAGGATACAGTAGTCTAAATGTGTGTGAATTATTTTATAACAGTACAATACTAACACAAAAATGCTTCAGTTTCAAGATTTCTTTTGTTTTTTGCGCTTAATAAAAAGTTACGTATTTTTCTTGATCTTAGAGGTTTTTTGTGGTAGTATTGTACTGTTATGAAGAAAAACATTCACCCAAATTACGAAAAAACAATTATTGAGTGCGCTTGTGGTAACAAGTGGGAATCAAAGTCAACCGTTAAATCTATCAAGGTTGAGCTTTGTTCGTCTTGTCACCCATTCTTTACTGGTAAGCAGAAATTAATTGACACAGCCGGAAGAGTTGATAAATTTAAGGCGAGACTGGATGCCGCTTCTAAGGCTCGGGATCAGATCACCGCAAAGAAAGAAAAAGAAGCCTTAAGAGCTCAGAAAAAAGCTGAGAAACTAGAAAATCAGTAAAGAATTTGAAGATAAATTATAGGCGCCATTTTTAATGGGGCTTATTTGTTTTATGCGAGGGAATAAATATGGAAGAAAAAATTAAAGCGATTATAAAAGAATATGACGAGTTAACTTTAAAACTTGGCGAACCGGAGATTGTCGGGGACATTTTAAAGTATCAAAAAATAGCAAAAAAACAATCGGACCTTAAGGATTTGGTAGAAAAGTTTAAAGCGAGAGAAGAGTTTAAGAGACAGTTAGGCGACAATAACAAAATGCTTGAAACAGAAAGAGACGAAGATCTTAAAGAGCTAATCTCTACAGAGATCGAAAATTTGAACGAAAACATTTTTAAATTGGAAAAGATAATAGAACTCGAATTATTACCTAAAGACCCTAATGATGAAAAGCCTGCCATTATCGAAATAAGAGCAGGGGCTGGAGGAGAAGAATCAGCACTATTTGGGGCCGAATTGTTCAGAATGTATTCAAGATATGCGGAGCGGAAAAACTGGAAGGTGGAAGTGCTTTCTCTAAACGAGACAGATATTGGCGGTATTAAGGAAATTATATTCAAGATAGAAGGCCTAGATGTATTCAAATACTTAAAATACGAAAGCGGTGTTCATCGCGTTCAAAGGGTACCTAAGACTGAGAGCGGCGGACGAATTCACACGTCTACGGTAACGGTAGCAGTTCTTGCTGAAGCAAGCGAAGTAGATATCGGAATTAGCCCTAACGACTTAAGGGTTGATGTTTTCAGATCTGGCGGATGTGGAGGCCAGAGTGTTAATACTACCGACTCAGCTGTAAGAATTACGCATTTGCCAACGGGAATAGTAGTTACATGTCAAGACGAGAGATCTCAGATAAAAAATCGGGATAAGGCTATGTCTGTTTTAAGGTCCAGGCTACTTGCTAAAAGAGAAGAAGAAGAAAGACAAAAAAGAGGTGATGCCAGGAAGGGTCAAATCGGCAGTGGCGACAGATCCGAGAAGATAAGAACTTATAACTATCCTCAAGATCGAATAACGGATCATCGTATTAATTTCTCCGTACACAATATGAGCGATGTCTTGGACGGCAATATCTTTAATCTTACCGAAAAGCTTATCGAAGCAGACCAAGAAGCAGCCATGAATGATCTTAAGTAAACGGAATTAAGAATAAGGTATAAGGGATAGAGGATAAACGATAAACGAACAAAGTCTTAAAGGTATATGTTTTTAGTCCTATGGGAATCTATTCTTAATACTTAATTCCAAATTCTTTATTCGAGCTTCTTCAATCTACTGCTTGAGTTCCTCGAGCTTGACATCAACCTTCATCTCTTTGCTATCTCTAATTAAGGTAATCTTTATCGTCTCGCCTACCGAGTGTTCTCTAACAGTAGAGCTTAAGCTATGTTTTGCGTCGATTTTAGTATCGTTGATTTTGGTAATGATATCATTTTCTTTAATGCCGGCCTTCTCGGCAGGAGAACCGGGCTTTAGCGCGGGAGAGTTACCGCTTACGTAAACCAAGGCGCCCTCATTAACGCTTAAGTTATTTTTTTTAGCTAGATCCTTGGTGATTGAAATATAGCTTATACCAATGATAGGTCTTATTACCTTCCCGGTGGATTGGACGCTTTTTAAAGCTGTTTTTACCGAATTTATGGGAATCGCAAAGCCAATATTTTGACCGCTCTGATCAATAGCTGTGTTAATACCGATTACTTGGCCTCGAATGTTTACCAAAGGGCCGCCGGAATTACCCGGATTAATTGCAGCATCAGTTTGAATAACATTGTCTAAAGAGTTTACTTGGCCGCTTTCGCTGTCCCCGACCGGAAGAGCGCGCCCCACTCCAGAAACAATTCCTGTAGTAACAGAATTCTGATATTGCCCAAGAGCATTTCCAATGGCGATTACGGGCTCGCCAACTTGCAGTTCATCAGAGTCTCCTAGGTCAATTGTTTTTAAATCATTGGCTTTTTCCATTTGAAGAAAAGCAATATCACTTAAGGGATCTTGAGCCTTAACTTTGGCCGGATATTCGGTTCCGTCATTTGTAAACACGCTGTACGAAGCATTTGCATCTTCAACTACATGCTTATTGGTGATAACAAGCCCTTCAGCAGTAACTACAAATCCGGTTCCGGAACTTTTAGAGGTGTAAGGTCCCCAAAAACCTCTTGTCAGGTGTTCGCTTGTAATACTGACTACAGCGGGAGAGACTTTATTTACCACTTCCGTTATACCCGAAGTCACGCTGACCTGAACATTTTCAGTTTTCGATGTCCCCGCATTAAAGAAATTATTTCCAGTATTATTAGAGCTAGAAAAAACTATACCGCCAAGTATTCCCCCGACAAGGCTTATAACGATACATAATGCAACAATAAATTTGACATCCTGATTATCCGCTTTCATTTATCCCTCCTTTTAAACGATCGGTAACCATTTCGTGGTTAGCAATATAAGAATTAAGGTTATTGCTCCTACGGACAGATATTCATATATAACTTTTTTTGTAAGCCTACCCTCGATCAAATAATACACCATACCCCATATGCAGTAATAAACTATAAGAATTATAATGGATGCAACTGGAATACCAAGATACGAAAATGATATTTTTTCCGGCGGTGCAGGATAATTTACTGACCAAAAACTAAGCACCCAGGACACCTCTAAAATGATTAAGCTCATAATGAGATTATAAAGATGAGAATAAACACTTGGGGCCACTAACATATGTTTTGTAAGAAAGTGGTTGATCCCAAAAACTACTATAAAATGCGGCAATATCAAATAATACACCGGAAGTTCCCAATATAAATAAAAATTGTATATGATACCCGACATTAGAAAGATCGTTCCAAGCGACAAAATTGTAAGCAAATTTCGATAGAATATCGGAAGCGCTAGCTTTTTATCGCGGCAAGCAGAGAGAGAATTATACACAAAGAACAGCGCGCTTCCGAAAAATAAAGAAATTAAAATTTGTAATATCTTACTCGGATAGTATGTCACAAAAAAAAATATCCCTATACTCAGAAGAATTGGTAAAATAAAAAAATCCCATTTTTGTTTTAGATCTTGAAGTTTAGGACCCGCTATAAATAGCACGGCCACAACATTAACTAGTAAGGCGACTAGAAGATAATACCAAAACAGTCTTGTGCTGCTAGATGAAGGATAGAAGCTTGCTAACAAAAGAAGCACGCTTGACGCAAATGATGTAAAAAGCTTAATTTTCTGGTTCATAGTCCTGACCAATAATAATCAAAATATCATAATTAGCAGTGGATGTAGTTTGTTTCACACTCGTTATACTAAAATAATCTTCGAGAGATTTGATTGTCAACTTTTTTTGTCCGTTGGCATAATCAATAATTTTAGTTTTTGTGTAAGTTGATTTGTCAGCATTTTCGGTGCCGACTATTAAATATTCTTTTTTGGTCAGATTCTCAGTAGCGGTAGCTGCTAGTCCCGGAATACCAGCTCCATTTTGAACCATTATTTTGGCTTTCTCGTCTGTAAGGCTGCCGACTTTGTTGTCGGCAGTAAAGATATTCTGGACATAATCCTGGATATCGGCGTATTTTCCTTTTCCAAGTACAGGTAAAACAACAGAAGCACCATTAACGTTGCCAGTGGTTGCTAGTTTAGTTTTCTCTCCATCAATCACTGCGCTAATTACCTTGTCTTTGTTGATACTATTGACGATATCCGCTAACCTTTTCATTTCATTCGGCTTTAAACTGGTTCTAATATGATCACCAAGAATATCAATTAATTCTAAGACTGTCTTTGGGTTAGATAGCGTCCCTAGAGACATTGATTTTTCTTTAAGGGCAACCAAAACCTCTTGCTGTCTTCTTGCTCTATCAAAATCAGAAGTTGTTTGTCTGGATCTTGCATATTTTAAAGCCAGTTCTCCATTCATGTGGTAGTTCCTGCCTCCCTTAAAAGAAACTGTGCCGCCTGGATAATATGGATCGTAGAGATTTTCTGACGGGGTGATGTCAATTCCGCCAACAGAGTCGATTGCTTTTTTAAAAGCCGTAAAGTCAATTTTTGCGTAATAGTGTATGGGGATATCCAATACATCAGAAACCGTTTTCGACGTTAAGGCTGCTCCGCCACCCTGATACTGATTTTGCTCGCCGTAAACATAAGCCGAATTAATTTTATCCCAACCATGATCCTCTATCTTTACATAGAAATCCCTCGGAATAGAAATTAAAGCCACATCACTTGTTTTTGGATTTATGCTGGCAACCATTATTGTGTCCGTTAAGTCTCCTCCCGGCCAATCCTTGTCTCCGGTCCCGAGGAGTAGAATATTGGTTCTACCTTCGGACTCCCCCGCCAAAGAGGTTGGTTTTAAGTTTGCCAAAATCGAAAGCGGATTCATTCCGTCGCTAAATATTTTATTAAATGCCCCCCAAACGCGCCATCCCAAAAAGCCGGTGGCTACTAAAAAAATCATTATTACTGCAATAAGGATCTTTTTCTTTCGAGAGTTTTTTTTCTTTTTTTCTAAGTTGTCTAGTCTGGATTTTCCTGTTTGCCGGCTGTTTTCCAGCGACACCCTTGTTCCCTTTTTAATCATAGCTTCACCTTTAACCCTAGTATTATAGAAAATTTTTTATTGTATTCCAATACTTTTTTATACTATAATACTTTTATGCCCAAAAATGATAATTTACTTTTCGTCGGAGAAATAATAAAAACAGTACTTCTCATAGTGCTATTCGTTTTTGTAATAAGAAATTTTGTAGTTCAACCTTTTTATGTTGTGGGCTCTTCTATGGAGCCAACATATCAAAATAATGATTATCTAATTATTGATGAACTTACTTATCACATCTTAGCGCCCAAGAGGGGTCAGGTAGTTGTTTTAAAGCATCCGACATCGGAGTGTGATAGTTTTGTAAAGCAAGGTTATACTTCAAAAATCGGCAAAACGGATCCTTGCAAGAATTATATTAAAAGGATAATCGGTTTGCCAGGAGAAACCGTAAATATTAGAAATGGCGAGGTTTCAGTGAGAACAAATGGAAATGATGATTTTATAACACTTAATGAAAAATATATCGAGCCCAATACACCAACGCTCGGCTCTATCGAAAAAAAATTAGCCGGTGATGAATATTTTGTTATCGGCGACAACCGCGAACCAAATGCCAGCTCAGATTCCAGAGAATGGGGAGCCTTAACAAGAGACCACATTATAGGTAAAGTTTGGGTTCGACTCTTGCCTGGTTTTGAGCTAATAAAAAGCCCTGTTTATAATAAAGCCTAAATTGAGATTTGGTAGAGCAATTAGAAATTAGATTAATTAGTAATTTATTTAGCTCATCTTCTCCATCAAGCTTTCTAGTTCCTCGTCGCTATAGAAATCTATCACAATCTTGCCGCCTTTGCCTTGTGGCTGGATTTTGACCTTTGCGCCCAGACTGTTTCGCAGCTTTGACTCTAGATCGAGATAAATGCTCGAATTATCTTCTTTTGTCTTGGCGGAAAGCGTTTTGGCCTTGGCTTCGACAGTTCGAACGTTTAGCTTATCGGCCAAGATTTGATTATACAAATCCATTCTCTTTTGAGGATCATCTACCGAAAGAATAGCTCTTGCATGCCCCTCGGTAATCTTACCATCAACAAGCCCTCTTTTGATTTCAACAGGCAAGTTTAATAGCCTTAAAGTGTTGGCGACGGCACTTCGACTTTTGCCCATTTTCTTGGATACTTCTTCTTGAGTTAGATTAAAATCGTCCTGAAGTCTCTGGAAGGCCATTGCCTCTTCTAAGGGATTTAGATTATGCCTCTGAATGTTTTCGATAATCGCAATCTCGAGCTTTTGTTGCTCGTCATAGGTCCTTACGATAATTGGTACGGTCTTAAAGTTTGCAATTTTTGCGGCTCTTAGACGTCTTTCACCGGCTATAAGCTCGTATTTGTCACCATTTTTGGTAGCAATAAGAGGCTGAATTATCCCATGCGTTTTAATCGATTCGGCTAATTCTGATAGAGCATCTTCATCAAAGGTATATCGGGGTTGGTTTGGGTTAGCTACTACCTTTTCTATTGGCACTTCATTTATGTCCGACGGCTTTAAACCGATGGTTTTTTCAATTTGTCCGGTTGTGGGAATCAGAGATTCCAAACCTCTTCCTAATCCTTTTGACATCTCTCTATTACCTCCTTTGCTAAGCTTTTGTATGACGAGGCTCCTTTGCAGAATCTGTCATATTGCAAAATGCTTTTACCATGACTCGGCGCCTCTGCCAGGCGGATGTTCCTTGGTATTAAAGAATTAAATAATTTATCTGCAAAATGTTTTTTAACTTCTACCTGGACTTGCTGCGATAGCACCGTTCTATGGTCATACATTGTAAGAACTATTCCAAGTATTTTTAAATACGGGTTTAAATTCATTCTAACCCGATCTATAGTATGAAGCAAATGTCCAAGACCTTCAAGGGCGTAATATTCGCTTTGGACCGGAATAATTACCCTATCGGCAGCCACTAAGCCATTTAATGTAAGCAGACTTAAGGATGGTGGACAATCGATGAGACAAAAATCGTACCTTTCCTGTACACCTTCCAAAGCCTTTTTAAGTCTAGATTCCCTGCCCATCGTTCCAACTAACTCCACTTCGGCGGCAGCCAAAGTGGGATCAGAAGGGATGATATTTAAGTTTTTAGTATCAACTTTTAAAATTGCGTCCGCAATAGGTACCTCGCCGACAATTACATCATAAAGACCTGCCTTCAGAGATCTTATGTCTAAGCCAAGGCCGCTCGAGGAATTGGCTTGAGGATCTAAATCAACTAAAAGCACACGTTTTCCGTATTTACCTAAATAAGCTGCCAGATTGATGGCAGTGGTTGTTTTACCAACTCCGCCTTTTTGGTTTGTAAGAGCAATTGTTATCATACAAATGTATTCTATCGCAAAACGACTAAATTATAAAGCATTTAATCTAATTTAGTTATAGCCTCTCACTATACATACTATTTCAGAATCTTCTTTATTGCCTCATCTAGCCCTGGAATAAATTCGTATTTTTTTAGATCTTCCGGTTTAATCCACTTATAATCTGTGTGTTCCTGGTCTAGCTTTATTTCAGGCTTAACCTTAAGTTCGATTAATGCCGGAAAACTGATCCAGGTTTTATCAATTGACTCATCATAAAATACATAGCTTTCAAATAATCTCGCTTCTTCAATTTCATCTTCGGTGATGCCAAGTTCTTCATTTACCTCTTCTAAAACCTTTTGTTTTAAGGGCTTTGCTTCATCCAAAAAACCGCCTATAGAATTCCATTTCCCTTTATAATTAGCAACCTTATCACTTCTTTTTAAAATTAAAATTTCGTCTCTATATTTTACGAGGGCATTAATTACCGGCGCCCTATTTGTGCCGCTATAATTAATCCGGCCATCCGGAAACTTGGGAAGCTTATCACTAAACTGTTTTATAACGTTGTAATAATCTTTTGTCATATATTGTATTTATTGTACAAAATTAAAGCGCCCGGGGCAAACAACTCCCTTAGGGGCGCTTTGAAACAAATACTTCTGAGATTAAATCGGCGACCAATAGTTAATATGATGCTTCTTCATAGTTTTCTGAAAGACTTTAAGCCGATCGGGATCTTTAATCATATAACGATCCTTAAGATCAGCCATCCTTTTTGCTTCTCTGATTTTTCTCAGCCTAGAAAGCTCTTTTCTTAGAAGAGAAGAGTATGGGACTTCGTCTGGATTAGTAAATCCGAGGGCCGTAATCTTATTTACTTGCGCCTCAATTCTCTTGTCGATATTGAAAAAATCATCGCAATCAAACTGATCGCTCGGTCCAGTCCAGGCAGTTACCCATTCGACTATCCTTGTTCTCGCCCATTCCGGAATTTCGTGACGGCCCTCAAGTACATCGATGAATTGATTCTTCGTAAGTTTTATTGCGCCTTGCTGTCCATTTTCAACTTTTAGCCTTTCTTTTTCTTCATCCCAAAAGACAAAGTCGTGTCTCTCCTTAAATCCGATACCTCCTAATTCCCATCTTAATCTCGACACTTCGCTCGTCTTGGCAGGTTTTTCCTCACCAATACGCGGATCGTTGATTGAGACCAAGGAATCCGGGACACATACTGCTTTCATTGCTAACATTTTTGCCTCCAATAACTAAGACGCAACCTAGGATACAAGATTATGTATTTGTTAATCGGCCATTAGCCGTTTACCGAGAATGTTAAAGGACATTTAAAGCTATTTTTTCTTTAGTTTATAAAAACATTATAGCATAACATAAAGAGCGCTAAATATCAATCATAAGAAGCGTTAATTAAATTTAAAAATAAAAAAGAGCCGGTTTCTTGTCATACCAAGCTCTTTTTGTAGAAACGTTCATTGCGCAGAAAAGGAGGCTAGTTTTTAAATTGTCCAGTTTCGCCAATCCATTTCTTACCCGTAGGATGATGGCTACCAGAGCCGTTTACAACAACTATTTCCTTTATGCTTATAAGCTTCTTATGATTAATGCTATATTCATCTCCAGCAACGTTAATGAGCCTTTTATTCATGTGCAATGCTTTTATAAGAGAACGAAAAGCACTGTTTTCTAGCCCAAGCACTACCTTTAATTCATTTAAGGAATAATTAGCCATACCACCATCCGCAATAGCTTTCGTAAAAATATGGCGAATAGCTTCGAACTGCCTGCTTGTAACCTTTACGATAAGGTTCCTTTTTTTTCTCCAGCGATCTTGTTTCCCATACGTCATGCCTTAAATTGACGCGCATTCTCACTCCACCCCACTCAAATTGTTGAATTTCATTAATGCTAGCAACTATTAGATTTTAAATGTACAATTTTTAAACAGCTAATTTGAAAATAAAATTATTTATCATCTGCATCTTTTAATCTTACTAGGGCTTTTGTTATTATTAAGGCAAAAGTTGAGCCTGCTACGGCACTGAGGACGGCGCCTAAATCCTTAAAGGACTTAGCATTGTAAACCTTTGCAAATAAAATAATGAGTATACAGATAAAAAATATGCTTAGCCAGTTTCTTTTCATAACGCTCACGATTATAGCAACTCTTAAATAAAGATGGAAGCATAAAATTGGTTTTAAGGAAAGAAATTGGTTTTTTTGAAACACCCTAGCAATCAAAGATAACTGTAATTATAATGGGTTTTGTAAACTTAAGGAGGATAGATGAATAACATTATCAACAAAATTAGAGGTATGCACTGGAGCATAGATTGACTAAGAAGGAACAACTCATTATAAAGGGAATGCATTGCGCCAGTTGCGCTATTAATGTCGAAAAAGCGCTTCTAAAGAGCGAGGGCGTAACTGAGGCTAGCGTCAACCTTGCTTCAGAAAAGGCCAGCGTATTGTACGATCCTGCTAAAACAGACACTAATAAATTAATAAATATTGTTAAAAAAGTCGGTTATGATGCCGAAGAATCCCAAATTATCTCGACCGAAAAAGAAAAAGACAAAAGCAAAGACTATTATATGTTGCTTAGGCGTTTTATTCTGGCAGCATTACTATCTATTCCGGTTTTTGTGATTTCGATGCCTCATGTATTTAAGGTATTCGGCTTAAACATCGATTTTCTAATGGATTTTCCAAACCGAAAGCTACTGCTATTTGCCCTCACAACTCCGGTTCAGTTTATCTCCGGCGCGTCTTTTTATAAAGGAGCCTTAGTCGCTTTAAAGAACAAAACGTCTAATATGGACACCTTGGTGGTAGTTGGCACTTCTGCCGCCTATTTCTATTCTGTAATTTCGACTTTCTTTGTCTCGGGGATCGTGTTTTACGAGATCGCAGCGCTGCTTATCACCTTTATTTTGCTTGGCAAACTATTAGAGACTAATGCAAAAGGTAAAGCCGGCGAAGCAATAAAAAAGCTCCTTGAACTAAAATCAAAAACCGCCAGAGTTATAAAAGACGGTAAAGAATACGATATTCCAATTGACGACGTAAAAGTTGGAGATATTGTCCTAATTAGGCCTGGAGAGAAGATACCAGTTGATGGAGTTATAATAGAAGGCCTAACGTCGGTTGATGAGTCTATGATCTCTGGCGAGCCGATTCCGGTAGAGAAAAAACCCGGCGATAAAGTAATTGGTGCTACGATTAATAAGTTTGGAGCAATTAAGGTAAAAACTTCTTTGGTTGGTGAAGGTACCGTTTTGGCGCAAATCGTAAAACTCGTCGAAGAAGCGCAAGGCTCTAAAGCACCAATACAGCGAATTGCAGACACGGTTTCGGCTTATTTTGTACCAACGGTGCTTATATTGTCGCTCTTTACATTTATCGTTTGGTATTTCGTGGTAGACCAAACTTTTACGTTCTCACTTCTTACAGCAATTGCAGTGGTGGTTATTGCCTGTCCTTGCGCCCTTGGTCTTGCCACCCCAGCAGCCATCATAGTGGGCACCGGAAAAGGCGCCGAAAACGGCATCCTAATTAAATCCGCAGCTTCACTAGAAATTGCCCAAAGATTAACGACAGTAGTTTTTGATAAAACAGGGACTCTAACCAAAGGCAAGCCGGAAGTCACTGATATAATCTCCTTTGATAAAAATCAAGAAACTGATGTTTTGGAAGTGGCAGGAACTCTCGAAAAATTTAGCGAACATCCATTGGCCGAAGCTATTGATACCTATGTTGAGTTTAAAAAAATCAAATTAAAAGATGTCGAGGACTTTAAAGCTATTCCCGGTAAAGGTATCGAGGGGAAACTTAATAGTAAGAGTGCAATGCTAGGAAATAGAAGTCTCTTTAAAACCGAAAATATTAGAATTACCGAAGAAATTGAACAAAAAATTTCTTCGCTGGAAATTGATGGTAAAACAGTGATGATTATTGGCTTAAACAATGAAATAATCGGGGCAATTGCCGTCGCCGATACCTTAAAGGAAAACGTAAAAGATGCGATTCAAAAGTTACATAAGATGAATATCGAAACCATAATCATAACCGGAGACAATAAGATAACCGCTCAAGCAGTAGCGAATAAAGTTGGTATAAAAAAAGTTATTGCTGAAGTCTTGCCGTACGAAAAAGCTAAAGAAATAAAGGAACTGCAAAAAAATGGCAAGATTGTGGCGATGGTTGGAGACGGTATTAATGATTCCGTAGCTTTAACTCAAGCTGACGTTGGTATTGCTCTTGGCGCCGGTACGGATATTGCAATTGAAGCCGGAGACATCGTGCTTGTTAAAAATAACTTGATGGATGCGGTCAGGGCCATTAGGTTGTCGAAACTTACTATGACGAAAATAAAGCAAAATCTCTTCTGGGCTTTTTTCTATAATGTTATTGGAATTCCCGTGGCCGCTGGAGTCCTCTACCCCGCTACTGGACTTCTGCTTACTCCGGAACTAGCTGGGCTCGCCATGGGCTTTTCTAGCGTTTCCGTGGTAACAAATTCATTGCTTTTGAAGAAAAAAACTCTATAAAGACAAAATAAAAAGAGCGCGGTTAGAGGGGTTTATATTTATATATAAACTTTTTTCTTAAAACCCCTCATAATTCACGCTCCTCTCTATTGTCCAACAAAACTCCTTTTCTCGGTTAACCAACAATGGAAAGTTTTGCACACTCTTCCGGTTTCTTCGGATTATAGTCGTGCCCGTTTCTAAGGCGGCAAATTACGGGCAAGCCGTACTTGCAAATCTTCTCGCCATTAATAGCACACTCCGCACCGCGCTCACCCTTAGTTTCGTAACACTTCTTAACCAAGTCGATTTGCTCTTTTGTTGCCTCAACTAAGGGCATATTTACTCCACATATGCTAGTCCTTGGCATCCCCATGTCTATCTCCTCCAATCAATACAGTCATAATCACCACCTGCGTCTCTTGAGTTGTTCTCAGGACCTATTTAGAGACTATCTCTAATCTAAATAGGTCCTGACTTTTGTTAACCGTTAGCTTATATTAGCATGGGTTGAGACTTAAGCAACGATCGATTTCTGATTGTAGAAGATTTAATTGCGGCATAAGCCGCCGGATATCTTCTTTTGTTTTTTCAATCAACTCATCATGTATCTTTGGATCGGCCGCTGCTTTCTGGTGCTTTAGCAACATTGACGCATGTGTTTCGAGACGCTTTATTTTGTTCTCGACTCGCAAGACTTCATGGCTTAACTTGCTAAATTGGCTTTCATTCCCTTCTAGCGCTGGGTTTACGTCAAATCTTCCTCTTTCTTTAACCATTGTTCCCTCCTGTTTGTCCTAATTTCTGCCTACAATAACTTTTCCCACGGTGTCAGACAATAAATGATCATTTGGTCTTCGGTTGAATAAGTAAAGGTACTATGTAGCCAAACTTTTGCTTAGCTTCTTGGGTAGAAGTAGAGGGATTCGAACCCTCGGATTTCGGCATGTTTGGCCGACGGCTTGCCATTTGCCCATACTTCCGCATGCAATCAAAAAACCTTCCGCTTGGAAGGTTGGTTCTTCTTGAGCTATGCTCTTTCTAAACTTTACGATTCAGACAACACTAACCTTCCGTGGCTTTCCTTCACCACGAGCATCATTACGCTGATTTGAATGAGGTTGGTTAATTGCTTCATCGATACATATTTTATCCGGCTTTGTGTTGCAAGTCAAGCCTTTTTTCCAAAAAACAGCCCCAAGGAAAATTTTGCGACTATGCGCGTTTTCCTTGGGGTAATTTGTTATCTTATCGTCGTCGGATCTAAGGTTGTTCTTGGCATCATCTGATAGTAATCAGGATACTCCAGGCTAGTTTGAATGTCTCTGATTTCTTCATAAAATCTTGCAAGATAGCAGCGTTTTAAGATAAGCGCATTCTTTATTTTTGCCATTTCGCCTAAAACATCTACTGGTTCAAATGCCATTTTTAACCGTATTTCTACAACCTCTATTTCACAATTGATCGTTTTAATCCTATCTATAATGCGCCAAACCCTATAATTAGATAGATAAGATAAATCTATACAAGGTAATAGAAATTGTCCCTTCATAACTGTAACAGATATTTGCCTAGCCAGGGTGGTTGCATGCAGATTCGTAAAACATCTTCGCTTTGCCTTCTTTACATGACCCGTAGGCTTTATCCCCTTTTTCGGTGCTTGCATTGTTATGATTACTCCTTCCATGGATGTCGCCAATGCTTTTCTAAAATAACAATGTTCCGCTTATTAATACGTGTCAGTTTGCAGAAGCAATCGCTTTTGAAAAAAGATTCATTTTCTCCTCAATTAGAAAATTTAACTCTGTAATTCGTGTTTTGACTCGACGTGCCTTTCTTTTGGGGTATTCACTTGCTTCGATTTTTTTACCGATTCTTGCTCTTTCATTCATGTGATCAGCTATCTCAGCACTTAATTTCCTTGGATCTTCACTCCTTCGTTTTATATTTCTAACATTTGTTTTTCTTCCCCCAAGCTTTTTTGGTTCCATCTTCTTACTCATCTCACCCTCCCTAAGTCGTGGACAGCCAGTTTCTAAACTTACGCGCTCTTTATTTCATCCCAAATTTCGGGCTTATTAGATTTGTAATGTACTTCACTCGATTTCAATGTATTATCTTCATCTACTGCAATCTAAACATAACATCTCCCATCGTAAGAGGAGATTTTAAGCAAAAAAATCTCCCATCGGGAGCTTGTTACTTATTTATTAAATTTAGATCACAAAATCTCCCGGCTTACTTTTGCCAGACCCACCATGCTTTCCCATTGATCTGTAATCGTTTTTTCATACATTTAAAATTTACCATGATAGAGTATTTTTTTCAAGTTATTAATTACAAGCTTCTGCATTCCACAATCCTCGATTATTTCCCCTTGCCTCTCTTTCCGCCTCTAAAAAGTCATTTTGATGTTTTATGTCCGGCGGATAAGTCGAAGCTCTAGCATACCCTTCTTTTACAAGAAGTAGATTTACGAATGTACTATCTTCTAAATAAACATATCTAAGCAGGCGGCCATACTTGTCTCGCTCCGAAATATCCCTTTCGAGCTTTACCTTTTTACCTTCAACTAGCTCCTTATTTCTAGCCGCAGCTTCTTTTCCGAAACATTGAATTTCTTTCTTGGGATGTTTGGTCTCGGGCGTGTCGATGCCGATGTATCTAACCTTTTCGTCATTTGTAAGTATCACGGTATCGCCGTCAACGACTTTTTTGACTGCAACATCATCAGATACTCCTGATCTATCATATTGGGACGAATAAAGAGAAATAATAATAAATAGGACAGCCATGATAAGACCGGCCATATGCTTAATTTTTGATAAATCTTTATTCATGCAAAAACTATTGTATCAAAAAAACTGCCCTTTTGAAGCAGCTTTTCATAAAAATTCTGTTTTAAATTAGATTTCGATCTTTGTGATTTCAAGCTCAGTGTATTTTTGTCTGTGACCGGTTTTTTTTCTTTGGTTTTTCTTTGCTTTGTATTTAAATACAATAAGCTTTTCTCCTTTAATATCCCCTAACACTTTAACTTTAACGGTCGCTTTTTCTACCATCGGCTTGCCAACCTTAACGGTTTTGTCGTCGCCAACAAGCAGTGCGTCAAGAGTCAGATCCTTGCCTTCTTTTGCGTCTGCCAAAAGTTCCACCTCGATCCTCTGGCCTTCACGTACAATATATTGTTTTCCACCTGTTTCAATAACAGCAAAACGGCTGGATTTTCCCGCCTTTTTTACTTCTTTCTTTTCAGCTGTTTTAGTCTCTTCTGACATGAGTTCTCCTTAAAAGTACCGTAAATAGAATAACAAATTATTCGCCTTTCGTCAAGGATAAATAACAACAAGCGGTCCGTTTAAAAATCAATCTTCTTATGTCTGGAATAAATGCTTTCCAAGATTCCAATCGCTGCGAGGTTAATAAGGATTGCTGTCCCGCCAGCGCTAATAAAAGGCAGCGGGATACCCGTAGCCGGCATAAGCCTTATATTCATACCTATATTTACAAAGATATGGACAAAAAACATGACGGCAGTTCCTGTTGCAATAAACATACCGAAACTGTCTCTGGATGACTTTGCGATTGCTAGAACACGATAAAGCAATAAGAAATAGAGTCCAATAAGAATTACGGAGCCTAAAAATCCCATTTCTTCGGCTAAAACTGCAAATGCAAAGTCAGTATGCTGCATTGGTAAGAAATTTAAATGGCTTTGCGAACCATAACCAAAACCGCGGCCAAAAAACTGTCCCGATCCAATAGCTATATTTGCCTGTTCTACATTCCATCCTTTTCCCAATACATCAGCATCCGGACTAAAAAGCGTTAATATTCGATTTTTTTGATAATCATGAAGCGTAAACCACATAAGGGGAAGAATAGCTAGACCGATCCCAGCCATTTTAATTAGAGTAGACCTCTTGACATTCGAAACAAAAAGCATACCCAGCCAAATAGAAAAGATAACAATAGCGGTTCCAAGGTCGGGCTGTTTCGCCACCATTAAAACGGGAATTATAATGTATATCCCCGAAATGATTATATGTTTAACCCGCCACATTTCTTCATTATGATCTGAAAAATACTTTGCTAGGATGATAATAGATATAATTTTAGCGACTTCTGATGGCTGCAGCTGAAAAAAACCAAGATTAATCCATCTTGTAGCACCCAGAACATTAGAACCGGCAAATTCAACCACCAGCAATAAAGCAATCATAATGACATAAAAGAGTCCGGTAAACTTTCTGAAAACCCGATAGTCAATTTTTGCAAAAACAAAGACTAATATAAAACCAAGAGCAGCGAAAACTGCTTGAGATATAGCTTTATTTCCTTTGGCGTCCGTCTCCGCAAAAGCCGTGCTGTAAATAGTTAGAAGACCAAAACTAATTAGGAGCCCTACTACCGCAAAAAGTACCCAGTCGAAGTTTTTAAATAGTATTTTTTTAGACATAGCAGTAGTATTTTACATCTAAATTGTTTGAGATCCAAGTGATTTTAATAATTGAATAACCCTTTGTTTAAATTGAAAACTACGCTTTCTTAATCCCTACCCAAATCATACTACCCTCTATGGCTAATTCTTTGCTGTGAGCATCTTCTATTTTGCCTTCTTTTGTGGTTTTTACCTTGGCGCCTTCTTTAAAAACAGGGTGATTTATCGCATTTCTCAAGGCATTATCCTCTGTTTCATAGTAAAGCTCGATTTTGTCATCAATAGACAGCCCCTTTTCCTTTCTTAACACTTGAACTTTTCTTAGGATTTCTCTAGCCAAACCTTCGGCTTTTAATTCCGAGGTTATTTCAAGATCAACGATAAGCTTTAGTTCTTTTGAATTGACCCTAGCTGAGGATTCCTCGCTATTCTTGCTTTTTATCCGATCTGCAAAACCTTTAACATTTAACTCTTCGAGCAGAATATTTTGAAGCCTTTTATCCAACAAATTATTGTTTATGGTAGCATTGATAACCGACAACGGCTGCCTTACCTTGATACCTTTTTCGTTTCTAATACTCATTCCCATCTCAACAAGCTTTCTTACCATCTCCATATTATCTTCCAGTTCATCATCAACCTTTAACTCGTTATATACGGGAAAATCGGTTAAATGGATTGACTCCTTAGCATCAGAAACAAAATTTACCACCAAATTCTGATAAACTTCTTCGGTCACAAACGGCATGTACGGTGCTAGCATTTGAGACAACTTAACCAAGACCCCATAAAGCGTGTTTAGGGCCGCTTTGTCGCCGGCGGCAAAGCGTTTTCTATTTCTGCGGATGTACCAATTGGAAAGATCGCCTACAAATTCCTCTATGGCTCTGGCGGCAGGAGGAAGTTCGTAATTATCCAGTTCTTCGGTAACCATGTTTACAGTGTTATTAAGCCTGGAAATCACCCAAAGGTCTAAAATATCCTCAGTTTCTATCTCTTCCGGCTTAAAGCCCACAATAGATGCGTACGTTACAAAGAAGGAATAGGAGTTCCAGTAAGTAAGAATTAGTCTTTTAACAATTTCTTCTACCCCTTTTTCGGAAAAGTTTAGGTCTCCTGCCTTAACGGCTGGACTAGACATGAGGTAAAACCGCATAGCATCAGCGCCGTATTTTTCCATGACATAACTAGGATCAGGGTAATTCTTAAGCCTTTTGGCCATTTTTTGGCCGTCTTCCGCGAGAACAATACCGTTTACCACCACGTTTTTATAAGGCGATTTGCCAAAAAGAGCAGTTCCTAAAACCATCAAGGAATTAAACCAGCCTCTGGTTTGATCGACGCCTTCGGCAATAAAGTCAGCAGGAAAATCCCGTTCAAACTTATCCTTATTTTCAAACGGATAATGGATTGATGCATATGGCATACAGCCTGAATCAAACCAGACGTCCAAAACTTCTCCGGTAAGTCTGGCATCTCCGCCGCATTTACATTTAACTTTTAAATCATGAATCTTGTGCAAATGAATATCATCAATCTTTTTACCGGTAGCTTCTTCCAGCTCTTTTATGCTGCCCATAACTTTATTTTCATTACATTTCTCGCAAGCCCATACGGGAATCGGTACACCCCAAAAACGGTTTCGGGAGATATTCCAGTCGGGAGCACCTTCTAAAAGCTTGGCAAAACGGCCTTTTCCAATATGGTCCGGCACCCAATGAACACTTTCGTTGTTCTTTATCATTTGTTTCTTTAGCTTTTCGGTAGCTACAAACCAGCTATCAATAGCTTTGTAGATTAAAGGTGAGTCACATCTCCAGCAATACGGATATGGGTGGGTATGGTCTCTAACGACTAATGCCTTGTCTCCTAATTCGGTAATAATTCTCGCGTTCGTATCAGAGGAAACAACGCTAAGTCCAGCATAATCTGGCACGTCTATTTCAAATTCCCCCATGTCATTAACCGGCATGTAAAAGGCGATGCCGCTTTCCTTGGCTACGCGGTAATCTTCTTCGCCAAAAGCTGGCGCAATGTGCACAATGCCCGTACCGTCCTCTGTAGTTACATAATCACCGGCAATTATTTCAAACGCCTTATCAACACCTTTATAGTAATCAAAAATACGTTTATATTTCTTACCGATGAGTTTTTTGGCGTTAAATTCTTCTACAATTTCATCGCCAATTACGTTTTTGTAGTGCTCTAACCTGTCCTTTGCTAAGATATAAAATTTATCATACCTTTTAACTTTTACGTATTTGATATTTGGATTGACTGCCAATGCCAAGTTTCCAGGCAATGTCCAGGGCGTGGTTGTCCAAGCCAAAAAGTAGGTATTTGGGTCGTCTTCCGACTGAAATTTAACAGTAACAGTCTTATCAATCTTGTCTTTGTAACCACCAAGGCCCACCTCAAAGCTCGAAAGACCGGTAGCACATCGGGGACAATATGGCATTACTTTATGGCCCATATAGACAAGGCCTTTGTCCCAAATAGACTTAAAAACCCACCAGACAGATTCCATATATTTTGAATCCATTGTAATATAGGCATTTTCCATATCTACCCAGCGACCGGTTCGCTCTACAATATGCTCCCAAGCATGGGCATATTCTAAGACCTTGGCTCTCGCTTTTTCATTAAATTTGTCAATGCCATATTCTCTTATCTGAAGTTTGGATTTGATATTTAATTCTTGTTCGACGATATTTTCAATTGGCAACCCATGGGTATCCCAACCCCAAACTCTTTCAACTCTATAACCTTTCATAGTTTTGTATCTGGGAATAACATCTTTTATGGTACCTGCAACTAGATGGCCATAATGAGGTAGGCCCGTAGCGTATGGGGGGCCATCATAAAAAGAAAAGGTCTTGTTTTTGGGACGACTTTCGATCGACTTTTTAAAAATATTTTTTGTATTCCAGAATTTTAGGATATCTTCTTCCTCACCTGGAAAATTTGGTCTGGGATTAACGGGATTTAACACAACCATCTCCTTTCTCATATACTTTTGACGTAGTTAGTTATTAGTATTATTAAATCGACTTAAAGTGAAATAGCTCAAAGGCCAAAACTCAAAAATCAAAATGCAAATTGAAGGCATAGGTACCTTTTATATCTCTTGTTACTATATTTTATTTTTGATTCTTGATCTTTAATCTTTGATCCAATCATTAAAGCCTCCTAAAAAGAAAAAATCCTCAAACTATGTTTAAGGACCCTATAGATCACTGATAATCAGTTATAGGCGGTACCACCTTAATTCAGGACTTTGTCATTGCGAGGAGTGGGATCCTGAAATAAATTCAGGACAGGCTACGCAATCTCATTGATTTTAAAGACGAGATTGCCGCGCCCTAAGGGCTCGCAATGACTATTTTAAGTCACTGCTCTTAATTCATAAGCAGTTACGGGCTTTCCCGTCCGGTTCTACTAAGCTTATGCCGTCATTCTGAACTTGTTTCAGAATCCCATCTTGCATTGGGGAGATTCTGAAATTAATTCTTAAATGACGAGATATAAACTTTTCTTCCGGCAGCTCGTCCGGTGATGGCCGGACTCAAACGCTTTTAACTAATTGTTTTACACCACCATTATACTATAAATTCTAACCAAAATTAACTGTTTTTGTTTTTTAACAATAAAACCAATAAAACAATTGTCATTACACTAACCAAAACCAATCAGTCTAAATTAGATAAATAAAGGAGTTAATTAAGATAGTTATGCCAATTGTTAAGTAAGATAGCCACCTTTTCATAATTAACCCTTTTTAAAATTTTTTAATCTTTATAGCCCGCCCCCATAATTAGTCACAATATCCCACTCGCCGGCTACTAAATTGGAAATTTCACCTTCAACCGTATATTTCTTTGCCTTGCAAAACAGACATCTCTTGGCAACCGGAGTTAATTGTATCTTGTTGCCGGCAAGAATTTTCATACTGATTGTTTTGACTTCGTAACCCTTTGGTTCCTTAAAAGTCATTTTAAATGGTAGGATTTCGCTTTGCGCGCCTAGCTCTAGCTCCGGCTTAATGTCTTCTGGTCCAATTTCCTCAGATTTCAAGTTTTTGATACTAAGCTTTGCTCCCATTGGATCGATATCAGATTTAGAAGTGCTAGAGGTAGAAGCAAAGTAGATGTATCCAATAGCTACTACTGTAAGGGAGAAAAGGACTATTTTTTTCTTTTTTGATCGACGTTTGCTCATAGCCTTATTCTACTTATTACCCCGTCTCATGTCCATGGCAATGATCGCAAGAACCGCAATGTCTTTTATAGAATCATCAATACTTTCGAAATTCGGCTCTTTTTCGGACTTGATAAGATTCGTAAGCCTTACCACTTTTTCCGTAAGTCTTCTTAGAGGCTCTTGCCAAATCTCGGTATCCCAAAGCTCGGCATTTTCCCTAAAATTTTTATAAGTATCGCCTTTTTCGGCATAATCCTGGTTTTTTTTGTCATAAAGCTCTGCAAGTTCCTCACAGATTTCTCTAAAAGCCATAACATCTCCTAGATTAATTATCTAACAAGCAACCATATAAAATCAATAGTAAAACCAAAACCGCTCTTTCGAGCGGCTTAGTTTAGTTAAGTTTCGTGTGTCTATGCGAATGATGTTTTTTAAGCAATTTTAACTGAATGAGACTTCTGGCAAGTTCGGCTTCAGCATCGGCGAATCTTTCCTTGTCGTCCCTTACTTCTTGCATCAACGTTTCGGCTCGATTCCTGGCTTCTTCCGCCTCTTTCTCGCTTAACTCATGCAGATGCTCGGCGCTGTCTGCTAAGATAATTACCTTACTGCCTTCCTGCACTTCGACAAAGCCGCCGTAAACCAAAGCAACCTTTTCTTCCTTTTCGTTGCGGATCAACATCTCGCCGGGCGTAATTTCGGCAACTAGAGCGGTATGGCTTGGCAAAATCGAAATCTGGCCGGATTTTGTCGGCACAATGACTTCTCTTGCTTCTTCATCCACAAGAACTCTTTCTGGAGTTGTTATCTTAAGATGTAATTTTTGCATTTATTGCTTCCTATTTTCCTTATTCCTATCTTATTTTACTTCGTCGATCGAGCCTTTCATATAAAAAGATTGCTCTTTTTTATCATCATGCTTACCTTCTAGTATCTCTTTAAAGCCGCGGATAGTTTCCGACAGCGGGACATATTGGCCGGGAGAACCGGTAAAGACCTCGGCAACATGGAAAGGTTGCGATAGGAATTTCTGGACCTTCCTTGCTCTAGCCACAATCTTTTTATCGTCTTCTGAAAGTTCGTCCATACCTAGAATTGCAATAATGTCCTGAAGGTCTTTATAGCGCTGCAAAACATTCTGAACGCCTCTAGCCACTCCGTAATGCTCTTCACCAACGAGTAACGGGTCTAGGGCCTGAGAAGAAGAATCAAGTGGATCAACAGCCGGATAGATTCCTAATTCTGAAAGAGATCTCGAAAGAACGACGGTTGAGTCCAAGTGAGAGAAAGTAGTAGCCGGAGCCGGATCGGTTAAGTCGTCGGCGGGCACATATACAGCTTGCACGGAAGTAATCGAACCTTTATTTGTTGAGGTAATTCTTTCCTGAAGCTGACCCATTTCGGAAGCTAAGGTTGGTTGATAACCTACCGCCGATGGCACACGGCCAAGAAGAGCTGACACTTCGGAGCCGGCTTGAGTGAACCTAAAAATGTTATCAACAAATAGCAAGACGTCTTTGTTCTCTTCATCTCTGAAATACTCGCTCATAGAAAGGGCGGATAGAGCTACTCGGAGTCTGGCTCCCGGTGGCTCGTTCATTTGCCCAAACACCATAGCCGTTTTGTCTAGTACTCCGGATTCTTTCATTTCGTGATAAAGATCGTTACCTTCTCTGGTTCGCTCACCAACCCCGGCAAATACAGAATATCCGCCATGTTCAGCAGCCAGGTTTCGAATCAGTTCGGTTATAATTACGGTCTTACCAACTCCGGCACCACCAAATAAGCCGACTTTACCACCTTTAATAAACGGACAGATAAGGTCTATTACTTTAATTCCGGTTTCAAAGATCTCGGTCTTTTTGGATTGCTCATCAAATGCTGGAGCCGGTTTATGGATAGGATATCTCTTATCTCCAGCTTTAAAGTTAGTTCCATCAATTGGCTTCCCCAAAACGTCGAACATATGGCCCAAAACATCTGCGCCAACTGGAACAGAAATCGGAGCCCCCGTATCTGCCACTTTCTGACCTCTCCTTAAACCATCCGTTGAACTCATAGATACGGTTCTTACCACTCCTTCGCCTAAGTGCTGTTGAACCTCTATTGTTGGACCGTTGTCAATTTCTAAAGCATTGTAAATCTCCGGTACTTTCTCGTCAAAACGAACGTCTACGACGGGACCGAGAACCTGCACAATTTTACCTTCATTTTTCATATATACCTCTTTTATACCTTAATATATTTACCCATTTTTCGGGGTTTCCAAATCTAAATGTCAAATCCAAATTTCAAATGAATGACAAATGACCTAATGTCAAAATTAAAGCATTTGATATTAGGATTTGATTTGAAATTTGAGCTTTGGCATTCGACATTTGTTTTATCCTTCCAGCGTCATTTTGCCGGCGGAAATCTCGGCTATCTCTTGAGTAATTCCCGCTTGTCTTGTCTGATTATAGGTGAGCGTTAAGTCTGATATTAACTCTTCGGCACTCTCGTTTGCATTTTTCATGGCTACCATCCTAGCGGAATGTTCGGAAGCAATAGACTCTAGAAGAGCCTGCCAAACCTTTATCTCTAAGATTCTTGGTATTAAACTGTTTAAAATTTCGGCTTTTTGAGGCTCAAAAGTTATTTTGTCCTGCTGATGGTTGGTTTTCTCAACCGAATTTTGAAAAGGCAGAAGCTTTTTAGAGATTGGTTCTTGAGTTAAGGTCGACTTAAAGTCAGTATAAACTAAAACCACCTCATCATATTTACCTGACAAAAAGTCCCCGGTTGCAACTTCGATAATCGGTAAGATATCTTTAAAGGATGGCCGGTCTTCTAATTTCGTAAATTCTGCCACAATCTTATATCCGTATGCTTTTAGGAAGTCCCTACCCTTTCTGCCGATTGTCACGAATTCCGCTTCTTTTGCGTGCTTTGCAGCATCCAAGGCCTTCTTAATAGCCTTGGCATTTAAGCCGCCGCAAAGCCCTCTGTCGGACGTAATAAGAAGAATTAATTTTTTATCGTGGCCCCTAGTCTCTAGAAAAGGGTGTTCTGCCGGATTAATGTCTCCCAGGAGAGAGTGCAAAATTTCATTTGCTGATCTGGCATAAGATCTTGAAGCAAGGTTTTTGGCGACCGCTTTTTGCATCTTGATAACAGAGGTAAGCTCCATCGCTTTTATAATCTGCTTGGTATTTGTCGCTGATTTTATTCTTCTTCTAACTTCCTTTGCGGATGCCACTAAAACTCTCCTTTAACCTTCGCGATTACTTCTTTAAGCTCTTTTTCGATTACTTCCGTAAGATTAGCTTCTTTCTTTAAATTACTAGCAAAGTTTTTGCCTCTGGTGTCCATATAATCATCCAAAGCAGTTTCAAATTCTTTGACTTTTTCGACTTCGATGTCATCTAAGTAGCCATTTGTTGCCGCGTAAATAATAGCAACCTGTTTTTCTACTGCTAAAGGCTTATACTGGTCTTGCTTTAAGACCTCAACTAGTCTTTTACCTCTTTCGATCTGTTTTCTTGTATCTTCATCTAAGTCTGATGCAAATTGTGCAAACGACTGAAGCTCCCTAAACTGAGCGAGTTCAAGACGTAATTTTCCAGCTACTTTTTTCATTGACTTAATTTGAGCGGCTGAACCAACCCTGGAAACTGATAAACCAACGTTTAAAGCCGGCCTGATACCTTGATAAAAAAGGTCCGTTTCCAAGAAAATTTGCCCGTCTGTAATAGAGATCACGTTTGTTGGAATGTAAGCCGAAATGTCGCCAGCTTGAGTTTCGATGATAGGAAGCGCCGTAATAGAGCCGCCGCCATATTTCTGATCTCTTCGACAAGCTCTTTCCAGGAGTCTGGAATGAAGATAGAAAACATCACCGGGATAGGCTTCTCGTCCGGGAGGTCTTCTTAAGAGCAAAGAGACTTGTCTATAAGACCAAGCGTGCTTAGAAAGATCATCATACACAATTAATACGTCCTGACCTTTATCCATAAAATACTCGGCGATAGAAACACCGGTATAGGGCGCTAAAAATAGATATGGAGCCGGATCAGAAGCACCCGCCATTACCACAATCGTATTTTTCATGGCGCCATGCTTTTCGAGTTCAGCAACAATTCTGGCAACCTTAGACCTTTTTTGGCCTATGGCAACATATACCGAGATTACATCCTCATTTTTTTGATTGATAATCGTATCAATTGCGATTGCGGTTTTGCCTGTCTGTCTATCGCCAATAATAAGCTCTCTTTGACCTCGACCGATTGGAATAACAGAATCAATAGCCTTTATTCCGGTCTGAAGTGGCTGGGTGACCGATTTTCGGCTAATAACGCCAGGCGCCACTTTCTCGACGGGATAAAATTTATTAGCCTTAAGCTCTCCTTTGCCATCAATAGGGTTTCCAAGAGGATCAACCACGCGGCCAAGCAAACTATCTGACACAGGAACTTCTAATACTCTACCGGTACATTTAACTTCGTCTCCTTCATTAATCGCATCTACATCGCCCATAACCACAATGCCCACAGCATCTTCTTCTAGGTTCAGTGCGATTCCGTATATACCATCATGAAATTCAACCATTTCAAATGACATTACATCGCTAAGGCCGACTGCCTTAACTATTCCATCACCTACGGATACAACTTTACCGGTCTTATATACGCTTGGCGATGGTTTAAAGCCCTCAAGTTCCTCTGTCAGCTTTTGTATTAAATATTCCTTACTGTTTAACATTTTGGCTCCCTAACTAATATTTGCTGTCCTTATAATATTTGTTACTTCTTTTATTCGATTTTCGGCGCTGTTATCAATAACTAGCTCGCCTTTTTTAATAATTACGCCAGCCCCAATCCTTCTTGAGACCCTAAAATTAAAATTTAAAGGGTAATCAAACTGAGAAGAAACCTCTTTTTTTAATCTGTGTTTTTCATTATCATTTAGTTCTTTTGCGGTTGTTATCGTGACTTCCGAATCATCAAATTCTTTAATCCTCTGAAGCGCCTTAATAATAGCCGGTACCTTTTCCGGATAAATGGCGACAATTTTTTTTGCAATTCTTTCTAAACCGTCCTTATCTTTACTTACAGTAACCGAGGAAAGAATCTTTGCAATGTCGGATACGCCCAGCATAATTTATCCCCTCGCCTTTGCGACTTCAGAAATTGCTTCTTTTATAAGTTTTTCATCGTATTTTTCACCATCTTTATCTACGATGGTTCTCATGGCCCTAGAAACAAGCTCCGCAACTTCGTTCTTTACTTCTTTTAAGACCAGTTCTTTTTCTTTTTCGATATCCTCTTTTGCATTTTTAAGAAGTTCCTTAGATTTTGCTTCGGCTTCTTTAATAATGCCAACCTTCACTTCTTCTCCGGCTATTTTGGCTTCTTTAACCATCGCCGAAGCTTCTGTCTTGGCACTTGTAATGACTTTACCTTTTTCTATTTCAGTCTCTTCTAGCTTTTTCTCAACTTCCTCAGCATCTTTTAAGCTCTTTTCGATCTTTTTTGTACGTTCATTAAGCAATTTTAATATCGGATTGTACAAAAATTTATAGAGCACAAAAAGTAGCAGCCCAAAGTTTATTGCTTGAGCCACTAGAAGTTTTGGCTCGATCCCGATACTATGTAATATCTCCATAAATATCCTCTTTAAACAAACTTAAGAATAAGAGCTACTACTAGGGCATAGATAGCGATAGCTTCCGTAAAAGCGGCCATCAGGATGAGGTTTGGCTGAATCTTATCTGATGCTTCTGGATTTCTTCCGATCGCCTCTAAACCACCTTTAGCTAGTAAACCAAGACCAATGCCAGGGCCTAATGCGCCAAGTCCGATGGCAATTCCTGCTGCTAATAATTTAACTGCTTCTTCCGACATGAATTTCTCCTTTTCGCCCAGTCATACGACCCGCATGGGAGGGCGCTTTTCACCCTTCGGGTGAATTACTAATATTTGATTTAATGACTATCATGACTCATTGTTGCCATCTTAATAAATACCAACGACAACATGGTAAATACCAATGCCTGAATAAAGCCAACAAAAACTTCCATTATATAAAAAGGCATCGGAATTAAATATGGAACTAAAACGGACATCACAGTAAGCAAAACTTCTCCGGCAAAAACGTTGCCAAAAAGCCTGAACGCAAACGAAATAATTTTAATAACCTCGGAAATGAGTTCTAGCAAACCTACAAAAAAATTGACCGGGGAAGAAAAATTGATAAACTTTTTGGAATATTTTGCAACTCCCAATGCGCCAATTCCAATCACCTGAATCGCTATTACCGAAATAAGTCCTAAAGCGACAGTGGTATTTAGATCAGCAGTGCCGGCCCTTAGCATGGGAAGAAAAACCTCATGTCCTTCGCCATTTATTTCGTGGAATCCAATAGTACCAAAACCCGGCAGAAGCCCCAACCAATTATTAAAAAGAATAAAGATAAAAAAGGTTGCTATCAGTGGAAAAATTTTATCTGTAAGCTTTTTATCTCTTGAAATACTATGAGTAAGATTGTATAAAGCCTCAACCATGGCTTCGCAAACATTCTGAAGGCCGGTTGGAACGCTTTTTAAATTTCTTGTAGCCAAATAAGAAACGGAGCCGAGCATGACAAACGTAATAGCCGCCGCAAGCATACTATTGGTAACTTGAACGGGGCCGATCTTAAATATTTCTTCTGCTGCGATAGAAATATGCATCTACCTCTCCTATTTCGTAATCTTTTTAATTGATTTATAAATGGCATAACTAGAAGTAAATAAGGAAACAAAAATTCCCAAGAGGATAAAAAGTGGCTTTGTGCCAAATCTTTTATCCATAACATTACCAACCAGTATTAGAACAACTAAAGGAATGCTAATTCTATATCCGATTTCAAATAGCTGGAAAGCAACTATTAAATTATTGCTCTTTTCTTTTTTCATCTTTTAGAATTTAAAAATACCATCTTGGCAAGGTGGTATATCTGCCTTTAACCGTAAGTAGTATACCTACACTTAACTTAAAAATCAACCACTTTGTTTATTTTTTCGGTTGCTTTTTTAAGAACCTGTTTAAAATCTCATGTCGATTTAAAAACTCATAATTTCGAGCGAAAAGCGTGAAAAGCGAGAAAGAATACTTGATGTATTATGACGAGCTTTGAACGTTTTGCAGCCGAAATTATGAGTTTTTAAACGGCAAGCAATATTTTATATTTATCTCTTGCGTTGAGATTTTAAACAGGCTCTAAGGTTTCTAGTTGGTTTCGATATCGATATGTTTAACAGTCGGAATTTCCTCTGCTATAGCCTTTTCCAGCGTATCAATTTCCTTGCCCAGTGTCCTTGTAACTTCGTCACTAAAATCAGCACAAAATTTGACAAAGCTCTCGTAACTTTTAATATGTTCATATTCCTTCTTAAAATCTCGGCTTTCGAAAATCTTATCAGCAAGGACATGGCCATTTATCTCGATCTCCGCTTTTACCCGACATCCGTCCGAAGATATCATTACGGTTTTAAAGTCATGTATTTCATCAACTAATTTTTGCCTCTCTAAAAAATGTAAGATTTTTTTATGAACATGCTTGGGAACCGATCTATTAAGAAGAAACTCACGATTATTTTTAATTAGGGCAATAGCAATTACTCCCAAAAGGATTCCTATCATAATCGATCCGATACCATCCCAGTAATTAATTCCTGTAAGCTTGGTTAAAATAATAGATATAAATGCAATTGATATACCAACTAAAGCAGCTGAATCCTCAAATATAACAGCCATAATAGTGGGATCGCCAGACCTCCTCATATAATTAAAGATTTTAGCGCCTTTTGCATTATGTTTAGCTTCCTTTATCGCAGTTCTTAGAGCATATCCTTCGAAAATAAATGACAGGAAAAGCACATAGTAAAGAGTGTTTCCAATATGAGCCACCTCGTGATGACTAATCGAACTAATACCGTGATAGATTGTAAAGCCGGCACCAAGAAAAAATATGCCGCAGGCACTAATAAGAGCCCAGAAAAAACGTTCTTGAAAATAGCCGTAGTTAAATTTATCATCCGCTGGTCGCTCTGATCTTATAATCCCAATAAGAAGGAGTGCTTGGTTTGCTGTATCTGCTATTGAATGAATTCCCTCGGACAGCATCACGGCCGATCCGGACACATAAAACCCAGCAAACTTAAAAATGGCCACTAAACCGTTGCCTATTACTGCCGTTAATACGCTTCTTAATCCAAGAGGTCTATTTGTCTTCATCTGTCTCAATCTTAACAATTTTCTCTCTAAAATTCCAGCCGCTAATTATTTCTACTTTCGATTTTGGTACCTTAAAATACTCCGAAATCAGTTCTATAACTTTTGCATTTGCTTGCCCCTTGCCGGCCGGCGCTGTTACTCTCACCCTAAAATCATCTTCGATTGGTATAACAAGATTATCTCTGGCATTAGGAGTCACCTTAACCGTGATTTTCATTAAACTCCGGCAAATCTAAACAGTAGATTCCTTAAGACCTGTATGACAAAAAACAGGACAAGCGGTGAAAAATCGACACCGCCAACAACAGGAACCACGCTTCTGATGGGATTTAAGAAGGGGTCGGTGGCTTTTACAATAAAGTCGCTAAATTTATTGTGGGCATTTGGGATCCAGGAAATAATAGCTCTTGCAAATAAGAGGAGAGTTAGAGCATTTGCTATTAGATCAATGATGTCGCTTAATAAAAATTTCATATATTACACCGTTAAATAATACTTAATTTCAGCAAGAGGCGGCAATTCGCCACTCCAAGCGCGAATATATTGTCCATCACTTGTCGTTACAACAACCGAAGGCGTAGTCATAATATCATACAGAAGCGCTCTTAAATTTCCGTCGACATTTTCCGTATCCAATTTCTCTACTTCAAAATGATCGGATTTCAGGTTAGATTCGAAATCATCTAACGCTCTTTCCTCGAAATACGAACTATTGTCTTTTGAAAATATTAATACCTTCATGAGTGTTGGTCTAAGTATATCACAAATTATCAATTACTTCGATATCCTTAACATATTTCTTAAGAACCATCTTTAATTCAATAAGATCTTCCTTGCTAAAGATTTTCTCCGTCTCAAAACTTTTAGAAATAGTTATGCCCGGACGAAAGCCCTGTAATGTATATTTCTTAGCGCCCTTTAATAAACGCCCTATTTCATCCAAAGCGGTCTTATTATGCAGCCTTGGAAGTAGCGTTGTTCTAAATTCGTAGTGAAGACCGCTACTGAGGATAATCTTGATACTCTCTTTAATTTTTCCGGTATCAACGCTTGTGTTTGTCGTGAGATTATACTCGCTAAGAGAATTTTTAATGTCCATGGCAATATAATCAATCAGGTTATTTTCGATTAATTCTTTTAGCATTTCGGGATTTGTGCCGTTAGAGTCAAGTTTTACATTCAACCCTATTTTCTTTATTTTGTTAATAAATGTCGGCAAATCTTTATGGATAGTCGGTTCTCCGCCCGTAATGCAAACACCCTCCAAGATACCCTTTCGTTTTTTAAGGAAAGTTAATATTTCTTCCTCGGTAATAATTGGTCTATCTTCTTTTTTTCCGATCACTAGGTCTGGATTATGACAAAAACCGCACCTAAAATTACACCCGTATGTAAAAATAGTTGCGGCAATTTTGCCCGGATAGTCAATAAGCGTCGTTTTTTCTAAACCGCTGATAATCATGAGTTGCCTTCGTCCATAGCCTTTATGCTGATAACCCTTAAACTTCTTCTATATCTAATTCCATATTGAGTAACTTTCTGTCCTTAAATTCCGATTGTTTTCCTTTATTCCACTGATGAACCGGCCGAATATACCCAACCACTCGCGAGAATACTTCGCAAGGTTGTCTCTTGTCTTCTAAATTTTCTATTTCTTCTATGGGTTTCATCTTTCCCTCCCTTCGTTAGGCTTTTATTTTTTGTTTAACATTAAGTTTTGATTGGGTCTTACTTTCCGTTGGAATTTCTAGAGTTAACTGCTCTCTATAACCAATTTCTTCATCGCAGATCGGGCAGAAGTGATGTTCCCCGGCTAAATATCCATGTTTTGGGCAAACGCTAAATGTAGGAGTAATAGTAAAGTAAGGCAATTTATAATTTTCAGCAATAGTTTTTACTAGCTTTTTAAAAGAATTAACATTATTAATTCTTTCGCCGATGTAGTTATGAAGCACCGTGCCGCCGGTATATTTAGTCTGAAAGTCATCCTGCTTATCCAATAGCTCAAAGATATCGTTTGTAAAATTAACAGGATGCCAAGAAGAATTAGTGTAATATGGCTCAGCACCTTCCCTAAATGCGTCTTCGTTAGCCACCATAATATCAGCATATTTTTTCTTATCAAGTCTTGCAAACCGATAAGTGGTTCCTTCTCCGGGAGTAGCCTCTAAATTATATAGATTTCCCGTCTCTTTCTGATATCTAAGCATCTTGTCATTTAAGAAATCCATTACTTCTAATGCAAAGCTTCGAGATTCCTCATCGCCTAAGCCTTTTCCTCTAAAGTTTAACATGGCTTCGTTCATACCAAGTACTCCAATGGTCGAAAAATGATTTTGCCAATACTTGCCATATCTTTTATACACACTATCAAGATAAACTTTCGCATAAGGATATAAACCTTCTAACGTAAACTTTTCGACCGCTTTTCTTTTAATTATCAGACTTTCATGTGCTAGATCGGCCAGAGTCCCGACTCTTTCTAAAAATTCCTTCTTGTTCTCAGATAAGTAACCGACCCTGGCCAGATTAATTGTGACTACTCCGACACTGCCCGTCAGAGGATTAGCGCCGAATAAGCCGCCGCCTCTTTTTCGAAGCTCGGTATTATCAATTCGAAGGCGACAGCACATAGAACGAGCATCATCCGGATCCATATCAGAATTGATAAAGTTCGAAAAATAAGGGATGCCGTATTTAGCAGACATCTCCCAGACGGGATCTAAGACCGGATTGTCCCAGTTAAAATCCTTTGTGATATTGTAAGTCGGAATTGGAAACGTGAAGACTCTACCCTTTGCATCCCCTTCCATCATTACTTCGGCAAAAGCTTTGTTTATAAGATCCATTTCCTTCTGAAATTCTTTATACTTTTCCTTTTGGGGCTTGCCGCCAATTATAACATTCTCTTCACCGATCAGCTTCGATGGCTTTACGTCCATAGTGATATTAGTAAAAGGAGTTTGAAAACCAACTCTCGTCGGAACATTAATATTAAAAACAAATTCCTGAAGGCATTGCTTAACGTCCTTATAAGCAAGCTTGTCATAGCGGACAAAAGGTGCTAAGTAAGTATCAAAATTGGAAAAAGCAACAGCGCCGGCAACTTCCCCCTGAAGAGTGTAAAAGAAATTGACAATCTGCCCTAAGGCAACGCGAAGATGCTTAGCAGGCCCGCTCTCTATTTTGCCTCTCACTCCCCCAAAACCGCTTAGCAGCAGATCCTTTAAGTCCCAACCGGAACAATAAGCCGCTAATATGTATAGGTCGTGAATATGATAATCGCCGTCGATATGAGCCTTCTTGATGTTTTCAGGATACATTTTCTCGAGCCAATATTTAGTGGTCACAGCTGTACTGATATAGTTATTTAGACCCTGTAACGAGTAGCTCATATTACTATTTTCTTTAACTCGCCAATCGGTTTCATTAAGATAGCCTTCCATTATTGCTTGAGGGTCAAGCAGTTTTGTAACCTCTCTGGCCTCTGCCCTTTTTCTTCGATAGTGGATATAGGCCTTTGCTGTCTCCTCAAATATCGAATCAATTAAAATGTGTTCCACTACATCCTGAATTTGCTCAACCGTAGGTGGGTTATTCTCAAACTTTCTTATTAAGAGATTTACCGCTTTATCGGATAATTTCTTAGCAAGCTTTTCATTAAGCTCTCCTGTGGCCGCTCCCGCCTTTAGAATTGCATTGGTAATCTTTACGTTCTCAAACCTAACCAAATCTCCATTACGCTTTATGATGTGGGTAAAAGGCTTTTTTTCTAGAACTTTCTTTCCTAGATTAAGCTGAGCTTGCTCCATGTCGGCATTTTCTTTCAATTTTTCCTCCTTTTTATTTCACTTGGATTTATTCTGATTTTACTACCTTTAGAGCTTTCGCGATGGCTTCGCTACACGATTTGGCAATTAATACACCTTCATTATCATCACTGTGTCCTTTACAAGTAACCCTACTTAACTCTCCTAAAACCTCAGCATTATTATCTGAATTATTGATTTGAGATAAACTTAGCTTCGCTACTAGCTGCAATTGCGGTATAGCGCACTTATTATTTCCTTCAAAATTAACAAATATGCCCTGGTTTTCTTTAACCTCATTTGTGTTTATGGTAACCAGGAGCTCTCCACAGGGGACCTTAACCTTAACAGTCTTACTCTCATACACAACTAATTCATCAGATTTTTTAAGCATCCTTTCCGTCTCACGAAAATTCTCTTCTTTGTCGGTTATTGGGTTGTATTTTTCGTCTTCTGCTTCTTTAGTTATGCTCAACATTTTAAGCCCCATCCTGTAAGCCATTAATACCATGTCTTCATATTCATTTTGAGTTGTTTCTTTGGAAATATTAACGTTTTTAAAGACGATGTTATCAACATATTTCTGAAAAGCGGCTTGAATCTTAATTTGCTTTTCGGGAGCTATTTCGCTGGATAAAGCAAAGATATCCTGCCATTTTAGAGGAAATAGTTTATTATATGTAACCTTATTATCTTCTTTAAGAGCGCTTTCCAAATCTTCATTGTAAAAACCTTCCCTCGTTGCAATTTCATAAAAAAGAGAGTTGATCTGGCCATTTTCGTTTACCAAGCTATTTATTGCATCAATGCCTTTCTCGGTATTTGTAATGACTGCTATTTCCTTTGAAGGAAGAATCGCAAGATAACTATTATTATTTATAAAGAGACTATTGTCGCCATCATTAGAGTGCTGCTTTTCAGCCATAACCTCCTCTATGGCTTTATTCGATTCAACATATAAAAACCTTGCGAGTTTTTCAGCGAAATCAACCGCTGTACTTGATGAATACGGAATCCGAAGCTTAATGAGCAAATCTGCAAAGCCAGTAACTCCCAATCCAAGATTTCTTTTTACTGTCTTACAAGACGGCTCATTTAAAAGTTCCACAACATTATTTAAAAACCTAACACCGGTCTTTAAGGTATCTTGCAAGTCATCCCAAAGAATTTCTTCATCTCGAACGAATTTTGCTAGGTTGATATACCCGACACTTAAACTTTCTTCATAAAAAATTTGCATTAACTCTTTTAAGCTTTCTGACGGGGAAATATTGTTAGATCTCATCACCTCATCGCCAAAAGCTATATTTATTGCATCCCGCTGCATAATTAACCCTATAAGCTTGCTCCACACTTCTCTCGCCCTTAACTTCCTTACCGGTTGTCCGTTTCCGTGCATGAGTAAATCATAATAACCATCCTTAATTACTGAGCTCATAAAATTTTCGGTTAAGCTAACAACAGTTATTACCTCCAGATCCTGTTCTTTATCTAAAAAATTTTCAATGTCCGGATCGTCAATTCGCTTAAAAAGTAGATTCTTTGACTTAAAAAGCTCAGCCGGATTGGTGTGGTTCGTTTCAAAATCGCTCTTTAGATAATCAATCCGATCCGAGAGAAGATCATTGTTCAATCCAATATTTTTTAAAATCCGGGAACTTGGCAGAAATTTAAGATTGACTATCGCACTATAAAATTCTTCCTCAATAAGCATTCGGGAACTCACCCGAAATTCCGCTTTACTAGCTTCTTTAGCCGCCCGCCTACATAATCCATCAAAATTATCCAAACCGCTTCCTCTAAAATCTGTATGGTAGTAGGCGCTCTCCAATAACTCTTCAGCCTCTTTTGTCAGTTTTTCCTTTGCAACTCTTGTAAGCATTTTACCCCCTTTATATTTTTGATTTTTCTTTCTTTAATTCATTTAAGACATCTTGAAAGCTATCTATATCCGTAAATGATTTGTATACAGAAGCAAATCTTATATAGCTTACATCATCTAAATTTGCTAATTCTTCTAACACAATTTCTCCAATTTCTTTGCTGGAAATTTCTGATTCACCAGTAGCTCTTAATTTTTTTTCTATTTTAGTAATAATTTGCTCAATCTGTAACTGCGGTATTTCTCGTTTTTCGCAAGCCCTATAGATACCATTGGCCACTTTTTGCCTTATAAATTGTTCATGCTTGCCATCTTTTTTTACAATTATAAGAACTGGGGTTTCTACTCTCTCATAGGTAGTAAATCTAGAATTACAATGCAAGCACTCTCTTCTTCTCCTTATTACCTCACCGTCGTAAAGCTCGCGGGATTCCATAACCTTTGTATCATTTTGTTTGCAATCAAGACATTGCATAGATAACTCCTAATACTATATATAGTGTTATAAGTTAGCTTATAACCCTATATATAGCGTGTCAATGCTTTTCTTTTCCACATGATTTTTTAGCTTTAAGAAGATAAAATGTAAAAATCCACAACACTTTATCCACCTACAAAAGATATCAACAAGGCGTCTATATAAACAAAAACACCCGTTACTCTTAACGGGTATCCTTGCAATAAAAAATCTTTAAAACTACTCTACTCTATGCCTTATAAAGGCTGGGATATCAAGTTCATCGTCTTTTTCGGTATCTTCCTCTGGCTTAGAAGTAAAGATCGGATACGTCCTCACTGGCTCCGGCTCAATTCTGCGCGTTTCGGTTAGTGGTGCTTGCGGCCTATCAGGAGAAAACCCGGTTGCAACAACGGTAATCTTAATTTCTCCGGATATATTAGGATCGATGACGGAACCGAATATGATGTTTGCGTCTGAATCAACGGCTTGAGTAATAACCTTAGCTGCTTCATCTATTTCGAACATGCCCAGATCCGGACCGCCGGATATATTGAATAATACCCCTCTTGCGCCATCAATAGATACCTCGAGCAGAGGACTATTGATAGCCATTTTTGCAGCCTCTGTAGCCCTGTTTTCACCAGTTCCTCTACCGATACCCATTAGAGCCGAACCAGCATTAGACATGATTGCCTTAACATCCGCAAAGTCTACATTAATTACGCCATGAACTGTAATAAGATCAGAAATGCCTTGGACGCCTTGACGTAAAACATCATCTACCACATTAAATGCATCTAGCATTGTTGTTTTCCTGTCAATCATGGTAAGCAGTCGATCATTTGGAATAGTAATTAAAGTGTCAACCTTGTCCTTTAAGAGATCCATGCCTTCTTCGGATACTCTCTTTCTTCTTTCTCCTTCGAAGATAAATGGTTTTGTCACGATTCCCACTGTCAAGGCGCCAACTTCTCTTGCCAAACTTGCCACCACTGGTATAGAACCGGTGCCTGTACCGCCGCCCATACCGCAAGTTAGAAAGATCATGTCTGCGCCCTTTAAGGCTTCATAAATTTCTTCTGAAGACTCTTCGGCTGCTTTTCGGCCCGTGTCAGGGTCAGATCCTGCTCCGAGTCCACGAGTGGTTGTTTTCCCAATGTGGACTTTCTTCGATGCATCGCAGTGATGCAACGATTGAGCATCAGTGTTAATCGCAATAAACTCGACACCTCTCAAGTTTGCTGCGATCATCCTATTAATGGCATTAGTGCCACCTCCACCTAAGCCGACAACCTTGATCCGTGCAAAAGTTTCGACTTGCGGTTTAATCTCCACCTGTCTCCTCCTTCAAATTAAATCCTTGCGCTAATAGTATATAAAATTTGTTCAGTTGTAAAGCCTAAAAATTAGCATAAATTATTTATTCGGATTAAGTATAAAAAAAGAAAATCATTTGATTTTCTGTGGATATCTTGAACAATTATGGTAAGAAAATTTTGACTAATTTCTTTATTCCGTCAAAAGCTTTGGCTAATTTATCATTAGCGCCGTAGGTTTGCTGCTTGTCCATGGAATACAGCATTAGACCCAAAGCGGTAGCATGCTCCGGACCAGAAACCTTATCGATAAGTCCATGAATGCCCTTTGGTTCCCCTATCTCACACGGAAGTTTAAGCATGTGTTTTGCTAAGATTGCAAGTCCCGGCATGTTCGCACCGCCGCCGGTAATAACTACGCCACCGGGAAGCATACCATCCTTATTTATTCTTCTTAACTCATCTCTAACCAAATCAAGAATTTCTTTCAGTCTTGCTTCAACAATCTTTGCTACTTGACGCCTGAAAGTCATACCTTCGCCACCGAACTCAGACAAATCGATTTTTTCCTTCTCCGGAATCTCTTGAGGCGAAGCATAACCATATTTTAGCTTCACTTTTTCAGCAATATCAACTGAAGTTCTAAGACCAATAGCAATATCGTTTGTTATATGTCCGGAGCCAATAGGTAAAATAGCCGAATATAGAATATTTCCTTCCTCAAAAATCGCAATGCCGGTCGTGCCTCCTCCTATATCAACTAAGACAGAACCTAGCTCTTTTTGTCTCTTAGAAAGCATTGCCTTTGCCGCAGCCAGCGGCGTAACAATCTGATTTTCAGCGCTAATACCAGCCTGATTAATACATTTAAGCAGGTTTCTAATGGCCGGCTGGGAACCAGTGATGATATGAGCTTCGACTTCTAACCTTACGCCACTCATTCCAATTGGATCTTTAATTCCTGTTTGGCTATCTACGGAATACTCTCTTGGAATAACATGAATAATCTCTTTATTTGAAGGTAAAGATATAGCTTGAGCTGCTTCCTCGGCCCTAACAGTATCTTCAAAAGTAATTTCTGAATCTGCCCTGCCTACTGCTATAACACCACGGCTGTTTAATGAGGCAACGTGAGAACCATCAATATTTATACTAGCTTGGGTAATAGGTACCCCTGCACTTCTTTCAGCAAGTTCTAAGGCGCTCGAGATGCTGCTAACGGTTTCTTCGACATCAATAACAACGCCTTTTCTAATACCGCTTGTTGGATATGTCCCGACACCAACAATGCTTGGTGTATTTGGATATTCTATTACTCCAACAACAATATTAACTTTCGTGCTTCCTATATCAATTCCGGCAAAAGATTGTTCTTTAGGTGTCACGCTAACTCCTTACTTATCAAATTATAGCTTTATTTAAGATTAATGCCAATGTTTTTAGGATTACTTCGTAAGTATTTCAGAGCCTTCTTTGGTAACACAAATCGTGTGTTCAAAATGTGCAGATAGACTACCATCTACTGTAAATATAGTCCAATTATCTTTCCCCACCTTTATTTCGGGCCTGCCAAGGGTTACCATTGGCTCAATCGCAAGTGTCATCCCCTCTCTTAAGATAATTCCTGTGCCCCTTTTACCAAAATTTGGAATTTGAGGTTCCTCATGCAGTTCTTTACCGATCCCATGTCCCACCAAATCCTTGACCACACCCATTCCGGCGCTTTCGACTTCTCTTTGAATCGCTGCGGAAACATCGCCTAAATAAATGCCTGGTCTTATTATATCTATGCCTTTATAGAGAGCATTTCTTGTGATAGAAATTAAATTAATCGCATCCTTACCAATCTTTCCGATCGGAATAGTTATTGCGCTGTCTGTGTGGTACCCTTCAAAATAGACACCGCAATCAATCGAAAAAATATCGCCATCTCGAAGTTTAGTTTCTCTTGGTAAACCATGCACTACTTCATCATTTATAGAAGCACACATAGAGCCCGGATATCCATTATAATTTAAGAAAGATGGCTGTCCCCCGGATTTTGTGATGAGGTCATGCGCTATTTTGTCGATCTTGGAAAGCTTCATCCCAGGTTTCGCAATATTTGACAGCTCTTTAAGGGTGACCGCTAGAATTCGACCACCCCTTCTCATTGTCTTTATTTCATTTGATGTCTTAATGCTAATCAATCCCGAGTCCTGTTAACAATTCGCTTGTTACATCTTGAGGCTTTTGATTGCCATTTATTTTAAAAATTAAACCTCTTTTTTCATAAAAAGCTATAATTGGGGCAGTTTTGGCACGATAGTTAACTATCCTAGCTTTAATTGACTCTATATTATCATCAATTCGCTTAACAAGCTCTCCTCCGCACTGCGAACATCTCTCTTCGTGAGGAAACGCTGTTTTCCCGCATGATCCGCAGATTTTTCGTTGTGTCAAACGCTCGATCAGTACTTCTTCAGGCACATCTAAGAACAAAACCTTATCTATCTTTCTCCCGACAAATGACAATAACACATGAAGAGTCTCGGCTTGCTTTATGGTTCGAGGAAACCCGTCAAATATTGTACCTCTCTCCGTTGGAACTTCATCAAGTTTATCCTTAATGATGGCTTCCATTAATGAATCATTTACCAAATCGCCCCGTGCGATCGTATTTTTAATTTCTTCTGCAATTTTGGAGTCAGATTTGACCATATCCCTAATAATTGCCCCTGTTTCAATCGGTACAATATCTAGTTTCTTAAGTAGTACTTCTACTTGTGTGTCTTTGCCAGCGCCCGGAGGGCCAAAAATAATTAGATTAGGATTAGGATTCATATTCCCTCAGCTTTAAATTTTTAAGTATCTCATTTTCTTTTTTAACCATCTGCATATATTCTTGCTCGTTTTCATGATCATAACCATAAATATGTAAAGCCCCGTGAATCATGAGAAGGGCTAATTCATTTTCGAGGCTCCATTCGTGCTCTATTGCTTGTTCCCGTGCTATATCGTAACATATAAAAATTTGACCAGCAACTTCGTTTTTTTCTTCTATGCGTTCCCCTCTGGACTCCGTAAAACTAAAGGACAGAACATCGGTCTCCATGTTTTTACCTCGATAATCCTTATTTAAGTGCTTAATTTCTTCTTTAGAGATAAAATTTACTTCAATAATGTCGCTTTTATTTAGTGTTTTAGAAATCTGATTAGCAACGTTTTGGATGAAGGCTTCGCTTAAGCCCTCAGGCAAATTATAAATTATAAAATTGATCATTTTTTATTAAATTCAGCTTTTACAATTTCAGAGACAAGCCTTCCATCGGCCTTCCCTTTGAGTTCGGACATTACTTGTTTCATAGCCTGTCCAAAATCACTTGCCCCAAGTCCCTCTAAGACCTTCTTTACTTCTGCTATTACCTCGTCTTCACCCATCTTTTTGGGTCGATATTTACTGATAATTAAAAGCTCCTGCTGTTCTTTCTCGGCTAGATCCGTTCTTCCAGCTTTTTCGTACGCTAAAATCGCATCTTCTCTTTGCTTAGCTTGACGATCCAATATATAGATCGCTTCCTCCTCAGATAAAGGATGCTTTTTTGAAATTTCTTCATTCTTTAAGGCCGATTTAATAAGCCTCAAGACACTTAATTCCTTTTCTCTTCTATTTTTTAAAGCCTCTTTTAGCTCGATATTGATTTTATCAACTAACATCAAAATCCTCTAATTATCTGCTTTAGTTTTGCTTCTTTTTTCGCTCTTTTTCTAATAGCAATCTCCCGCTGTTCCTTCTTAGAAAGCGGTTTTGTAAAATACTGTTTTTTTCTAGCAATCGGAAGTATCCCGTTTTGCTGTACTTTTCTGTTGAATCTGCGAAGTAGATTTTCGAACGTTTCTTGTTCTTTTCTGGTTACTTCAGCCAAAAAAAATCACCTCCTTTACGAGTGTTTCGAATTAATTATACTTCAAAATGCACTTTTAAGCAATATATATTTAATAATTTATATAATCTTTGGACCGAGATTTTTTCCAGCAAGTAGGTGAATATGGATATGCGGAACCAATTGTCCTGCATGCTCACCATTGTTAATAATAATTCGGTAGCCACTGTCCTTAACTCCTAATTTCTTGGCAACCTCCGGAACTGCCAACATCAAATCCCCTAATATTTCTTTGTCATTTTGAGTTACACTATTTAGATCCTGAAGATGCTTCTTGGGAATAATTAAAACGTGTATCGGAGCAACTGGGCTTATGTCCCAGAAGGCAAGTACAGAATCACTTTCCCAAACCTTCTTAGAAGGAATCTTTCCTTCGACTATTTGATCAAATATGCATTTCTCCATAACGAAATTATACTACAATCTCCTAAGATAAAATACCTAAATTTACTAGCTCTTTTGGATAAACTACTTGACAAATTTATCCTTTTATGATACAATGCTACCCGTCTCATGAGGTAGGTTAATTTCTATCTCAGGAGGGTGGAAAGGAAGGTTAACTTCACATGCGTAAAATGACAATGGCCATTATTATTTTAGGCCTGGTCATGAACAGCGGCTCTGTAAATGCCGCTAATGCTCAAAAACAAACCTTAAAACTACCAGTTGCAGTAAAAAACGTAGCTGAAAGAACCGAAGTTGACGAGAGATACGATTACCAAATTCAGTTACTTCAAAACCAATCATTAGAAAACTTTAAAAAACAAGTCGTCGTTTCAAACGACACCATCCAGAAGAACCAATCTGTTGAGGATAACTTAGCTAAGGCTGGTTATAAGTCTCAGTTTGCCAACCTTTACAAAAAGGCTTCTGAAAAATATGGTGTTCCGTGGCAAGTTATTGCTGCCGTACACGTTGTAGAAACTCATCAATCGGGCAACACTACTGTTGCCTCCTATGCCGGCGCTATGGGCCCCATGCAGTTTATGCCTGGAACCTTTAGAGCCTATGGCCAGGATGGTGATGGTGATGGTACTACCAACATCCACAACGTAAATGATGCCGTTTTCGCTGCCGCAAACTATCTTAAGGCAAACGGTGCCGCCAATGGAAATGTAACCAATGCATTATTCCGCTATAACCATAGCATGGAGTATGTAAATCACGTTCAAGGCATTGCTCATAAGCTAGGCTACTAAGCGCGCCACAACAAAAGAATCAGCCGCTCGAAGGACATAAACCCTACAAAGTCGTCCGCGAAGCGGCTGATTTGTGTTAACAAGCACATCAATATAGTTCGACGAAGTTCCCTTATACATTCCCTTGGCCCTGCCTTCAAAAACCACTTCTAGTTCACTTCCAATGGATTTCATTAAATAATCGTTCCGCAATTTATTTGCTGCGAGACCTAATTCGTGAGCTCTTAATCTTTTTATCTCATCATTTTGCTGATCAGGCATATTGCAGGCCGCCGTTCCCGGTCTTTTTGAATACCTAAATATGTGGATCTTTGCAAATTTTATCTCCTTAACAAATTCTAAGGTTTCTTTGAATTCACCTTCTGTTTCTCCTGGAAATCCAACAATAATATCAGTTGTGATTGCAATATTGGGCTTAACGGCTCTTAACTTAATTACAATATCCTTATACAACGCACTATCATATCGACGATTCATTCGTTTTAAAACCGTATCACTTCCACTCTGCAGCGACAGATGAATATGCTCGCATATTCGTTCACTGGCTAAGACATTTATTAGATCCTCAGAAATGTCATTCGGATTTATAGAACTCAAACGGATTCTTAATTTACTTGTCTCCCGAAGTAAGGAACTAAGAAGCATCATCAAATCATTATGCCCATCTTTATAGTGGCCAATATTCACTCCCGTAAGAACTATTTCTGAATAATCAAGTTGTTCAAGCTCCTTTACTTTATCGATAATAGCAGCCAATTTTTCGCTATGCCCTCTGCCTCTTAACATAGGAACAATACAATAACTGCAAAAGTTATCGCAACCGTCCTGAATCTTTATTAATGGCCTAGCATACAAACTTACCTCATCGTTATTACCGCTCAACAACGTCTGTTTTTTGCCATACATTTGAATAAGTTTATTACTCACTTCGTTTTGTTTCTCTTTGGAGAAGATGTGATCTGCGGATATATTTAATTCCTCTATTTCTGAGGCTGCACACCCGATTACAACCACCTTGCTTTTCGGGTTTTTGTCCTTAATTGCCCTTATCAGCCTTCTTGACTTCTGAGAGGCACTGATAGTAACGGCACATGTATTAACTATATAAATATCCGCCTCGGAATTCGTAATTTCGAAGCGGCCTCTGATTTGGTTTATTATTGAATCAGTCTCTGCCTTATTCAATCGGCAACCCAAACTGATAAATTTTACCTTTTTCACATTAGTCTCTTTATAATCTCCGAAACCGCTTTGTCGGTAGGTATAATCTCTTGAAAACCGGTATACATATCCTTAATAATCACCGTACTATTAATAACTTCCTTCTGCCCAATTATGATAGCATATGGAACTTTGAGCTCACTTGCCTCTCTTAGCTGCTCCCCAACCGACATCTTGTCAAATTTTCCAACAACCGGCATGCCCTCGTTTAATAGATCCTGAGCTAGAATAAAGGCTTGCTTTCTGGCCGCATCTCCCAATTGAGCTACATAAATTTTAGGAAGGTTTAATTCCGGCACATTTACTCCCTCCTGTTTTAAGGCGAGCATTAATCTCTCGATCCCAACTCCAAAGCCAACACCCGGCGTGGGTTTGCCCCCAAGCATCTCAACTAAGAGATCATAACGTCCACCACCACCAATTGCATTTTGCGAGCCGAAACCTTCTACTTGAAACCAAACCTCGAATACGGTCCTCGTATAATAATCTAAGCCTCTTACGATCTTTGTATTAAGATTGTAAGGTATTTGTAGGTCGTCTAGAAGCTCCAAAATTGTTCGAAAATGATCGTGGCAATCAGGACATAAGGCGTTTATAAGCTGAGGAGCCTCCTCGGCAAGCGCCATGCAGGCATTTTCCTTGCAATCTAAAAGTCTTAAAGGGTTTTTCTCAAGCCGCTTCGCACAATCCTCGCAAATCAATTTTGCATGTTCTTTGTAATAATTTTTAAGACTTCTCAGATATTGAGGTCTGCATGCAACACAGCCAATACTGTTTAACTGAAGAGAGATGTTACTTAAACCAAGCGCTTTATACGTTCTCCAAGCCATGGAGATAATCTCGACATCAAGCAATGGATTACCGTCGCCAATAATTTCGGCTCCAAACTGATGATGTTCTCTGAATCTACCCGCTTGCGGCCTTTCGTATCTAAATGTCGAGTTAATGTAGTAAAATTTTACAGGATGAGGCTCAGCCACAAATCCGTCTTCCAAATATGCTCTCACTACAGGCGCCGTACCTTCCGGCCGCAAAGTGATTGAATTCTCGGATCGATCCTTAAAAGTATACATTTCTTTTTCCACAATATCAGTGCCGCTACCAACGCCTCTTTCGAAAAGGGCCGTATCTTCAAAAGTCGGAGTAATAATTCTTTTAAATCCAGCATTAAGAGCTGACCCGGAAAACGCTCCGACAATAAAATCCCAATACTTTTGGTCTTGGGGTAAAATATCTTGAGTTCCTCTTGGTTTCTGGATAGTCTTTTTTGACATAATTTTTAAAATTTACTATACGAAAATAACATAGTTTTTCTTTTTTAACAAGCTTTTATCCACCTCTTTTTACATCCCGCACATCTTTAATAGCCATTATACTTTTTAAAACAGGGGGGATCACATTTGGCTTTTCTATTTCCAAAATCATATCTATCTCCGACATATCGCCATTCTGTTTGCTTCTTACAGGACCAATATTAATATCTTTATCCGATAGCAAGACCGTAATGTCTTTTAAAAGACCAACTCGGTTTTTAGCTCTAATTATTATCGGAATTTGATAAAGAGTTTTTGTATTTTTCCAGCTGACGCTTATAAACTTATCCTTGTCTTTATTTGTGATGTTGATACAGCCCCTCTTGTGAATACTTACGCCCTGGCCCTGGGTGACGTAACCAGCGATTATATCTCCAATCTTTGGCGAGCAACAGCTTGCAAGACGATAACGGATGCCTTCCGTCCCTTTTATGATCCCCACCGTCTTTTTAACTTCTTTAGTCTTCACTTTGCGCTCTTCGGTTAAAGAAATCTTTCGCATAACTTGCTTGACCGTTATCTGACCTTCTCCGATTTTTACATAAAGTTCTTCTAAATTTTTTAAGCTAAGGCCTTCTAGGACCTTTTTTTCTTTTATATTCTGAATGGTAATCTCAACATTTTTGAACTCTTTAAGGAGAATCGCTTCGCCTGATTTTAAGTTTTCTTCTCTCGATTGAATCCTAAACCACGCTCGAATATGTTGCTTGGTGGTGCTAGTCTTTACAAAGTTTAACCAGTCGCGCCGCGGCCTTGCCTTATTTGACGTTAGAATCTCCACAATGTCGCGGTTTTCTAGCTTTGCGTCCAAGTTCACGATTTTTCCATTTATCCTGGCACCGATACAGTGGTTTCCAACCTCCGAATGTATCTGATAAGCAAAATCAATGGGAGTCGCACCTTCCGGTAAATTAAATAAGTTGCCCATAGGAGTAAAGACAAAGATCCGATCCTTAAAGAAATCAAGCCTTAGGGACTCTATAAATTCTCTAGACGAGGTATCTTTCTGAACCTCTACAAGCTGCTTAACCCAATCCAACTCTTTTTTTGGCGCCAGCGACGACTGCAAACGTCTACCAAATAACTTGGACTTTGCCTGGTTGTAATGCCAATGCGCCGCTATTCCCATTTCCGCTTCTTGATGCATTTGCGTTGTTCTAATCTGAACCTCCGTGATTCGCCCTTCATGCCCAAAAACTGTAGTATGAAGCGACTGATAACCATTGGGTTTAGGAACTGCAATGTAGTCCTTGATTCGATAGATGAGCGGCTTATAACCTTGGTGAATAGCTCCCAAAGTCTTGTAGCAACTACTAACATCCCTAACAATAATCCTTATTGCCATCAAGTCATATATTTTATCAATATCGCCTTCTGTTTTTTGTAGTTTTTTATAAATACTATAAAAATGTTTAGCCCTACCCTCGATACTAATTACTGAAACACCAGATTTGTGGAAGTTCTTCTTTAAGATCTCTTTAAATTCATCTACATACTTTTTACGATCTTCTAATCTTTCACTCACCAGTTTTTTTACATTTTTGTAATCTTCGGGCAAATAAAAACTAAACGCCAGATCCTCTAAATCCGCCTTTAACTGACCCATCCCCAATCTGTCCGCAAGAGGTGCAAAAATATTTAATGTTTCTCTGGCGATTCTTCCTTGACTCTCGATATTTTTATGTGACAAAGTTTTTAAATTATGGAGCCTATCCGCAAGCTTAATTAAAACCACACGGGGATCTTTTGCCATCGCTAGGAAAAATTTGCGGAAATTTTCGATCTCTATTTCCTCTTTCTCCGTCAAATTATCTGCAGCTTTATCTCTTACAAAATTAATTTTTTCTAATTTTGTAACGCCCAAGACAAGATTCGCTACATCGTCACCAAATTTATTTTTAATATCATCTTCGGTTGTCTCCGAGTCCTCGACTGTATCATGCAGCAAGCCCGCAATAATCGTGTTTGCATCAAGCCCCATCTCTATTAATATCATGGCTACTTCAAAGGGATGGCTCAAATATGGCTCTCCAGAATCTCTTTTTTGGCCTTTATGAGCCTTTTCGGCAAACAAAAAAGCCTGCTTAAGCACTTTAGGGCTATAAATGATTTTCTTTGATCTGATTGCCTTTTCTAATCTTGTATACATAGGTCTAATACAATTAACTCTAAACTCTTTTTACCATTCCAAACGTTTTCATGCAACCTATACACTAGATCAACCTTGCTACCGGGGGTTAATAAAAGATCGCCCATACCAAAACCAATCGCCTCAAAACTATAGCCGTCCAGGTCGGACAATCTTAACTTTAGATGCTTTTTCTCTGCGCCAACTGCATTTGCCGAAATTACTAAGATATCTTTGGTTGCAAAAACCGGAACTGGGTTCCCGGCTCCATGCGGCGCTAATTTTCTTAAAGTCTCAAAAAGCGAATCATTGATTTCGGAAAAAGAAACTAAAGTTTCTATATCTATTGAAGGCAGTAATGACTCGAGGTCTAAAATCTTAATCCCGATTTCTTCTAAGCTTAAAGTTAAATCCTTGAGCTTATTTTTCTTAAGCGATAAACCAGCAGCCCCTTTATGTCCCCCAAAATTTGTTAAATGCTGTTCGCACTGCTTAAGAGCCTGATATAGATCCATTTCTTCAATTGACCTTGCGGAACCATGAAGCAAATCATCTGTTTCCTGAAGCAATATTACCGGCCTCGAATAACTTTCAATAATTTTAGAAGCGACAATCCCAATAACGCCGCTTGACCACTCCTTAGACGATAGTATTATAAAACGCTGATCATCAGGAAGCTGATCAATCATTTCTAACGCCTCATCTAGTATTCTTTTGGTCGTTTCCTGCCTTTTAGAGTTTAGGCTGGATAGGTGTGCGGCTAACTTACTAGCTTCCTTTTTATCCTGAGAGAGAAGGATTTTTAGGCCTTCTTCGGCATGAGTAATACGACCAGCCGCATTGAGACGAGGCGCAATCTGAAAAGCAACATTATAACTAGTCACATCCTCTTTCTTAATCCCGGCAGACTCATACATCGAATCCAATCCAATCCTTTTGGTCTTGCCAAGAACAATAAGACCATAGTGAGCGAGAATTCGGTTTTCGCCAACAAGCGGTACTATATCCGCAATAGTTCCTAATGCGACCAAATCCAACAACCACTTTAAGTATTCTTCGGCCTTCTCATACTTAGCCTCGTTTAATATGACGTGTGCTAACTTGAAGGCAACTCCAACCCCGGCTAAGTTCTTATGCGGGTATTTGCTTCCCGGAGAATCCGGATGAACTATGGCGTATGCTTTGGGAAGAATCTCCGGGACTTCGTGATGATCCGTTATAATAACGTCAATTCCTTTTTCTCTAGCTAATTCAACCTCTTTTAATGCCGTAATACCGCAATCTACTGTAATAATAAGTTTGACGCCCGCAATAGCAAGCTTTGAGATTGCTGGCTTATTTAGACCGTAACCTTCTTTAAGCCTGGATGGTATATAGTAAGTATAATTTGCCTTAAGTTGTTCTAAAATATTAATAATAAGCGCGGTAGATGTAATACCATCCACGTCGTAATCGCCATAGACGCAAATTAGCTCTTTCTTATGGATAGCGCCAAGAACTCTTTTTGCTGCCTTTTCGATATTGGGAATAAGGTAGGGACTAGGGAGCTTTTTAAAGTCAGGGCTTAGAAAATCTTCGGCCTCTTTAAGATTATTAATACCTCTATTGTAAAATATATCGGCAATTACTCGATGAAAAAAATCTTTTAGCAGATAATCTTCCGGCGCACCTTTTTCCACCCATTTTTTCTTTTCCGGCTTTTTCATAAAGCATAGTATAGCAGCTAAAGAATGAAGACTAAAGATCAAAAAATGAATATCTAAAATCTAAATCCTAATTGACCCAATAAAATCCCACATCCTAAAATTTCTAATTTTCATTTTTTATAATTATCATTGAGTTTTAAAGTATCTCATTTTCAAACCCCCTTACTAGTTACAAAGATTTATAAATTGAATCATTGTAACATAAAGTCCCGATCCTTTTGGAATCGGGACTTTCATCCCCCTTGGGTTATACTTATTTATTACTCGCCAAACTTGCTAGAAGATTTATTCAAGACCCCTTAATTAAATTATTGTTCTACTTCGGCTAGCCACGGCTAAGCGCGAAAGATTGAACTTTTATTTTTACAACTTGTCGGATCTTTTAAAACTTCTGGCTAAGATTAGGTTAATGTAAATATAATATAGAGTTTAGGGTTTGTCAGTGATCTAAATCACAAAAAACAAAGATTTTTAAGAATTACTTGTGTTTAATAATAATTCTATTTAGATCGTCATAAGAAACAAATCCCTCTTTTTTTAATTCACTCATAGATTTAGTAATGGTCTCCCTCGAGGTACCAAGCATTTCTCCCAATTGTTCGTGCGTAAATTTTTCTCGTATGACATAAAATTCGCCTTTATCAAAACCGATGGTTCTTGCGATATGAATTAACTCATGTTTTAAACGGCTCTTTACGTCTAAAAGAGCAATATCTCTTAATTTATTATCCGCTAGATTAAGTTTTTCGGCCAAGATATCAATGAGATTTAAAGATAAGCTCGGTATTTCCTTTAGAAGCAAAACAAAATCATCTTTTGTAATTTCGCAAACCTCGGAATTCTTATCCACTTCGACAAAGTCCTTAAAATCCCCTTTATGAAATAGACCAAAGCCCTCACTCGAAAAAATCCCACCAGGCCTTACGATTTCCAAAATAAACTTTTTTCCTTCTCTGGATAACTGGGTAATTTTTACTTGCCCCTTTTTCAAAATAAAAATCCTGGACGATGTTTCGCCCGGGTACACAATAGTTTCGCCTTTTTTATAGTTTTTCTGAATCCCTTTGGACAGGATAAGGCTTATATCTTTATCATTTAAATTCTTATATAATGGCCCGATTATGCAGTTTTTTGCTTCCATTTAGCTCTTCCTCTTAATTTTTGTTTTAGATTAAATGATTCTACAAGAAGAGCGCTGGCAACAAAGATTGAAGAATATGTACCAGCTGTTATACCAATAAGAAGCGCTAGAATAAAATGCTTGATTGTTGCTCCGCCGAATAAATAGATTACAAGCAAAGTCATAATTACCGTCATCGAAGTGTTAATCGATCTAGAAAAAGTCTCCAAAATGCTTCTATTTACCAAGCTTTCAAAATTATCGACGCCTTCTTTTAGGGCTTTTTCCCTGATTCTGTCATACACTACGATGGTATCATGTACCGAAAAACCAATAATGGTAAGAATTGCGGTAATGAACATGCTATCAATTTCGATATGCAAAAAGTGACCAAAGATTGCAAATACGCCAACTACTACCAAAGCATCGTGAATTAAGGCAACTACGGCCATAATTCCAAACTCCCAAGGGCTTAGAGGTTTAGATACCTTTTTAAATGCGTAAGCTAGGTAAATTACTATAAATATCGAGGCTAATCCTACGGAATAAAAAGCATTCTTAGTAATAGTTTTAGACATAGTCGGACCAACGCTCTCAAAACGGTTTTCCGTAGCTCCCGGTATCTTTACTTTTAGATCTTCAATAAACTTTCGATGTGTTGCATCAGGAATTTCTTTCGCCTTTAAGACTACAAGGTCGCCTGAAGTTGTAATAATCGTATTTTCGAACTTGTTTTCGTCGGCTATCACCTTCACCGCATTTACATCCTGTGTTCCTGCTATCTCAAGTAAGGTCCCGCCCGTAAAATCAATCGATAGTTTAAGTCCCCATAACAATAAGGCTATTATGCCCGGAATAATTATTGCTAGAGATAAAATATACAAAAACTTTCTTTTGCCCATAATGTTCATTATTTCTCTCCCTTTTCTATTGCAAAGCCAAATAATTTTGGATTTTTGGAAATTCTGGTATTAATAAATGCCTTTAAAAATGTTCTGGTGATTGTGATCGCAGTAAACATCGATACGGCAACCCCTATTAAAAGCGTATAGGCAAAGCCCTTAATAACTGTGGACCCAAAAGCCATAAGGATCGCACAAGTAATAAACGTTGCGATATTTGAATCCTTTATAGACGGCCATGCCCTCTTAAAACCGGCATCTAAGGCTGCTCCATAACCCTTTCCTAACCTAAATTCCTCTTTCATTCTTTCGAAAATCAAGATATTAGCATCGACGGCCATGCCGATAGACAAGATAAAGGCCGCAATTCCTGCTAAAGTGAGCGTAACTGGCGGAAAAATGTAAAAAGCGCCCTTAAAGATCGCGATTACAATTAGGGTGTAGATACCCAAAGCTACAGAAGCAATAAAGCCTGGGAATCTATAATAAATAGTCATAAACATAAAAATGACAAGCAAGGCAATAGTGCCGGCAAAAAAACTTTTTCTAACCGATTCCTGACCCAATGTCGCACCTACAGTTCTTTCTTCGACTAATTTGATATCAACGGGTAGGGCGCCTGCATTAAGCTGAATTTTTAAATCATTGGCTTCTTTATAATCGAATTTTCCAGAAATGACAGCATGACCATCTCTAATTTCTGCCTGCACTGTCGGTGCAGATACGATCTCGTCATCTAAAAATATTCCAATTCTTTTACCTAAATTATTTTTGGTGAGGTCTCCGAATTTGGTGGCTCCTTCGGAATCAAATTCTATGGCCACTTCCGGCGAATTCGTTTGCGGATCATTTTGCACGGTGGCTTTCTTTAAATTTTTGCCTTCTAGATCCGTATCCTGCCACATTGTTCCTTCTTCATTCATTTGGGTCTTAAATTTCATTTTTGCCGTCTTACCAATTAGATCTTTAGCCTGATTTACATCAATTCCAGGAAGCTCTATTATTATACGCCTATTATCACCAAATTTAGTTGTATAAATATTTGGTTCTGCCACTCCAAGCGCATTAACTCTTTTATCAACCACATTTCTCAGGCTTTCCATGGCCCTTTCTTTTTCCGACACGTCCTTAAACTTGCTTAAATCCGCTTCATAGGCAATGTGTGAACCACCCTGAAGATCAAGTCCTAGCCGTAAATGGACCGGCTTTAACATTCTTATTTTCATTTTGTCTCTAACGGACTGGGGAGATGCGGCTACAAAACATATTGCTGCCAACAAAAAAATTCCTACTATTTTTAGCCATCTTCTTTTCATATCTGCCTTTAATTAATCATGAGATATCATAGGCAAATTTTAGGGAAAAGTAAAGAGATAAAATAGTATCTAGTATCTCGTATAAGTCCCTCTTACTAATGGCATTCGAGCTCTTATCATGCTATCATGTGCTCATGATTTATGCTCAGATTGCGGTCTTCACCTATACCAAAAATAATAACGATCTATTTACTTATGGCGTACCGCCAGAACTGAGAAGCAACATTAAAGTTGGCCAAATTGTTACGGTCTTTTTTAATAAGCGCAAATTAAAGGGGTTAGTAATTAAAATTACGAATGAAAAACCTGCCTTTAGCACCAAGGATATCCAAACTATCGTCGAAGAAAACCCAATCCCCGCTCATCTAATTAAAATTATTTTTTTTCTTCAAACTAATTGCGTTTCTTCCCTTAGACAATCGCTTGGCACCGTAATTCCTTTTAATTCATTTAGTAAAAATAGGCAAGCAAAAGAAACGAAAGAAAAGGAAATTAAGAAGACAGACTTTCATAAGCTAAATCCCGAGCAACAATATGCCTTTAATGAAATTAAGAAGAGCATTACCGAAGATTTATCTAAGACTTTCCTTCTGATGGGAATCACCGGCTCCGGAAAAACTGAGGTTTATCTTCGCGCCATAGAAGAGGTTTTAAATAGAGGGAAACAAGTGATTGTGCTGGTCCCTGAAATTTCTCTTACCCCTCAAACTTATTCCGTTTTCGAAAGCCGTTTTCCGGGAAAGATTGCTGTCTGGCACTCCAAGTTAAAAGAAACGGAAAAGTTTAAAACCTGGCAGAAAATTCATAACAACGAAAAACCGATTGTCATCGGATCTAGGTCTGCTATTTTTGCACCGCTGAAAAATTTAGGCTTAATTGTTATCGACGAAGAGCAAGAGAATTCCTTTAAACAAGACCAGACGCCCAGATATCAGACAAGAACTATTGCCTTAGAAATACAAAAAATTTTAGGATCAGCCGTTATTTTAGGATCAGCCACTCCCTCCCTAGAATCTTATTATTACGCAAAAAATGATAATTTTAAGATGCTGAACCTTACCAAAAGAGCAACCAAGAGCTTACTCCCTCAAACTACCATCGTCGACCTAAGAGACGAATTTAAAAAAGGCAATAAAAGTATTTTTTCCGAAATTCTGACGCGGAAAATAAGAGAAACATTAGCCAAAAAAGAACAAATTGTTCTATTTCTAAACCGTCGTGGCGCTTCCACTTTTGTGCTTTGCCGTGATTGCGGCTTTGTTTTTATGTGTCCTAATTGCGATATCCCGTATATCTATCATCTTTTGACTAATAAACTTATCTGCCACCACTGCTCAGCCGAAGCCAATCCGCCAACAACCTGCCCAAACTGCAAAGGTCCCTATATTAAGTTTTTTGGCACCGGAACTCAGAAAGTAGAGAATGAGCTAAATAAGCTTTTCCCCTCAGCCCGCATCCTAAGAATGGATAAAGACAGCACTAAAAAAAGAGATTCTCATGAAAAAATTTATTCATCTTTTAAAAATCATGAGACAGACATCCTAATCGGCACTCAAATGATCGCTAAAGGATGGGATATCGAAAACGTCAGTCTGGTGGGAATTATCTCAGCTGATAGTACTTTATTTGTGCCTGATTTTAGGGCCGAAGAGAGAACATTTCAGCTTATTACTCAGGTTTCCGGCAGGGCCGGCCGTGGCATCGACAAACCCGGTAGGGTCGTCATTCAAACTTATAATCCCGACAACAAAGCCATAAAATATGCCGCCAAAAACCTTACCCGGGACTTTTATGACGAGGAGTTGCTAATAAGAAAAGATCACAATTATCCCCCCTTTGTAAATTTAGTAAAAATCCTGTATAATAATATAGTTCAAAAAGATGCTCTTTTGGCTGCCACAAAGGACAAAAGACTTTTAGAAACGAAATTTAACGTTTTAGGGCCCATTCCATCATTTATTCCTAAGATTAACAATAGCTACCGTTATTTATTAGTTCTAAAGCTTAAAGAGAGCGAATTGAATGATTTCTTAGGCGATTATTCCCATCGAGTCGAAGGTTCAATCGATATTGATCCCCAGAACATCTTATTATGAGGTAAATATGGCTGCAAAAAAAATAATTACATTACCCGACAAAATACTCAGATCAAAATCTGAAGAAATAAATGATATTAACTCGGAAATTTTAGAACTCGCTCACGAAATGGCTGACACCATCGAATCCTATTCTTCGGAATATGAGGCCGGAGTTGCTTTAGCTGCCGTTCAGATTGGCATCCCCAAAAGAATGATTGTTTTAAAAGAAGACGAGGAATATATCGCCCTTATTAATCCCATCATCATTAAGAAGTCAAAAACCGAAAATGAAGATTTAGAAGGCTGTATGAGTGTTCCCAAAAAATACGGTATGATTATGCGCTCTAAGAGCATAAAAGTTAAAGCTAAAAACCTTGAGGGCAAGGATATTAAAATTGCTGCCGAGGGAATGTTTGCAAGAATTCTTCAACACGAAATCGACCACTTAAACGGAATTTTGTTTACAGACTATTTAAAAGACTCTTCCCAAATATACACTTTAAACAGTCGAGGAAAATTAGTTCTAGAAAAGAAGGTTTAAATGAAATACAGAATCGTCTTTTTTGGAACATCAGATTTTGCACAGCATATTCTTAATAACTTATTAAGTGAGCACCAAGTGATCTGCGTCGTAACTCAGCCGGACAAGCCTCATGGTCGGAGTAAAAAGCTAGTACCATCTCCGGTAAAAGAGTTCGCGCTAAATAAAAATATTGATGTTTTAACACCCTTGAGGGTCAGCGGAATAGAAGATGATCTCAAGGCGCTAAAAGCTGACTTTTTTGTGGTTGCCGTTTATGGTAAGTATCTGCCCCAAGAGATCCTAGATTTACCAGAATATACAACTTTAAATGTTCATCCCTCACTTTTGCCAAAATACCGCGGCCCATCCCCTGTTCTTGCAGCTATCTTAAATGGCGACAAAGAAACGGGAAACACGATCATGATTATCTCTACAAAAATGGATGCGGGATCAATATTAAGCCAATCGAGAATTCCAATATCACCCGCAGACACCACCCAAACACTCACCAAAAATCTTTCTGAGGATGGCTCTAACTTACTATTAAAAACCATCAATGATTTTAAAAACCTAGTCCCAAACCCCCAAGAAGAATCTCAGGCAACTTACACCAAGATTATAAATAAAGAAGACGGACATATAAACTGGAATAAAAAAGCCGATAAAATAGAAAGAGAGATTAGGGCTTTTTATCCTTGGCCCCTGGCCTTTACATTCTGGCAAGAAGTAAGACTAAACGTCTTAAAAGCCGAGGTGTCCGATAAGACCCTGGAGGCAGGCAAAGTAATGATAGAAAATGGCGATTTATATATCGGTACTAAAAGTTTTGCTCTAAAAATCCTAGAAATTCAGCCCGCCGGCAAAAATCCAATGAACTCAAAGGATTTTATTAATGGATACAGAAGCATTAACGAATCTCAGCTAACTTAATTAAGCCTATTTATAGTAACTCGCGAAGATCCTTTTTGAGTTGATCCAGAGACTCAAATAAAATTCCACTCATGCCTATGTTTCGGGAAGTTTGAATATTCTCAATATTGTCGTCAATAAAGACCGTTTCGTTAGCATTTAAGCTTAATTTTTCTAAAATATATTTATAAATATCCTCATTGGGCTTTCGCATTTTTAGTTTTGCAGAAACAAAGATTTTGTCGCCGAATATTTTATCTAATTTCCAATTCTGGTTGCACTCATCAAAAGCATCGCCAAAGTTTGTGAGCAATACAACACCATAGCTATGTTTTAAAAGTTCGACCAAATCCTTGACATCTTCTTTTACATAATAACTTCTTAAATGTACTTTTCTTAATTCAGCTACATCTTTACTAACGCCCAAAGCCATCAGCGCCTTTATATGAAAGTCTTCGGTAGTTATTAGTCCCTCGTCAAGATCTGTACCCAAATTCTCCCAGACAGGTATTAATTTATCCTCACTGATACCTAAAAACTCTGCAATGTTTCGATATCCGCATTCAGGATCGCCAGTTGTAATTACACCACAATTGTCGAACATTAATGTCTTTATCATAAAAACCTCAAAATTAATAAAGATCCTTCTATTATATAGGAAGAATCTTTTTTAATCTAAAATTATTTCTTTTTAATTACGCCCTTAATAGTTTCTACTACTTGGGAAGGCGTATATTGGCTTTTTACAATGAATCCCTGCACACCAAAACTCATAGCTTTATTTATGTGGTCTTCCTGTCCTAGGTTGCTTAATACCAGCACAGGAACGCCTTTGGTATCCGGATCACCTTTTAAGTGCTCCAGGACCTCAAAACCATCCATTTCCGGCATTAAGATGTCGAGCAAAATAAGATCAGGCTTCTTTTCCCTTACTTTGTCCAAGCCTAATCGACCATTAATGGCTGTTTTCACGTCGTAACCAGCCATGCCCAACTTTAACTCATACATTTTTAAAATGTAAGGGTCATCCTCAACTATCAATATATATGGTTTAGAATCAGCCATTAGTAACCTCCTTAATCAATAATAAGGGAGGCCAAAATTTAAGTCAAGAATTTATTATATCCGGTACGCTCTCGGCTGCCCTAGAGAAACTTCCGTTGATCGAAAAACCCGAGGCTCCCCGATGCCCTCCTCCGCCAAAAACCTTAGCTATCTCTGTTAAATTTATCTTAGGGTCTCTTGTTCTCATGCTTACCTTGATAAAACCCGGTTCTTCTTCGATTAAAACCATGATTATTTTTGCGTCTTTTAAAGTTAAAATCAAGAAATTAGAGATTTCTTCTGTTTCGCTTTTTGAGGCCTCGTATTTCTTTAGGTCATCATTGGTTAAGACAGTATAAGCTAAACCATATTTTGGGATACTTCTAAGTCCGGTTAGAGCCCTACCAAGCACCTGCCAATTTTTTACAGGCTTCACCTTATAGGTGCTTCTTACGATCTTTTGCAGGTTGCCTCCGAAATTCAAAAGATCGCTTGCAATCTGAAGCGTCTTGGTGGTTGTGTTTTGATTTTGGAAAGAATTGGTATCGGTAACGAGTCCGGTAAGTAAGCACGTAGCAATTTGCCTATCAATCCCGATATCCAACATTCGCGCAACATCATACAAAACCTCGGTTGTTGATGCTGCAGTAGTATCTATATAGGCAGATTCGATCTCAGAATCTAGATGGGGCGGATGGTGGTCGATAACAAAAAAAGGGGTCTTAGAGCCCAATAATTCTTTATCAAACTCCCCCCTCATTAAAACGTTATAATCTAAAAGTATAATAAGATCAAATTCTTCCGGATTTAAATCTTCCCTCGTAAATAACAGTCCTGGCAAAAAGGGAAAGTTCTCATGAATATCCGTCTTTGTAAAAGCAATAACCTGCTTGCCCATTTTGTTTAGGATAAGAGCTAACGCGATCAGAGAAGACGCGGCATCGCCATCCGGTTTCTTATGCGAAATTACCGCAATCTTTTTAGACTTTCTAACTTCTTGTACAAATTTATCAATCGTCTTCATTTTTTATTTTCTTAAATAGCTTCTCAATTTTTTCAGCATACTCGGCTGAATGATCTTCTCTTAACGTAAGCTTTGGCACAATCTTTAGCGATAGCCTTTTATTTATGACGGATTGGAATTCGGGAAGCTTCTTAGATAGCTCTTTAATCGATACTTCGGCATTTCCGCCTAAAACACTAATCCAGACCGTTGCGTTTTTATAATCCGGACTGACATCGACACCGGTGACTGTCAAAATAGTACCTTCAATCTTTTCCCTCAGGATAAGCTTTGATATCTCTTCTTTTATTAATTCTTGAACTTTGATGTGCCTGTCGGTCATAAGTGCCGTTTAGTCTCCTCTAATATAAATGCTTCTATAATATCTTTTTCCATAAGTTTTACATTGGTCTCGATACTCAAACCGCATTCCATTCCAATGCCGCACTCTTTAACCTCGTCTTTTTCTCTTTTAACGGAATTAATTTTTCCTTTGCCTTCTTCCTCGGCATTTCTTATAATTTTTACTTCCAATCCCTTCTCGAGTTTTCCGGAAGTTACTTTACCTCCAGCGATAATGTGTCCTTTTGCAGTTTTAAAGATTTTTAGGATTTCTAGCTTGCCAACCGTAACTTCTGTAATAAGCGGCGGCAACAGTGATTCTAAAGCATTTCTGATGTCATCTAGGAGTTCGTAAATAACTTGGTAACCCAATACCTTTACTTTTTCTCTTATCGACAGCTGATTTATGGTGGCGCTTAAAGGCACATTAAATCCGATAACGAGCGCATTTGAGGTTTTAGCCATCATAATATCGGACTCGTTTATTAGGCCCACGCCCTCACTGATTATCTTTACCTGCACTTCAGGGGTTTTAAACTTACCTAATGACTCTTTTATGGCATCAAGCGAACCCTTAACATCGGCCTTTAAAATGATATTTAAATCCTTTGTCATTCCGGCTTCATACGAAGCTGTAAGTTCCGCAAGACCGAGCTTTTTTACTTCCGATATTTTTTTACTTGATTGTTGCCTTTGAAAAATAAATGCTTGATCCTTCGACATTCTTTCATCGGCAAAAACCTGAACAATATCTCCGGCCGCGGCAATTGCCTTTAAACCTGAGATTCTAACCGGCGTTGACGGACCTGCTTCTTTTATCCTTTTTCCTTTATAGTCTTCCATGATTTTTACTTTTCCATATGTTGCCCCGGCCTGAATCGTATCACTAACTTTAAGAGTACCATTTTTGACAAGTACGGTAGCGACCGGTCCTTTTCCAACCGCCATATGAGACTCAATAATTACACCGGTGGCCTCGCCGCCTTTTTCAGCCTCGAAGTTATGGATTCCCGAAACAAGCAAAACCATCTCTAAGAGATCGTCCAGTCCTTTGCCATCTTTTGCTGAGACTGGAATGGTAATAACGTCGCCGCCCCAATCTTCTGGAATTAGACCAATTTCAGTCAATTGCTGTTTTACTCTATCGATATTTGCTTCCGGCAAATCAATTTTGTTAATTGCAACGATCATGGGCACATTAGCTCTTTTAGCATGGTCTATCGCTTCGCTGGTTTGCGGTTTTATACCATCATTCGCCGCCACTACGATAATAGCAATGTCAGTAACTTCGGCACCGCGAGCCCTCATACTTTCGAAAGCAGCATGTCCTGGCGTGTCCAAAAAAGTAATCGTTTTACCATTTTTTTCTACCTGATAGGCGCCAATATGCTGCGTAATTCCGCCTGCTTCTTTCTGGGCCACCCGACTCTCTCTAATAGCGTCAAGCAAGGTTGTTTTGCCGTGGTCAACATGACCCATAACCGCCACGATTGGCGGTCTAGAGACAAGTTTTCCCGAAGATTTAGTCTTTTTCTCTACAACCTCTTTAACAGTTTCTTGTCTCTCCCTATCAATGTTAAATCCTAAATATTCGCCGATAATTTGCGCTGTTTCAAAATCAATGTTTTCATTTATGGTGGCCATTATGCCGTTTTTCATTAGTTCGCCAATAACCTTACTAACCGGAACATTAAGCTTTCCCGCCAGTTCACCGACAGTAACAACTTCACCAATTTCTATTTTTAACTCTTCTGACAACATAGCCTCCTTTAATAATAAAGCGCCTCTTTAAAATCTTAAGAGACGCATTATTATATAATATCCGGGTCTTTAAGCCTTAAGACACTTTAAGACGTCCCATTAAACTTCCTTTTTAACCTTTTTAGGTTTTTCTTCTTTCTTTTCTTTAAGAGCGGATTTTAAGCTTAAGGCTAATTTCCGGCCATTAGGCTCGATAGAAATTATTTTAAACTTATAAGACTCGCCGACTTTAACAACGTCAGCCGGAGCGTTAATTGGTTCATCAGATAATTCCGTAATATGAACCAAAGCTTCTATACTATTATGAATCTGAACAAAGGCTCCAAAAGGAGTAACTCTGGTTACTTTACCATCAACTAAATCGTTAATGCTAAAATCTTTTATGGCTTCTTTCCAGGGATCTTGGCTAAGCTGTTTTAAGCTTAGAGAAATTTTATCTTTTTCGATACCAATGATCTTTGCTTCTATATCTTCACCAACCTTAACGTGCCCTCTAACATCTTCCACTCTGTCCCACGAAATCTCTGAGATATGTACCAGACCTTCTACTCCGGCAACATTCATAAAAATACCGAAATCAACAACGCCGGTAACTTTTCCTTTTACAATTTGTCCGATTTCAAAATTAGAGAGGATGCTCTTGGTGACTTCTTTTTGAGCGATCTTCTCGGAAAATATTAATTTATTCTCCTTTTTATCCACATCAAGAATAATGACTTCTAAGGGCCTATTTACGAGCGAGTTTAATTTGATTAGGATTTCGTCCTTATCTCCGCCGGACACTCTCGGATAATGCTCGGGAGCCAACTGCGAAACCGGAAGAAAACCTCGGACACCGTCAACTTCAATTAATAGTCCGCCCTTATTTGCATCGCAAGCCTTAACCATTAATTTTTCTTCTTTGCTTTTCTTTTCTTCTAGCCGATCCCAAACTCTATCTTTTGCAGCTTTTCTAAGAGATAAAAGAGCACATCCTTCTTCCATCTCGGGTTCGATAATGGATGCCATTACCTTATCACCGATTTTTAGGTCAGAAATAATAGATGAGTTTTCTTGTAGCTCTCGACCGGCAATAACACCGGTACCAAATCCGGGTATGTCTACCCAAACTTCATTTCTTGTTTTACTAATTATTTCGCCTTCAACGATATCTCCAGCAGCAAGAGCCTTTACTTGGGCCTCAGCCATGAGATCTGCCATCGTCAACGCATTTTCTGTTTTTGGCATAAACTAAAAACCTCCTTAAAAAGATTTGACCATCCAAATTTACCACATTTTTTCGCTTTTGTAAAGAATTAACTGAATCCTAACTGAATCACCCTCACTTTTTCAAAAGAGCCTACAAAAACCCGTCATCTCAAACTTGTTTCAGGATCCCTTTCGTGATCAGACAGGATCCTGAAACAAGTTTGAGATGACGGAAGTGAGGGTGGGTCAGAATTACTAAGCCCGAAAAATAAGCCACTGATTTTCCTTGGAAAAACGCGTGTTTATAAGCACCCAATCGCCATTTAGTTTATTTCCTTTAAGGCGCACTTTTAGAGTCTTTGCCTCATTACTAATTATTTCAAAGCTTCCTTTATCCCATATTTTAACAATCCCTGCCCCATACTCGCCTTCGGGAATCGTGCCTTCAAAATCGCAATATTCTACGGGATGATCTTCGGTTGCCACGGCCAGCTTCTTCTCGCCTTTTTTGTCCGGAACATATTTTGGTATAGCCCAGCTTTTAAGAACAATATACCCTCGCGGATCATGGGGATTTTCAAATATATCCTCCGGCAGTTCCAACCGAAAATCAAAATGATGATGAGTTGCCTCATGCTCCTGAACCACAAATCTCATCCTGGATATATGATATTTGGCGCCCTTCGGCTCCCCGGTTTTACTAAAATCTCTTTTCTTATTGTATTCGTTTAAGGCCATCCTTATTCCTTATTCCTTATTCCTTATTCCTTATTCCTTAAGGATATTATAATACTTTATCTGATATTTGTTTAATTACTCTAAAAGGAACTTCCTGTCTTACAGAATCAACCATCAGCAAAAAACCAAGTACCTTTCTGGAATACGCTTCCGGCAAACTCAAAAAATAATCCCAATTGAATTCTAAAATATGATTATTTATAAGCCAAACTCCGTCTCGCCAATGATTTTTTATCCATTCTTTTTGACTATGAGCCTTAAATAAAACCAGATCTTCGACAGATATTACGTTAAACTGTCTATCATGAAACTTAACTTTCTGTGCCCGGAGTAAAAACCTATCACCTATTTTAATCTCGGTGTCATTTTGGAAGATGACATCTATCGTGTTGTTTTTCTTAAATTCGAGCAAACCCTTTCCTAAAGTCGCTTGATAAAGCCATCTTTTATCAGTGAGCTTAGTTAACATCCCTTGTTTTTCAAAGCCTTTTATCAACTTTTCCGCGTCTTCCTGTTTTACAAATATGTCCAAGTCGTGCGTCTCCCTAAGCATTCCATAATGAATAAGGGCAAGGCCGCCACCAATCATGTAATTAATGTTGGCTTCCTTTACAGCTTTTATCGTTGCGTCTAAGAGGTCTAAAACTTTCTGATCCATTTGCCTTCCTTCAACTCAAATACGATATAGTTATTATGATACAAAATCCTAGTTGCATTATGAACCTCGATCCCGCCATCTGTTTTCCCGATAATTGTACCGTGATGCGCATGACCATGAAACGCTATGGAAACTTTGTGATAATCAAGAGGCACAGAAAGTTTCTTACTGCCTAGGAATGCAAAAATTTCCGGAAACTCGCCTATTATTGTTTCTTTAACGGGTGAATAATGAAGAAGAGCAATTTTAACGTCAGATTCGAGCTCACTTAAAGCCTCGTCCAATTTTTCCGCTTCTCTATCGCCGGCGAAAACAAAATCTTTTAATGCTTTTTCGCCATACGCCTGGGCAACATGAGGTTCGAATCCGCCACAAAACCCTTTGACACCGGCGATGCCAACTTTAAAACCCTTGATTTCAATATCAATCCCATCTCCATCCAGCACCAAAACCTTATCTTTTAAAACCTCGATAATTTTATCTTTCTTATTTAGCTGATAATCGTGATTTCCAAGAACTGCATAAATGGGAATTTTCACAACTTTTAATTCCTCTAGTAATATCTCCGCTTCTCTTATTTTGCCGTTTTGGGTGAGATCTCCCCCAATAAGCAAAATATCCGCCTCTTTATTGATGTCGCGACGCAAAAAAAGCTTCTTTATATAACCTTTAGACTGTTCGTGCACATGGAGATCAGCTACTACTGCTATTCTTGCCATAGGATACCCCTAAAATCTGCTTTAAATCTAACGCATTTTTGACGGCGTGTCCTTGGGCATCGTTATTAAAATAGATGTATACTTCCTGCCATTTCTTTGACCATTTTTTGATTTTTACGGCCCACTTTTCCAAATCATCTTCGTTATACATAGATTCATATAGATTAAGACCGTGAAATCGAATATAGCCAAAATCCGCAGTTTGCGTCTCTAAGATCGGAAATTTGGAGGAATCTGCAATCACGAGAGCAATATTATGATCCCTTAAAATTCTTACTATTTGAGGAGAGAACCAGCTCTCATGTCTTGGCTCAAAAGCATATTTATGATGTGATGGCAGAGATTTTAAAAACCTCACCAAAACCTCGCTATTCGCCTTATAAAAAGGCGGGAGTTGAATTAAGACTGGTCCCATTTTTATGCCAAAATCATAAAATGGATTTATTAACCCAAGCAAATCGTCTTTTTCCAAACTAAGTTTCTTCAAATGAGTAACATACCGATTTAGTTTGACAGAAAACTGAAAATTCGTCGGAACAGAATCCACCCACTTATTTATAGTCTTTTGCGTTGGCTGCCGATAAAAGCTTGAGTTTACTTCAACCGTATTAAAGTATTTTGAATAAAACTCAAGCCAGTGGCTTTGAGGCATTTCATTTGGATAAAAAATATCTTTCCAATGCTTATATGCCCAGCCCGATGTGCCAATATAGTATTTTGCCATAAAAAATATTTTATCAGATTGAGTCTTACTGTGATAGATGTTTATATCCGACAAAACAATGATTTTATCTCAAAAATAACCGGTCTTAATTGCAATTAAGACCGGTTATTCGCTATTAGCTAGATTTTTAGAATTTCTTTAAGCTGGAGTCAACGCTCTGCCCTGAGAACCTTTTTAGCAAATAAGCAACAAGAGTTAAAGTCATAAATAGAGCAATCCAAGTTTCTGGCCCAGCCTGACTTAACTCTGCAGGCCGATCTGCAGCCACGGCTACTTCCTTAATGACAACCCTCTCAATTGAGGTTTTGTTACCATTCTTATCAGTCGATTCTACAGTAATTCTATTTTCTTTATCCATAAGAGGCACAACGGTCTCAAAAAATCCGTCCTGTCCAACCGCGATCTCATTATTATTAACGCTAACCTTATTCTGAGGGTCAGTTTCACCCTTTACAGTAACATCACTTCCGGAAATTTTTTCCTGATCTTCGGGAGAAGTAATAGTTAACTCCGGCGCAACTTGTGCTTGATCCTCTGTGCTTTTTGTTTGCTCTACCTGCTTTCTATAATTAGCTACTCCTAAAGCAATCCCAACAAAAGCGATTATGATTAAAATCGGAATAAGTATGTTTCTTAATGTTGGAGTCATAGATTCTCCCTATAGTTAATTGTAATTTTATATGACTGCGCTTAAATTACATTCATTATTTTTACAAATTTGTTTGGCAAAACGTGTTCTGCCAAATTAGTTTATCACTAAATTATTATCTGATCGATACTATAGCGCAACAAGTCCCTTAAACTCTCTCAAATAGGAATGCTAGTCAACAAGCTAACGGGTTTTACGCCAATTAGCGAGTCGCTAACATTCTTATTAGAAAAAATTTAACTTAAAAAGTACTTTATCTAAGTATAGCCGAAAAACCCTTTTTTGTCAATGAGAATATGATTTTATCGGGTTTGGCATGCATTTGATATATTTTTTAGGGTTTCATTCTAACCTTTTGACAGTGCTTTATAATTATGTATAATGAAGCGATGGATACAGTCGCCGAAATACTAGAAAATTATATACGCCATCTTCGAAACCAAACACTCAGTCAAACAACCGCAAGGAGCTATGAAAATACCGTCAGGCAATTTTGTTATTTTTGGGGTTTGCATAAGGATTTATTTACGATTTCAGAAAGATCCACAGAGCTTTTCATGGTGCATTTAAGCAAAGAAGGGTATAGCACTAAAAGCCTTAATAGTAAAAAGTCTGCTGTAAATAATTTTTTGGACTACTTATCAGAAAAATATAATGTCTCTATCCATTATATTTCGAGCAACTCGACGCCTAAAGAATGTACGGAATTGAGACTGCTTACAGAAGAAGAAATAAGTAAACTTAGAGACCTAATAAAAAACGACTTAAGGTCTCTTGCTATTGTATATCTGCTGCTCTATTCAGGCATTAAGGTTGGCGAAGTCATTAACTTAAAAATGACTGATTTTCTTCTAACTGAAAACAAGGGCAGTCTGGTTCTAAAGGACAGGACTATTCCGCTCGAAGATTTATCACTAAAAAATCTCCTTAAGTATCTCGCCGTAAGACCAAAATCGTCGGAAGCAAATCTATTCGTCTCAGCATCGGGTATCCCTTTAAACATCCGTAATCTAAGACGTCAAATAAACAGGTATTTTTTAAAAGCAGAAATTAATAATGCAACACTATTCGACCTAAGACACACCTTCTGCATCAATAAACTGAAAAGCGGCGCAAGTATTGAAGAAATCGCAACAGTTGCGGGACACAAAAACCTCATCACAACGCAAAAATATTTAACTTACATTAATTTAGATGCAAATTAACAAGTAGAGCTCGTACTCTCTTTCGGTTACAAATCTAAATATTTTGGAATATTTGTTGTTATTTTTGTTAATAGTTACAAAAATTTCTAAAACAATATTGACTTCGTTTATAAAAAAAATAAAATAAACATACCGATCATATCAAATAACGAATGTTAAGGGGGGACATGTACGAAGATATATTTAAGGATTACGTTTGCGTTCCTGGTAAACGATTTGCCTATAACTCTACTACCGAAACAATTACTTACGTCCCCAAAGAACTCTCGCACTCTAAAGGGGCTATGGCCCTACTACACGAAATAGCACATGCTAAACTCGGTCACAAAAAATACCGGTATGATTTAGAGCTTTTAAAAATGGAGCAAGATGCTTGGGACCAGGCAAAGAAAGATGCTAAAAATTATAAGATTTTGATAAACGAGGAACATATTGAAGAATGTCTTCATACGTATAGAAAATGGGTCGCAAAACGCGCCACATGTCCTAAATGTGAAACTTTTGGCTTACAACAAAATAACACCCTTTTTAAATGCATAAATTGTGAAGCCGAATGGAAAGTAAATCAAAGAAAAGACCGCCGCGTTATGAGACGCCTAATTTCCAGCTAAAGCGAGCTGTATGATACCAAAATCCCCGCTTGTGGGCGGGGATTTCTATGAGTCAAATTATTCTCTTCCGGCTTTCTTTCCTTCCTCTATAAGCCTTTTTACCTTTTGGCCACCCTTATGACCGATTTCAGAATAAAACTCTGGTCCGTATTTTTTTGACGTTGTCGTACCGCCTTTTCGACCAGCCTCAGCAACTGTCATGGCACCCTTTTTTTCTGCAGCCATTGTAATCACCTCCTTTTATTTTTTGTTTACTAATAATTATCTTACATTTCTTCCTTTTTACCTTCTTCAATAAGTTTCTTTACCTTTTGGCCGCCTTTGTGGCCAATTTCCTCGTAAAATTCGCGACCATGCTTTTTAGACGTAGTCTCGCCGCCTTTATGGCCAATATCCTCGTAGAACTCATGGCCATATCTTTGAGACGTAGTCTCGCCGCCTTTCTTACCGGCCTCTCCAACTGTCATCTTGCCCTTATCTTCTGTCATTTGTCTTCACCTCCTTTTTGTGTCTATAATCTATTATTTATTACATTTCTTCTTTCTTACCCTCCCCTACTAGCCTTTTAACCTTCTGTCCCCCCTTATGACCAATCTCCTTATAGAACTCGTGGCCGTACTTTTTTGAAGTCGTCTCACCGCCTTTTTGGCCGCCTTTCATTCCGCCTAAATGACCAGCCTCCTCTACGGTCATCTTTCCTTTTTCTTTTGCCATATCTTTCTCACCCCCTCTTCTATATCTTTCGGACTTGCACTCATCGAAATCTCTTCTCTAGCCTCTCCTCCTCCATCTCGCATATTAAATATAAGTTATTCCCAGTGGTTGTTCATCGACTAGTGCTACAAAAAATGCAAATAACTAAGATGAGCTTTTGGGACTTTTAACGACTTCGGGTTTTCGACTTCACAAAATAAAAAAGCTTCTTAAATTTAAGAAGCTTTTAAAAAAATATTTTCTAAATTGATATTTTCCTATGGCTAGCTTTACCGCCCTTTCTGCCAGCAATTTTTGCTAACTCGGGATCCTTGGCGAACCCTCCAGTAGTACTTTTCTGGCCCCCAACTCTACCGATCTTTTCATAAAAATTAGAACCATGCCTCTCTTTATTTGTCTGGGCGGCTTTCTTACCCCCCATTGTTGTTCCAGCCATTTCTCCTCCCTATTAATTACATTTCTATCATAATCAATAGGGCAAACATAACCATTGTTCTTTTGTACAAAATTACAAAAAAAATAACCATAAGCTTTGTAACTTTGCACAAATGCTCGTTTTAACGAAATTTTTCTAAAAGAAACTAGGAGCTTTGAAATATTTTCTTATGAAGGCTTCTTCTAATTACAAATAAATAAGCCGGATAAATGAGTCCGAGCAAAGGTATGAATATTAAATAATACCAACTATTATGCTTTTTCTGTCCCAGCACTAATGATCCGTCCTCTCCCAATACAAATTGAATATCATCCGACTTATCACTTAATTTTTCTCCGAACCTCGTTCTCGCAAAAATAATATGTTTACCCACACCAAGATCTTTTATGAGAGCCATCCACTCCCCGTTATCCAAGACATCCGTTTCTAACTTTTCTACATTATCCACATATATCTTGACTTTGGTTTTAGCGGTTCCCGACCCCTTAATTAAATATTCCTTATTTAGGGATTCTTCCTCTGATTTCAATTTGAATATCGAGGATATTTCTGATATCTTTGGCGCCGGTATCACGACATCTCTTTTGCTAAAACTCTTTACCAGCTCTACAAAGTTTCCAGCCTTATCAACTGCCTTGACGGCAATACTATGCTCATTGTTATCTGCTATGGTCAAAGCAAATGGGCTTATTTGAGCAGCATAAGCACCATCATCAATCTTTAGCTCATAATGATCAATCCCCGAAAGTGCATCGGTCGCCTCAAACTTTGCGGCGTAAATTGGCTCAAGCGGTGTACCTCCAGTCTCAAAATTAAGGTTTAAATTATCAGGATTTTTCGTATCAACATTTACAGAAAAAGCTTTTACCGCACCCCAACCATGTTGGTTTTTAGCCTTAACATGAAAAAAGTAAGTTCCATCTTTTAGATCCGGAAATTCCTTGGAAGTTGCTACCCCTTCGGAAGTATCATCCGGAACCGTCCCGGCGGTCTGATCGAAACCATAGCTGAAATCGGTAACGTCAGCGGCCTTGGCCCAGGAGATCTTGGCAACTGTTTCTTTGTACCATTTTGCCTCTTCGGGGTGCGTTAAAGAGCTAACAGTCGGGGCATACGGCTTTTGATTTTTTGGCGTTGCAGGAGTTGTGGTCTTTGGTTGTGTATTGGAAGTTGATGACGAAGTGCTGGATGGGGTGGCCACTACCGGATCAGAAACAGTCGCGCTAGAGTTACCAAAAGCAATATCTACTATAGTAGTACCTAGGTTTTGAACTCGAGTATCGCCACGCAAAGCAATCGTTGATGATCCGGCGGCTTTTGCTCTAAAATTTAAACCCGCAATCGAGCCGCTACCCGTACCCGGAACAGTTTTCCCCGTTGAGAAATAAACTAAGCCGCTGCCGTTATCTAAGATATAAGTATCGCTAGGCATTGGAAAATTAAAGAATGAGGTAACCGGAGACACAGAAACAATCTCTAGTACGGCCGGATTAAACGTAATATAACACTCGGCCGCATTAACATTCGTAGATGCGCTAACTAAAACACTTACCGCAAACGAGTCTCCTATGGTCTTAGAGTTGCTACCCGGAGATAGAGAAACTGTAACTGCCGCCGCCTCAATGGGGATAGGTATAGCAAGCAGTAAAAGACATAAAATTGTAAAATAATTTTTTAATCTCATGTGTGCCAAAATCCTAAGAAAATTGAAAAGTCCGTTAGATCTACTTTACCATCCGAGCTAATATCTTCCAAGCCATTTGTATTCTGCTGCCAATATCCTAAGAACATCGAGAAGTCGGTTAAATCGACAGAAGAATCACCGCTAAAGTCCCCCGTTTTTACAACCGAGGCGGTAAATGGAACACTATTTATCACCCCTCCACTAGTAGTAAATAATAAATTAATAGACGCTCCGATTGTTTCCAAAGTCCAAAGGTTTACCAGAAATTCGCCATTTCCATCTGTTGTTCCGTTAGTTACGTCAAGCGTATCATTTTCACCGTGACCGCCCACAGCAATGCTTTTGCCCGAGATCGGATTACCGAAACCATCTTCGGCCCGTACCGTAAATGGTATTTTATTTAAGCTAAAAGGCATAATCTTGTCTTTTGGTGCTGTTACTTCCAAATGGTCAAAAACCGATGGATCAACATCTACTGTATAATTGCTGGATATATTTCCGTTAATAGGATCGTGAACGGATAGAATTTTGCCGCCGGATGTTTTTAGAGTAAAACCAAATAATTTCTGACCGGCTACCCAACCAGTACCATCGTCCGTTGGCAAAATAGCTTGCGTATCATCAGAAGAAAAATTTAGACTTCCAGAATAAGATGTTCTGGTATTTTCAAACTCATCTTTTGCCGTAAATGTTGTACTAAATGACTGGCCGGCCGTAGTATTAGCCACAATATCGCTCGAAAAATGATGCAGCGCCCCGGGATTTACAGTTACCTGAATCACCGCCGAATCCATTGCACTACATGTCGACTTTACCAAATAGTTACCAGTCGTCGTCTCGCTAAATAAGCCTGAATCGACGGCGCCCGTGTTTGTCCAAGAACAGGCTAAATTTAAACTATTATTATATTCATCTTGCGGCGATGAGGTAAAGGAAACAGTATTCCCAGCCGTAATAGTCTGATTAACTGCCGGACTAATACTCACGTGATGCAATACGCCGGGAATCACCGTTACCTGAACTGTACTACTTTCTATTCCACTTGTTTGAACCTTTACCCCATAAGTTCCCGATATCAAATTACTAAACAACCCGGAAGCATTTGTCCCCGTCCAAGCATATGTTAGGCCTAGGATATTATTATCATACTGATCCTGGCCATTACCGGTAAATTGGATCGTCTGACCGGCCGTAATATTTTGGGTTGCAGACGGCGAAATGCTCACATGATGAAGAGCTCCAGAATTTACAGTTACTTGAACCGCATCACTATCCACTCCGCTATAAGAAGCTTTTACCAGACGAGTACCCGCAACGGTGCTATTGAACAAGCCGCTCGAGTTTGTATTTTGCCAAGTGTAGTTTCCGATTGGGATAGATATCACATTATTATACTGATCTTGGCTTTGCGGCGTGAACTGGATTGTCTGGCCTGCCGTAATTGTTTGATTGCCAAGGGGATCAATATATATATGATCAACCGGTCCGGCATTTACCGTTATCTGGACTGGATTACTTGACTTAGCCGCATATCTAGCTCTAACACTATGTGCGCCAGCGCTAGTATTGTTAAATAAGCCGCTAGAATTTGTGCCTTCCCAGGTAAATATTATGTCCGGAACAACATTATTATAATAATCCCTGGCGGAAGCCGTAAACTGGATCGTCTGTCCCGCTGTAATTGTTTGGTTTGTATCGGGACTTAGCACAATACTATAAACATTACCCATAACAACAGTTACCACAACAATAGGGCTATTTACTCCCCCATACGTTGCCCTTACATTATGATCCCCGGCATTCGAATTCGTAAACAAACCATTACTATCTGTTCCTGTCCAAGTGTAAGTAGTTATTCCTGTTATCCAATGGTTTCCGATATCCATGGCCTTTGCCGAAAACTGCAACTGTGTTCCTGCATTTATGGTCTGAGGAGCTGATGGGGTTAAATCAATATGATCAATATCAGATAGATCCGGGATATCAACGTTAACAGTTACTGAAGTTGCGTTATGGCTTACTCCGGTGATCGTGATGCCATTTACATTATCTGTAAAACTACTACCATCCGGCAAGGAAAAATTAGAGCCGGTATGATCAGCAGGCGTTAGATCTAGCAAATGGGTTGTCGGGTCTACGCCATCCTTCCAGATATGAGCCACTACGCCGCTTGTAATACCCGTCGCAAACCATGAATCCGACCCAACAGCCTGCCGATATTCCAGGTAATAATAATCATCGGTATTAGGTTTCCAGATTTTTAGAGCTTGAATGTTGGAAGTTGTCGTTTCAACCGGATAAATTGTATATGTTCCGCTAGATGTGATATTTTGGACTCTCTCAGTCGGAATCCATCCCATCTGTATCTTATGCGGTGCATTAAAATGAGCCGCTGTCGTCGTCCAGCTATAACCCATAACATCCCAGTTGTCGCCGTATTCATAGTGAGTACAGTTTGCATAGTCATCAATAGTTACCGTACCGCATAATTTCATGGCAGCATGATAGGCCCCAAAGTTATGGCCAAGCTCATGAGAATATGTGGTGCTCTCATTGTAACCGTTATACCAGGTATAGGGCCCGTCAACATGGCCAAGCCCTGCCCAAGCACAAGCCGGCACATCTGCAAAAACGAAGGCAGCGTGGTCGTAATTGTTAACATTTACCCCGTCCGCAATGGCAGCATCTAAAGATGCTTCTGCCCAGTCGTTATATAGACATTGGCCGGACTTATTATACGGAATGGTGTATGGGCCGACAACATCGCCGGCAAGAGTTAATTGATTATACGAATTTTCAATATAATAATTTTTACTGGAATCTGCGTCTGTAAAAACTTCTGCCGACATTGCTGCTGCCGAAAAAGGATTGCTGCTATCCAGAAAGCTTTGGCGAATTACTAAAACATTTCTGGTACCGGAAATAAGAGATGCAACAGGAGGAGTCTCAAGAACTATTATATTTGGATTATTCGAGGAATCCAGGACAAGCTCTTTTTCTAACAAAAGCCCATTAACCGAAACTTTTGAGTTTGATTTCAGGTCGTGCGGACTTTCTATAAAGTTTAAATTAAAAGTCTTATTTTGATCTTCGTCTTTAATTTCGTAATAATCTTCTTCTCTACCGCTGGGACGATCAGCAACTAGAATCATTAGCTTGCCATTAATTTTTGTTTCTTTCTCTACCAGATTTTTGGCACTATCCGGAAGACCGGCATAAATCTCTTTAGGCAAAGCATTGTCTTTTAGAACAGCCGGATTATCTTTTATCTTTTCTAAAAGAAGCGATTTTCTCTGGGCTAACAAATAAACAATTTGAGCCTCTTTTTCATCCCGAGCCGTTGGCAATTTAGATCCTTGTAATTCTTTTAATTTTTCGTAAACCTGATTATTGTATTGTTTAATCTCGTTATTGGTACCAGATTTGACTGAATAAACAATCTTGAGACCAGAAAAAGAAAAAAATACCAAAATTACAAAGAGAAAAACAAACTTTAGTTTTTTCTTGAATTGTAAACAATATAAAAACTCAATTGCTTTTTTCAGAAGCATTTTCATGCTTAAATAATACAATTTTTGCGGCGTAGAAGCAATCGAAAAAGAGTACTTAAGGCCTTAAAAAGTTAAAGAGGAGTTCATCTTAGAACTCCTCTTTAACTGCATACTTATAAATGAGTAACAATAGTGCCGATATTTTCGCCAAGGATAGCCTTGGTAATATTCCCCGGCTTATTGATATCAAACACAATTATCGGAGTTTCATTCTCTCTAGCTAGAGCAATAGCTGAAGGATCCATCACTTTTAGATTATTAATTAAAACTTCATCGTGTTTTAACCTATCATACTTTACGGCTCCTTCGTGCTTTGCCGGATCTTTATCGTAAACACCATCTACTTTAGTTGCCTTAAAGATAACTTCACAATCCATTTCTAGGGCTCTTAGAACTGCCGCCATATCAGTTGTAACATACGGATTACCGCTGCCAGCCCCAAAGATTACGATTCTTCCTCTTTTTATATGGTTAACGGCTTTCCTTCGGATATACGGTTCAGCAACTTCGATAATAGTTAGAGCCGTTTGAACCCGAACTTCGAGTCCGATTTTTTCTAAGGATTCTTGAAGCGCAAGAGAGTTCATTACGGTAGCCAGCATTCCAATGTAATCACCGGTCGTTCTTCCTAACCCATGCTCAGCAGCCGAAAGACCTCTAAAGATATTTCCGCCGCCGATCACGATACAAAGCTCTGTACCCATATCATAAACTTCTTTAATCTGTTTTGCGATCTTTAAGGTAAATTCCGGATCAATACCCGCCGCGCGATCGCCCAAAAAAGCCTCGCCGGAAAGTTTTAGCATAATTCGCTTGTATTTCATGGTTTTCTCCGTTTTCATCCTTAGCATTTTAACAAAAGATCATAAATATTAAAAGTAATTTAATGTGACTGACTAATTGTTAAACTTGCTATATTTAAGCATAACCGCAATCTGATGTCAAAGGTTTGACCTTTAATAACGTTATTTCGATCGTTATTTCGATCGAAAAGGCTTTACAAAAGCCATCATTCATGATATAATCTTTCTGCTTTCAGAGCTTCGGGCTCTTTTACATAAAATATATAGGAGATTGATTAAAAAAGTTAAAAGGAATCCTTGGGTTTTTATTTAAGACATGTCTGGTAGGAAAATTGGTTTAGTTGATTAGGAATTTAAAATTAATTTTAGGTCTAGGAAAGTAAGAAAATTTGAGTCTGTATTTTTGTTTGAAAACTTAGAAACCAATTTTAAAGAATTTGACAAAGCATCACCCGCCAGTAATGTCAACTGATCCGGCAGATGCCGCGATCAAGACCCAAGGAGGTAAACATGAAAGAGTTGATCGATGGACGCTACATCAGAACCCATTTAAAAGGCACTTGTATTTGCCCAAAGTGCAAAGGTTATCATGATGTAGAATGCGACCACTGTAACGACGTAAAGCGTATTCAAGGAACCATATTGATATGCGTTTTATGTGGCAATTCTGTTGTTAATGGATCTTTCGAGAAAACCGTACACGACGAAAGACATAACATACTCGGTAACGGCGGTTATGCTCGAAAGTGCCATAAAGGCAGAAAAACCCGCAAGAAATGCTACGAACAGTTTGGAGTAAATGGATGTACCTGCATCGAAGGTGCATGTGCCATGGATTTACCCATTAACTCTAAACGTTAGTTGTAGATATACCCGAGGGGCTCACAAAAATAACTCACGAGCCTCCCCTCCCAAGCAAATCAACCAGGCTGGTTTATTTAGGAGGAAAAAAGATCCATACGGATCTTTTTTTTATTTAAGCCCAAACAACCTACCGCCTTTAGCACTTTTAGTATATAATTCTCCTCATGTGGCAAAAGATTGTCGAGTGGTTTGTTTATGACCTCATAAATATCAAGGAAGGTGCTTTCGGCGACGCACTTAGCTTTTTTATTTACGACTTTGTAAAAATTATTTTTATGCTTAGTCTGATAGTTTTTATAGTTACTTTTATCCGCTCGTATCTTCCGGTTGAGAAGATTAAAAAAATCTTAACCGGTAAAAATAAATATATTGGCCATGTACTCGCCTCATTATTTGGCATCGTCACGCCTTTTTGCTCTTGCTCGGCCGTTTCGATGTTTATTGGTTTTGTGGAAGCAAAGATACCTCTCGGAGTTACTTTTTCTTTTCTGCTTTCGTCCCCCATGAATAACGAAATCGCCATCGGCCTTTTGTGGGCTACTTTTGGCCTAAAGGTTACAGCCATCTATATTACCTCCGGTCTTCTTATATCTATAATTAGCGGTATTATTATCGGAAGTCTAAATCTAGAAAAATGGCTTCAGAACTTTGAAGACCAAAAGAGGCAACCATCCTGCTCTAACATTATCAGAGCTAATCTTGATTTAAAAACAAGAACAATCTTGGCTAAAGAAAATTCTTTCAATATTACTAAACAAGTTTTACCTTATATTGCTATCGGTTTATTTATTGGTGCCATTGTCCACGGTTATATTCCGACTGAGTTTATATCTCGAATTACCGCTAAAAATAATCCTCTGGCTGTCCTTACTGCTGTTTTGGTTGGTATTCCTCTTTATTCGAATGCCGCTGGTACCATTCCGATAGTTTCTGCTTTAATAGAAAAAGGGGTTCCGATGGGTACGGCTCTTGCTTTTATGATGTCCGTTACAGCCCTTAGCCTTCCCGAAGCTATAATCTTAAAACGCGTTTTAAAGAAAGAGCTTCTCGCTATATTTTTTGGCGTTGTAGCCTTAGCCATCATCTTTACCGGATATTTATTTAATATAATACTCTAACTATAAAAGAGAACCTGGCCATCCAGATTCTCTTTTATCTAAACCTCAATCTCCCTACATTTCCTCCGTTTCGCTTTCCATGCCTTCCATCTCATTTCTCATGTCTTCCATGGCATCTTTCATTTTCATCATGTCATTCTTCATTTTCTGAGGCACCATACCCCCAATTTGCCCGGACATTTCTTCCATTTTTTTCATAGATTTTTCCATATTCTCCATTTCATCTTTCATTTTGTCTTTCATGTCTTCCATCTCCATATTCTCACCTCCTTTCTCATTGATCTTCGTTTAGAATATAAGATTATTTTTTGTAATACGTAATGTCTAATGTTTATAAAATCTAAAGAAAAATAGAGGTTTGTTTGATAGAAAAGCAAGTTACATTATTTTAACCACAGATAACTTCAGATATAATCGCCAAATATATAAACATCTAAGAACATATTGTTTTTTTAGTTAATCTTTACATAAAAGTCTCTTGACCGGATCGTTTGTAAAATATACAATAAATACATGGAAGATACATTAACCTCAAAACAACAGAGGGTTTTAAATTTCATAAAAGACTATACAAGCGAAAATTTCATGTCTCCAACTTACGAAGAAATTGCGAAGGCTTTAGATCTAAAATATGTAAATTCGGTAAGACAATATTTAACAGCCCTAGAAGAAAAAGGTTTTATAAATATTGAGGAACATAAAAGTAGGGGGATTAGACTTATGGCGAGTATTATCGAAACAATTAATATACCTGTCGTCGGATCGGTTTCTTGTGGCACGCCTTTATTTGCTGAGGCAAACATTCAGGGATATATACCGGTTCAAAAAAATTTCTTAAAAAATATCTTCAAGCGCTACTTCTTCTTAAAAGCCGAAGGCGATTCCATGAACGAAGCAGGCATTGAGGACGGCGATATGCTTTTAGTAGAGAGCACTAACTCTGCTAATCCCGGAGATAAGATCCTAGCTCTTATTGGCGATGAAGCAACAATTAAATTCTATAAGCTTGGCAATGGTTATGCCGTACTTCTACCAAAATCCTCTAATCCGGAGCATAAGCCAATTATCGTAAAAGAAAACCTTAGCATTCAAGGAATCGTTGTTGAGATAATCAAGTCCAGAGATTTAGAAATATAGTTTTTTTATTAATACCACTCTTCTCTAATCATCCTGCCCCCATTTAACTTGTCTTTAAGTACCGTTTAATCGTGTCTTTTAAGGCATTTACCGAAATATTAGATTTTATAATATAATCTAGGGCACCGTTTTCCTTACATTCTTTTATCTTAGCTTCTTCGGCTATATTACTTACGATTACAACGGGAATATCTTTCGTCTGATCATCACCCTTAAGTTCTTTTAGCACTTCGAACCCATTCTTCTGGGGAAGTAAGAGGTCAAGAAAAACCAACCCAATACTATCATTATCTTTTGCTATTTTTAATCCTTCTGCGCCATCTTTTGCGAATATTGCTTCGTATCCTGCAAATTTTAGGATCCTATTCATAACGTCGCTAAGCAATCTATCGTCTTCAATAACTAAAATCTTCATTTTTTTTCCTCGCAAGTTACTTTAACAATATAGTCATTGCGGCGTAAAAAGTCAAATTAACAATTCAAACATCACTCGTTTTATTTTAGGCTTAGGTTTTCTGACATCAATCTCATCAGTATTTAAAAAATATGTTTCACGATGAAATTGCCTTGTTTATTTTCGAGTCAATCACGGATATTGGAAAAGTAATAATTGCAATTGGTTCGTCTTTTAGAGAAATTACATCCCTAAATACTTTAAGACAACACCCATAAAATCGCTATTGTTTAGTTGAGTTTTATCGATAAATTCTTTAGCACCGTATCCTTTTGCGGTATCCATAACCTCTTTCGCGGCATGCGAACTAATAACAATGACAGGAATCTCTCGAGCTACAACATCATCTCGCATTTCTTTTAAGACCGTTAAACCATCTTTATTTGGCATAACAAGATCTAGAAGGATAAGATCGGGCTTTACGACTAACATCTTTCCCAGCGCTTCGTCACCATTTGCCGCTTCAATCACTTCTATATCTTTAAAGTTTTCGAGGTGCTTTTTAAAAGTATCTCTAATAAAATATTGATCATCAACAACTAGCACTTTCTTCATAATCCTCCTTAATATTAACTCTAAAAGAATAACAAGTATTAGCTTAAAGAAATATTAAGACATAAGAAAATATGGTCTCAGTGAGATTTTACAATAATTTATTTAAAAATAGGGAGAAATCCCTGACTCGCGAAAGGGATTGATCTTAAGAATTATTTTTAGTTTAGCCATAACTTTTAATCGCAAATTCTAACTTAGTTATTAAATCTTTCGCATCTAGATATTCTATGAAATTATCAGCTATGAATTTAAGAGAATTTGAGATCTTAGAATCTTTCTTATAAAAACAAACTATGGGAATATTAAAGGCATTAGCCCATCCCAACTCTATACCCTGGCCTGTTGCCGGATACGAAACTTCCGCAATTACTAAATCGGTTCCCTTAATTATATCTCTTGTATTAACAGTCGGGGCATCATGAGGAAAAAAAAATTGATGATCTTTTTCCAAAATAGAGCTTTTTAAAGGGGAATATAGCTCGTCTTGATAATTATAGTGTTTTGTATGGGAAACACATATTTTGATATCCTTATTTTAGCATATTTAGATATTTTAATCCTGCGATAAAAAAAGAAACTCAAATCCCAGGTTCTTTTTTGATTATTCCAAACACAAAATCGCTTGGTTTTCCTTATTTATATGTCCTCTGCCAGCAGTGCTAATAAGTTTAATCCCCAAATCCTTTGCCAATTTTACGCCTTGTTTGTAACTAATAGTCTGGTCATCCTTTGAATGATTAATAACAAACTTTTTAACTAATGGCTTAAATTCATGATCACTAATAACTTTCTTATCCATGAAGTAATTATTTCGGATTGCGCTTCATTAACTGCCTTTTTCACTTGACTTCAAACTCAGTTTTTACTCTTAATCATAATTTCAAAAAATCAAGCGCCTTGTAAACTAAGATTGCCGGCCAGATTAGAGCTTTTAAAACACCGATTACCCCTGCCCCAAACGTAGTGGCGTGCTGGATGAAATACACCAGCGCTCCAAGAAAACCTAAGCCATAAAGACCACCTGCCGCACCGTTACAATTTACCGTCTTGCAAGATACGCTTTTACCATCAGCCATTTTATCCTCCTTTTAAATTACTATAGCACTTTTTTGCTAGCACTTGCTCTTTTAAGTTTTTTGTATTTGTTTTATTTTACACTTGTTTTGGAAAATGGTGAATAATTACAAATGCTTCCATTGTTAATTATGATGACTTATAATAAATTTATGGTTTATTTATACACAGCTCTTATCGGAGCGATTGGAAGTTTTGTTTTAGGGATTACCGTTTTCAGAAAAAACATAACTAACCCAATTAATCTATTATTTTTTATTTTTACTATATTTCTTGCGTTTTATAATTTATTCAATCATTTTTTTTACGGCTATAGCGGTGATTTTACCAACGGCCTGGGTTTGAGAGCAGCATTTTTTATTGGAGCCTTATTAGCGGCCAGCGGTGCTACTTGGGCGCTTGCGTTGTGCAAAGGTTACAACAAAAAAATTACTGCATCTTTGTATGCTATAGCGGCACTCATTAGCTTATTTACAATACTCAACATTTCTTATTTTGATAATGTAGCCGTTATCCCAAGAAATGACATCATGAATTACGTGGGCATAACATACTATGCACAAGCAATTTTTAATATTACTCTAGTATTATATGCAATATTTATTCTTATACGTACAACGTTTAAAACTCAGGGAATTGTTAAAGAAAAGCTTATATATATCGATACTGGGCTGATTATTTTTGCTGTTACATCGCTAACAACCGATATTGCCTTGCCCTTTTTAGGGATAAACAGTCTTTCGTATTTAAATAATATTACCTCTCTTATTTTCGTCAGTTTTTCCGCATACGCCATGATCAAATTCAAAGACAATCAGGGTAAAAAGGCATAATCCTAAATAAACACTCAAGCTAAAATTTCAAAATTAATCGCTAAAAAATATCTCATGCGACAAAAAAAATAATTACTGGCTTCGGTAATTATTTTTTTGGTTTGAGGTTTATAAGTTTTATGTTAGCAAATGCTATCTCGCATGTTATCAATATGGACTTTTCCCAATTATAGAGATTCCGTCTTCGTTTGCTAGGATTTAGGTTCTAAGAAACTCTATTATCTCAAAAAACAAAATCGCTGGCCAAACAATGGCCTTTAAAACACCAAGAAACCCACTCCAAGCCTAGCCAATCTCATTTATTTCTGGTAATGTTAATATATGCTACTTGCCATAACATCTATACTCACTTCGTTGGGGAATGTTATTTTGGGGCTTGTTGTTCTAAGAAAAAACAGCAACAGCCCAATTAATCGTTCGTTCTTCGCCTTTACTGTTCTTCTCTCTGTTTATATTTCTGTCAGCTACCTCTCCGTTTTATTGGAAAGCGCCTTACTGTTTAAATCAACTTTTGCAATTAGCATTCTCCTTAAAATAACTGCGATTGTTTGGATCATTTCTCTATGCAAAGGCATAACCAAAAAAACCGCTATTTCCCTTTATTCGATTGCATTAGTACTGATGACGGGAATACTATTCGAAGGTTTTATGGTCAAAAACATCCTGTTTAACGGCAGCGGTTTTGACTATGAAATGGGCACGGGGAGTCCTTTAAGTCTGATGTTCAGCATTGCCATCGTGCTTTACGGCACTTATTTATTAGTTAAAACGGCGATCAAAGAAAAAGGATTAATAAGAAAGAAGTTATTTATTATAACGATTGGGATAGTATCTTATGCCATTCTGTCCTTTATAACCAGTGTTTTATTACCCTCAATAGGCATGAGCTCGCTTACCTTTCTCGACATACCCGAATCGTTAATATTTATCTCGCTATTATCTTATGCAATGATAAAATTCAAACTTAGAGATTAGCTATTAATCTAATTCTCACCAAATCTAGGCTCGTTTATATATCTAACTTAAAAAGCAAAGTTCTGGCGACGCCCTACTCTCCCGGGGGCGAACCCCAAGTACCATCGGCGCTGTAGAGCTTAACTTCCGAGTTCGGGATGGGATCGGGTGTGACCTCTACGCTATAATCACCAGAACCCTGCTTTTTACAGGATTCTATCTATGTCATTCCGGACACTGATCCGGAAATCCCAAAGGGATCTGAAACAAGTTCAGGATGACACTTAATTGAATAAAGAACAAGATGCATCACTCGCTAATGCAAGCAATTTTGAATTTGTAATTATGAGTTTTGAATCAATTTCCAATCTGTTAATTCATAATTCGAAATTCTTAATTCATACTTTTGTTGTTACTCCGTAACAACAAATACCGGTCAATAACTCTAGCCGCAATTCATATACAGTGTTATCAGTTGCGACTAGAGAGGTAAAAATCAAGTCGTCGATCTATTAGTACTCCTCGGCTGCACGTATTACTACGCTTCCACCTAGAGCCTATCAACCACATCTTCTATATGGGATCTAAACGAAACCTAATCTTAGGATGGGCTTCCCGCTTATATGCTTTCAGCGGTTATCCCTTCCGAACGTTAGCTACCCAGCAATGCCCTTGGCAGGACAACTGGCACACCAGAGGTTCGTCCGCTCCGGTCCTCTCGTACTAGGAGCAGCTTCCTTCAAGACGTTCTGAACCCAGCTCGCGTACCGCTTTAATTGGCGAACAGCCAAACCCTTGGGACCTTCTCCAGCCCCAGGATGCGACGAGCCGACATCGAGGTGCCAAACTTCTTCGTCGATGTGGACTCTTGGAAGAAATCAGCCTGTTATCCCCGGGGTAGCTTTTATCCGTTGAGCGACGACCGATCCACGCCGAATCGTCGGATCACTAACTCCTGCTTTCGCACCTGCTCGACTTGTAAGTCTCACAGTCAAGCCGGCTTATGCGTTTGCACTATCGGACTGATTTCCATCCAGCCCTAGCCGACCTTTGAACGCCTCCGTTACTCTTTAGGAGGCGACCGCCCCAGTCAAACTACCCACCAGACACTGTCCTTATACCGGATAACGGTAACAGTTAGGATCAAAACATATCAAGAGTGGTATTTCACTGACGACTCCACCCGGACTAGCGTCCGGGCTTCAAAGTCTCCCACCTATGCTACACATGATATGCCCTAATCCAATGCCAAGTTGTAGTAAAGCTCCACGGGGTCTTTCCGTATTTCGCCGGGTCCCTCTTTGAGACAGTCCCCAGACCGTTGCGCCATTCGTGCGGGTCGGAACTTACCCGACAAGGAATTTCGCTACCTTAGGACCGTTATAGTTACGGCCGCCGTTTACTGGGGCTTCAATTCGGTGCGTGAACACCTCCTCTTAACCTTCCAGCACTGGGCAGGCGTCAGCCCCTATACATCCTCTTTCGAGTTAGCAGAGACCTGTGTTTTTGATAAACAGTCGCCTGGGGTCTTTCGCTGCGGCCAAACCGTGCCTCGCTACTGCGAAACACAGATTGTTCACATTTATTGCTCAAAAATTCTTACTTTCATAAAGTCGTCTCTAATGCCATATTAGAGTTTTGGGATTTTTCTTTGGAACACTCTGTCTCACAAAGTAGTGAGACACAGTTTGGCAGGGCATATCCCGAAGTTACGCCCGCTGTTTTGCCGAGTTCCTTAAAGAGGGTTCTCCCGATCACCTTGGTATACTCTACCCGTCTACCTGTGTCGGTTTGCGGTACGGTCGGCGTTATCTATTAATTCTAGCCTTTTCTTGTCTGTTTGGCTCACCGGAATCAGCCAGCATTACCTGACCTTTCATTCGTGCTTCACCCCCGAAGGGACTAGACACTTAGACGCACATAGCCATAGTGCGCTCCGACTACCATCCAGCGTCAGCTAGAGGAACAATAACACCGGTACAGGAATATCAACCTGTTGTCCATCGCCTACGCCATTGGCCTCGGCTTAGGACCGACTAACCCAGGGACGATCGACGTTGCCCTGGAAACCTTGGACTTACGGTGAGGACGGTTTTCACGTCCTTTCTGGCTACTCATACCAACATTCTCACTTCCTGACGGTCCACCAAACCTTACGATTCAGCTTCACTCCAGACAGGAACGCTCTCCTACCACTCCGTACTAATGTACGAAATCCGCATCTTCGGTACTATGCTTGAGCCCCGTTATATTTTCCGCGCAAAGTCACAATTGACCAGTAAGCTATTACGCACTTTTTAAATGATGGCTGCTTCTAAGCCAACATCCTGGTTGTCTGTGCAACTTCACATCGTTTCCCACTTAGCATAGATTTAGGGACCTTAGATGGCGATCTGGGCTGTTTCCCTTTCGAGCGCGGAGCTTAGCCCCCGCGTTCTGACTCCTGCAATAATATCTCTCGGTATTCGGAGTTTATTTCGGTTGGGTACCGGTAAAGGCCCCAGACCGATTCAGTGCTCTACCCCCGAGAGTTAATTTACAGGGCTAGCCCTAAAGCTTCTCCGCTAACCACAGGTCATCCCCGCCATTTGTAACTGACGTGGGTTCGGCCCTCCACGACGTCTTACCGCCGCTTCAGCCTGCCCATGGTTAGGTCACCCGGTTTCGGGTCGACTACATACTACTAAACGCCCTATTAAGGCTCGCTTTCACTTCGGCTCCGCTGCGTAACAGCTTAACCTTGCAGTATGAAGTCACTCGTTGGTTCGTTCTGCAAAAAGCACGCCGTCACACCGCCTGATGCGATGCTCCGACTCTTTGTAGGCACATGGTTTCAGATTCTATTTCACTCCCCTCGCCGGGGTTCTTTTCACCTTTCCCTCACGGTACTTGTTCACTATCGGTCGAAAGAAGTATTTAGCCTTGGAAGGTGGTCCTCCCAGATTCCCACAAGATTCCTCGTGTCCCGTGGTACTAGAGTGATGCTACATAAGGCCAAAAGATTTTTCACGTACGGGGCTATCACCCTCTATGGCGGTCCTTTCCAGGTTCCTTCCATTAAATCTTTTGCTTTTTATACCTTACCGAAGATTTACAGTTCTTCGTGGTTCCCAGTAATCAACCCCTCGATATACTCGGGACTGATTACTAAGAATGGGTAGCAACCTCACAACCCCTTTTTAACAACGCCTGTAAGCTTTAACACTAAAAAGGTTTTGGCTGTTCCGCGTTCGCTCGCCGCTACTAACGGAATCTCTGTTGATGTATTTTCCTCTGGGTACTTAGATGTTTCAGTTCCCCAGGTGCCCTCTACATATCCTATATATTCAGATATGAGTGATGAGACATGACTCCCACCGGGTTTCCCCATTCGGACATCGCCGGATCAAAGCTTGTTTGCCAGCTCCCCGACGCTTATCGCAGGCTACTACGTCCTTCATCGGCTTCTTTCGCCAAGGCATCCACCGTGTGCCCTTACTCGACTTTATTTTTACCCTTGACCAGTATTCATTGTCACTGAATACTGATTATAAATTGCATTGCGTTTGATGCTTTTCTTGTTCTTCATTTCAATTATCAAGATTCATGTCTACCTTCTAGTAGACAGGCCCTCCTTAGCTTGCAGCTACTTAAAGGGCAGGCATTTAAAAAACCGCTTGGGAGCGGCCATTTAAGAAGTTCGGCATTAAAACCTACTTAACTTTGAGGCGCTCCTTCGATTGTTTGAGTGTTTCTCATAATTCATGAGGCTTTCTTTAAATGCTATATAAATTTAACAGAAAATTAAAAACTTGTAAAGACTTTTTTAGTAAAGAACTTATATCTTTTCTAAATTCGAGAACTAGCTCTCGAATCCAAATTTCTTAAGCTTATCCTCCCACGGACTTTGAAGCTCATTTTTTATTTTCTTAAGTTCCGGGGGGAGCATATCGGGACTATAAAAATAGGTAGCTGTCCTACCGAATTTTGTTATCTCAAAAACATATTCTTTATTCTCATTTCTACTATGAACAGACTCAGGGAGAGTCATGACTCTTGGATTAGAAATGAGGGCCGCAAGCCTAAGGTTCGAAAAGTAACTTACTTTTCCGGGTTCAGCAGCGCATCCGGCCGGATTATTGGAAGCGCTAAACATGTTTTCCTCACCATCCCTTAGAATATAAGAAGCTTCTTTTGGCTGTCTGATCTCGAGCCTCACTTTACTAAAAGCCAAAACTTTGTTTAGCTCAAAAACAGAAAGTAGAGCAAAGACAACAATAATCCCTACGGCAACTTTTATCTCTGTTTCCCACATAAAGAATTTCTTAAGACCCAATATTTTTTTAAGCATTTCTCAGCCTTTCTTTGAGAGTTTTATATATAAAGAGTTAGTATTTTTCCACATCTTCTCTGCCGTGTAATTCCTAAAGGCATATTCTTTAGCTTTCATTGCTTTTTCAATTGCAATTTTAGGATTATTTAGAGCTTCATTAAGCTTTTGGGCTAAATCATCGGCATCTTCACTGCTATATAAAGTACCAAACTTGCCATGATCTAAAACGATTTCATGAGCTTTAATTATGGAAGCAATAACCGGAATCCCCTGCATCATGGCCTCGATAACGCTAAGACCAAAGGCCTCCATCTCCGATGGCTGCACATAAACATCGGCAATGCTCATTATTTCATATCCATTGTTTCTGCCGCCAACAAATATTATTTTATCTTTTACGAAAAGACTTTCTGCCAGTTTCTTACTATTTTCTAATAATTCGCCGGCACCAACTAGAACTAATCGCGCTTTGTCGTCCGTAACTTTAGAAAAAGCCTCTATTAAAGTCTTTTGACCTTTTTCTGCCGTAAATCGGCTGACATTTACAATAATTTTATCATATTTTGTAAGTCCGATTTCTTTTAATATTGCTTCCTTATTTACAGGCCCGACCTCTATCCCGTTATAAATAACCTCGATTTTCTTTTTACTTATTCCTTCGCTTTGTAAATAATCTTTTGCTAATTCAGATACGGCGATAAATTTGTCTAACCCCAAACTATAAATATGCTCCGCAAAAGCTTTAAATCTGCTCTTTGGTTCTATCCAGTGCATAGTCGAGATAACGGCTTTAACGGGAGAAAATTTAGCAGCAATAATGCTTAAGAAATTTTCGCGAAGATGATGCGTATGAACCACGTCGGGCCTAATTTTTTTAAACATCCGGACGAGATTTATTATTGCCCCAACATCATAAATAGACTTCATGTCGACAAAATGGATTTTACACCCTAATTCTTCAGCTCTCGCGACGAATGGGCCTTCGCTGCCAAAGATGAACTCTACCGAATTGCCATCCTTTATAGCATATTTGGAAAGTAAATATGCATACTGCTCGGAACCGCCTTGGCCCGGGTAATGAAAAATATGGACTATCTTCATTTAATATCCTTTCCCGAAAAAAGGTGGTACCCTTTTTCGGCTTTTTCGGATGCCTCCAAATAGGTATTTATTGTTTCGTTGGCCCAATTTTTAGTGTTAAACTTTTCTTTTGCATGAGCAGCTGCATTCTTTCCTATCTTGTCGGCAAACTCCGGATTATCTATAAGCTCCCTTATGGCATCGGCGATTGCTAAGGGTGTATTTTCTCTTAAGATAATTCCGGTTTTTCTATCCTCAACAATTTCAGGTAAAGCTCCGGCATTTGTGACAATCACCGGTTTTTCATGCATCATCGCCCCTAGAACCGCAAGTCCAAAACCCTCGGAAATAGACGACTGGACGTAGATATCTGTCTCCTTAAGAGCCTCGCCCAAATCCTTAGCAAAGCCGGCAAGTCTGACGCGTGAACCCAAACTTAATTCATCGATTTGATTTTGAATATTTTCCTTTTCTTCGCCCTCGCCCCACACAACAAGATTTACCTCCTTATCTCTTAAAAGACCCATTGCCGCAATTAAATTATTATAACCCTTTACCTTATGAAGCCTTCCAACCGAACCTATTGTTACCCCCTTGCCCTTAAAAAGGGTCGAACCCTTTTTAAAAGGGTTCGACCCTTTCAAGGAATCTTCTAGCGCATTATAAATCACCTTGATTTGACTTGGCTTAATGCCACTTTGTGATAATTTTTCTTTTAGATATTTAGAAACCGTTATGTATTTGCTTGTGTACCCGCGAAGTAATCTGTCGGACAGAACATAAATAAAACGGGACAAAAATTTTGGATAATCGTTTCGAAGTTCACTATGAACGGTTACAAGACTTGAAATTTTAGTACACCTAGAAGCTAGTCTTGCATAAAAGTTAGCCACGACGCCTTGGGACGCAATGAGGCTAACACCCTCATCTCTTATTATGCTGGAAATATCCCTAACCGTTGTTAATCTTACCCTAGCACCCGAAACTACCCTTACATCACCGCCAATCATCTTTATAGCTTTTACAAGCGGCCAATCTCCTAAGCTAATAAGAATTAACGCTGCCTCTTTATTATCAGCATATTTAAAAAGCTGGGCTAAATATGTCTCAATACCGCCCCAGTATTTCGCCCCGCTATAAATTATGGCAACTTTTTTAGGTCTCATTTAACGTGGCTCCAATTAGTGCGCCGACCGTTACAGATAGTACCCCAAACTCTAAAACGTTTGAGAAAAATCCGGCAACTAAAAAACAAATTAATGATGAAATCACTGATAGCACTATTATATCGCCTTTTTCTTTAAATTTCCTAAAAATACTCGCTAAAGCCGTAGCAACAAAGATAACAAAGCTTACAAAACCTACTATGCCGGTTTGAACTAAAATCTGCAGCCATTCGTTGTCGGTATAATATAGGGCAGTATAACCATCCTGAATACCTCCAAGATAAATCGGGCTCGCATTTTCGATGGCCGTTTGGCCGCCATAAGTCCCGGGACCGGTACCCCAAAAAATGTGGCGCAAAAATATATACCAACCGTTTATAATTGCCCAAAGCCTACCGTCTAATGCCGCTTCAAATAGATAATCACTAGATGTCGCATTTAAAATTCTCTCTCTAACAGGACCATATAAGAAACTAATGAGCGGTATAGAAAAAACAGGAACTAAAGCTTTCTTATAATAATTAAAACTAAAAACCACAAGTGCTATAAAAAAACCCAGCCAGGCTGTCCGAGAAAAAGTAAAAACAAGGACAATTAAATTAATAAAAGCAATTCCGGCATAATATTTTTTCTTTTCTTTAAAAAATAAGCCAATAGACATGAAGATAATAAGAGATACAAAGATACCTAGTACATTCGGACTGCTAAAAAAGGAAAAGACTCTTAACGTAATGTCTTCGCCTGCTGCCACCCACGCACTTGGGGTTTTAATGCGACTCGCTAGTTGGTATATACCGCCAAGAGAAATCGGAAGAGATAAAAAGACAATATATTTAGATAGAGACCTTAAAGAAATATTTAATCCCTCGGCCACAAAAAGAGCCAGCCCAAACTGTAATAATATAAGCCACCCCTTAAATACCATCCCGGCATCAATTCCCCTCAGAACCGACAAAAAACCGGAAAAGATAGAGAATGTTAGAAAGATGAGATAGGTAAGATGAATCTTTTGCAAATGTATTTTATCTTTTTTTAAAAAAATAAAACCGACAGAGAGGATTACGAGAGCAAGCCAATTTGTACTAAAAACGCCCGAGAATTTAATAAATATACCCTTGTACCAGATAAGCAAAATGCTTAAAAAAAAGCAAGATTCGCTTACGAATGGCAAATAAAATTTTCTTAAAATATTGCCCCAGAAAGTGTTTTTAAGATTTAGATTATAATCGACCGTAAAAAATAGAGATAATTTAGAATAGGCTAGAGAGCTTTTGTATAAATTATTCATTTTCATAAGTTATCCGCTTAACTACTCCTTGAGCAAAAAAGCCGCCGTGTATTTCTGCTTTTTGCCCAACTAATATCCGCTGCCCATTAAAAACATATTTGCTTCCATCGATAGTTCCTTTTCCGCAGACTTTTATATCAATAGAGGATAAATTACCGGCCGTATCGGTATTCCTTGAAACTTCAATTATCTCAACCGGTCTATTTACGCTGTTTAAATAAGCTTCCCCCTGCTTTAAAACCTCAGGGTAAATGATTCCGGCATTCCCGGAGACATTTACCGTAACATTCATCGTCTTTTCATTACTCGCCGCGTCTTTCTTTTGGTCATAAACAAAGAATATAAGAGACAAAAGAAGGATGATAACGAAGATCATAATATCAAATAAGGTGATGGCTTTTAATTTAACTGTCTTCTTCATTATTTGTTCGCTTTTAAAATTTCTAATTTATATTTTACAGTAGTTACTATAAGTCTTGGAACAGCATTTATTATCCTTGTAATCCGCATTGGCTCACGTATTAACCGCCATAGCCACTCTAACCCAATTTTTTGCAGCATTTTTGGCGCTCTTTTTTGAACCCCCGCTACAAAGTCGAAGGAGCCGCCTTCGCCAATAGCAAGGCTAATGTGGTGAAGATGCGGTAGATTTTTTATGATCCAAAGCTCTTGCTTTGGAGAACCAAAAGCCACAAATAGAATTTCGGCCTTTGATTTGTTAATAATTTCAGCAATGCCCGCATCATCCGAATCCCCATCAAAGCAGCCGACTATCTCTAGGCCTTCGATTTCTTTTTCGACAACTTCTTTAACTTTTTGAGGCACCCCATTTTGGCCGCCGAGTAAAAATACTTTTTTATGTTCCTTGGTGCAGATTTTTAGCATGTCTAGCATCAAATCGACTCCCCCAACCCTTTCCGGAATTACAGATTTTATGTACCTTGGATAAAATAAAATCGCCATTAGACTATATATAGCTTGCCAGACTGCCCTTAACTGCCTTAAAAAGGGGGGGTTAGAACTTGGCAATGCCAAGTATTTTGCCGCCCACAAAACGCCAATGCCATCGGCAGTGTTTAAAGAGGAACCATTTAAAATATCACGAAAATTCGAATCTTTGCACGCGTTTACTAAATACTCTGAATTTACTTTACAAATGTAGCCCTGCTTGCCATTACAGAGGCTCTCAAAATTATCAAGAATCCCCGACTTTGTCTTCGCTAGAATATTGACTCCGCACGCCTTCATTATCTTAGACATTTATACCCTTTCTGAATCCAAAAGATAAACCGCTCTAAATATAATATAGGCCAGAAATGGCGAAACCTTAAAAACTTTATATAAATACCTTCCTTTTTTACTAATTTGCGCCCTGCTTGAGGCCATGATAAAAGATGCTTTAGCCTTCTCATATTCTTTATTAAGAAGCTGTAAGCCAAAAATCCGCATATAAAACTTTGTGGCTGCCTCATTTATCGGGCGTGCTCTCTCTTTTGTCATGTAAGAGTTTATGATATCGATCGAGCTTTCGTAGATTTTAGTTCTATTTGATGATAAAGAGTTGCCCAATTTGCGCCAAGAACATAAACATTCTTCCATCCCGTAAAAACCGTATTTTTGAGATGCCCTCAGCCACATCTCATAATCGTCGGTACCTACTAAATCCTCCTTAAATCCACCTAGCTCATGAAAAACTTCTTTCTTTGCCAAAACTGAGCATGCAGTAACAAAGTCCTCCGGCAATAAATTTAGAAAAAATTCTTCCGGGCCTAAATAGCCAGTCTTTTTAAGCTTAATCCTGCCAATAATACTGCTCTTTTCGTCTATCATATTAGCTTCAGCAGCAACAATGCCAATATCGCTATCTCTATTTTCTTTAAAAATCGCCAACTGTTTTTCTAACTTTTCCTCGGACCACAGATCATCTTGATCACAAAGCCCAATATAGTCTCCGGTAGCCTTTTTTAAGGCTTTGTTTCGCGGCACAGCCGGCCGCCCAGAATTCTCCTGCTTAAAGTATTTAATCCGAGAATCACTAAAAGATTTTATTACGTCTGCCGAATTGTCGGTAGAGCCATCATCAACAATTAAAATCTCAAAATCTTCATGAGTTTGAGAAAGTAAAGACTCTAAAGTGTTCTTTAAATATTTTCCGCCGTTATAAACCGGCACCAGGATACTAACTTTTGACATTTCCGGATACCCTAAAAATTTTCTTTATTATCGTTTTTAACTCGCCCTTTAAAAAAAGCCTTAAAATAGAAGAAGTCTTCTGAGCAACCATATAGAAGTATCTCGGCATTTGCAAATAAAATGGTCTTTGAGAATAATAGTAACCGTAATACTTATTATTTAATTCCTTATTGACCCGATAAAACCAGCTCCTCCTATCTTCTTTATAGTATTGCTGTTCATCTGGCTTAATGTGGCTCCATCGGCTTAGATAAAGCTCGTTGTTTTTATTATTGTGCTTAAATCTGCCGGGGGAAACGCTCTCATGATGAGTAATAACACTCTCCGGCGTATAAAAAATCTTGTATCCCTTAGCAGTCACCTTATGGCACAAATCAATGTCTTCCATACCATTAATATACTCCTCATCAAATCCGGAAACGGCATTAAATACATCTTTTTTGATCGCCATACAAGCGGCCGTTACGGCCTGAAATTCTCTCGTTTTATTTACATAAGACGCAGCGGGATCCTCATGGTGGTAGATATGCCGGGGCATGTGATCATTAGAAATAACTACGCCTGCATGCTGTATCATCCCATCAGGAAATATGAGCTTAGAGCCGACAATACCAACCTCATTCTTTTTTAAAAGATCCAGCATTGGTTCGAGCCACTTTTTTAAAACTTCCGTATCATTATTTAAAAACAGGAGAACGTCTCCTTTTGATTCTTTTGCTCCCCTATTACAATTTTTTGCAAAACCTTGGTTGGTCTTATTTACAATAAGTTTTATCCATTTTACGGTCTCTAAAAACACTACCGAATCATCCTTGGAAACATCATCAATGATTATCACATCATCCAGATACTCTGCAGGAGTGTTCTTTATTAAAGAAGCAAGACACTTCTTTAATAAAGCGACATTATTATAATGAGGAATGATTATGCTTATTTTCATCTGGATCCAAACTAGTCAATATTAATACTGAGGTCTTCTCTAACAAGCGAGAGATTAGGACTATAATATATGTCTCTCTCAATATATCTTTTCCACTTTTTCTCCATATACTTTCTTTCTTTCATAACTCTCTTAAACTTCTTCGGATTTGTAAGCCTTAGCTCATCATCACTTCCTCTACTTAAAGACTCGTGATGATAAAGTAAGGCATAGGGAGTATAAATCACTAAATAGCCCGAATCTATAACTTTTAAGCACATGTCAACATCATTAAAAGCCACTGTTAAATTTATTTCATCAAGACCGCCTACTTCCTCATAAACACTTTTTCTTATCATGAGACAGGCGGCCGTAACGGCGCTATAATTGCGAACAAGATTAGCATTGCAAAAGTAACAATCGGTATCAGGGTTCATATATTTAAAAACATGGCCGGCAACACCGCCAATACCCATAACAACTCCGGCATGTTGTATGGTGTTATTAGGGTACAATAGTTTAGCCCCAACAATACCGACTTCTTTTCTTTGGGCGTGCTCCAGCATAGCTTCTATCCATTCTCCAGAAATAACTTCCGTATCATTGTTTAAGAGTATTAGATAGTCTCCCCGCGCGTGTCTAGCAGCAGAATTATTTATCGCTGAATAATTAAAAGGTTTGTCGTAGTTAATAAGCCGAATGTTTTTCATTCTCTTAATAGCCGTAAAATAGTTTAAGGTAGCCGTCTCAGAACTTTGATTGTTTACTAAAATTATTTCGTAATTTGAATAGGTCGTTTTGTCTTCGATACTCTTAAGACATCGCTTTAAAACTTCCACTTGATCTCTAAATGGAATAATAATCGATACTTTTGACTGTCCCATTATCTCTCTTTTTACCCTGAATGTTCCAGGCTTAATACCATCAATCGCCATTCCTTCTACCTTATTTCGCCTTAGGTAATCAGTTAATGTCTTTTTGGCTGCTACTGAAGCATAAGACTTGGTATCCAAACTTGCTGCAGTTGAAGATTCTAACGTGCGCCAATGATATAGAATTTTTGGAATATGATGAATCTTGTCTTTTGTGGTGTGTTCCACAAATCTTAAAACCAAGTCATAATCTTGAGAACCCTCATAACCAAGCCGAAAGCCACCAATTTTATCAATAATTGATTTTCTATAAACCCCTAAATGACAAGTATACATTTGGGAAAGCATTAGATCCGGAGACCATTCAGGCTTAAAGAAAGGGGCATATCTCTTACCATTTGTTCCTATTTTATCTTCGTCACTGTAGATAAAATCAGCATCTTTATGCTTATTTAACAATAATACATTCTCCAAGAATGCATTTGGAGCTAATTCGTCATCATTATCCAATAGAGCAATAAATTCACCTGTCGCCAATTTTAAGGCCTCGTTTGATGCACCGGATATATGCATATTCGTCTTACCAAAGCTTACTTTTATCCTCTTATCGTCTTTGGCTTGCCATCTCTTTAAATCCTCGACCGTTTTTTCGTTTGTTGAAGCATCGTCATGAATGCAAAGTTCCCAATTATTGTAAGTTTGCTTGAGAACGGATTCAATACACTTATCTAACCATTGAGGATCTACATTATATACAGGCACAATAATAGAGATTTTAGGCTTGTATTTTAGAGAGCTCAATTGTCTCTTTATAGCACCCTTATCTTTAACCTCATGCATTTTGATCCACAAAGCATACTCGCTTCCGGCAAATTTAAGCATTAATCGACGAAATCTCTTTTTAATAAATCGGATGCCGTAGATAACTAATGACATAAGGCCATCTTCCTTAATTACAAATATAGATTTCCTAATTAAAAAAAATACCTTAAGAACCATCTTAAAAAGAGGATTTGGAACTTTCTTTTTCTTTACAGCAACTTTGGTAGCTATCTCAACCTCCTTTTTTAGAATTTATTATTATTCCCATTCGTAACTAATATCGATAAGCCCGGCATTTTGTTTTAAAGATTTTACTTTAAAAGTATTTAGACTATCAATAAAATCATAAACTATTTTATCATTTTCCCCAAATATCCCTACTTTAACATAATAATTACTTGAGTTAAAAGGTAGGGACAAAAATTTTACATCAAAATAGTTTTTATCCAGATATTTCTTGACATTTATTTTATCAGTAATCGAATTTATGCCGTAATAATACTCTTCATTATCACTAAAGATCGCTAAGCCAAAATTTAAATTTTCGATCGCTTGGTTTAGCTTAAAATGTACCCTGATATTTATATTGTCGCCGGTATTAATCTCACTTACTTTGCTTCCCTTATCATTAAAAAACTCAACATTCGTTACCTCAGCTATCTTTGCCTTTACTTCTTTTGTATTAGGCTCTGAAATTTCGTCTCCCTCTTCTAGGTTATCTAAAGTATTTTGAATTTGGTATTCCTTAACAACATCATTTGCCTTGCCGATTTTTTGAATTTCACCATTTCTTAGAAGCATTGCTCTATCACAATATTTTTCTATAACTCCAATATCATGACTAACTAAAACAACCGTTTTACCATCCTCTTTATATTTTTTAAATTCCTCAAGACATTTTTTTTGGAAGTTTTCATCTCCAACAGCCAATACTTCGTCCATCAGCAATATCTCAGCATGCACATTTATGGCAAGAGAGAAGGCCAGACGAACCTGCATCCCGGACGAGAAATTTTTAAGTTTCATATCAATAAATTCTCTGAGCTCCGAAAATTCCACTATCTTATCGAATTTCTCCCGAACCTCTTTTTTGGTTAACCCGAGAATTACGCCCCCTAAAAAAATATTATCTCTGGCCGTTAGCTCGGGATTAAAACCAACGCCTAGCTCAAGAAAAGGCGAGAGCTTGCCGCTTACTTTAATCTGACCGCTATCAGGCACATATATTCCAGCAAGCATCTTTAGAATCGTGCTTTTTCCCCCCCCATTTCTACCGATAATTCCAAAGAACTCTCCCTTTTTAACATCGAAACTTATTTTCTTAAGAGCATTAAATTCCTCATATGTTTTTGAACGAAAAACTCCTAGTGCCGCTTGCTTTAAAGTACTATTTTTCTCATGCGGTATTTTAAAAGTTTTTGACACTCTATTAACTTTTATTGCAATATCATCCATCATACATTCTCCGCAAACTTAGCAGCCATCTTTTGAAAACTAAAATAGCCAAGAAGAAAAACAGCAAGTGTAATAAATACAGGTAAAAATGCAAAAATTCCTAGAGTGCCACTAGACGTCCCAATATCATTCGACATAAGACTATATCTAAAACCCTGGATTATCTGAGCTAACGGACTAACCATCATTAACTTTAAGTATCTATCGGGAACCAGTGTTATCGGATAGATTATTGGCGTTGCGTAGAACAAAACTTGCATTGCTACACCCCAAATTGGACCAATATCCCGGAATTTTACGAACAATGCCGCCAAAAATAATGAAACACCGAGAGTAAAGAAATATATTTCAATAAGATATAGCGGGATAAACATTATCTTTGTGGTTAAATCAACATGTAAAACCAATGCAAAAGCGAAAACAACGACTAAATTCAGCATAAGATTAATAAATGTACTGAGACTGCTGGCAATAGGCAGAACAATCCTTGGGAAATACACTTTTCTGATAAGGTCGCCGTTACTTACAATCGAGTTCATACAAACTGATGTCGCTTCCGCAAAGAATCCCCAAATCGTAACTCCTAATAGCAAGTAAAGCGGGTAGTTCTTTATGGAATCTCCAAGGTCAAATACTCTTGTAAAAACAAAGTACAAGACCAAAAAATACATTAAAGGATTAGCCAGAGACCACAGATAACCAAAAAAAGAACCGTTGTATTTAAGCTTAAAGCCGGTAATTGCCAATTCGCTAATTAAACTGAGATATCTTTTCATTACCACAATAGAATACCAAAGAATAACCAAAATTTCAAACTTATAATAAGAGCTTATCAGTAGTTACTTATAGCGGTAGATCCAGGCACTATTTATAGATGAGTCTCTAACAGGAATCATACATGACGAGTAATCATTTTGAGGTTCCTTTGTAAACAAAATATAGTCAATTCCAACATCTCTTAATCTCTCGGAACAGGGATCAATTTTTATTAAATAAGAATCACTTTGAATTAAATTAAACGTAACAGTATTTTTATTATAAATGTCTTGTTCGACTATGTTGATGTGAGCATATCTATTGTATGTTTTATCATCCGGCGCCCCATCATCCAGTTTTTTTAAGAGCTCGATATCGGGAGTATATTTAACACCATTTAAGACGTTTAACCCCGAAGCCTTTAAAAGAGCTGCGTAACTCGAATCTCCAAAAACAACCCAATCAGAATCTTTATCTTCGCTGGTAACCGCTAAGACATATTGAGTAAGATCTTTATTGTATATTGATCCAAGACCTACCGAAATCGGGTTTACTAAAATAGTTGGAATAGCCACATAAATGAGTAATACTATCGAAAAAGCGATTTTTTTTTGTTTTAAAAAAAAGTATGACAACGTTATGATCATAATACTTGCAAATAAGATTTCTCGATATCTAAAAAAATCATGAGTCACGGATCTTAGCCAAAAACCGTGAGTTATCACAAAAACCGTTACCGCGGCAAAAAGAATAAACGGCCTCTTTAGAAATTTTTTATAGTCAGTGTTCGAAAGATAGTAAACCGAGGCAATAATACTTGCAACTCCTACTCCCAAAAAAGCTCTCCACGAAGGCGCCATACTAAGTAAAGAAATTTTGGTAATAAAAACCGGAAACTTAACGACGGCATACAACGAAAAAAAGATAATGTATGCCATTACAACTATTAAAAACTTATCTACCTTTCTTTTCTTAAAATAGTTATAGACTAGTCCCGGTATGATAAGCGGCCAAAGTAAAATAAAACTGCTTGACTCACAGATATTCCCAAAATCGATTGTTGACGGTATGCGGCCTTCTTTTAGAAAATAATCATAAAAACCGGAAAAATACCTGGCTAGAGAAAAGTCTCCACCGGTCGATATGCGCCTACCCGGATAAACAGTGTTCATTATTATCGGTATCGTATCTTGAATATCAAAATAATATCTTATAAGGATAATGCTTGAAATTAGGAAACTCGCAGAAATCATTATAATCCTAAAAGACAAATGTTTTTTGAATTTATCCAACGAAAAGTATTTCCACGAAAAACCGGCTACCAAAAAAATGAGTAAATAGGCAAGCGCGATCTGAAATGGCGGATAAAAAAACAGGATAAAATTTAAGCCAAAAAGCGTAAGAAGAACCGAGCTGATAAAAATTGATAACTTTTTCCCTGATAGTAAAAGATAACAAATGGAGACAAAAACGATACTAAAACTACCAATCATCTCCGCAATCGGAATCGAAAACCACCACTGCATAAAGCTCGAAAAAAATAACCACAATGACCCAAAAATTGATAACCAATAATTACTTTTTGTGACAATCATTAAGAGCAAGAAAAAACCCAAAAAAAGACTAAACACTTTGAAATTCCAATAAAACGAAAAAGCCCTTTCGTGGTCAAGAAAGAAATATCCCCAATTTTGGGGCCTAAAGAAAGCCGATACATGTTTTACGGGTAGATTCATAAGCAAAGGAACGCTGCCATAACCCAAACTATCATTTTCTAAAGGAAACTGAGGCTCATGGTGATATTGAGACAATGCAAAAGGAGTGGCAACTAACCACTCATCGCTTCTAATCGCTCTGGGTTCACCTATCGAATAATTCTGCTCCTCACCAACTATTATTTTATTCCAATAATTAATAGAGGACCCATGTACTCTTAATGACACCATCAAGCCAAATAAAAGAAAAGAAACGAATAACAATAACATTACCTTATAATCGAATTCGATCAAGTTTTCTTCAGAGAAATTTTTTCCAATTCTATCAAGTTTATCTTTAGATTTTAACCATAAGTTCTTCATGAGCCTTATTGTACAGTAACAGGCTGCCATAAGCCAACATCTTTAAGGGCCGTAATTCCCTCTATAACAGGCATGAGGCGAAGAATATGAGAACCAGGACTCATTGGAGCCTTAAT